>JANQMX010000025.1 GCA_028279885.1 Rhodovibrionaceae bacterium | reverse complement strand
AACCCGCCAACAGGCGCCCGAAGGCACGCGAACAAATCAAGAAGACTGTCACCTATGTAATCGGTCCAATCTGTCACCCATCTCACCGGTTGCACAGGATGGAACAGTGCAGCGCCGAAGGCGCTTTAGAAATCGTAGCAGATGCCCTTGCGTTCCCAGTCGCCGTAGCGGGTCGGCTCCAGGCCCTTGGGACCGCCAAGCTCATTCGCCTGCGCCGGCTTTCCGCCTTCGTCGTTGGCGGCCTTGGCCGCATCTTGCGGCGGCTTGGGTGCCGCCTCCGCCTTGGGCTTGGCGTCGGCTTCCGACGGCTTTCGCGCGCCTTTGGCCGGCTTCGGCGTGTGGCTCTTGAAGAGATCGAACATACGCCAGATATGGCACTATGACGCCTTTCCGCCAAGCTTCCCGAGGATCATGAACTACACCCGCACTTTCATGCTGATGGCCGCGATGACCGCGCTCTTCGTCGGCGTGGGCTTCCTGCTGGGCGGGGAAGTGGGGATGCTGGCGGCGCTCGGCATCGCCGTCGCCATGAACCTCTTCGCCTACTGGAACTCCGACAAGCTGGTCCTGCGCATGTACGGCGCCAAGGAGGTCGGCCCGCAGCAGGCGCCCGAGTTTTACGACATGGTGCGCGACCTGGCGCAGCGCGCCAATCTGCCCATGCCCAAGGTCTATATCATCGAGCAGGACCAGCCGAACGCCTTCGCCACCGGGCGCAATCCGGACAACGCGGCGGTCGCGGCGACCTCGGGTCTCCTGCGCCGGCTCAACCGGGAAGAGATCGCCGGGGTCATGGCGCACGAGCTGGCGCACGTGAAGAACCGCGACACCTTGATCATGACGATCACCGCGACCATCGCCGGTGCGATCTCCATGCTGGCCAACTTCGCGCTCTTCTTCGGCAACAACCGCAACAATCCGCTCGGCCTGGTCGGCGTCATCCTGGTGATGATCCTGGCGCCGCTCGCCGCCGCCCTGGTGCAGATGGCGATCTCCCGCTCCCGCGAGTACGAAGCCGACCGCGTCGGTGCCGAGATCTGCGGCCAGCCGCTGTGGCTCGCCTCGGCGCTGGAGAAGATCCAGAACGCAGCCCAGCGCATCGACAACAACCCCGCCGAGGCCAATCCGGCGACGGCGCATATGTTCATCATCAACCCGCTGCACGCCCACAAGGTCGACAGCCTCTTCTCGACCCACCCCAACACCCAGAACCGGGTGGCCCGCCTGCAGCAGATGGCGAAAAGCATGGGCGGCGGCATGTCGGGCGGCGGCGGGTCCCCGCAGCCGGCCTCCGCTGGAGCCTCGGCTGGCCCGCGCGGCGCCTCGCGCATACCCCAAAGCGGCGGGGGCAGCCGCCAGCAGGGCCCCTGGTCCTAAGACGGTCTAAGCGGCCGGCTTTGGTGGCGGCACCTTCACCTTGAAGGTCGGCTCGTCGTCGAAGCGCTCGGGCACGACAAAGATGCTGCGCAGCACCTCCCCCAGCGTGTCCTCGACCCGCGCGTAGTCGTCGGGGTCGTCGGTCTCGGACAGCCAGAGCACGGCCTCGCGGATCGCTCCGCCGATCAGCAGGGTGACGATCTCCGGGTCGCGGGGCCCCCCGCATTCCTCCAGCAGGTGCTCGACCCGGCGGCGCAGTTCGGCGCCGCTGAAGTGGTCGTCGATCTCGCGCCAGCGCGACCGGCCGAGCACGGCCGGCCCGTCGAGCAGGTAGATCCGCCGCGCGCCCGGCTCCAGGCAGGCTTGGATGTAGGCGAAGCAGCCGAAGGCCAGCGCCTCGAAGCGGTCCTCGGCGTCGGCGCTCTGATCCAGCAGGCTCTCCAGCACCAGGCGGGCCTCCTCGGCGACCACCGCCTCGAACAGCGTGCGCTTGTCGGCGAAGTGATAGTAGAGAGCGCCGCGGGTGACCTGGGCGGCGCGCACGATGGCTTCCGTGCCCGCGCCGGCGAAGCCCTGGCTGCTGAAGATCGCGCGCGCTTCGGCCAGCAGGGTCGCGCGGGTCTGGCCGTGGCGTTCGGCCTTGCTCTCTTTTCCCGTCATACAGACCATCTGTAGGTCACGAGACCTGACAGGGATTATACGGAATTCCGTAAGTACTGTTACAGTTTAAGCCGGGTGGGCCTCTCGGCGTCATCCTTGCGCGAGCCTCGCAGGGTCAGAGACCCGGAGAGGCGAGTTGCGAGGATCCACGGCTGACATTCGCGCGGGCCGACGGGTGGATGCTCGGAACTCGGCCTCCCTCGGATTATCGGGGCCTGACGGCCAGTGGGCCTCGCCCAAGCATGACAAGTGATGCTTGAGGCAACTGACATTGCCCGTTCGCAGCATCCTCAGTCTCCAGCTCACAACACCCCATAACAACCCCATGTCTTGCCGCGGGCAGTCAAGCGCCCCATAAATTCTGGCATGGAGCTTCCCGCCGACGACCTGGCCTATTTGAAAGCGGGCGTCGTTCTCGCCTGGCTGGTGCTGTTTTTCGTTTGGGAGCGCATGAGCCCCGCGGCGCAGCCGCCCGGCCCGCTGCCCGACGAAGTCCCAGGCGGCGCGCACCGCTTGCTGCGCAACGCCGGCCTGTGGCTGGGCAACACGCTTTTGTCGCGCTTCATCATCCTGCCGCTGACCTTCCTGGCAGCGAGCTACAGCCTTGGTTGGCGGCCGGACGAATGGAAGGGCGGCTGGTTCCTGATCGTCGACATCCTGATCCTGGATTTCATGATCTACTGGTGGCACCGGGCCAACCACGAGTTCCAACCCCTCTGGCGCTTCCATCAGGTGCATCATCTCGACCGGCGGCTCGACAGCACGTCTGCGGTGCGTTTTCACTTCGGCGAGGTGCTGCTCAGCGCCAGCTTCCGCGTGGTCGTCGTCATCCTGCTGGACATCCCCTTCGCGGCCATCCTGCTGCATGAGACGGTGGTGCTGGTGGCCGCCATCTTCCAGCATTCCAACGTGCGCCTGCCGAAACGCCTGGAACGCGCCCTGGGCTGGTTGATCATCACGCCCGGCATCCACTGGATCCATCATCACGCGGTGCGCCACGACACGGATTCCAACTACGGCACCCTGCTCAGCCTCTGGGACCGCCTGTTCGGCAGCATGAGCCCGACCCAGCGCCGGCCGGACATGCCGATCGGGGTGGAGTACGACAAGGACCGCAGCCTCGGCGAGCTGCTCCTGCTGCCCTTCGGACCCCAGAAGCAGGACATGAGCAAGGTCGAGAACCAGCCGGCGCGGCAGGGCTCTTCGTGAGGCGCAGCCTGAGCGGCGCCGTTCGCCGGCCAGTCTCACAATGTCATCCCGGCCAAGGGCGAAGCCCGCGTGTCCGGGCTCGCGCAGCGAGGTGCCGAAGGCATGTCGAAGTTCCGCGATAGCCGATGAATGTTGTTGTGGACGGCCCCCGACGGCATCGGATGTGCCAGAGTGAGTTTATCGACAACTCAAACAGAGGGGACCGTCCATGGTGGAGGTTACACG
>JANQMX010000016.1 GCA_028279885.1 Rhodovibrionaceae bacterium | reverse complement strand
TAGACCGGCGACATCACCCAAAACTCACGCCAGCAATTGCAACCATCAAAAAAACAAACCCCGCCGAAAATCGACGGGGTTCGTCAGCAATCTGAAGGGGGCCGAAAGGCCCCCTTTTCTGTGGTCGCGGCGCTGCTGTTAGCGCGAGTAGAACTCGATAACCTGGTTCGGCTCCATCTGCACCGGATAGGGCACTTCGAGGAGCTTGGGCTCGCGCAGGTAGGTGGCCTTCATCGCCTTGTGGTCGGCATCGATGTAGTCCGGCACCTCCCGCTCCTGGGAGGCGACGCCTTCCAGTACGATCTGCACTTCGCGGCTCTTTTCCCGCACCTCGACGACGTCGCCGGGTTTGACGTTATAGGAGGGGATGTTGACCCGCTTGCCGTTCACCTTGATGTGGCCGTGGTTCACGAACTGGCGGGCGGCGAAGACGGTCGGCACGAATTTCGAGCGGTAGACGACGGCGTCGAGCCGGGATTCCAGGAGGCTGATGAGGTTCTCGCCGGTGTCGCCCTTGCGACGGGTGGCTTCCTCGTAGTAGCGGCGGAAGCGCTTCTCGCCGATATTGCCATAGTAGCCCTTGAGCTTCTGCTTGGCGGCGAGCTGGGTGCCGAAATCGGAGGGCTTCTTACGCCGCTGGCCGTGCTGGCCGGGGCCGTACTCACGCTTATTGACCGGGCTCTTCGGGCGGCCCCAGATGTTCTGGCCCATCCGGCGGTCAATCTTGTACTTGGAACTCAAGCGCTTGGACATGATTTCTCACTCTTTTCCGTTGGTGTCCCGGTAGTCCTCAAGCGGTCGGTAGCCGCTTGCGGCGGGGCACGGGCACAAAGGCCCGCACACACGTTCCCAGGAAGAAGCGCGGGACTATAGGGATGGCGCGTCGGCTGTCAAGCGGACCCAACAGGGTGCCGTCAGTCCTGCGGCCCCTTGCCGAGCTTGGCGCCGCGCAAGGCGGAGACCACACCATGCAGGGTGCGCAATTCCTGCTCGGTCGCCTCGGCCCGCTGAAAGACGTTCCGCAGGTTGCGCACCATAATGTAGCGCTTCTCGACGGGATGGAAAAACCCCATGTCATCAAGGGCTTGCTCCAGGCGGCTCAGGAAATTTATGAGCTCTTCCTTAGTTGCCGGGCGGGAGTCCCCGGTCGGTAGAGCCCTGTCGGGAGTCGCATCCCCCGCCATCCGCCACTCGTAGCCCAGTAGCAGCACGGCCTGGGCCAGGTTGAGCGAGGAAAAGGCGGGGTTGAGCGGCACCGTCACCAGCGCGTCGGCGAAAGTCAGATCGTCGTTGTCCAGCCCGGAGCGTTCGGGTCCGAAAAGAAAGCCGGTCGCGTCGCCCACTGCTTCGGCCGCCCGCAGTTCGGACGCCACCGCCCGCGGCGTCAGAACCGGCTTCACCATGTCCCGCGCCCGCGCCGTGGTGGCATAGACCCGGTTGAGCCCGGCAACGGCATCTGCCAGCTCATCGTAGACCTTTGCGCCCTCGATCACCGCCAAGGCGCCCGAGGCCGTCGCTTCGGCCGCCGGGTTGGGCCAGCCATCGCGCGGGCGCACCAGCCTGAGGTCGAGCAGGCCGCAGTTCAGCATGGCCCGCGCCACCATGCCGATGTTCTCGCCAAGCTGCGGGCCGACCAGGATGACGGCGGGGGCACCGCTCTCAGCATGGGCAGAAGCTTGCGTCTTGTCGGTTCCGGCCATTGTCAGCCACCCCAGCCGATAGAGCGAACGAAAGGCTCAGGACGCGGCGATGCCGATACCCGCCTCTGACTCCTTGATATCGCTGGCGTGAAAGAGCTTCCAGGTGATGGCGTCATAGAGCGCTGAGAAAGAGGCATCGATGATGTTCGGCGACACGCCGATGGTGCGCCAGCGCCGGCCGCCGCGACCGCCGCTCTCGATCATCACGCGAGTAACCGCCTCGGTGCCGGCCTGCGGCGTCAGGATACGCACCTTGTAGTCGACCAGCCACATGGTTTCCAGGATGGGATGGATGGGCGTCAGGGCCTTGCGCAGAGCCTTGTCCAAGGCATCGACCGGGCCGTTGCCGGTCGCCACCGTCATCATGTCCCGGCCCTCGACGGAGAGGGTCACGGTGGCCTCGGACTCGGTGACCAGCTCCCCGCGCGCGTTCCAGCGCCGGTCGTCCATCACGCGAAAACGCTGCAGGGTGAAGTACTCGGGCACCGTCCCCAAGGTGCGCCGGGCCAAAAGCTCGAAAGAGGCCTCGGCGCCGTCGTAGGCGTAGCCGGCGAACTCTCGGTGCTTCACCTCTTCCACCAGACCCCCAACCTTGGGGTGCTTGGGATCGATCTCGATGCCGCACTCGGCGAAGCGGGCCAGGATGTTGGCGCGGCCCGCCTGATCGGACACCACCAAATGGCGCCGGTTGCCGACCGTTTCCGGCGGCACGTGCTCGTAGGTCTTCGGGTCCTTGGCGATGGCCGAGACGTGCAGGCCGCCCTTGTGCGCGAAAGCGCTTTCGCCGACATAGGCGGCACTGCGCTGGGGCAAACGGTCGAGGCGGTCGTCCAACAGCCGGGACAAAGCCGTCAGATGGGCCAGCTGCTCCTTGCCGAGGCCGATCTCGAAGTCCGTCTTGAGCGCGAGATTGGCAATCAAGGAGATAATATTGGCGTTGCCGCAGCGCTCGCCCAAGCCGTTGATCGTACCCTGGACCTGGCGGGCGCCGGCATTGAGCGCCACCAGTGAGTTGGCGACGGCGTTTTCCGTGTCGTTGTGGGTGTGGATGCCGAGCCGCTCGCCGGGAATGACACCGACAACCTCAGCGACGATGCGCTCGACTTCGTGCGGCAGCGCACCGCCGTTGGTGTCGCAGAGCACGACCCAGCGGGCGCCGGCCTCATGGGCCGCCTTGACGCAGTCCAACGCATAATCCGGGTTAGCTTTGTAGCCGTCGAAGAAATGCTCGGCATCGAACATCACCTCGGCCTTGCGAGCGCCCACGTGGGCGACGCTTTCGCCGATCATGTCGATGTTCTCACTGAGCGGCACGCCGAGCGCGAGATCGACATGGAAATCCCAGGTCTTGCCGACCATGCAGACCGCCGGCGCCTTGCTGTTGACCAGGGAGGCCAGGCCGGGGTCGTTCTCCGCGGATCGGCCGGGCCGGCGGGTCATGCCGAAGGCGACGAAGGTCGCGGTCTCGAAAGCAGGCGGGGTCTCGAAGAAGCGATCGTCGGTCGGATTGGCGCCCGGCCAGCCGCCCTCTACGTAGTCGACGCCCATACGGTCGAGCGCCTCGGCAATCGCGATCTTGTCCGGCACCGAGAAGTCGACACCCTGGGTCTGCGCACCGTCGCGCAGCGTGGTGTCGAAGAGATAGACGCGTTTGTCGCTGGTCATAACGGAGAGGCCTTGGCATCGAGAGGCCGAATGTGCAAGCGATTGCCCGAGAAAAGTGTAAATACTGGCCGCCTTCAGCGGTTTGTCAGGGATTGGGAGGCTCGATGCTGAAAGACCAGAACGCCATGAAGGGCTTGCGCACCTTGGCCGTCCATGCCGGCGAAGAGCCCGACGAGATCACCGGCGCCTCGGCGCCCAACATCGCCATGGCCACCACCTTCGTGCAGGACGAACTGCTGGCCTTCTCCGCCCACGGCGCCGCGGAAAAGGAGTCCTTCATCTACACCCGCTGGGGCAATCCCACGGTGCAGCAGCTCGAGACCAAGCTGGCGGCGTTGGAGGGCGGCGAGGCTTGCCTTGCCTTCGCCTCCGGCATGGCCGCCTCGGCGGGTCTGGTGCTGAGCCTGATGAAGGCCGGGGACCACCTGGTCTGCAGCGATACCAACTACCCGGGCACGGCCGAGCTCTTCCGCGAGACCCTGCCGCGCTTCGGGATGACCGTGACACCGGTCGACAGCAGCGAGGTCTCGGCGATCGAAACGGCCATCCGGCCCGAGACGCGGCTGGTGTGGCTGGAGACGCCGGCCAATCCCATCCTGCGCTTGGCCGACATCGAAGCCACAGCTGACCTGCTGCGCGGCCGCGACATCGCGCTCGCCGTCGATTCCACCTTTGCCACGCCGGTGGCCACCCGCCCCTTGTCGCTCGGCGCCGACTATGTGGTGCATTCCCTGACCAAGTATATCGGCGGCCATGGCGATGCGCTGGGCGGCGCCGTGATCGGCGCCCGCGACGCCATCGCAGCCCTGCGGCTCGAGGCTGGCATTCACCATGGCGGCGTGCTCAGCCCCTTCAACGCCTGGCTGATCATGCGCGGGATGACCACCCTGCCCCTGCGCATGAAGGCACACGAAGAGGGGGCGATGGCGGTCGCCCGCTTTCTGGAAGGCCATCCCAAGGTCAAGCGGGTGCTCTACCCCGGCCTCGAATCCCATCCGCAGCACCAGCTCGCCAAACGGCAGATGGCCAACTTCTCCGGCATGCTGGCCTTTCAGGTCGAGGACGGTGCAGCGGTCGCTCAGCGCATGATGCGGGACCTGCAGGTCATTCACTACGCCGTGTCGCTCGGCCACCAGCGCAGCTTGATTTACTGGCTGGAGACGGACGAGCTTCTCGCATCGTCATTCAAGCTCGGCGGCCAAGCGGCTGAAAGCTACCGCGCCTTCGCCGGAGAGGGTATCTTCCGCACCTCGATCGGTTTGGAAGACTCCGAAGACCTCTGCGCCGACTTGGCGCGCTGCCTCGATTGACCATCCGGCTCACCCGAGAAGGTCGCTGTTCACTCCGATTTGAGAATTGGGTTCGTATCCTGGGGTATGACGCTCGGAACATGGTACAAGTCCCGGCAGTCCAAGCAGCGACACCAAGAGATGTTTCTTAAGCCCTTATCGATGGAGCCTTTTTGCATGCAACAAAGAGAGGCTGAGACGACGCTGTGGTCGTCGGTCGTCATTCCCAGTTGCAATGCACTGGACTGCCTGGTGGAACGCGGTGCGGGACCCCCTGAACCTCCAACCAAGAAAGCCAGCCACGGGAGACTGACGTGAGCCAAACCATTCTCGTCACCGGCGGTGCCGGCTATATCGGCAGCCATGCCGTGCTGGCCTTAATCGACGCTGGTTGGCGGCCCGTCGTTGTCGACGACCTCTCGACCGGCGCGCGGGCTGCGATACCACAAGGGGTCCCGCTGGTGGTGGCAGATGCCGGCGACAAGAAGGCGCTTCACGCCACCTTCGCCGAATACGACATCCGGGCCGTCATGCACTTCGCCGGCTCTGTGCGGGTCGAGGAATCGGTGGCCAATCCGCTCAAGTACTACCGCAACAACAGCGGCGTCAGCCGCGATCTGATCGAGGCCTGTGTTGAAGCCGGCATCGAACGCTTGGTCTTCTCGTCCACCGCCGCCACCTACGGGATCCCCGAAACCTCGAAGGTCACCGAGGATGCCCCGACCCAGCCGATCAACCCCTACGGTTGGTCGAAGCTGATGACCGAGCAGGTGCTGAAAGACAGCGTCGCCGCCTATTCCAACTTCAACGTCGCCATTCTGCGCTACTTCAACGTGGCCGGCGCCGACCCGGGCGGGCGCTGCGGCCAGCGCGGCGAGAACGCCACCCATCTCATCAAGGTCGCCTGCGAGGTTGCGGCCGGCAAGCGGCCGGCCATGCAGATTTTCGGCACGGACTACGACACGCCGGACGGCACCTGCGTGCGGGACTTCATCCATGTCTCCGATCTGGCCGAGGCTCATGTGGCGGTACTCAACTGGCTCGCCACGGCGGAGCAACCGCTCACCGTCATGAACTGCGGCTATGGCAGCGGCTTTTCGGTGCGAGAGGTTCTGCAAACTGTCGAGCGGCTGAGCGGGCGGCCGCTGACCGCGATCGAAGCGCCGCGCCGCGCTGGCGATCCGCCGATGCTGATCTCCGACCCCTCACGATTGATGAAGCAGGTGGGCTGGCAGCCGCGCCACAACAGCCTTGAGACGATTATCCAGACGGCGCTGAACTGGGAGCACGCATTGAGCCGCGCAGCCTGACCGCCCCTTATCTTCCGCCGGCGTCTGATCCACCGCAAAGCCTGGTCTTTTTTGTGGCTTTAGTTTAACGCTGGTTCGATAGCGACCGTCGTGCAGATGGTCCCGCAGACGCAGTCGTCGTCATGGAAAAGAAGCATCAGATTAATCTCTGGTATGTCTTCATTGCAGTGGCCTTGGTGCTGCTGTTTCAGAGCTTTTGGGCCAGCCACCAAGCCGTCGAACGCATTCCCTATAGCGAATTCGAGGATCTGCTCGAAGACGGCCAGATTGCCGAGGTGGGCGTCAGAGAAACGACTATCCATGGCCGGCTGAAGACGCCGCTCGCCGACGGCCGCGACCTCTTCGTGACCAACCGGGTGGAAGCCGAGATTGCCGACAAGCTGCGTGAGCACGACGTCGTTTTCACCGGCGAGGTGGAAAGCCGCTTTCTGCGCGATCTGCTCTCCTGGATCGTTCCGGTCGTCTTCTTCGTCTTCATCTGGATGTTTCTCATCCGGCGCATGGCGGACAAGCAGGGCTTTGGCGGCCTGATGAGCGTCGGCCGCAGCAAGGCCAAGGTCTACGTCGAAACCGACATTCAGGTGACCTTCGATGATGTCGCCGGCGTCGACGAAGCCAAGTCCGAGCTGCAGGAGATCGTGGACTTCCTGAAAGAGCCGGAGCGCTATGGTCGTCTCGGCGCCCGCGTACCCAAGGGCATCCTGCTGGTTGGCCCGCCGGGAACGGGCAAGACCTTGCTGGCCCGTGCTGTCGCGGGACAGGCCGGCGTGCCCTTCTTCTCCATCTCCGGCTCCGAGTTCGTCGAGATGTTCGTCGGCGTCGGCGCCGCCCGCGTGCGGGATCTCTTCGAGCAGGCACGCCAAGCGGCGCCCTGCATCATCTTCATCGATGAGCTCGACGCCCTGGGCCGAGCCAGAGGGGCCGGTCCGATGAGCGGCGGCCATGACGAGAAGGAGCAGACGCTCAACCAGCTGCTTGCCGAGCTTGACGGCTTCGACACCAGTCAGGGCATCGTGCTGCTCGCCGCCACCAACCGGCCCGAGATCCTTGACCCGGCCTTACTGCGTGCCGGACGCTTCGATCGCCAGGTGCTGGTCGACCGACCCGACAAGGTCGGCCGCCTGGCCATCCTCGAGGTCCACGTCAGGAAGATCGAACTGGCGCCAGATGCCGACCTGGCCCAGATCGCCGCGCTGACACCCGGCTTCAGCGGGGCTGACCTGGCCAACCTGGTCAACGAAGCGGCCATTCTAGCAACCAGGCGCGATGCAGACGCCGTAACCCTGGCGGACTTCACCGCCGCCATTGAGCGCATTGTCGCCGGCCTCGAAAAGCGCAGCCGCCTGCTGAACCGCGCCGAGCGCGAACGGGTGGCCTATCACGAGATGGGCCACGCCCTGGTCGCCTCGGCTCTGCCTGGCACCGACGCGGTGCACAAGGTTTCCATCATCCCGCGCGGCGTCGGCGCGCTTGGCTACACCATCCAGCGGCCGACCGAAGACCGCTTCCTGATGACCCGGCAAGAGCTTGCCGACAAGATGGCCGTCTTGATGGGTGGCCGCGCCGCTGAGGCCCTGGTGTTCCACGAGATCTCGACCGGGGCCGCCGACGACCTCGATAAGGTCACTGACATCGCCCGGCACATGGCGACCCGCTACGGCATGGAGGAAGCGATTGGTCAGGTGGCCTACGACCCGCAGCGCCAGGCCTTCCTCGGTGAAGGGGCTCTCGGCTGGTCGCCGCGCGAGTACAGCGAGGACACGGCGCGGGAGATTGATCTCGCCGTGCGCGCCCTGGTCGAGCAGGCCTTCGATGCGGCGACCGTCGTGCTGACCCGCCGCCGCGAAGAGCTGGAAGCCGGCGCGGCTCTGCTGCTGGAGCGCGAGACGATCACCCCTGACGATTTCCCTGCCCTGAGAAATCAGGTTGCACGGGAGCAGTCGGCCGCTTAGGCGGCCTGCTCTTTCGCCAGACGATCAAGGATACGGAAGTAGCGGTCGACGCCCTGGGCCCCGGTGACGAGATGGCGTTGATTGAAAATGATCGCCGGCACGCCGGTGATGCCTCGGGAAACCCAGAACCGCTCCAGCTCTCGCACCGCCTCCGCATAGCGACCGTCTGCCAAAACCGCCGCCGCCTCGCTTCTGTCGAGGCCGACGCCTGCCGCAACATCGATCAAGACGTCAGGGTCGTCGAGATTGCGCCGCTCGGTGAAATAGGCAGCAAAGAGCGCCATCTTGAGCGCCTGCCCGCGGCTTTCGCGTTCGGCCCAGTGCAGCAGCTGGTGCGCCCGGAACGTGTTCACCACGCGCATGTCGTCTCGGTAGTCGAAGGTGAAGCCAAGCGCCTCACCGAGCTGAGTTAGGCGCGCCCGCGCATCCCGGCTCTCTTCGACCGATATCCCGTACTTGGTAACCAGGTGATCGCGCAGGTTCTCGCCTGCCGTATCCATGTCGGGGTTGAGCTCGAAGGGGTGCCAGTGAATCTCGGCAACGAGATCGCTCAATATCAAAGCGCGTTCGAGCTGCTTGTAGCCGATGACGCACCAGGGGCAGACGACGTCTGAGACGATATCGACGCGAATGGGGCTCGCGACGCTTGCGGCTTCAACCCGCCGGGGGCTTTCAATCATTCAAGTTATCCTTGATCCCGAGGTAATCGGCGCCCAGCCCCAATCCAAGGCAACCATTCCAAAAAAATCGGTCGCATCGCCCGTCTTTCAAGTCACTACCATTTCGTGAGGATCACAGGAGGCACCTTCCCTCGCCTGTAGGATCACCACGGTCTTCGACACGAGCGGCAACCTGCTGAAACTGCGTAGGCAACGTACCGAACCCCTATCTAAGAAAGCGCGGCAGGATGCCACCCTCTTAGCTGTGAAATTCTTGGGACCGGGCAGCGGCCCTCAGGAAAGACGCTATCCGCGAACGCACAGCGGCGGGGCCAGAGGCCCCGCCGCTCGGCAAGAATATAGGGTCAGGCTGTGCGATTACTGCGGCAGCACAACAGTGTCGATCACATGGATGACGCCGTTGCTGGCCTCGACGTCGGCAGCGATCACAGACGCCTCGTTGACCTTCACGCCCTTCATGGCATCGATGGTCAATTCACTGCCCTGAACCGTTTCGGCATTGACCTTCTGGCCTGCGACATCCGTGGACATCACCTTCCCGGGCACGACGTGGTAGGTCAGGATAGCGATGAGCTGGTCTTTGTTCTCCGGCAGAAGCAAGGCCTCGACGGTGCCTTCCGGCAGCTTGGCGAAAGCTTCATCGGTCGGCGCGAAGAGGGTGAAGGGACCGTCGGACTTCAGGGCATCGACCAGACCGGCGGCCTGCACGGCCGCGACCAGCGTCTTGAACTGCCCGGCGTCAACCGCCGTGTCCACGATGTCCTTGTTGGCGGAGCCGGCAAAGGCTGTGCCGGCGACGATGACAGCGGCAAAGAAGCCGGTGACAGCCGAAATCACGCTGCGCAGGTTCATAACATTTCCTCTCAGATTCTTAGCACGAGCTTGGATAAACGCCGCCACGCGACGCCATGCCCAATACTTACGGAGAAAACTGCGCATGGATCAGCCAAGGCTGGAATATAAATAGGACACAAGCCGCCCTTTTTATGCCTCAATACAAATAGGGTATTAGAGGCAGAGCATCTCTATGCTTATTTTGCGATAAGAAACGTGTACGCAGCGGGCGTTACTTCAGATCACTCGCCCGTCATCGCTTACTCTGGAGCTTCGCCCAGGTGTCGCGCAGGCCGACAGTGCGGTTGAAAACCGGGCGCTCCGGCGTGCTGTCCGGGTCGGGACAGAAGTAACCGAGACGCTCGAACTGGACGGCCGTGCCCACTGGTGCTTCGGCCAGAGCCGGCTCAAGCAGACAGCAATCGAGCACCTTAAGCGAGTCCGGGTTGAGATCCGCCAGGTAGTCGCCGCCGTGCCCGGTGCCCGGTACCTCTTCGGTGAAGAGAGTATCGTAGTTGCGCACCTCGGCGGGAATCCCGTGCGCCGCAGAAACCCAGTGCAAGGTACCTTTGACCTTGCGGCCATCGGGCGAGTCCCCGCCGCGGGTTGCGGGATCGTAGGTGCAGCGCAGCTCGACGATCTCGCCAGCGTCGTTCTTCACCGCCTCCCGGCAGGTGATGAAATAGGCGTAGCGCAAGCGCACCTCGCGGCCGGGGCCAAGGCGGAAGAATTTCTTGGGCGGATCTTCCATGAAGTCTTCCCGCTCGATGTAGAGCTCGCGGGAAAAGGGCACTTGGCGCGTGCCGGCTTCAGGGTCTTCCGGATTGTTGACCGCTTCCAGCAGCTCGCTCTCGCCTTCGGGGTAGTTCTCGATCACCACTTTCAGCGGGTTGAGTACCGCCATGCGGCGCAGCGCGCTCTTGTTCAGCGCCTCCCGCATGCAGGCCTCCAGCAGGGCGAGCTGCACAAGGTTGTCGGCCTTGGAGATGCCGATGCGCCGCGCGAAGTCGCGCAGCGCTTCCGGCGGCACGCCGCGGCGGCGCAGGCCGGCCAAGGTCGGCATGCGCGGGTCGTCCCAACCGGCCACATGCCCCTCGGTCACCAGCTGGATGAGCCGGCGCTTGGACAGCACAGTATGAGACAGGTTGAGGCGTGCGAACTCGTACTGCCGCGGCCGGGTCGGCACCGGCAGGTTCTCGATCAGCCAGTCGTAGAGCGGCCTGTGGTCTTCGAACTCAAGAGTACAAAGCGAGTGGGTGACGCCTTCGATGGCATCCGACTGTCCATGGGCGAAGTCGTAAGTCGGATAGATGCACCAGGCATCGCCCGTGCGTGGGTGGCTCGCGTGCAGAATACGGTAGAGCGCCGGGTCCCTCAGGTTGATGTTGCCTGAGGCCATGTCGATCTTGGCCCGCAGCACCCGCGCGCCATCAGGGAACTCGCCGGCCTTCATACGGCGGAAGAGATCCAGACTCTCCTCAAGCGAGCGGCTGCGATAGGGGCTGTCGCGCCCCGGCTCGGTCAAGGTGCCCCGATACGCGCGCATCTCTTCGGGCGAGAGATCGTCGACATAGGCCTTGCCCGTCTCGATCAGGTGCTCAGCCCAGTCATAGAGCTGCTGGAAGTAGTCCGAGGCATGATGCAAATGCGAGCCCCAGTCGAAGCCGAGCCAGCGCACGTCCTCTTCGATGGCGTCGATGTAGAGCTGCTCTTCCTTGGTCGGATTGGTGTCGTCGAACCTGAGGCTGCAGTGTCCCCCGAACTCCTGCGCCACCCCGAAGTTGAGGCAGATCGACTTGGCGTGGCCGATATGGAGAAAGCCGTTGGGTTCCGGCGGGAAGCGGGTCACCACCTCGGCCGTACGCCCGGCCGCTAGGTCCGACCGGACAATGTCGCGGATAAAGTCCCGCGGGGTGTCCGCGCCAGAGTCGTTCGCGGTATCCGCCGCCACATCTGCTGCACTCATAACCAACCTTCAGCTCGCGAGAAAAATGGGTCTGAACGGGCAAAGAAGCTGCCCCGGTCCCGGCCTTAACTGCCAAATTTGTCGCCACCCGCCAAGACAGGAACCTTAAACCGAGCCTGTGGCATACTATCTCTTGGCCTTGGGCTATTCTTCCTCAACGACAAGAACGAAGACACCGTTATGCCGCAAGAGCTTCTGACCTTCCTCAAGCGCACCCTCCTGGAGCCGCAGAGCGAGCCGGTTCCGGAGACCGACCTGCCGCTGGCAACGGCGGTCCTCTTGATTCGTGCGGCCGTCGTCGACGGCTCGCTCGAGAAGATCGAGATGGACAAGCTGCACGAGCTGCTCAAGCGGCGCTTCGATCTGGACGAGGAGGAGGTGCAGGATCTCATCGAACGCGGCCGCGAGAAGGAGCGCGAGTCGGTTGATCTCTACCACTTCACCAAGGTCATCACCGACAAGCTGGACATGGACGGCCGGCTGCAGCTCATCGAGTACCTCTGGGAGACCGCCTATGCCGACGGCGTGCTGGACGAGTACGAGAGCAACCTCATCTGGCGCGTTGCCGAGCTGATCGGCGTCGAGACCCGCGACCGCGTGCGCCTGCGCCAACAGGTCCAAGCCAAGCTCGGCCTGCGCGACGACGCCTGACACTTCGCAGCTTCGTTCTGATTGTCATCCCGGCCAAGGGCGAAGCCCGCGAGCCGGGATCCATGGCGACGCTCGCGCGGGCTTAGAAATGTTGTTGTGGACGGCCCCCGACGGCATCGGA
>JANQMX010000014.1 GCA_028279885.1 Rhodovibrionaceae bacterium | reverse complement strand
CTACACGCGCATGCAGGTTGGCGCCTGCCGCATAGCCGCCAGGAATGTTTGCGACCAGTTGGGAGGCCGCAAGCAGCAGTCCCAGGCTGAGCGCGGCGGCCGATCCGGCGCCTGTGACCAGCCCGTCGGCAAAGAGATCGGCGCCGATGGCGCCGTACACCATGAAGGCCCCGACAGCGTGACGCGATCCGCGATAAAGGCCGCGGATGCCGTAGGCGAGACCCAGCGAGGCGAGCGCGCCGGCGAGAAAGGCGGGCAGCATTGCCGTGACGGACAGCCCCGTGAGCACTCGTGGCATCAGGTCGACGATGATCAGAGCGACGGCGATGCCGGCGGCGCCGTGCAGTGCGGCGCCGATTACCCAGCGCGGCGGCCGGGCGAACTCGGCGAGGATGGCACCGATCAGGCTGCCGGCAGCCGGCAGGCAAGCATAGGCTATGATCTGGGTGAAGGCGGCAAGATCGCTCACGGTGCGGCTCGGATCTGGGGCCACCTCGGTCTGACTGCATCCGCACTCAGGGCGCATGGAAAAGTGTGATCGTTGAGCGGCCCAACGGGATTAGTCAGCGAAGGATTACTGCTTTGTCGCCACGAGGCAAGTCGGCGCGACGTGCGTCTCGACCGGCCGGGTCAGGGCGAAGTGGCAAGCAGATGAATGATGAAGCCCAGCGCTATCAAGGCGCCGGCCAAGGTCGCACGTGTCAGCATAGTACTCCCCCAAATGCTGTCCACGGTCGGCAGAAGCCCTACCGTACGTCTGCTACAGTATAATAACAGTCCGAAATTGTGTATAAAGCACGTCTCTGTGATGTTTCTAGCCCGCGTGGCCTTAGCCACCGCCACGCGCAGTTCGGCGACGATGAGATCGGCGATGCCGGGGCGTCGGCCATAATACATGTATTTGCAATGAGAGTTGCAGAATGCAGCCTTACCAGCACGACAATGATCTTTTTGACATTGATGTAGTGTGGGAATTCCATCCTAGAGTTGCATTCATGTAAAATGACTGCTACTTTTTTCGGTGGGTCGGAGCTTGGGGGGCCTGCCGCCGCTCAAATCAAGACGCTAAGACGTGACGCCTCATTTCAAAAAAGAGTTGAGGTGGAGATGCAGCGAGCAAAGCGTTTCGGCCGGACCTTTGGGATACTGGCCAGCATCGCCGCGACGATTGGACTAGGTCTGGTCGGAAGGCCTTCGGCTTCGCCAATCGACAGTAATGCACTGCTCCCGGACCGAGACGAACAGCAGGTCGTCGAGCGCATCGCCAGATTGAGGGAACGGTCCGTGGCGCTCGAACAGGCGCTCTCCCCCGATCTGCAAGACGGCAAGACCTCGTCGCTCATCGCCCAGTGGTATAACTGGCCCAACTGGCCGAATTTCTGGCGCGATTGGTCTAATTGGCCGAACCACAGATGGCTGAACTACTAGAGACTCGCCGCCCTTCGCGCGAACGCAGGTCGACGGCCACAGCGCAGGCCGCGCCGGTGGTGTCTATCGGCGGCGCCCAGCCAATCGAGCTGCTGGTCGTTCAACCGACGCCCTTCTGCAATCTGGACTGCAGCTATTGCTACTTGCCGGACCGCGGCAACCGGCAGCGCATGACGGAAGAGACGCTGCAATTGCTGTGTCGGCGCCTGGCGGACTGTCCGCTGCTTGGCGACACGCTCTCTGTCGTTTGGCATGCCGGCGAGCCGCTGGTGCTGCCGCCGGACTACTACGAGCGCGCCTTTCGTCTCTTCGCCGAATCCCTTGGCGAGCGTGTTGAGATTCGCCATTGCTTTCAGACCAATGCGACCTTGATCGACGATGCTTGGATTGCGCTGATCCGGCGGTGGCGAGTCTCCGTTGGGGTCAGCCTCGACGGGCCGCAGTGGCTGCACGATCGCTATCGCACCACGCGCTCCGGCGCGGGCAGCTTCGCCAAGACCATGGCCGGTGTCGCACGGCTCAAAGGCGCGCAGATCCCCTTCCATGTGATCGCGGTCCTGACCCGAGACTCGCTGACCCAGGCGGATGCGATCTTCGACTTCTTCCATGATGAGAGCCTTTGGAACATCGGCTTCAACATAGAAGAGAAAGAGGCGGCCAACCCGCACTCGAGCTTGGAGGTCCCCGAAGCCCGAGCGTTGCTTCACGCCTTTCTCGCCCGGTTCATCCGCCGCAATGCCGCGCATGGCAATCCCATCATGGTGCGCGAGTTCGCCGGCATGGTCGGAGCGGTTCTCGGCAAGGTCCCCGACATCGCGGTTGGGCAGCAGTCTACCCCGCTCAAGATTCTCAACGTCGACGTCAGCGGGGGAATGAGCGCCTTCTCTCCGGAGCTGCTTGGCGCCCGTGCGCCGGACTATGGCGACTTCATCTTCGGCCGTCTCGCGACTCACGCAGTCGACGACCTCTTCGAGGAGCCGAGCTTCCGTCGCGTCTGTGCAGAGATCGAACGCGGTGTCGCCAACTGTCGCGCCAGCTGCGGCTATTTTGCGCTCTGCGGCGGCGGCGCTCCGGGCAACAAGTTCTTCGAGCACGGCCGCTTCGACGGGACCGAGACGCACTACTGCCAGCTGACCAAGAAGGCCGTCGCCGATGCGGTGATGGATGCGCTGGAGGACGAGGCGGCTGGCTTAGCAGGCGATAACCGACGCTAGCGCTGTTTGAAGGGGTAACGTCCGATGTCGGATGCAGGGCAACCAGAGCCAACCGGAACGTCATCAAAGAAAACCAAAAGTCGCTGGAACATAGGCGCGACTGCAATGGTGGTCATCTTGGCAGGTGGTTTGGCGATCGGCACCTACTTTCGCGACGACATCCCCTGGCCGATTGGGAAAGAGGATAGTCCAGGCGTGATCTTTGTCGGCACGCCAAACATCTACACACGCGAGCGCTTAATTAACTCCCGGCTTCGCAATCAGGAATGGCTCAAAGAGCAGCTTGAGCTTACAAAATTTAATGAGGACGACAAAGGAGATCGAAGCAAGTTTGAGTATCTTCACTTTCGTCTGGCTGAGCTCTTGGAGCGCCAAGTCAGGGTCGCGGGTGGCGTTGGCCCGGGTATTCAAGCAAACAGCTCCCAAAACGGGCAGCAAGGCGATCCGGGTGCAGGTGAGGCAAACAATGTCCCACAAGCCCCAACGCCAGTCACCAATCTACCCACCCTTCTACAGTACGAAATGTTGCGCGCGTTTCGCCATAAGGTGGAGCATGAGTGGCTGAAAAATCAGCTGGACGATCGCCACGATATAGAAGGTAACACGGTTTACCAGCTGGCTTTCGATGTAGCGTTGGTCATGCCGCAAAGTCGAGAGCATCGGGCAAAAGACCAAGTGGCCGTTGTGGACGTAACCTTCCGGAGGCATGACGGCGACCGTGAAATCGAACAATTTGAGAGGCTTTGGGATGATTGGCTCTTCTTCTTGGAGCCAATCATCCAAGGAGCGATAGACAATCGAATGCGTGCTTTTTTCCCTGATGTTCCCCAGCAAGGTAGCGCCCCTACCGATCAAGCGAAGCTCATCAAAAGCCTCGAAGATGCCTTAACCGACGATCCGCATGTGCAAGCTTTACTTACAATTCTTAGAAACGAAGATGCTTCCTCTCCGCCCTATGACAGCCTAGCCCGTCGGAACCATATTTTAGAGTTCATATCAACATATCGCGCGCATTATAGGTTAAATAGGCTATACGAAGATACCAATGGGTATATCAAAAAGCTGGAACCGCTGTGTAATGAGATTCAAAATCCCAGAATAGAAATACAAAAAGACATATTTCTTAATAAAACCCCCAGATCAACATTAGATCGCAGTAGTGTATTGTCTGTATTATGCAGCAAGCTATCTCGAGCTAAAACAGATGGCATTTCCATATGCCCAACGACCGGTGAAATCGAGCTTTGTTACGAATTTAATAATGAGTTTTACCATAGCAACGTTTGGTCGCTACAGAATTACTTGAACGAGCTATGCAGTTCGGAATTCGGAGACATCGCGAAACAACCGCTGAGCGGTAATCAGCTATTGGCTAATTTGCGCAACCAAGTCTGCATAATCAAGCAACCGCCACCCGAATTCAACGCGCGTATTTTGCCTCTACTATCTCTTTTGCAGGCTCGCAATATTGCTTGGCACGCATCTCGTAACAATGAGTGGCAATTGTATCGTGACGTTGAAATGACGCGATACTACCCTTTGTCGACGGTTTCCGAGGCCTACTGGCACCCAGCCGATGGAAGTGTTGAAAGCACACCGACTTACTCTGAGCTTGTTAAGTCAATAAGAGCGGGGCTGAAAGAACAATTAGGACGTGAAATTGCTGACCACAGCCCATTTTTAAGTGATAATAAAGAGCAGATTAAGGAAGAGTATTACAGAGAATGCTCATCCCCATCTACTATAAAGCGCGCATTTTCAAGTGTTTTCTTGTGCCCTAATGCGGCACCCAGCGCGCGGATAAAACAAATAGTTGTGTCCGCATTTACGCTGAATGATCTTAAGAAAAAAGAACTAGGTGAATTCTTTGAATTAGATCTTGTAAACTGCCAGCATAACTCCTGCGCAATACAGTTGAGCGCACCTGTGAAAGACAACAACGACGTTGTTATTCGCGAGTTTCACAGCAAGCTTTTCGACGATATCGAGATTTATGCCTACGACGTTAAAGGTGAGGCAATGCGGCCCGGGATGCGCTCCCGCGCGCTCAGCGATGAGTTGGCTTTCAAGCTAATCGTGGGCCAAGCCAATATCGGTTCAGGCGAGGGTAGTGTCGGTGTTCTTGGCCGAGAGCATTGGCAGGGTTTTGTGCAGAACCAAGAGGTGGTTGGGTACAGTTTTGTACGAGATCTTGGGTTCATTGATGTCGATGACGAGCAGCTTAATCCTCCTGGTCCCGAGGAAGAGCGTGATAGCTCTGATCAAAGTTCCGATGCTGAAGAGCCAGCAAATCCGATAGCCACTGATGGCGGCACAAGCAATACAACGGACACTAGAACGACCGGTGGCCTCGATAGAGCCATTTTCGGTTGGATTGTCTCTCCCGAGACTTTGGCAGATGGTGGAGTTCGCAACTATCCGGTAAGCGCGTTGATCTCGGTGCCGAGCTGGTGGCGGTTAGCAAAGATTGAGATTGGCGCCTGTTGGGTTACCATCGAAAAAGCCAGTCAGTTGGCGGAGCAGCCGCTTCGGCCTATCCCGGATGGAGATGCAGGCGAGCCCGCAGCTCCCGACAGTCGAAAGAAAAGGCTGAAGCGGAGCTGTAGTGATGGAAGCTCGCTCAGTTGGCAAGGACACATCGTGAAACTGCCTGGCGATGAGTTCAATGTCTCTCACAAGTTGCGTATTCAGGTTGTGGATGAACCAAATCTCCAAGGCGTCGGTATCCGATCGGATGCCGTTACTTCGGATCCGAAGCAACAGGAGACCGTCGTAGCAGGTCGACCTGCAAACATCGTGCTGCTCGGCGACCGCTTGTGGCGCAACCCGCGCGTTTTTCTTGGCTCTCAGCTTGCCGACTCTGTGCAGGTCTTGCCTGACATGACCGGATTGATCGCCAAGTTCGATTGCGTCGACAACCCGAATCAATTCAATGCTAATTCAGGTCTCGTCGACAGCGGCGCTGATGCCGGCGCCTTCCGACAGGTAAACAACGGGGCGCTCCAGCCAATGGAAGGGGCCATTGTCACGTTGCCAATTCGTGTATGGACCAGCGAGGGCAACACGACTGCGTTGGCGGTTACGGTTCAGCCATACCGTGCTCATGCCAACGAGCCACCTTGCTTTGTCCCGTCCGATCAAAGAAACCCACAACGCTCTGATACGCAGGGAGACGAGGAGCCCGATGCGGAGAGAGATGAAGAGGATCCGAACGAATTGAACTCTCCGATAGGGGCAATAGAAACCCGCGCCGCGAAAGCTCCCCTGGGCCTGTTGCCATAACCCACAGTGAGATACAGGGTTGAGCCGCTAAACTCTTCCATCCCGAAGAAGGCAACGCGGGTCGGCCCCAAAGGTGCGTCGGGGCGACTTCCGGACGGTCAAGCTCACGTAGCATCGGCCAGCGCCACACGCAGTTCGGCGACGATGAGATCGGCGAGGCCGGGAAGCGCGCCGACGGAGTCGGTGATGGCCAAGTCGGGCTTGCCTGAGTCCGCGACCAAACGGCAGAGGTCGCTGCGGCCGTGTGCGCCCTCCCCGGCGAAGAAGCTGACGATCTGGGCGTGAGGGCCGAGCTTTGCCACGGCCTGTTCGGCAAAGGGCTCTTCCTCGAGGTAGCAGCAGGTGATCTCCCGCCCTGGCAGCGCTCGCCGCAGGGCGTCGGCGAAGGCTTCGGTCGCAAGACGCGAGCGATCGCTCTTGGTAGCGCCGTGGCTGACGATCAGGATCTCTTGCCGATCCGTTGTGATCTCCTTGGCGATCAGCGCCGGCAAGGTCGGCAGCAGCCCAAGCGGAGTCAGCAGGGTCCAGCCCGCCACCGGGCTCTCTTCGAGCCGCTTGGGCAGGGCCTGGCGTACGAAGTAACCGTCGGACATGAAGAAGGGATGCACCAGGAGATGGCGCCCGGCGAGCGCCGCCAGCGCCTGCTCCAGCGCCGGCGCGCCGTTCAGCACGCCGCAGGCAACCGGCAGGTCTGGGAGCTGAGCGGCAACCTCGGCGGCGACGCGGGCCAGCAGCGCGTTGTTCTGCGCCCCGCCGGTCTCACCGTGGGCGGCCAGCAGTACGGCGGGCATATCGGAGGCCGTCACCGTCTGGTTCGTCCCTTTTTCGAAGCCGATCCTGTTGCGAACGCCATACTATCTAGAGAGTCCAGCGGTCTCGGCAAAGCGGCTCGCTTGCATCGCGCCTAAGGTCGCCCTATCGATGCGGCTCTGCACAAGACGGATGGGTGGCCGAGCGGTTGAAGGCACCGGTCTTGAAAACCGGCAGGCGCGAGAGCGTCTCGTGGGTTCGAATCCCACCCCATCCGCCACCCTACGCTCTTCGAGCCGCGAGGCGACGCTGCGAACAGCGCCATTCGGTTCGAGCAAAGAAATCTCGGGGGACACATGAACAAGATTATGTTTGTTGCGATCGTATCGACATGTCTTGTTTGGCTGGCTGGATGCGCGTCCGCCCCGAATGCTCAGCATGGCGATGTTTCAAATTCAGACAGCACCTGCCGTGTGATCGCAGACCGCCTTTCCGTTATGAAAGATGTTGCGGCGTACAAACATGCCAAAGGTTTGCCGATTGAGGATCGCGATCGCGAAAAAGCGATCATTGAGCGATTTTCGACCGCAGCGCAATTTGAAAACCTGCCGAAGGACTATGTAACGAGCATTATTGTCGATCAGATAGAAGCGGCGAAACTAATACAGACGGATTACATTACCGGTTGGGAAAATGGCTGGTTTCAGGTCGAGCCCCAGTCCGCGCCCCTATCGGTGATTCGCACGCAAATCGACGAGATAAACGCAAGGCTAGTCGATAGCATCGCCGCTGGTCTCAAAGAGGATGCATGTCCATGCCGGAAACCCGATACCTATTCAGGCGAAGTCTGGCGTACAGCAACGCGAACATTGATTTCGAATTGTCAGGGATCGCCAAATCTCAAATGATCTCATTCTGACTTCGCTACGACGCATTCACCGCCAGTGTTATCGGTGGGCTATAGCGAAAGAATAGTTCGCATTTTCGTCTCACATGGCCCGCTACCCTGCGCTCTTCGAGCTTGCCTACTCCGCCGAAGCCGACTTTCGGTCGGCGAAGGCCGAAGCCTTGGCGAAGGGGGACCGGTTAGAACTGCCTCTCATACACGTGCGCTGGGCCGCCACGCGCCGGTGAGCCAAGCGAACGCGCGGCGGACATCGTCTTTGGCACCGCCTTGCAGGCAATGGCCGTGCGCGATGATGAGATTGTCGAAATCCCAGGCGAGAATCCTGTCGATGCTCCGCCGCATCGCTGGCTTGTCCCGCACGCTGAGCCTGATGTCCAGGGGGGTGCCGCCGTCCCTGCCCCAGATGCCCGCCATGCGCTTTATGCCGCGCCAGAACCACGACTCGCCGGCGGCGTCGTGCTTTTGGATCATGTCCGTGATGATGAGCGTCTTGGAGGCTTTGTGCAGAAACGCGACCTCATCCAGCACGGCATGTCCCTCGATCACGCAATGCTCGATCTCGCCGCTCCACGGGGCTTCGATGCCATCCGTGAGCAGCGCATCGATGGCGATATCGGGATGCCGCTTGCTGAATGCCGGCGAGGCCCAGACCTTGGCGGAGGGGTACAAGGCCTTCCAGGGCGCGATGCCGAGGCTGTGGATCTTGTTGGGTGCAACGAGATGCCCGACGGGGCCCAGCGGCTGAACGGCGCGGCGACGTTCGGCAGTCGGCTGCACGGGAGAGTGAAGCCACAGCCCTCCCGAGTCCAGCCGGACAATGGTCATCCGTGTCGTGAACGGCAGCAGCCCGTACATGCGGACATCGTCGCCGCTCACTGTCCAGATACACGGTCCGAAAGGCTGCATGTCGTGTCGATTGTCTCAGGATGCGGCTTCTGGCCGGGCCGCGTTATTGCCCTTCTCCACCGTCGGCCGCCAGCGGCTTGCGAGCGTGGGTGGCAAAGAAGCAGAGGCTCATCAGCCAGGCCTCGGGATTGTCGAGCAGCGCATAGGCTTCCTCACTGTCCGACTTCGCAAGAAAGCCCTGATCGATCATTGGCTGCAGCACCGCATCGAAGGTCATGCGATAGAGGTCGCGCGCCGCCTTCGACGCCTCGGAGCCGTTGAACAGAACCGTCTCGCCACGAACCGAAACGATGTCCATGCCGATCGCCGCGAGCTGAGCCGGAACCCGACGTCCCGTGTAATAGTCGATATCGCGGCGCTCGCCCCATTGGAAAAACGCCTGCCACAGGCGTTTCCAAACGGGGTGGTCGTCACAGAATGCCGGGTGCATGTCGGGCTCGACATAGAGAATGTGCCCGCCCGGCCGCACTGTGCCGACGAGATTTCGCGCGGCGGCGTCGCGGTCGGGTATGTGATGATGAACAGCCCTTGCGACGGCCAGATCGAATTGCTCCCGCTCGGGCGGCGGTTGCGTGATGTCGCGCTTCTCGACCTGGATCCGCGGATGGTCGATGTCGGCGATAAAGTCGGTCTGCAAGTCCGTGCAGAGGACGTCACCCTGCTCGCCCAACTGCTCCGCCAGCCATTGCGACACCGTGCCGAGGCCCGCCCCGATCTCGAGACAGCGCCAGCCCGGTTCGATGCCGATCTGTTTCAATTGATGGAAGGTGAAAGGGTCCAGCAGAGCAGCCAGAGCTTCCAGCCGGCGGCGCTCGGTCTCGTCGTATTTTCTGATGGCATATCGCACGTTGGTTTCGATCTTACGGGAGTTTAGCGCCCTGCGCCATGTCGCGGACGCCCAACGCCATCTAACTCAGGATGGCTCTAGGCCAGTTCTTTCACGAGAGCGGTGACCACGTCGGCGATATTGGTCGCCGCGAAGCCCATGAAGATCTCGAACTGGTTCTCTCCGGATTCGGCTCCGGCTAGATCGGACAAGGCGCGAAAGGCCACGAAAGGGACGCCATTCGCATCGGCGACCTGAGCGATCGCCGCGGTCTCCATGTCGAGCGACATGGCGCCGAAGGCGCGGTGCGCCCACTTGCGCACCGCAACGTTGTCGACGAAGGCGGTGCCTGAGACGCCGGCACCTCCGACGTGCATCTTCGGCATCCTGTTCAAGACACGTCCCTGATGATCGCTGTTGGTCAGCGTCACCTTTTCGGCGACTCGCCTCGCCGCGGCCAGGTAGCGCGGATCTGCCGGGAACCAGAACCGGCTCTTACCCACCCCCGCGAGCTCTTCGAAGGTGCCGGCCTTGAGGGTGAAGATCATTCCCAAGTTGGGGAAATCGGACGTCAGAAACGGAGGGAGCTTATAGCCCTTTTTCGTTTTGCGGGCGAAGACCATTTCCAGGTACTGGCCCCAGCGCTCAGGCACGATGATGTCGCCGATCCCATGCGCCGGGTCCGCGCCACCGGCCACGCCGGAGACGATGATGCCTTCGACCTTGAAGTGATCGATGGCGAGTTGCGTCGTCATCACGGCATTGACCATCGACGTGCCGGAGAGAAACGCGACAACCGGCTTTCCCGCCAAGGTGCCGGTGACAAACGGCTTCTTGGCAAACTCGTAATGCCGGGGGTCTTCCAAGCGGTCCCGCAATATGTGCCACTCGGGCTCGAAAGCGGAAAGCAAAGCGAGTCTGGCTGTGTCTTGCATGGCGGGCTGGCCGGTGGTTGCGATCGTTCGCGTTGGCAATCCCGCTATTGCACAGAGGCGCTGCGGCACTCAAGCAAGCGACATGACAAAGTTGGAGCCGCCCCACGCAACAGCTTGTTCAAAAGCAGCCCGGCGGCCAGTGCCGCCGGGCTTCGCTTTAGGCGGCGGCGCTGTGTTGTGGAATCCCATCGCCGCTGATGGCCCGGCGAAAGAGCCCTTGCATCTCAGCAACCGTCGCCGGTCGTGGATTGGTGGCGGCGCAAGGGTCGGCGAGCGCATAGTCCGCGAGCTGAGCGACGTCTTCGTCTTTGACGCCCATCTCGCCAAGACTGGCGGGAATGTGCATCGCCCGGTTGAAGGCCAACACCTTGTCGATCAGGTCCTGGACTGCGTCTTCCGTAGAGCGGCCTTGTCGTTCGATGCCCATATGCTCCGCGATCTCCGCATAGCGCTCCCCGGCGACCGCGGCGTTCCAGGCGATGACGTGCGGCATGAGGACCGAGTTGATCACGCCGTGAGCGAGGCTGTGGTACATGCCCCCGACCTGGTGCGACATCGCGTGCACGAACCCGAGGCTCGCATTGTTGAAGGCCATGCCGGCGAGAAACTCCGCGTAGGTCATATCTGATCGGGCAGCGCTGTTCTGCCTGGCCGTCCTGCTGTTTGGCATTCCCTCGGCCAGCTAATCCCTGCTGGCGGTGATTGCATTGCACCGCCAAACCGGATTTTCATTGGGGCCAATGATGAGATCAGCTCGATCGGCGGAGACCTCACAATGGAGAGCATTCTCGATCTAGACCTTTTCGCTCTCGTTGCCTGGCTGTGTTTCATACCCGCCGCTTCGGCGGTGATCTTGTATGTGATCACACAGCATGGGCCCTTGGCGGGCTTTTTTCAGCAGTTTCGTGATGTGGTAGCGCCCTACTTCGTGTCGGTGGGCATACTCTTCGCGGTTTTCGCGGCCTTTCTGGGAAATGACATCTGGCTGCGCGTCCAAGAGATCAATCATAGCCTGGAGAAAGAGGTCGCCAACGTTCAGAGCATCGTGCAGATCGCACGCTCCCTTGGCGAGAACGGCGCGCCCGTCTTGTCGGCTGCTCGACAATACGTCGATGCGACGCTGGATCTGGAACTGTCGGAGGACGGCCAGGCGAGATCCACCGTCTCGGATTCGGCGCTCGAGGCCGTGGCACAGGAGATCCTAAACCTGCCGCAAGACGATGCACGCAGCGGCGTTGCGCAAGGTGCGATGCTTGCCGCCTATGAACGCGTGTGGGAGGCGCGCACGACCCGACGCCACATCGCCGACACGCATAGCGACCCGCTCAAATGGGTCGCCGTCCTCTTTTTGGGCATCCTGACCCAGGTCGCTTTGACGCTTTGCCATATCGATAAGCCGAAACCGCTCGCCGCGGCGCTGTTTGTCTTTTCGCTAGCCTTCATTGCCACAATGGTCGCTCTTGGGACCCACGAGCGGCCGCTGTCCGACCCGGACCTCGTTTCTTTGGAGCATATGGAGCGGATCCTCAGTGAGGCCGTCGGTCTTCAGTGACGACCGTGTTCTAAGGCGCGTTTGCATTCCCCTGCCAATCCAGCCTCTCATTGGGATCAACTAGAAGATTGGCTCGATGTGGGGAGCTCACGATGGAGACTATTCTCAATTTAAGCCTATTCGCTCTGGTTGCCTGGCTGTGTTTCATACCCGTCCTTTCGGCGGTGGTTTTGTATGGGATCACGCAGCATGGTCCCCTCGCCGCGCCTCTTCAGCAGTTCCGGGATGTGGTGGCGCCCTACTTCGTGTCGGTGGGTATCCTCTTCGCCGTGTTCGCGGCCTTTCTGGGGAATGACATCTGGCAGCGCGTGCAAGAGAGCAATCACAGCCTGGAGAAAGAGGTCGCCAACGTTCAGAGCATCGTGCAGATCGCACGAGCCCTGGACGAGACCGGTGCCCCTATCGTGTCGGCCGCACGACAGTACGTCGACGCGACGCTGGATCTGGAGCTGACCAAGGATGGCCAAGCGAGGTCGACCGTCGCTGATGAGGCGCTTGAGTTGGTGGCAAGAGAAATCCTAAGCCTGCCGCCAGACGATGCGCGCAGCGGCGTTGCGGAAGGGGCGATGCTGGCCGCCTATGAGCGCATTTGGGAAGCCCGCACGAGCCGACGTCACATCGCCGATACGCATAGCGATCCGCTCAAGTGGAGCGCCGTCCTCTTGCTGGGCATCCTCACCCAGGTCGCTTTGACGCTTTGCCATATCGATAAGCCGAAACCGCTCGCCGCGGCGCTTTCTGTCTTTTCGCTGGCCTTCATCGCCACCATGGTCGCGCTGGCTGTCCACGAGCGGCCGCTGGCCGATCCGGACATCGTCTCCTTGGACCATATGGAGCGAATCCTGAACAACACCTTCGGCCTTCTTTGAGGGCAGCCCTAACTGCTGCAGTTGCAACTGACGTTCCCGCCAACCGTGCATCACCGTTTGCGCAAGATGACGGTCAGGAGCCAGAGCTCGAACTTGTACGTGCCAGGATGGCGCGATAGATGCCGCGTCCCGATGCGGCTGCCCCGTTTGCTTCCTTGGGATCCGGGACGGATCTGAGCGTGGATACGAGCAAGTAGCCGCCCGGCCGCAGCTCTAGTGCCCTGAGCTGAAGGAAGCGAACCCAGTCGTTGTGCGCGAGCGGTCGCATGACAGGAGGCGGTGACTATTCCCTGTCATCCCCCGTTTACAGCAGAACGGCCAAGCCATAGACTACCCACGTTGTGGTGAGATCGCTTTCGAGCGATTGAAGCAAGAGGGAAGCCGGTGAGAGACCGGCGCCGCCCCCGCGACTGTAAGCGGAGAGGCTTCGCCCACACAGCGTCACTGGAAGCGGGATGCCCGCAGACTGGGCTGCCTTTCCGGGAAGACCGTGGCGAAACCGATGACTCGCGAGCCAGGAGACCTGCCACGACCGTGATAGACCCTCCGGCGCGGGGCGCGTTGGTGGAGCGATCAGCGGGACGTCGCTTTTTGTCGCGCAGTACCCGTTGCTTGCTTCCGGATTGCGTCCAGCCTGAGCCACGGCAGGAGACATTCGGTGACCCTGACGCAAACACACCAGCCGCACGACGAGCCTTTGGCGATGTTGCTATACAGCAGCCAAGCCACGCACGACTTCGAGCTGCCCGAACTCGGGGAACTCGTCACCCGGGCTCAGCGACGAAACCGGCACATGGGCGTGACCGGGGCGATCTTCTATGAAGGCGGGCGGTTCCTGCAGTGGCTGGAAGGCCCCTGCCAATCCCTTGAAATCCTGTATGACGATATCGGCCATGACGGCCGTCATACCGACATTCAGATGATTGAATCCGGCCTGACCAACGCGCGGCTATTCGCCGATTGGAACATGCATTTGTTCCGCAAGCGCGCCCCGTTCGAGCAGGGGCTGCACGGGCTGTCGCCCAGTGCGCCGTCGGAAGAGGATGAGGTGGTCCTTCACGGTATCGCGGCAGAGCTCTGCGAGGGCCGTGACAGCTTGCTGCTCACTCTGTTCGCCGAGAAGGAGCA
Source organism: Rhodovibrionaceae bacterium (assembly GCA_028279885.1). Taxonomy (GTDB): domain Bacteria; phylum Pseudomonadota; class Alphaproteobacteria; order Kiloniellales; family DSM-21159; genus JANQMX01. Next base: position 37,188 of record JANQMX010000014.1, on the reverse strand, counting down.
TGCGCTTTGTGAGGAAATCGCGCTCTGCGACTCTGTCATGCGGGCCTATGGCCGGATGTGGCGACAGGATCTTTGTACGGACCTCGATATCGCGCTTGGCCTGTCGCAGTTGCTGACGGCGTTTCGCAAATGGCGACAGGGCGACCTGATCAGATTGCCCAACGTGGCGGCGCGCCCGCTGCTTGTCGCCACAATGCCGGGTGAAACGCATCTGATTGGTGCCTCGCTGGCGGCCGAAAGGTTGGCCAGTGACGGGTGCAATGTGACGCTGGAGTTTCCGGCATCCGACAAAGCTCTCTGTCGAGAGATCGCACGCGCCGACTATGGCGGGCTGGCGCTTGTCACCAGCGGCGTCTTCTCGCGGGATCATTGGGCGGAACGCCTGCGCGATACGGTCATCGCGGCGCGCAGCCAATTGGCCTCCGACTGCAGGGTGGTGAGTTGCGGCAGATTCGGTCTCTCGACACCCGGCATCGCCCAGAGAACGGGCTTCGATGCCTGCTGCTGTTCCGCCAACGCCTTGCCGAAGCTGTTCAGGACAGCGCCGCCCACGCGCCATTAGAGCGCTTTGCAATCCCATTGAGTTATCCTGAGGGAGCCCAAAGGCACCTCGTCCCTTTGGGCGCCTGCTGGCGTGGCCGACGCAGCCGATGCGTCAACGCAGTTCTGCGCAGACCAAACGAGCGTTGAGCGGCGCCACGCTGTTGGTGAAAAACACGCGGCGGCTTCTTTTGCAGGACAAATCCATGAGCAAGCGCGCGATCGTGCCACCGGCTTTCCGGGCGGCGGCTGAACAGGCGAAGATGTCTCCCGGTCTGCTGTCCGGCGACCACCTCTTCCTGACCGGCGTGACCGGAAGCGATCCGCAGGGTGAGATGCCGGCGGACCCGGAGGTTCAGTTTCGCAACGTCTTCGAGAAGATCGGGCTGGTTCTATCGGAAGCCGGCCTCACTTTCGGCGCGATGGTTGAGATGACCAGCTACCATGTCGGTTTGCGCGACCATTTCGAGCTGTTCGACAAGGTGCGCCTCGCCCACCTGACGGAGCCCTATCCGGCTTGGACGGCCGTCGAGGTTGCCGGCTTGAGGCGCGTCGGGGCGCTTGTCGAAGTTCGTGTGATTGCAAGCCGCATTCAGGACGATTGATGCTCTCCTACCCGGTGTGATGGGGCCTGGGTCATAGGTAGCGGAGACGGTTCCCATCGCACCATCGGTGTTATGAAAAGTCGGTTGAGGATCCGCGCGGTGCCTGTGTGCTGGTCCTCGCAAGAGCGTGAAAAGGCGTTACTTTTCAAATGCGTGCCATTCTCCGATTTGAGCGGCACATGCTGGATAGAGGTCTTCACTTCGCGGCCGCTTTGGCCCTTGCCTTGATGGTTGTGGCGTTCGGCCCGACCGGGAGCGATGCTCAGCTCGTCGATGCGGGATACGGCAGCGAGGTCCAGATGGAGGTCTCGACGGGTGGGAGCGCCAGCTGCCCAGGTTGCCCCGACGACGAAGAGCAAAGCCGGCAGGCCTGCAGCGGCGGCGCCTGTCCTAGCGCTCTGGTGTCTGGTGGTCCTCCGCCGGCTCTCGTGCCGCGACCGATCATCTACGAGCTGCTGCAAGAGCGGCAGAAGACCCCGGCCCTGAAACCGGAGCTCGGCCCTCCAAGACTGTCGTTGTGATCCCGGCCGCACTCAACGCGGCCCGCATCCAACACGACATCATCTTGGAGATACCCTATGAACATCGCTTCTTTGCGCAGCGGGCTGACCAACGCCAAGCTGTTCGGCACACCCACGCGTAGCGTGACCGCGTCCGATGCCGATAGCATCGCCCTCGGCCTTCGTCTCGGCCTCGGCGCGGTCTTTCTCTCCGGCGGCTGGTGGAAGCTGTCCCGTGCCATCGACCCTGAACGGGCCGATGCACTGGTCGCCCGCTATACCGCGGACAACGGCTACATCAACGCCTTCTTCGACCAGTATCTCTTTGCCGATCCGACAGCCCTGCTGTCGCCGCTGGTCTTTCTCATCCTGCTCTCGGCCTTCGAGCTGTTCTCGGGCATTGCGCTCTTAGCCGGGCTCTTCGTGCGGGCCCTGAGCTTTGTCTACGCCTTCCTGCTCTGGTCTTTCGTCATCGCCCTGCCCGTCGTGACAGCGCCGGGTGCTAGCATCGACACGGCCTCCTACTTCTCCCCTGCCCTGCTCGTGCAGATCCGGGACATCGGCCTCTCCGGCATGTGCTTCGTCCTCTTCGCGCTGGGCTCGGGGCGCTACTCGCTTGACCAGCGGTTATTGAAGCGGGGCGCCGCGCCGGAGAGCGTCAACTGGGACGCCTATGCGCTGCTGCTGCGTCTGTCGGTGGCGATCGTCTTCCTGGTGGGTGGCTTCTTTGCCGGCTTCGACCACATCAAGTCCTTCGTCGATCTGCCCATTCTGCTGATCGTCGTCGGCGTGGTCCTGGCCTCTGGGCATCTGACGCGCATTGCCGCCGCTGCCGCCTTCGCGATGGTGGTTTGGTACTGCGTAGGAAAGATGAGCGCCGACATGACCCCCTGGGACAACTTCAACGCAATCAAGAGGGAGATCGCCTTCCTGGCGGCGAGCGGCGTGCTCTTCGTCTACGGCGGCGGCAACACCTATCGCTTGGCCGATCTTTGGCGCAAGCCCGTCTCGGCCGTGTTGGGGCGTCCCTTGAAGACATAGCGGAGGTCAACGCGGGCGGCTTGTGGTGGCGAGCCGCCCGCTCTCTCCGTCATCTGGCATCGTTCCGGCGGGTGACGCAGCTCAATAGGCGTGGAACATGTCCTGGATTGTCCCAACCTCGTTGGTCGTCATCAGCGCGAGCTGAAGCAGGATGCGGGACTTCTGCGGGTTCAGCTCTTCGGCTGCGACGAAGCCGCGTGTGTCGTCGTCGACCTCGATGTTGCGCCGGACAACGCCGCTGCCGACCCGTGAGCTGCGCACCACGACCACCCCGGTCTTGGCAGCCGCGGTGAGCGCATCCAGGGCCGCGTCGGACATGTTGCCGTCGCCCACGCCGGCGACCACGATGCCCTTTGCGCCTTCGGCCAACGCGCCTTTGATGGGCCCTGCCGTCATGCCGGCGTGGGCATAGACGATGGCGACGTAAGGCAGGCTTGTAACCTCGTCGCCGATCGAGAACGCGCTGTCGGTGGTATGCCGCTTGCTGGTGGGTGAGAAGAACACGCACTCGCCGGTGTCGCAGACGCCGGCCCGCCCCCTGTTCGGCGACTTCATGGTGTCGGGGTTGGTGGTATTGGTTTTGGTCACCTCGGCGGCGTAGTGGATCTCGTCGTTCATCACCACGAGCACGCCGCGGCCGCGCGCCGCCGCGGAGGTGGCCACCACCGTGGCGTTGTAGATGTTCATAGGGCCATCGGCGCTGAGCGCGGTCGCCGGGCGCACGGCGCCGACCACAACCACGGGCTTGTCGCTCTTCAGCGTCAGATTGAGGAAGTAGGCGGTCTCTTCCAGGGTGTCGGTGCCGTGGGCGATGACCACAGCGTCGACGTCGGGCCGCGCCAGCTCCTCGCTCGTGGCCCGCAGGAGCTCAAGCCACAGCTTTGCATCCATGTTCTGGCTGCCGACGTCCGAGACCTGTTTGCCCTCAACGTCGGCCACATCCTTGAGCTCGGGAACGGCCTCGATGAGACTCTTGACCGAGTCCGCACCCGATACATAGCCGGGCTGACCGGGAGCAGCTTGCTTGCCGGCAATCGTTCCGCCCGTTGCGAGGATCATGGTGATCTGCGCTTGATCGGCGCGTGCGCCGACGGCGTTGAGCATCCCCATGGTGATGGCGAGCAGCAACGTAATGGCGGCAAACCGCTGGCCGACGAAGTTGCGCAAAGCTTCGGCTCCTTGGTCCTGATGCGACGGCCGTCTTCGACGCGCAACCGCGGCGTCACCGCTACAGTTCGCCACTGGCATGTCTTATGCTCCGAACGTCTCTTAGGTAGGGCGACGTGGCAGGGTTGGCGTGGACAAAAATGCGAGCTTTTAGGGTGCTCCGGAGCGGTGATCGGCATTGAAGATGGCAGCCGCGATCAGCCATCTCCCGTCGGGCTGTCGGCGCAGTTTCAGAACCTGCCGGCCGTACTGCTCGATTTCGCCGCCGTCGGCTGCGGCCAGAACGCGGATGAAGTGACAAATCAAGACCGCCAGATCGCCTTGCCCCTCGACGTCCGTGTCCAACACGTCAAAGCGCTTGATGGCAGGCCAGGCAGACATCCACTGCGTCAACGCGTCATGGCCGACCACATCGGCCATGCCCGGGGGCATGAGCCGCGCATCCTCGGTCCAATGCGCGAGCCAGTCGTCGAAGCGCTCTTCCGGAATGTCGAGCAAGGTCTCCCGGAACGTTTTGACGATCCGGTCGATATCATCCTGGGTGAATTGGCTATCCGTCACCTGAAACCCCCTCAGTCCGGCCAGGTCACCTGTACCTGGACTTCGCCCTCAACCATGGGCGGTGAGAGCTTGCCTAAACGTGCACGTAAGGCAAGGGGTCCGAGTGATGTGCGATCAGCTTCCAGGCGCCGCCTTCCTTGCGGAAAACATTGGTGCCCCGAATGGTGAACTGGTCGGCCGTGTCTTCGGGGTCTTGGCCTTTCGTTTTCGCGATTGCGTGGACGACGGCCAGCTCTCCCCCCACCGTGATGTGACGCTCCAGGACTTCGATGGAACCGCCGAGCTTCATCTTGCCCTGCTGAAGCCAATCTTCATCGATGGCTTTCCATCCTTTGTGAAACAAGCCCGGCACCGGGCCAAGGTAAACGACATCGTCGGCGTGCGACCACAGATCCTCCATGGGGGTCACGTCGCCGGTGAACATCGCGGCCAGCGCGGAAAAGAACCGGTCGTCTGCTTCTTTGACGGCAAGATCGTCACTCATGCTTTTCTCTCCATTCGTTTTTCATGAAGAAATTGTATCAGTGGCGTGTTCTGCACGCGCCAAGTCTATCAAGGTCGGTTTCCTTCCGCCAACGCCACGCGCTGCAACACCGGCTTCGCAATGCTCGAGTGAAGCCTAGGCTGAAATTGGCCTAGACAAAGTCTGCGGTTAAGCCTCGGCCGCCCGCTCCTCCGAACCGGGCAGCCCGGTCATGTCCACCAAGCTGCTCCAGAACTCCAGGACGGCTGCGTGTCTCGTGACGGCCCGGCGCCGCGCCACCAACTCCATCTCCACGCAGCCCAGCTCGCCGCGCAGATCGACCATGTCACCTTGATCAAGCTCGGGTCTCGCCAGCGCCTCCGGCACCCAGGCGACGCCGAGGCCCGACTTGGAGAGCTGCAGGGCAGCCGGTGTCAGTGCAGTCTCGGCGACCACATCCAGCGAGCAGGTCCGTTCCAAATGAACGAGCACGTGGCGAGCAAGGATCGTGCCGAGGAACACGTCGGCGGGATAGCCCACGACCTTCAAGCTCCCGTTGTGAAACCCCCACATCAGCTTGCGCGCATACGCTGCGCCGCAAACCGGTAGCAGCGTATCCTCCCCGACCACGACCTCCGAGAGGAACTCAGGCGTCGCACCGGCGTCGTCCTCCTTGCTCCGGTAGGTCAGGGAGATGTCGGCCTGGCCGGTGGCCAGGAGAGCCTCACACTCCGCCAAATTGGCCGAGCGCAGACGGATATGCGCCTTGCTCCGCTCCGAGGCGGACGTGACGATGGCGGTGCCGAGCGAGGTGGTGATCGCGTGCTGGCTGGCGATGATCATCTGTCGGGCGCCGGTTTTTTGCTCATTCCGCATAACGGAGAGGAGCTGGCGCAGCTCTGTGGCGACCTGCCGGACCTGCTCCCGGTGGTCTCGCAAGGTGCGGGTCGGGCCGCTCGGCTTGACGCTGCGGTCGATCAGATCGAAGCCGAGAACCTCTTCCAAGGCCTTGATCCGACGCGAAAATGCCGGTTGCGTGATGTTCCTGGCCCGTGCCGCCTCGACGACGCCCCCGTTGTCGAGCAGCGCAACCAAATCCTCCAGCCAATCGATTCTCATCCCCACCTCTTTATGCCGTTCACGCATAATGTTGGAGAAAATTCTATTTGACCGGAGGCCATCGACCAATAGCTCATAGTGTTATTCTTTTCGCTGCAAGGGGGTTCGCATGCACGTCTCACGTTTCCCAAGAGTGCACTTGGCACATCTGCCGACCGCCCTTGAGCCTATGGATCGGCTGTCGGAAGCGCTCGGTGGGCCGCGCATCTGGATCAAGCGGGACGACTGCACGGGCCTCTCCACCGGCGGCAACAAGACTCGCAAGCTCGAATTCCTGATGGCGGAAGCCCTGGAACAGGGCGCCGACATGGTGATCACGCAGGGCGCCACCCAGTCGAACCACGCACGGCAAACGGCGGCCTTCGCGGCGCGGTTGGGTATCGACTGCCATATCCTGCTGGAGGACCGCACCGGGTCGAACGATCCGAACTACAATCACAACGGCAACGTCTTCCTCGATTTCCTGCATGGCGCCACCGCCGAGAAGCGGCCGGGCGGGCTGGACATGAATGCCGAAATGGAGGTGGTCGCCGAGACCTTCCGCGCTGCCGGGCGCAAGGTTTACACCATCCCCGGCGGCGGCTCGAACCCGACCGGGGCGCTGGGCTATGCCAACGCCGCGATGGAGCTGGTCTCGCAAGCCAACGCCACGGGCCTTTTGATCGATCGGATCGTGCACGCAACCGGCAGCGCCGGGACGCAGGCCGGGCTGGTCGTCGGCCTGAAGGCCATCAACGCCAACATTCCGCTTCTCGGCATCGGCGTTCGCGCGCCGAAGCCGAAACAGGAAGAGAACGTCTACAATCTCGCCCTGGCGACCGCCGAGAAGCTCGGCTGTCCAGGGGTGGTTCAGCGTGAGGACGTGGTCGCCAACACCGACTACGTCGGCGAGGGCTATGGCATTCCGACCAAGGAGTGCCTGGACGCGATCGAGATGTTCGCGCGCCTCGAAGGAATCCTGCTCGACCCGGTCTACTCCGGCAAGGGCGCGGCCGGTCTGATCGACCTGACCCGCAAGGGGGCCTTCGCAGGCGAAGAAAACATCGTGTTCCTTCACACTGGCGGGTCGGTTGCCCTGTTCGGCTACACGGCAGCGTTCGACTACAGTGGTCCGGTCATGGAAGCCGCGGAGTAAGAGACGCCTATGCGCTGTTGCCAGAGCAACGTTACGCGGCGAAAGCCGGCCTCGGAGACGGTCAAATGACCGAGCGCATGACCGGGCGCCTGCGTCGCATCGGCGTTCTCGGCGGCATGGGGCCCGAAGCGACCGTGCTGTTCATGCAGAAGATGTTGGCTGCTGTCACCGCAGACGACGATGCCGACCACATCCCGCTTCTGGTCGACAGCAACTCGCAAGTGCCCTCGCGGATCGCTGCCATCGTCGAAGGCACGGGGGAAAATCCCGCGCCGGTGCTTGTCGATATGGCGCGGCGGCTGGTGGCTGCAGGCGCCGAAGCTCTGGCCATGCCTTGCAACACCGCACATTTCTATGCGCCGCAAATCTCCACCGCCACTGACGTTCCCTTCCTGAATATGCTGGAACTGAGCGGCGACGCAGCATTCGCCCGGATGGGTTCAGGCGGACGCGTCGGACTGCTGGGGTCGCCGGCTCTGCAACAGACCAACGTCTTCGAGGCGCCGCTTGCCGCACGCGGGTTGTGGCCGCTCTATGCATCGGATCAACCCGCCCTGCTCGCCGCCATCCGCTCCATCAAGGCCAATGGCCCGAGCGAAGCCGCCCGCACCACCCTGAACCGGGCGGCCGAGGAGATGGCCGCAAACGGCGCCGGCGCCATTTGCATCTGCTGCACGGAGTTTTCCTTACTCGCTTCGCAGATTGCGGCCCCGGTGCCGCTCTACGACAGCTTGGATCTTTTGGTGAACGCCTGCGTGGCGTTCTCCACAGAAGGCTTGGCCGACCGCTATACGGCCGGTCCTTCAGAGGTGGCATATCGGTCGAGTGCCACGCTCACATAATCCCATCGACCAACAGGGAGAAGGCTTAGCTATGTTTAAAGGAAAAGTTCTCGCATTGACCGCGCTCGTGGCGCTGGGCTCTGCCAGTGCTGCGCAAGCAGCCGACCTGGTGCTCGGCGTGCCGAACTGGCCCGCTGCCAACGCAACCTCGAACATCCTCAAGGTGGTGATCGAAGAGAACTTCGGCCTCGAGGTCGAGCTTCAGAACGGCACCAACCCGATCATTTTCGAGGCGATGGATACGGGCTCCATGCACCTGCATCCGGAGGTTTGGCTGCCCAATCAGATCAACCTGCACAACAAGTACGTCAAGGAAAACGCCTCGGTCGTCATGAACGAGAACCCAGTGCAGGCGGTGCAAGGCATGTGCGTGACCAAGCACACCGCCGACACCTACGGCATCACCTCGATCAACGACCTGACCGACCCGGACAAGATGGCCATCTTCGACAAGGACGGGAATGGCACGCCCGAGGTCTGGATCGGCGCGCCCGGCTGGGCCTCCACGGTGATCGAGAAGATCCGCGGCAAGTCCTACGGCTACGATCAGACCATGGACCTGAAGGAATACGACGGCACCGTGGCCTGGGGTGAGCTCGGCGCGGCTGCTGCGGCCGATGAGCCCTGGATGGGCTTCTGCTACGAGCCGCACTTCATCTTCGTGGCCTATGACCTTGTCTACCTGGATGAGCCGCCGCACGATCCGGCGACCTGGACGATCGTCCAGCCGACGGATGACCCGGCTTGGCTCGAGAAGTCCCAGGCTTCGACCGCCTGGAAGGGCGCGACCCTGCACCTGCACTATGCCGCCGAAGTCCGTGACAAGTTTCCCGAGGTGGCGGCCATGCTCGACAACTACAAAATGCCGCCGGAAGTGCTCAGCCGCGCCGGCTACGCACTCTCGGTGGAAGATCAGGATGTCGAAGAGTTCGCTCGGGAATGGGTGGACAACAACGAGGACGTCGTTCTCGAGTGGCTGACTGCCAAGACCAACTGATTGATCTAACTGTGGCTGCGGGGGACCCTCCCCCGCAGTCGACTCTCAGATAACAATAACCAGTCGGGGCGGGCGGAATGGTCGAACACGTTGTCGAGCTGTCGGGCGTCTGGAAGGTCTTCGGTGACCGCGCCCAAGAAACCATTGTCGCCGCGAAGGAACGCGGCCTGACCAAGGCCGAGGCCCTGGCGGAGTTCAAGACGGTGATCGGCGTCCGCGACGCCAGCTTCTCGGTCGCCCGCGGAGAGATCTTCTGCATCATGGGCCTGTCGGGCTCGGGCAAGTCCACCCTGGTGCGCCACGTCAACCGTCTGATCGAGCCCACCGCGGGAACCATCCGCGTGCTGGGCGAGGACGTGAGCGCGATGGGTCCGAAGGACTTGCGGGAGATGCGGGCGCGCCACATCGGCATGGTGTTTCAGCACATGGCGCTGATGCCCCATCGCTCGGTCCGCGAGAACGTCGCCTACCCTCTAGAGATTCGCAAAGTCCCGAAGTCGCGCCGCTGGGCGATCTCGGACCATACGCTCGGGCTTGTGGACCTGACCGGTTATGAAGACCGGCTGCCGCGAGAGCTCTCTGGCGGCATGCAGCAGCGCGTCGGCATTGCCCGTGCGCTGGCCAGCGATCCTGAAATTCTCTTGATGGACGAGCCCTTCTCCGCGCTCGATCCGCTCATTCGCCTGCAGCTGCAGGATCAGTTCAAGGTGCTTGTGCGCGACCTCAACAAGTCGACGCTCTTCATCACCCACGATCTCGACGAAGCCATTCGCATCGGCCACCGCATCGCCATCATGAAGGATGGCGTGATCGTGCAGATCGGCACGCCGGAGGAGATCGTCACCCAGCCCGCCGACGATTATGTGCGCGAGTTCGTGCAGGGCATCTCGCGCCTGAAGCTGGTGCGCGCCCATACCATCATGGAGCCTCTGACCAACGGCCATGCGCATCCGTCGGCCGATGCGGTCCGCGTTTCCGGCGAGAGCGATCTCGACTCGCTGATCGACGTCTCGGTGAACTCCGAGCACCCGCTGGTCGTTCAGGAAGGCGGACAGGATGTCGGCGTCATCACCAAGACCCGACTACTGCGCGGCATTCAGGGAGGCGCGTCATGAGCACGGCAGAACAGCTCGACCCCACCCCGCTGTCCGAAGAGCAGCCTCGCGCCGCAGCCGTGCGCGACATCGAGGTCGATCACGCGGCGCTCGATGCCTCGATCGCCGACTTTGCCGGCCCGAACGCCGGTTACTACGCGCGCGCTTTCCAAAGTATCCATGACACGACGGGCTCCATCCCGCGCGTGTTCAACCTCGCCGCCGCCTTGTTCGGTCCTTTCTGGGCCGCTGCCCGCGGCATCTGGGGGATGTTCTGGGGCTTTCTCATCCTCGAGATCATCGCCTACGTGCAGATCGGCCGCGGCGCCTGGGGTGACCTAGGCGCCGACGCGCTCGCGCAGGCCGAGCGGCAAGCCGCCCGGGCGCAGGACTTCCTCGATCGTGCCGCGGCTGCTGCCGCAGCCGGCGAAGACGGCTCCCGCTTCGAGACCTTGGGCAACAACCTGATGCGTGCGGCCGAGCGCAGTCGCGAGACCGCCGAGGCGGCCGCTGCCGACGCCAACATGATCCTACTCACCGGCCTTGCGCTCCTGATCTTTCTGCGTGTGGTGCAAGGACTCTGGGGCAACGTGGTCTACGAGAAGCAGTACACCCGCTGGCGTGTCGCGCCGGACGAGGTCGCATCTGGCCGCACGACCCGCAACCTGTTGATGGGGCTCGGGCTCGGGCTCGTCATTGTGCCGCTCACGGTCTATCGCTTCACCATTGAGGGCGTGCCGGATTGGATGACCGCCTTCCCCGCCAACCCGGACACCTACTCCGACACGGCGCGTTGGCTGGAGGGCGTGATCGACGATGCCGCGCGCGGCGGTGCGGGTGCCTTCGATGGTATTGTACTGGGTGTGCGGCAGGTGCTCGACGGGATCTCCCTCGCCCTCATCGGCACACCCTGGCCCGTGGTCATGGCGGTGATCTTCGTGGTCGCCTGGCGCTCCGCCGGGCCGCGCGTCGCCATCTTCACGGCCGCCGCGCTCGCCTACATCGCTTTCCTGGGCTACTGGGAGATCGCGATGGAGACGGTCGCCCTAGTCGGCGCCGCGGTCGTGCTCTGCGTGGTCATCGGCATTCCGCTCGGCATCTGGTTCGGCAAGTCGCAACGTGCCTACAAGTTCGCCGAGCCGGTGCTCGACCTGATGCAGACCCTGCCGGCCTTCGTCTATCTCATCCCGATCATCGCCTTCTTCGGGACGGGCAACCCGCCGGGTATTCTCGCCACCATCATCTTCGGCATGCCGCCGGTGATTCGCCTCACGGCACTCGGCATGCGGGGTGTGCCGGCCAACATCAAGGAGGCGGCGACCGCCTTCGGCGCCACCCGCTGGCAGTTGCTGAAGGACGTCGAGCTGCCGCTCGCCCTGCCCTCGATCATGACCGGTGTGAACCAGACCATCCTGATGTGTCTCTCGATGGTGGTGATCATCTCGCTGATCGGCGGTGGCGGGCTCGGCCAGGTCATCCTCGAAGCGCTGCAGTTCGCGGCCAAGGGCCCCGGCCTCTTGGGCGGCCTCGCCATTCTCTTCGTAGCCATGGTGATCGACCGCATCGTGCAGGGGGCCTTCCGCCGCGCCGACCAGCGTTGATGGCGGTTCTCAGACGCCGTCGCGCTGCTTGAGACTTAGTAGCTCGATCAAGGTAAGGTCGCGACGGCTTCATCGGATGGGCTTGGGAAAGCGTGGTTCATCCGGTGTTCTCGACCTGCGCAAGATCGCGACTTGCAACAGAGCCCCCAACGCAGCGATGGCGCCTGCAGCTGCCGCAAGGGTCCAGATGGGCATCTGTAAGAAAAGAAGGACTCCGCCCGCGGCTGCGCCGATGGCGCTTCCCAGGTATAGCGCTGACTCGTTGAGAGCGACGGCAAGGTTGCCGTCTCCTTGCTTGTCTCGGGCCAAGAGTAGCTCGTTTTTCTGCGGAACCTGAAGCGCCCAGCCAACCGCGCCCCATACGGCGATGGGCAGCATCACGAGCCAGGCGCTCGTTGCGGCAGCCAAGGGAAGGAGCAACAGCGACGCCGATAGGGCCAGCATGATGACCAGAGTTATCGCCGGTGCATTCAGCCGGTCGACCAGCGGGCCGCTCAAAAAGCTGCCCAGAACGCCGCCGAGTCCCCAGACCCATAGATAGGGCGTGACCGAGCCAACGGCCCCATAGTTCGGGTGCGTCAGCAGGGATGCAATGAAGGTGTACATGCCCAAGCTCGCGACGGCTGCCAGAAACGAGACCATGAGGACTGCCACCACATAGCCATCGGCCAGAACAGCGAGTCTGCGGGTCATTGAACTGGCTGCCACTGCGGGGAGTTGGGGCAGCTTGAGCATTAGTCCGATCAGAGCCACGAACCCCAGTATGGCAACGAGCCACAGGGCGGCCTGCCAGCCTAGATGCTCCGCCAACAACAGCCCGATCGGCACGCCAAGAACGACCCCGCTGGCCATGCCGCCCATGATAACTGCGATGACCTTGCCGCGACGTTCCGGCCGGGAAAGCGCCGTCGCCGCAGCGATACCGGTTGCGAGGTACACACCAGCACCAATCCCGGCCACGGCCCGCCAGACCATCAGGGTCGTGAAGTCTCCGGTTGCGGCGCTCCCAATGTTCGCCAGGACAAACAGAGCAAGGGCCATCAGCAGGCCGACACGCTGGCCATTGGCTGGCATGGCGGCCACGATCACCGGCGAGCCAAGACCGCAAGCGAGCGTGAAGGCGGTGACCAACTGCCCGGCCACGGCCACCGAAACCGAGAACGACGCTTCGATCATCGGTATCAGGCCCGCCGTGACGTATGACGCCATACCGAGGGAAAAGGCGCCGATGGCGATCAGATAGACGGCAAAACTATTGCTGTTTGGCACCTTGGCGACCTCGTGACGTGCTTTGAGCGAGCACCCGCGCGCAGGATCAACGACGGGCGTTCAGCATTGTCGCCAGTACATTATGGGGTTACAATTTAGCTCTTTATGCTATTACTAAAGGTAACGGCATGAGCGAACCTCGAAGTCTCGACCGCACGCGCCCGGAGCTTGCAGCATTTCTGCGTAGCCGAAGAGAGCGCATTTCGCCCGAAGACGTCGGGCTGCCATTGGGCAAGAGGCGGCGCACACCTGGATTGCGACGCGAAGAGGTCGCTGCTTTGGCCGGTGTCGGGCTGACTTGGTACACTTGGTTGGAACAGGGGCGCAGTATTGGGGTTTCGACTGCGTTTCTCGATCGTCTGTCAAAAGCTCTTAAGCTGGATGCGACTGAAAGACGGCATCTGTTCCTTTTGGCGCTCGACCGCCCACCCTCTGAACCAGGAAAAACCTGGTGCGTCGTTCCACCATTGATTCATCGCTTAATGGGCGATCTCGCGAGTTCCCCATCCTATGTCATGAACCTCCGCTGGGACGTACTGGCCTTCAATCCCGCTGCTGATCGCGTTTTCCGCTTTTCGTCACATGCCGCGGATCGCCGAAACATGCTTTGGATGCTCTTTGCCGACCCACTCATGCGCCGACTCTTGACGCCCTGGAGCGAGCAAGCTCACCAAATGCTGTCGAGCTTTCGGCGGGATTTTGCTCGGGCACGCAATGATCCCGATGTCGTCGATTTGGTTACGGCCCTCTGCGACATCGATCCCGATTTCAGAACATGGTGGCAAGCACAAGACATCCATGCCCCCTGTCATGGTGTCCGTCATATGGTCATCGAGAACATCGGTACCGTGCAATTCGAGCATACGATCCTGACTATCGACGAGGATCGGCACCTTCGGCTCGTCTACTATGCGGTCAAACAAGACGGCCCCGGACGTACGGAGTTGGAAAGCTGGCTGCACGACGGCGCAGGCCGCGCGCAGTGAGTTTCCCTTCTCGGCGCAAGACGGGCTCGCTTTTGAATAACGGCTGGTCAGAGCCCGTGGCGTTGCTTGCTGCGCAGCAGCTCCATAAGCGCAGCGTCGCCATCGGGGGGTGGACAGCGGTGCAGCCAAGCGGGCGAGCGCCGTCAGCCCGAAGTCAACAGCCACTCGATCAAGAGCGTCGCCGGGTCGGTTGGGGCCTCGGCAACCGTCCCGAATTCGAGCGCGGCCTCTCCCGGGGTCAATCCGAAACGCCGGCGGAACAGGCGATTGAAATGCGCAGGGTCGTGAAAGCCGAACCTCTGCGCGACGTCGCGGACGAGCCCGCGGGTACGCGGGTGACCGGCAAGCGCGCGCTTGGCCGCAATCAGCCGCCGTTCGCGAATATAGGCAGCGACGCCTGATCTGGTCTCGAACTGACGATATAGCGACGCGCGCGAGACGCCAAAGGCGGCGCAGAGCGCGTCGGGGCCCAAAGTGGGGTCCCCCAACCGCCGTTCTATGAAGTTCTCCATGGCAATGAGCCGCCCGCGCCGGACCGCGTCGGACAAGGGCGCTTCCGGCCGCAGCATGATCGTGCCGACAACCTCTGCGAGGTCGCGGGCGAGCCCGCAGGCGTCGTCGTCTGCCAGGCTGCCGACGCGCGCCGGCAGGCTGGCGAGCAGCGTGCCTAGGATCCGCCCGCGCGGCGATCCGGCATCGAGAACGTGCACGGGCTGGTGCACCGTCGGATCGTAGCCGACGGTCTCGTGCGGGATCAGCAGGCTGTGAGTGAGCATCCGGCTGGTCAGCGCGACGAAGTCGAGAGACATGTCGATCAGCACGATCCGGCCCGGCCGGTTTTCGAACGTGGCGTCCTCCACCCGCCCTCTGCCGACGCCGCTCTGATAGGCTTCGAGAAGCAGGAACTCGTTGTCATGGCGGCGGAAGCGGCCGGGTTCGCGCCGATGGCGCAGCGGCGAATGCGTGGCCCGCGACAGCACGAGATCGCCCATGGTCCACATGTCCCAAGCGGCCGTCATCTCTCCGGCGTCATCCGGCGGAGCGACCTCGGACCATGCCTGCGCCGCCGTGCGGGACGCTTCGAGCCTGTCGGACGGCGCGAGGTCCGCCGTGCTGTACGAGCTGTGTCTCATGTCGCCGTTGACATCCTTGGACGGACCCGTCCCGAACCGACCGAATCCGCGGCAAAGGCCTCACATTGCCTCAGGCTAGATGGACGTGAGACGGGAATCCAAGGGCGAGGACGTTTTTGAGACGCCTGTCCATTGAACGGAAATGCCGGAACGCGCATTGCTCGTGGGGGAATGAGGGGATGCGAAGTCTATGGTGATGCGCCTGAGAATGTTTGCCCGCCGGCTGAGTTTCGGTGGCAGCGGCGACATCGCCGGCCCACGGCTCCCATCCGATTGATCAAGGGAGGACGTTGGCGTGAAACCCATTATCAGGACGCTCTTGGCCGCGGTCGTCGCCCTTTGTGCGACACAGCAGGCTGCGCTGGCGGTGCCGGTGAACTATGACGAAGCCGTATCGGGGGACCTGAGCGAAGCCTTGCCGTCCTTCGTGCTCGACGTCGGCGACAACACCTTCACCGGCCGGACATTGAATTTCGCAGATTTTTCTTCGCCTCCGCCTACGTTCTTCAATGATCTGGACCGGTTCTTCTTCACCATCCAGCCCGGTCAGGTGCTGACGAGCGTCGTTCTGACCGTGACCTCGCTGTTCAACAACTCCGACAGCACCGTCTCCGTTTCAATGGGTGCGTTGACGGAAATCAGGACGGGCGTGAGCGATCTCACTATCGTCTCTTCGGAGACGGTTTCGCTGCTCTTCGACAGCAGCCCTGTCGCGAGTCTCCCGGCGTCGCTTGCGATTCCCGAGGCCGGCCTCGGCCTGGGCGCCGGCCTCTACCGAGCGCGCGCAAGTCGGGAGGCGGGGACCAACGGCCCGGGCATAAGAGACTTCGGGTACGACTACACCCTCACGCTCAGCGTGTCGCAGCTCCCGCTTCCCGCGAGCGCATGGCTGCTGCTCTCCGGACTCGGTCTGCTTGCGTCAGCCCGCGCGATGCGGGCGACCTGAGCAGCGAAGAGCCTGAGGCGCCGCACCGAACGCGGCGGCGTGCCCCCGCCGTCTGCTGTCGTTGGCAGCGGGACCGGCACGCCGAGCGCGCTGCTTCAGAGGCCGTGGCGCTGCTTGGTGCGCAGCAGCTCCACCAGTGCAGCGTCGCGGCGCGCGGCCAGTGTCTCGTCGTCCTGCTCCTGCAGCTCTTCGGCCACGCCTGCCAGCAGGAGGTCTTTTACCTCCTGCGTCAGGCTGGGCGTGCCCAGCTCGCGCCAGCGCACCTCCTGCGTCGGCCCGAGGTGCTCCAGGTAGTGGCGTAAGCCGCCCTTCCCGCCGCCCAGATGGTACATCAGGTGCGGCCCGATCAGCGCCCAGCGCAGGCCAGGGCCATAGGCGACTGTCTTGTCGATGTCGCTGACGCTGGCGATGCCCTCGGCCACCATATGCACCGCTTCCCGATAAAGCGCCGAGCTCAGGCGGTTGGCGATATGACCGACGGCCTCCTTCTTGACCCGCACGGTGATGCGGTCCAGGCGCTGGTAGAAGGCCTCGGCCAGATCCATCGTCTCCGGCGACGTCGCCTCGCCGGCGACCAGTTCCACCAGCGGCACCAGGTGCGGCGGGTTCATCGGATGGCCGACCAGGATGCGGCCGGGGTGCTTCGCCTCGGCCTGAATGTCGGAGGCGAGCAGCGAGGAGGTGCTGGAAGCGATGACGACATCCTCGCCGATCACTTCTTCCAGTAGGGCGATCGTCTGCCGCTTGATCTCGATGCGGTCGGGCACGTTCTCCTGCACGAAGTCCACGCTGGCCAGATCGGCGAGCTCCGTGGTGAAGCGCGGCGCAAGGACCGGCGTCTCGGCCTCCGCCAGTCCGATTTCTCTAAGCGTGGGCCAGGCGGTTGCAACGAAGGCGGCCAACTCTTCTTCGACGGCCGGTTCTGGGTCGTAGACCACCGCTTCGAGACCCCGCGCCGCGAAGAGTGCAGCCCAGCTCAGCCCGATCAACCCACCGCCGACGACCCCGACGCTGCCAATGCTCTCTGCGCTTCGTCTCATCTCGTCGGCCTTTCTTATGTTGCTTCTATTGGCGCAGCCTTGAGAGAGGGTCAGCGGCGCTTCGTTGCAGATACGCAATCTGCGCCGCGGTTTCGATTGCAGCTTGATCATGGGAGGCCCGAACCGCCGCGATGGCAGCGGACGCGGAGCAGCCCTGCCGCATGAGCAGCCGGGCCGCCACCATTCCTGTCCGCCCGAGGCCTGCCTTGCAGTGGATTGCAACACGCCGGCCGCGTTCGAGATAGCGCTCGGCCAGCGCAAGCAGTTGCTGGAGCTGACAATCGAGCGCCGGGTCCGGCGCCGACATATCGGGAATTGGCAGCAGCCGCCATTCTATGTTCGCTGCCCAGAAGAGTTGTGCGACGTCCGACTCGGGCAGCGGCAGCTCTTCAGCCTCCAGGCAACTCAGGACGAGCGCCACACCCATGGTCTTCAGCATATCGATGTCGCGCCGAAGGGTGTGCCGCACGGCTTCGCAGCCGGCCGGCGTGGCCCGAGCACCTGGACAGGCCATCAGCGCCAGGGTGGCTGGGAAGGGCGCCACCGCGACGTCGCTTATCGCCAGCGCCGGAACAGGAACGTCTGACATTCTTAAACGGCCTGTCATTGTTATGAGACATGTATGCAGCTATACCACCTGCCATCAGCCTGGCAAGCGGAGAAACGCTCAATGATCTCAAGCCTCAGCGGCCGTTGGCGTTTTCCCGCTGTTACGGAACAACGAACGCGGCGTCTGGCGAGCCAACTCGCTGCCGCGCTGCTGTTGGCGCTGATCGGCGGCCTTCTCTGGTTCAATCTGGCCGCCAATCTTTCCGCCTCGGGCATGAAGATCGACTTCGGTTTTCTGGCGCAGGACAGCGGTTTCGATCTGAACGAGAGCGTGATCGAGCATGGGCCGAGCGCGAGCTACGCAAACGCGCTCCTGGCAGGGTTTTTGAACACGCTGAAGCTCACCCTTGCCTGCATCGTGTTGGCGACACTGGTCGGGTTCGCGATCGGCTTCGCAAGTCTCAGCGAGCACCCGATCATGCGGCATGCGGCTTTGCGCTACGTCGATGCTATGCGCAACCTGCCCAAGCTGCTGATCCTGCTGGCGGTCTATGTGGTGATGGTGCGGGAGCTTCCGGGTGTGCGCGACGCTTGGGGGCTTGGCGGCTTCCTTTTCATCTCCAATCGCGGAGTCGAGTTGCCGGCGGTCGTGCTGGCTGACGGTTGGCGTGCATGGGTCATTCTTGCTTTGGTCTGCGCCGCGGCGCTTGTCGGCTGGCGGGTCCTGGCGCGATGGGGACGCGCCTATGCCGGGGCGATGGCGGCGGCCTTGGTTGTGGTTGTCGCTATCGCCCTCGCCGAGCCGCAGGTGAGCCTGCCCGAGTTGCAGGGCTTCAACTTCTCCGGGGGATGGACCGTGACGATCCCGTTCCTCGCACTTCTGATCGCGCTCGGCGCCTATCACGGGGCCCAGATCGGCGAGTTGCTGCGCGCGGCCATCCTAGCGGTGCCGGAGGGGCAGCGGCAGGCGGGCTACGCGCTCGGCCTGGGGCCCCTGGGGGTCATGTGGCTCATCGTGCTGCCGCAAGCGCTGCGCCTCATGGTCCCGCCCCTGACCAATCAGTACATCAACACGCTGAAAAACACCTCGATCGGATTGGCTGTCGGCTATTCCGACTTCGTTTCGGTGATGAGCACCTCCGTGAATCAGACTTTCCGGCCGATCGAGCTGATGCTGGTCACCATCTGCGTCTATCTGTCCGTCGGGCTTGCCGTTTCCGGTGCGATGGCGGCTTTTGAGAGCCGGGCGCATGATCGTTGATGCCCTGAGCCGCAGCGGGCGCCGTCTGCTCGGCGACCCCTTGACCGCCGCGACGACGCTTTTGTTCGTGGCCTTGGCCGTCTGGCTGGGCCCGCGCCTGGTCGACTGGCTGTTCTTTTCGGCCGTTTGGCGCCCTGCGGGGCCAGAGGCCTGCGCGGCTGAGGGCGCTGGCGCTTGCTGGGCCTTCCTCATGGAAAAGTGGGCGCTGATTCTGTTCGGCGCTTTTCCCCACGACCTGATGTGGCGCCCGGCCCTGGGGACCACGCTGGTGCTTGTGGCTCTTGGTTGGCTCGCCTGGCGGCGCTGGCCGTTACAAGAAAGCGCGGTCGTCATGCTCGGCGCCTTCATCGCGCTCGTCGCCCTGCTCGACGGGCGGCCGCTCGGGCTCGAACAGGTCGCGACGGTGCGCTGGCACGGTGTGGCGATTGTCGCCTTGCTGGGCGTTTTCGGCCTGGCCGCGGGCATCCCGATCGGCGTGGCCCTGGCTCTGGCCCGGCGCGACGGGCCGCCGTTGGTCCGTGTCTTGGCGACCACCTTGATCGAGACTCTCCGCGCGACGCCTCTGGTCACGGTGCTGTTTTTCGGCGTCTTCGTGCTGCCGCTTCTCGCGCCGCCCAGTTGGTCGATCGACGCTGTCGTCGCAACCCTCATCATGCTCGTCGTGTTCCATGCGGCCTATGTGGCCGAAGACATGCGCGGCGGGCTGCGCGCGGTCGGCGACGGACAGCGCGAGGCAGGCGATGCGCTTGGCTTGGGCTATCTCAAGCGCCTGCGTTTGGTGGAGCTGCCTCAGGCGGTCTCGGTTGCTCTGCCCGCATTGACCAACACGATCATCGGCGGCTTCAAAGACACATCGCTGGTCGCGCTTGTCGGCGTGTTCGATCTCATCGCCACGACGCGTATGGCCTACAGCGATGCCGCCTGGCAGCGCTATGCGCTCGAGGCGCTGCTCGCCGTCGGCGCACTGTACCTCTTGGTCTGTTGGCTGATTGCGCGCCATTGCCGGACGCTGGAGGAGGAGCTGTCTTATTGGCGAAAGCGGTGATGACAGGCGCCCGGTGTCATAACCCTGTAAAAATATACATGTATACAGTTCGTGTCGCTCAAGACCTCCAGACACGGAAGGACACCCAATGCTCCGCCATCTTTACATCGGCGCGCCTGTCGCCCTAGCGGCCGCGGCCTTCGCCGCGACCAGCCAGCCAGCGGCCGCCGGCCCCGTTCTCGACGAAATACTTGAAAAGGGCGCCGTGACCTGCCTGGTGAATTCGAATTCGCCGGGTTTCTCGACGCCCGACAGCGGCGGGCGCTATGCCGGCTTTAACGTCGCTTTCTGCCGCATGGCCGCGGCGGCGATTTTCGGCGACGCCGACAAAGCCGATATCCGCGGCATCGGCTTTTCCGACAGCATGAAAACGATCGTCGCCGACGGTGCCCATATGGCGTCGCGTTCGATTACCCGTACGGGCACCCGAGACACCGACCCCGGCATGGCCTTCGTCGTCACCACCTTCTACGACGGACAGGGCTTCATGGTGCCGAAAAAGCTCGGCGTTGCCAGCGCCCAGGAGCTCGATGGGGCGACGGTCTGTGCCGAGGAAGGCTCGACCACGCTGCTCAACATCGCTGATTGGTTCGGCGACCGGAACATGAACTACAAGGTCGAGAATATCGCCGACAAGACGGCGCGGCTGCAGGCTTTCTTCAGCGGCAAATGCGACGTCATGTCGTCCGACTTTTCGGCGCTCGCCGCCGATCGGCTGTTGGCGCCGGAGCCCGCTGCCTACACGCTTTTGCCGGACGTCATCTCGGCCGAACCGCTCACCCTGCTCGCCCAACCGGACCAGGCGCTGGAGAGCGTGCTCTTCTGGAGCTTCCAGGTCATGCTGAATGCTGAGGCGCTGGGTGTTACGTCTGAGAACATCGACGCGGTGCTTGCCGACTTGGAGAACCAGCCGGCGGCGGTGCGCCGCATGTTCGGTGCCGACAGCGCCATGGGCGACATGGCCAAGAAACTGGGCATCGCCGACGACTGGGCCATCGCGGTGATCCGTCAGGTTGGCAACTATGGCGAGGTCTTCGAGCGCACCATCGGGAGCGCCTCACCCATGGGTCTCGAGCGTGCCGGCACAGCGAACCGGCTCTGGACCGAGGGTGGGCTTCTCTACGCGCATCCCATCCGCTGATCGCGGACGACGGCACGGTCTTCGCCTTTTTGATTTCGTTTCCGGACCGGCCATCGTAGACCTCGCCTTTCGGCAGTGGAGGCGAGGTTGCGATGGCCCGGTTCTTACCAGCCGCGGCTGAAACGCCATGGCGTTTGTTTTTTGGGCCCTGCCCCGGGCTTCTTGTTGAGGCGCACGGCGGGCTTTCAATCGATGATGACGCTTTGGACGAGACCATGTGTGGCTTGGCCGAAAAGGGGGTCGAGCTTCTCGCCGCTGTCATCGAGGACGCTGAGATCCAGGACATCGACTATGGAGATGTCGAGGACGCGGCGGCCCGATACCGGATCGCCGTTGAACGCTGCCCCTTGCCGGACTTCACGGCGCCGGATGCGGATTTCTTGCGGCGCTGGCAGCCCATCGAAACCCGAGCGATCGCGATCCTGCGCCGCGGCGGCGGGGTCGCAGTTCACTGCCTGGCCGGCGAAGGGCGCAGCCCCTTGATGGCAGCCTATCTGTTGGTCCGTCTCGGCTTGGCCCCGGATAGCGCCTTGCATGCTGTCCGCTCCGCATTGCCTAACGCCATAGAAACGGAGGACCAGCTTCACTTCCTAGCAACGGCTTCCGGGCCGGCGGAACGCTACGGCAAGAGTGCGCTGTAAGCCGGAAGTTGCGCGCTACGCGCGGCGAATGCACCGATCGGGTCATCGGCCATAATCCGTTCGGCGACCGCAGCGACTTCGCCCTGCAATGCCGCGACGGCTGGGCTCATATCCTGGCTTGCTGCGCGCATCAGCGCTGGCGCCGTGCGGAAGAAGATCATTTCATCCACGTTTCTAAGCAGGTCGTCGTCGATGATCTGATTCGTCATTGCCTGCAGGTCCCGGTAGACACCCCAGAACTGTGCGCGTGTAGAGGCCCCTTCCAGCTTGTCCGCCTTGAACTGGACGAACTCGGCCGTGGCTTTGATATCAGGCTCGCTGCGGACCACGGCCAAATCGGCGATAAGGTCATGTATGCGCGCCCGGATTTGCAGGCTGCGTTGCAGCATCTCCGGGTCGCCTCCGGTTACGGCGGTTCCGACGCCCGCGCGCACGGTGGCCAGTTTGTCAAAGGCGAGCCGTTGCAGGACCTGACGAATGGGCGTGCGGCTCACCGAAAACTCGCGGCCCAACTCGCCCTCGTAGAGGATCTGCCCGTTCTCGTAGTCCCCTAGACAGATTCGTTCGCGCAGAGTGTCGTAAATCACGTCGACACGGCTTTTCGTGTGCTCGTCCAACTCTTTTCTCTCTTTACTGCCGTGTAGAACAGCGAAGGGCGTATTCTCTAGAGATCGATACAGAAAACAAGCAGATAACTTACGGTCTTATCTGCGCGTGACCGGCCGATAATGCTCAGGAGTAGCGACTCTATTTTATCGGAAACGCGCTGAGTCGGCCAGATGCGCGAAGAGCGACAGCCGCGGCGCGCCCTCAAGCGCGCGCGTGATGTGCCCCCGGCCCTCCGTGTCTTCTCCGACCAGGACTCCTCCGGGCGGGACCACTGCCGAGGAGCCGTCGCCGTAGTCCATCGCCAGTCCGCCAGTCAAAACCAGCACGATCTGCCGTTGCGGCGCGGGATGCCAGTCATAGGCCAGGTCGCCCGCCGCCCAGGCGAACTGGAAGGCGGTGAGCGGGATGTCGTCGGTGGCCCGTCCTTCCGGCCGGCGGACGACGAAGGGCAGCCGCTTGCGTTCGAAGAAGGAGACGCCCTCTTCGGTCTCCTGATTGTGCAGAAAGTCGACGCCGCTTTCGTCCGGTTGGTCGGTGCCTTCGCGGCGGTCGATCAACACCTCCTCGTCCAGGTTCACGAAGGCGGCGGTCAGGGGCTTGCTGTCCAGCGCGCGGCTGACATGGCCCTGCCCCCAGGTATCGCCGAGCGAGAGGATATCGCCGGGGCGAAACGTCCGTGTCTCGCCGGAGCCGGCCGTGACCTCCAGGCCGCCGGAGGTCACCAAGACCAGCTGACGCCGGGACGCCCGGTGGAAGTCGAAGCGGAAGTCGCCCGGCGTCTCGCGGAAGCTGATGCTGGTCGCTGGCAGCGAGTGCGTGACCTTCAGCGGACCCTCTCCGCCCGTGAAAGGAAGGGTCTCGTCATCGAAATGCGTTCGCCCGTCCGGGTCCGTGTGGGTGAACTGAATACGCACGCCGTCCGGCACGTCAAAGCTCCGTGCCTTCGGCACGATCGTCGCGGTCAGTGGTCAGTTAGCCGTCTGCGGCTACTTTGAAAAGACGCTGCAGCGCCTTTGGCCACAGGGTCGGCCCTTGACGTCACAGGGGCACAGACGATACCCGCAAACCTTACAGGCAATTGGCGGGTATCGGCGAGGCCATGGACCTTCTGTTGGATTTTGCGACGCGGTTCGTCACTCAGTTCCAGTCCCCTGCCCTCGCCTTCCTGATCGGCGGCATGGTCATCGCCGCCCTCGGCAGCAAGCTTGAGATCCCCGACGCCATCTACAAGTTCGCTGTCTTCATGCTGCTAATGCGCATCGGCATCAACGGCGGCATCGAAATCCGCGAAGCCGATGTCAGCGAGATGCTGCTGCCGGCTTTCTTCTCGATCGTCCTCGGCTGCGGCATCGTGCTGCTGGGACGGGTGACCATCGCCATGCTGCCCGGAGTGAAGACCGAGGACGGCATCGCCACGGCCGGGCTGTTCGGTGCGGTTAGCGCCTCCACCCTGGCTGCCGCCATGGTCCTGCTGGAGAATGACGGTATCGTCTACGAAGCCTGGGTGCCGGCGCTCTATCCCTTCATGGATATCCCGGCCCTGGTGCTGGCCATCGTGCTGGCCGACCTTTACCTGAAGAAGCGCGAGAACGGCGGCAACGGCAAGGTCGAGATCTGGCCCATCATCAAGGAGAGTTTGCGCGGTTCGGCCCTCTCGGCCCTGCTGCTCGGTCTGGCGCTAGGCCTTCTGACCCGCCCTGGCCCGGTCTTCGAGCAGTTTTACGATCCCCTTTTCCGCGGCCTGCTCTCGATCCTCATGCTGATCATGGGAATGGAGGCTTATGCGCGGCTCAACGAGCTACGCAAGGTGGCGCACTGGTATGTGGTCTATGGGGCGCTGGCGCCGCTGGTCCACGGACTCATCGCTTTCGGCCTCGGCTACCTAGCCCACCTCGCCACCGGCTTCAGCCCCGGCGGAGTCATCCTGCTGGCCGTGTTGGCCGGCTCAAGCTCCGACATCTCCGGCCCGCCGACCCTGCGCGCCGGCATCCCCTCGGCCAATCCTTCGTCCTACATCGGCTCTTCGACCAGTATCGGCACCCCGGTCGCCATCGCCATCGGCATCCCCATGTTCATTGCCCTGGGCTATGCCGTCTTCGATATCTGAGGTCGGCCGAAGATGGTCGAGGCAGCGACGCTTGTCGGCCTGCTGCTGGCTCTCGCAGGGCCGTCGCTCATCGCGCTTCTTGGGCGCGGCTCTTACACGCTCGGCAGTCTGCTGCTCGGCCAGGCGCTGCTCGCCGGTCTGGCCGCCGCGGTCATTGCCATTGTGCTGCTGTGGGAGGAACAGCCCCTCAGCTCGATCGGCCTGCGGCCGCCGGGCTGGTCGACCCTCGCCTGGGGCGCCGGCATGGCGGCCTTTTTCATCCTGCTGCTCGGTCCGCTGCTGCTGCGCCTGCCGGGTTGGCTCGGCCTCGCCGGCTTCGCGCCGACCCTGGCCCGGCTTAGCAGCCTGCCGCTCTGGTACCTCGTGCTCGCCGTGCTGGTCGGCGGCGTTGTCGAAGAAATCCTCTATCGCGGCTATGCCCTAGAGCGTCTGGGCGTCTTGCTTGGCAGCCCCTGGCTCGCCGGCCTCATCGTCGTGCTGCTTTTCGGCCTCGCGCATATTCCACTCTGGGGAATCGGGCCGGCGCTGACCACGACGATCTCCGGCGGCGCGCTCACCCTCTTCTTCCTCTGGCATGGGGATCTGCTGGCCAACATCGTGGCCCATGTCGCGCCCGACTTCGCCGGACTCGTCCTCCACCCCCTGCTGCGGGCGCTCAAGCGCCAAGCCTGAAGGCGCTAGAACTTGTGCGGGCGCAGGATCTCGACCTCTTCCAGGTAGGTGATGCCCGAGTAGTTCTTGAAGTACTCGGCGGCCACTGCATCGGCGATGGCCTCGCCCATCTCGCGGGTTGCCGTGATCACCTCGATCTTGATGTTGGAGAAGGCATCCACCACCAGCGGCCCGCCAGAGGGCCGGATGCCGCGGCTGCCCTTTCCGCCGGCCGTGACGATGGTATAGCCGCTGGCGCCCGCCTCCTCGATGATCTTGGTGACCCCATCGAGGATGATCTTCTCTGTGATGATCACGATTTTCGTGGCTTTGTAGGTCATGGCCTGGCTCTCATGGCGTCCGCCATCCCTGGTAGGCAGCGCCTGGGCCGGGGTCAAGCAGCTCGAAAGTCATGCAGGATGATCAGCGACCCGCCGCCCCCGCTCCTCAACCTCTTCACGGTGCTGCCGCAGCCCGCCGAAGAAGAGCACATCGAGGTCCTGCTCGAACGGCCGGGCCTGCGCCTGGAGCGCATTGTCTCCCACGGTCAGGCTTCGCCGCCCGGCTATTGGTATGATCAGGACGACGGCGAGTGGGTCATGGTGCTGCGCGGGCAGGCCCGCCTGCGCCTGGATGGCGAAACCGAAGACCGGGTGCTCGGCCCCGGCGACTACCTCTACCTCGCCCCGCACCTGCGGCACCGGGTTGCCTGGACCGCGCCCGACGAGCCCACCGTCTGGCTGGCGTTATTCGTCGCGGAGGGGCAAGCCAGCAGCAGTTCATAGCGTTGATCAGCAGCGTTGCTTGTCATTGAAATTGACATCGTTTGATGCTATTTTTGATGCCTATAGCGACCGTTTCGAGACATGCGAGAAGCGATGATGCGGACGACACTGACGCTCGATGATGAGGCTGTGGCCAAGGCCCAGGAGTTGACCGGCCTCAAGGAAAAGTCCGCTCTGATGCGCGAAGCGCTTAAAGCTCTGATCGAGCGGGAGAGCGCGCGCCGCTTGGCGCGGCTCGGTGGCAGCGAGCCAGAGCTGGAGGCTCCCAAGCGTCGGCGTCCGGCCGCATGAGCTTTCCGTCTGAATGATTCTTGTCGACACCTCGGTTTGGGTCGACCACCTCCGGGCTGGCGAACCAGAATTGGTAAAGTTGCTCGAGAATGGCTTGGTTCTTATCCATCCCTTCGTGATCGGCGAGCTTGCACTGGGCAATCTGAAGCAGCGAGACGCAGTTCTGGGGTCTCTTGCGGAGCTGCCTCCGAGCGCTGTTGCCACAGACAGCGAAGTCCTGCACTTCATCGACCGGAACGCGCTTTCCGGACGCGGTATCGGCTATGTGGACGTGCATCTCTTGGCGGCTGTTCGGCTGCACGGCAGGGCCAGACTCTGGACTCGCGACAAGCGCCTCCAGAACGCCGCGGACGCCCTGAGCATTGCGCACCGCAACTAGTCTTCCCGCATCGTACGGTGCGCCGCATGCACCCGCTCGGTCCGAGATCGCATCGATCAAGGCTTGATCGTCCCCCGCTGTTCGTCGCTGGCGACGGCCTTGGGCGGGCCCTTGGACAGGCGCCGGGCTTCGGCCCTGAAAGCCGGCGTGCTCACTTCGAGTGCCAAGACTTGGATGGGATTGCGGTCTGCACCACCAAGACACGGAAACGTGAACCGAGGCCTCGGGAACTTGAACGATAGCCCCCAGGCGGTCGTGATATTTTGCGGCGGTGGTACAGTTGGGGGTTTGCAAGCAGCATGAAGCGACAGAAGCACAGGGCCAAAGCCAACAAAGGCCGCAAGACCGCGGCTGCCTCGGCTGGAGCGCCGGCCGCTGAAGCGCAGGCGAGCGCGAAGAAGCCGCGCACCATGTTCAGCCGGCGCGACGCCATGCGCACGGCAGCGCTCGCCGTTGTGGGAACCGCTGCTGCCGGAGGCCTTGGCTGGTATCTGGTCGAGGAGGTTCAGGCCACCATCCGGGAAGACGACTTTACCCAGATCGGCAACGGCATCCCGACCGTGGTTCAGATCCACGACCCGCAGTGCACTCACTGCGCCGCCCTGCAGCGTGAGACGCGCAAGGCGCTCTCCGCCTTCGACGACGACGAGCTGCAGTATGTCGTCGCCAACACGCGCACCACCAAAGGCAGCAGCCTGGCCCGTTCGCACGGCGTCAGCCACGTGACCTTACTGCTGTTCGATGGTGAGGGTAACCGGCAAGGCACCCTGGTCGGCCGTAACGACGCCGAGTACCTGGAAGAGGTCTTCCGCCGTCACATCGGTAAGCGGGGCTCCTGATCAAGCAAAAGCTTGCGCCCGCCGCTGTTTAGACGGCGGTCTTCTTCCGTCGCCGTCCGGCCCCGTGAAAAGCTGCCAAGCCTAACCCCAAAAGACCGAAACCGAAGAGAGTGATGGCCGCCGGCTCCGGCAGGGGCACCCATCCCCAGCGCGTCGCCGCGACGTGCTTCATGTCCGTGAAGACGGAGTCGAATGAGGTCGCTTGACCGCCAAGGAACGACTCATCGCTGATCAGCGGTGCCTAGCGTTAGGGTGTTCGGTATAGTTGGGGTGCTGTCCAACCGACGCCGCAGAGAACTGCTGACCGAGGTCAGCTAAGCCGAGAGCATGCTGCAACGATGAAGTGGTTTGGCTTGGCCTTTCTCCTGCTTTCGGCTTGGCTTGGAGGGACTGGTGCGATCGCCGCAGAAGACGACGCCGGGCCGCTAGCGATCGCCGAAACGGAACTCGAAGCAGGCGGTCTTTCAGGCCTTTTCTTGGATGCTGGGCCAGGCGCCCCGGTTGTCTTGATCGTGCCGGGTTCCGGACCGACGGACCGCGATGGAAACAACCCGCTGGGCGTGAACGCCAACACCTACAAGCACCTAGCCGAGCAACTCGCGGCGCAAGGCGTTTCGACGGTGCGGGTCGACAAGCGCGGCATGTTCGCAAGCGCTGGGGCTGGCGATCCCAATTCGGTGACCGTTGAAAGCTACGCGGCGGACTATCGCCTTTGGGTGCGCGTTACGAGAGCTGCCACGGGTGCGCCCTGCGTGTTCTTGTTGGGGCACTCCGAGGGTGCGCTGATGGTCTCGGCCGTCGCAATTGGGCAGTCTGATGTCTGCGGACTGCTGCTGGTCTCCGGCGCCGGCCGAGCTTTCGGCGATGTGCTCCGGGCGCAGCTAGAGGCGAACCCTGCCAATGCACCCCTACTGGAGCAAGCTCTTGCCGCAATCCGGGAACTCGAGGCTGGCCAGCCGGCGGACCGAAAGCACTTCCATCCCGCTCTCGCCTGGCTCTTCGATCCGAGCCTGGAGGGCTTTCTGATCTCGGTTATGGCGGCCGACCCTGTGGAGTTGGCCAGGGCCGCTGCCGTTCCGACGCTCGTGATCCACGGCACGACTGACCTCCAGACGACCTCCGCCGATGCCAGGGCGCTTGCTGAGGCGACCGGCGGCAAGCTGGCCATTATCGAGGGGGTCAATCACGTCTTGAAGGAAGCGCCGAGCGACCCGGCGCTGAATCTCGCCAGCTACGCCAAACCGGACCTGCCGATAGCCCAGCCGGTGATCGACGCCATCGTGAACTTCGTTCGCGAATAGCCGGTTTCCCGACGGCCCTAGCGCGCCTGTCGCACGCAGTCGTCCGGTGTGCTGTTGTCGAGGCGGGCATCGCAATTCAGGCCGCAAAGGTAGTCGCTGCCCTCCCCGCCTTGCGCCGCGGCCTGCTCGAGCATGTCGGCGCGGCAGGCCTCCAAGCTCAGGTAATAGCCGCTGCGCTGCACCTCTTCCGTCCGGTCCAGCCCTGCCGGATAGAAGAACCCGATCCACTCATCCCGCTCGAAGGGCCAGCCGCCCGATAGCCAGGCGAAGATCAAATAGCCCGAGACGAAGAGCAGGCTCCATTTGGCCAGCACCTTGTTGGTCGGCTTCTCAGTCGGCGTTCTCGGTGCGGCCATTCTTGCGGTCTCAACTCTTCACGTCTTGGAGATTGACTGGTATTCCCCTTAGACCAAGATGGAAAATACCCACATAGATGGTAGTCTCATTGCCATGGAAATCAGGGAGGCCCTGTAAAATGAAGACCCTACGTCAGTTGGAAGAGATGCTAAAGCGCGGCGGCATGAGCCGGCGCGACTTCATGGGTACGGCGACTGCGCTTGGTGTGACGGCCGCGGCGGCGACCAGCCTGTTTGACAAGACCGCCCGCGCCGCCCCGCAAAAAGGCGGGCATCTGCGCGCCGGACTGGCCGGGGCCAGCACCTCCGACACCCTGGATGCGGCGACCCACAGCGACACCTTCATGCAGATGTTCGCCATGGGCATGCTCTACAACTGCCTGACCGAGGTTAAGGCGGACGGCGCGCTCGGGCCTGAGCTGGCGGAAAGCTGGGAGCCCTCGGCCGACGCCGCGACCTGGACCTTCAACCTGCGCAAGGGCGTGACCTGGCACAATGGCAAGGACTTCGAGGCGCAGGACGTCATCGAGACCATGCACCATCATATGGGCGAGGACTCGAAATCGGCCGCCAAGCCCATCGTGGCGCCGATCGAGACCATCAAGGCCGACGGCAAGCATCGGGTCGTCTTCACCCTCAAGTCCGGCAACGCCGACTTCCCCTATCTGCTGAGCGACTATCATCTGGTGATCTATCCCTCGGGCCAGATGCAGGAGTCGTTCAAGACCGGCAATGGCACCGGCGGCTATATCATGGAGAGCTTCGAGCCGGGTGTCCGCGGATCCGCCAAGCGCAATCCCAACTACTTCAAGAGCGACCGCGCCCACTTCGAGTCCGTGGAGCTGGTCGCCATCGCCGATGCGGCGGCCCGCATGAGCGCGCTCAACACCGATGAGGTGGACGTCATCAACCGCGTCGACCTCAAGACCATCCGGCTGATGGAGCGCAACCCGAACATCCAGGTCTTCGAGGTCACCGGGAACCAGCACTACACCTTCCCGATGATCACCACGCAGCAGCCGTTCGATAACAACGAGATGCGCACGGCCCTGAAGTACGCGATCGACCGGGACGAGCTGGTGCAGAAGATCCTGCGCGGCCACGGCCTGGTCGCCAACGACCACCCGATCGGGCCGGCGAACCAGTACTTCGCCGGAAGCCTGGAGCAGCGTCCCTACGACCCGGACAAGGCCAAATTCCACTGGAAGAAGGCCGACGTCGGCGACATCGTCCTGGATCTCTCGGCGGCCGATGCGGCCTTCCCCGGGGCGGTCGACGCCGCGGTGCTCTACAAGGAGCATGCCGCCAAGGCCGGCATCAACATCAACGTCATCCGCGAGCCGAACGACGGCTATTGGTCGAACGTCTGGATGCGGAAGTCCTGGTGCGCCTGCTACTGGAGCGGCCGGGCGACGGAAGACTGGATGTTCGGCACCGCTTATGAGGCCGGCGTGCCCTGGAACGACACCTTCTGGGATAACAAGCGCTTCAACGAACTGCTGCTCAAGGCGCGCGCCGAGCTCGACACCACCAAGCGTCGCGAAATGTACTTCGAAATGCAGCAGATCGTGCGCGACGAAGGCGGCGTGGTGGTGCCGATGTATGCCAACTACGTCGATGCCGCCTCCACCAAGCTGGCGCACGAAGAGGCCATCGGAAACAACTGGCAGCTTGACGGTGTCCGCCTCGCCGAGCGTTGGTGGTTCGCCTAGGCAAGTCTCGATCTATCCTCTCGAGGATGGTTTCAAACTTTGTGGATCGGCCGGCGTCTCGCCGGCCGGTTCTCTTCCGGCGCTGAGCGGACGCCACTCCTGTCCAGTTAGTGCAGAAGAGCTTTTTTATTGTCCGCTTCGCGGACACACCCCACCCTAACTCTGCCCCTCTTTGGGGGGAGGGAATTGTCGTTCTGCTGCCTTCACTTATACCTCACCCCTTGAGGGGGAGGTTGGCGCGCAGCGCCGGGAGGAGGGTGGCGCGCAGCGCCAAGAGGCTTTGTCTACCAGCAAGTCGCTGGCTTGCGAAAAAGGTGCTATACGCAAGCCAATGCAGTGCCGTCCGGCCAATATCTCGACGTTTGACCGGACAGCAGTGAGGCGGGGCAGCGTCAGCCGTTGGCGTTGTAGATCACCCTTATGATCGCCCAGGAGTCGTCTGCCCGGCGGCGCAAGACAATGACGTGCTTGCCAGCCACTGTTCCGGCGTCAAAGCCGGTAGAAACGACAGCCAGCGCGCCGGAACACTCGAACTGCCAGTCGGTAAAGGTGAAGGCGCTGACGGGTCCGACCTCTCCCTGCACGAAGGCTTGGATGTTATCGCGTCCCTCTATGCTCTGGTGGCCGGGCGGCATAAGCACGGCATTCTCGTCCCAATAACCGACGAACTTGGCCCAGTCCTGGTCGGTCACCGACTGGGCCCAGCTCTTTGTGGTTTCCATCAACACGGCGATATCGCTGTCGGTGCAAGCGGTACTGGCCTCGGTCCCCATCGGAGCCTCCCTGCTGTCTGCGTTTCATCAGAGCCGTTCGGATGCGGACTTGTAAACCAAATCCTCGCGATCGCGCCGGCCTTGGACGAACCCCGTCGTGGGAAGCGAGAAACTGGCCTCACCCAGCGCAAACGACGTGGACCAGTCGTGCACGACGATACGACGGGCGATCCGCCATTCTCCGTCCCGGCGCGCGAAGCGGTCGACATAGCGCCCGGCGAAGAGATCGAGCCACTCGGCCCCCTCGTCATCGCGCCGGCGCAGGTAGGCGATGACATAGGCTTCCGAGTGGGCGCCGTCGGGGTCGTCGGCATCGAGTTCGATCAGCAGATTGGCGACCGAGTGGGTCGTGTGATGCGAGTACTTGGGCAGCGCCTCGACGATGAAGGCGGCGAACGCGGGGCCGCTTCCCTTGAAGTGTCCGTGGTTGTCGTAGCTGTCGGCATGAAAGCAGGAGCGAATGAGCGCCTCGTCGAGGCGATCGATGCCGCG
Organism: Rhodovibrionaceae bacterium; assembly: GCA_028279885.1. Classification (GTDB taxonomy): domain Bacteria; phylum Pseudomonadota; class Alphaproteobacteria; order Kiloniellales; family DSM-21159; genus JANQMX01. Next base: position 5,217 of record JANQMX010000014.1, on the reverse strand, counting down.
GCAAAACCGCATGACGACGTCGCGTATCTCATCCTTGTCTTGCAGCCTCTGAACCTGAGCCTCGGAAGCCTTCGCGTTCATGCCGTCTCTCCTCTTGTCGTGCTGTGGCGCAGGTCCATCAGAGCACTGAACACTGGTCATGTAGAGGGGAAAGACAGGCCTGATTCTGCCGAGCGCTGTGGATATTGGCTTCGTCAGGCGGCTGCGGTCAGCCGGGCGGCGAAACCTGGAAAGCGAGCCGGCCGAGGATGGCCTGGAACGGCACGCTGCCCAGCCTGTCCGCAGCGATCGAGTGCGACGAGAGGCCTTCGAGCCAGACTTCGCCGTCAGCAATTGCGCGCACCGACTTAACGATGCGCCCATAGCGCGGGTGCTCGACGAGCACCGTATCGCCGCTGGTCAGATGCCGCGGTGGCCGAAATAGCGCAAACGACCCCGGCCTTAGACGTGGGGCCATGCTCTCACCGCAGATCCGAACGAGGCGCCAGCGCCACCGTCCAAAGGTCATGAGAGCACGGGATAGACGATCGGCAGGCCCGGCTGATAGGGGCTGGCGAAACGCTGCGTGTCCTTGCTCTTTGTCTTCCAGAAGATCTCGGCGAACTGATTGACCAGTTCGACCAGCGCTTCGCCGTCTTCACGGTGGACGTCTTGCTTGCAGGCACTGGCCTTCTGCATGATCGAATGCGTCAAAGCATGGATCTCCGGGTGGGCCTCGATCATCGGCGCCTTGAAGTAATCGCCCCAGATGATGCGAATCTCATGCTTGACCTTCTCTGCCTCCTCTTCCTTCCGCAAGGTGCAGCGGGACAGGAAGTTATGGAGCGCGGCCGGCTCGGCCCGTTGCGCGACGCCTTCGTGCATGATGTCCATCAGCCGCACCACCGAAACGGCGGCGATCAAGGCCGGTCCAGGGTCGTAGACGCCGCAGGGAATGTCGCAGTGAGCCTGGGCATGAGACACGGCTCCAATTCGGTCCAATCGATCGAGCAGTTGGTACAGCATCGCTTCCTCTTCTTGCCTTATCCCTGGGGCGTCTTTTTAGAAGCCCTCGTTCCTTCCAAACGCGAGCCCGGCATAGTGGGCCCTCTCGAACGACTGGGTGAACTGGGTCTCATCCGCACCCATCTCCTCGATCTTCGCCTTGAACTGCACGAGCAATCGAGGCAGGTGACGGGCACATGCCGTTTTCAGCGGCTTAGGCGCCGAAGGGCTTTCGAGTGCGCTGACGAAGGTATCGACAGCTTCGATGAACGCACCTCCAGCAACATCGGCATCGTTTTGCCGGCCCGCGTTGTTTGCTGCATTTGCCGCCGACACGGCCAGCATGGGCACGGCTTCGTGCGCTCTGTCGCCATCCGCATTCCAAGCTGCCGTGAAGATTTTCTCCGCTTCCTGGCATGCGAGGGCATAAAGCGTGCCGGCAGCCTCGTAGTCTTCGGCGTCGAAGAGCGCGTTGGCCCGGCGTGTCAGAACCTTCCAGCGCGCGCCGAAGCCGACTTCAACGCCGTCTTCGTCTAAGTTGGCGGCCTGTGGAGCGGCCTGATCGAAGCTCATTGCGCCTTCTCGGCTCCTCGTGAAGCGCGGCGGCGCAACAGCATTGCGCCGAGGCCGTATCCCGCTCCAGCCAGGCAGGCTGCGACAGCGACGGCTTGAAGCGTGAAAGCCAAGGAGTGCCCATAGAAAGCGTGGGTGCCCACTGCCGCAACGGCCAGAAGTGTGGCCGCAACGCCCAGCATCCAAGCACGCCGAGTTCGCAAGAACAGAACCGCCGCAAGGAAGCCGGTCATCAAGAGCGGGAGACTGTGAGACCAGGATGACAGAATGTGGACTGCACCGCTTTCGCCCTGATGGCTCGGGTGGGCCACGGCGGCTGATACCGCCGACAGGAAGACCAGTGTTGAAAGAACAGCAGTGGAGCTTTTGCGCTGCATGGGAACTCACCTCGATCGTGAGCCTCATTGGTCTCGTTTTTGCGAATGAGAGTCAATCTTAAAAAGGTGAGATAGTATAGCCCACGCCTAGTCGGACCGGTCTGGAGCCTATGCGACAATGCCGGACGCTTGCCGGCTAGTCGTCGCACGCGCTTGCGGAGAAGCTGACCAATCGTTAAGCCGCCATCAGGGCTTTCCTTCGACGAGACGCAGCATGACATTTCTTCTTCTCCGCCGGGGCCTTTTGGCTCCCCTCGCCTTGGCTCTGTCGTTCGCCGTTCTGGGCACGGCAACGGCGGAGGAAGAGGTGCGCCTGCGCGTGCATCATTTCCTGCCCACCACCTCGGTAACCCACGCGGGCTTCATCGAGCCCTGGGCGCGCAAGATCGAGGAAGAGTCCGGGGGGCGCATCGCCGTCGAGATCTTCCCAGCCATGCAGCTCGGCGGCAAACCGCCGCAGCTCTACGACCAGGCGCGCGACGGCGTGGTCGATATCGTCTGGACCCTGACCGGCTACACCGCCGGGCGCTTTCCGGTGATCGAGGTCTTCGAGCTGCCCTTCGTGCCGGCAGCCTCGGCGGAAGCCACCAGCCAGGCGGCGCACACCTTCTATGAGCGCCATGCCTTGGAGGAGTTTCCCGGCGTCAAGCCACTACTGGTCCACGTCCACGCGCCGGGCAGCTTTCACATGCGCGACACCGACATCGAGCGCATGGAAGACCTGCGCGGCGCCAAGGTGCGGGCGCCCACCCGGGTGATCAACCGCGCGCTCGAGGCGCTGGGCGCCAGCGCCATCGGCATGCCGGTGCCGGCCGTGCCCGAGTCTCTGTCGCGCGGCGTGATCGATGGTGCCTTGCTGCCCTTCGAGGTGACCCTGCCGCTCAAGGTCCATGAATTGACCAACAGCCACACCTCCATCGTCGGTCCGCGCGGGCTCTACACCGCGATCTTCCTCTTCGGCATGAACCAGGAGCGTTATGACGCCCTGCCCGATGACCTGCGGGAGATCATCGATCGCAACTCCGGCGTTCAGCTGGCGCGGCAGATCGGCGCGCTGTGGGACGAGGCCGAGATCAAGGGCCGCCAGGCGGCCGCCGACCGGGGCAACCGCTTCTACCGCATCGAGGGCGAAGAGCTTGAGCGCTGGAAGGCGGCGACACAGCCCGTGATTCAGCAGTGGATCCAGGAGATGGAAGAGTCCGGTCGCGACGGCCTCGCGCTCTTGACGGCAGCGCGTCAATTGGTCGAGGCCTACAGCGAAGACTGATGCCATGAGCGTCGTCTGCTTGGTGCGCCGTACGGCGGAAGCGCTGGCGCTTTTCGGAGGCGTGCTTCTCTTGGCGGCGGCCCTGGCTTCGGCGCTGAGCATCACCGGGCGCGGCCTCTTCGCCTCTCCCCTGCCCGGCGACTACGAGCTGGTCGAGTTGGCCTGCGCCGCGGCGATCTTTCTCTTCCTGCCCTATTGCCATCTGGTGCGCGGCCACGTGGTGGTCGACTTTGCCCTCGCTTGGGCACCGGAAGGCCTGCAGCGCGCCCTGGATCGCGTGATCAATCTCGTCTTCGCCGCCCTCTCCTTCGTCCTCTTGTGGCGTCTGGTGGCCGGCGGGCTGGACATGGCCCGCTTCGGCGAGACCTCCATGATCCTCGCCATTCCCCTATGGCTCGGCTTCGTGCCCGGCGCGATCGGGCTCGCCACTCTCGGGGCGATCTGCCTGCTGCGGGTTCTTGGGACGATCGAGGCGTCGGCCCCGACCGCGGAAGGCCGCTAGGCCGCGCGCCATGGATCAGACCGGCCTGATCCTCTCCGCCCTGGCGGTCCTGGTTTTGTTGATCCTCCTGCGTGTGCCGGTCGGTTTGGCGATGATCTTGGTCGGCGGCTTCGGCTATGCGACCCTCAACAGCTGGCCTGCGCTGAGCAGCTTCCTGAAGACCGGGCTCTACCACCAGTTCTCCAGCTACTCTCTTTCGGTCGTGCCGCTCTTCGTGCTGATGGGGCAGCTTGCCACGGTCAGCGGTCTAAGCCGTGACCTCTTCGATGGTGCTCACCGGTTGCTGCACCGTCGCCGCGGCGGCGTCGCCATGGCGGCGGTCGCCGCCTGCGGCGCCTTCGGTGCCATCTGCGGCTCCTCGCTCGCCACCGCCGCCACCATGGGGCGCACGGCGATGCCCGAGCTCAGGCGGCTCAACTACCCGCCCGACGCCGCCGCCGGTGCGCTCGCTGCCGGCGGCACCCTGGGCATCCTCATTCCGCCGTCCATCGTGCTGGTGATCTATGCCCTGATCACCGAGCAGAATATCGCCAAGCTCTTCATCGCTGCGTTGGTGCCCGGCGCCTTGGCCCTGCTCGGCTATCTCTTCGTCACCGCTCTGCGCCATCGCCGCCAGGCCGTGGCCGATGTCCCGGCCGAAGACGGCGACCGCTCACTCTGGCTCACCCTGGGGCCGGCGGCGGCGATCTTCCTCTCGGTGATTGGCGGCATCTACGCCGGTTGGTTCACGCCGACCGAGGCGGCCGCCATCGGCACGATCGAGACGGCCATCCTTGCGCTGCTGCGCGGGCGATTGACCTGGGCGAACCTGCGCCTCTGCCTTTTGGGCACGGCGGCCACCACGGCGATGATCTTCCTCATCCTCTTCGGCGCCGAACTCTTCAGCGCCTTCCTCGCGCTGGCCCGTGCCCCCGCTCTCCTGCAGGCCTTCGTCGTCGAGGCCGAGCTTTCTCCCACCATGGTGCTGGCTGCCGTGCTGCTGATGTACATCCTGCTCGGCTGCGTCATGGAGAGCCTCTCCATGATCCTGCTGACCATGCCGATCATCTTCCCGACCCTGATGGGACTCGACTTCGGTCTGCCGCCGGAAGAGGCCGCGCTCTGGATCGGGGTCCTGACGGTGATCGCGGTAGAGATGGGCCTGATCACCCCGCCCGTGGGCATGAACGTCTTCATCATTCACAAGGTGGCGGAAGACGTGCCCCTGCCGCAGATCTTCCGCGGTGTGCTGCCCTATCTCGCTTGGGACGTGCTGCGTCTCGGTCTGCTGCTCTCTTTCCCCGCCCTGACTCTCGCTCTTGTACGCTGGCTTTATTGAGTGCCGTTAGTTCTTCATGAGCGCTAGCGCGCCGCCCTGTTCCGTCCCTGCTACGCACCTCGCTGCGCGAGCCCCTCCTGGCCAACCCATCTCAAACTGTCATCCCGGCCAAGGGCGAAGCCCGCGAGCCGGGATCCATGGCGACGCTCGCGCGGGCTTAGAAATGTTGTTGTGGACGGCCCCCGACGGCATCGGA
>JANQMX010000096.1 GCA_028279885.1 Rhodovibrionaceae bacterium | reverse complement strand
CTCTCAACTTGAAACGACGACGCGCCGGATGGGACGATACTTTCCTCCTCAAACTCATGACTCATGTGCGTTAGCCCTGCCAGCGAGGGGGAGGGTTAGAGTGGGGGGTGTCCGCGGAGCGGACAAGTGAAGGCACTTCTGCGCTTAACCGGTCGGCCGTCGCATTGAGTTGAAGTCTGCGAGTTCTCTACCGCCCCTGACTCTTGATGAAACGGTAGACGAGCAAGAGGACGATGGCACCGCCGACGGCGATGGCGAAGCTGCCCAGGTTGAAGCCGCTGACCTCACCGAGTCCCAAGGTCGTGCCAATGGCGCCGCCGACCACGGCGCCGCCGATGCCGAGCAGAATGGTGATGATGAAGCCGCCCGGGTCGCGGCCCGGCATGATCAGCTTGGCCAGGTAGCCGGCCAGCGCCCCGAAGACAATCCAGCTTAAGATCCCCATGTCTCTCCTACCCTCCAAGAAAGAAGCCGGGACCCTGCCATGAGTCCCGGCTTCCGCCAAACGCAGTTATCCGAGCCCGCTAGCTTGCAGACTCCACGGCCCGCCGGGCCATGACGTTGACCAGGTGCGCCCGGTAGTCCGCCGACGCGTGAATGTCCGAGTTGAGGCTGTCGCTCGGCACCGAAATGCCGGCGATGGCATCCGGCGAGAAGTTGCCGGCCAGCGCTTGCTCCATCTCGCTGACGCGGAAGGCGCTCGGCCCGGCCCCGGTGACGGCGACGCGGACCCCGCTTGGACCCTGGCTGACGAAGACGCCGACGATGGCGTAGCGGGAGGCCGGGTTGGCGAACTTGGCGTAGCCGGCGCGTTGCGGCTTGGGAAAGCGCACCTGGGTGACGATCTCGCCGTCTTCCAGCGCCGTCTCAAAGAGGCCGATGAAGTAGGAGTCGGCCGGGATCTCCCGCTTGTTCGTCACCACGGTGGCGCCGAGGCCGAGCAGAGCCGCCGGATAGTCCGCCGCCGGGTCGGCGTTGGCGATCGAGCCGCCGATGGTGCCGCGGTGGCGCACCTGCGGGTCGCCGATGCCGCCCGCCAGCTTGGCCAAGGCGGCGCAAAAGCCCTTCACGACGTCGCTTTTGGCGACCTCGGCGTGGGTCGTCATGGCGCCGATCACCAGGGTGTCGCCCTCAACGCTGATGCCCTTCAGCTCGCCGATACCGGAGAGGTCGATCAGATCGCTGGGGCTAGCCAGGCGCTGCTTCATGGTGGCCAGCAGAGTCTGCCCACCGGCCAAGAGCTTGGCCTCGTCGGACCCCTGGAGGGCGGAGGCCGCCTCGGCCAGAGAAGCGGGGCGGTGATAGTCGAAGTTGTACATCTTTTCCGTCTCCTTCTCTGGACCGCTATTCCGCCGCCATGCGCCGGGACTGACAGACCCGCCAGACCTTCTCGGTGCTGGCCGGCATGTCGATCTCCTGACCCAGGGCATCGGTGATGGCATTCATCAAAGCCGCCGGGGCAGCGATGGCGCCGGCCTCGCCGCAGCCCTTCACGCCAAGCGGATTGTGCGTGCAGGGGGACTCGGTCATGTCCACCTTGAAGGACGGCAGGTTGTCGGCCCTCGGCATGGTGTAGTCCATGTAGGAGCCAGTCATCAGCTGGCCGTTCTCGTCGTAGGCGCAGTTCTCCAACAGCGCCTGGCCGACGCCTTGGGCGATGCCGCCGTGTACCTGGCCTTCGACGATCATCGGATTGATCACCTTGCCGAAGTCGTCCACGGCCACCCAGTCGACGATCGTGGTGACGCCGGTGTCCGGGTCGATCTCCACCTCGGCGATGTGCACGCCCGCCGGATAGGTGAAGTTGAGCGGGTCGTAGAACGCGGTCTCGTCGAGGCCAGGCTCCACACCCTCCGGGTAGTCGTGCGGCACGTAGGCGGCGAAGGCCACCTCACCGATCGACTTGGAGCGGTCGGTGCCGCTGACGGTGTAGTTGCCGTCCTTGAACTCCACGTCGCCGACGTCGGCTTCGAGCATGTGCGCGGCGATCTTGCGCCCTTTCTCGATGATCTTGTCGCAGGCCTTGATGATGGCCGAGCCGCCAACCGCCAGCGAACGCGAGCCGTAGGTTCCCATGGCCATGGGGACCTGCCCCGTGTCGCCATGCACGATCTCGACATGCTCGTAGGGAATACCGAGGTAGTCCGAGACGACCTGCGAGAAGGTGGTCTCGTGCCCCTGGCCGTGGGCGTGGCTGCCGGTCATGACCATGACACTGCCGGTAGCCTTCATGCGCACCTGGGCCGACTCCCAGAGGCCGACGCCGGCGCCGAGGGCGCCGACCACCGCCGAGGGCGCGATGCCGCAAGCCTCGATGTAGGCCGAAAAGCCGATGCCGCGCAGCTTGCCGCGGGCTTCGGATTCCGCCCGGCGCTGGGGAAAGCCGCTGTAGTCGATCATCTTCAGCGCCTGGTCCAGGGCCGGCTCGTAGTCGCCGACGTCGTAGGTCAGGGCGACCGGCGTCTGATAGGGGAACTGGTCCGGCTGAATGAAGTTCTTGCGCCGCAGCTCCGCCGGGTCGACGCCGAGCTGGCGGGCCGCTACTTCGACGATGCGCTCGACCACATAGGTCGCCTCCGGCCGCCCGGCGCCGCGATAGGCGTCAACCGGTGCTGTGCTGGTGAAGACGGCCTTCACGTTGCAGTAGATCACCGGCGTGATGTACTGCCCGGCCAGCAAGGTGGCGTAGAGGTAGGTCGGGATGCAGGTGGCGAAGTTGGAGAGATAGGCCCCGAGGTTCGCCGTGGTCAGCACCTTGAGCGCGGTGAACTTGTTGTCCGCGTCGACACCCAGGGTGATGCTGGAGAGGTGATCGCGGCCATGAGCGTCCGCCAGGAAGCTCTCGCTGCGCTCTGCCGTCCACTTGATCGGCCGACCGTTGAGGCGCTTCGAGGCCCAGAGGCAAGCCGTCTCTTCGGCGTAGCAGTAGATCTTGGAGCCGAAGCCGCCGCCGACGTCCGGGGCGATCACCCGCAGCTTGGTCTCGGGAATGCCGAGCACGAAGGCACAGAGAATGAGCTTCAAGAGATGCGGGTTCTGGCTGGTCGAAAAGAGTTCGTAGGAATCGTGCGCCGGACTGAACTCGGCGATCGCCGCGCGCGGCTCGATGGCGTTGGGAATCAAGCGGTTGTTGACGATGTCGAGCTTGACCACGTGGGCCGCCTTGGAGAGCGCGTCATCGACGGCCGCTTCGTCGCCCAGTTCCCAGTCGTAGCAGAGGTTGCTCGGCGCCTCGTCGTGCAGCAGCGCGCCCTGCATGGCGCCCGCCGCATCGATCACCGGCGGTTGCTCGTCGTAGTCCACCTCAATCAACTCGGCTGCATCCTTGGCCTGGGCCAGGGTCTCGGCGATCACCATGGCGACGTGGTCGCCGACATAGCGCACCTTGTCCCGCACCAGCGGAAAGTGCGGCGGTGCCTTGTGGGGTTCGCCGTGCTTGTCTTTGACCACCCAGCCGCAGGGCAGTGAGCCGACGCCGTCGGTCTCCATGTCCTTGCCGGTGAAGACCGCGACGACGCCGGGCGCGGCCTCGGCCGCCGAGGTGTCGATCGACTTGATGACCGCGTGCGCAACCGGCGAGCGCAGGAAATAGGCGATGGCCTGGCCGGGGCGGTTGAGGTCGTCGGTGTAGCGGCCGCGGCCGGTGAGAAAGCGCTTGTCTTCCTTGCGCGTCACGGACGCGCCAATTCCCGAATCGGGCATCTCTGGTTGCCTCCCTTGTTCGAGGACTATGCGCTCATCCGCTCTGCGGCGGACTGAATCGCTTTGACGATGTTGTGATAGCCGGTGCAGCGGCAGAAGTTGCCCTCCAGCCAGTGCCGGATCTCGCTTTCGCTCGGCTTCGCGTTCTTGCTCAGGAGGTCGACCGCGCTCATCACCATGCCGGGCGTACAAAAACCGCACTGCAGGCCGTGGTGCTCCTTGAAGGCGGCCTGGACAGGGTGCAAATCCCCGTTCGCCAAGCCCTCGATCGTCGTGACTTCGTCGCCATCGGCCTGCATGGCCAGCATGGTGCAGGACTTGACCGAGTTGCCGTCCACGAGAACGACGCAGGCACCGCACTGACTGGTGTCGCAGCCCACGTGCGTCCCGGTCAGAGCCAAGTTCTGCCGCAGGAACTCGACGAGCAGCGTGCGCGGCTCGACCTCTGCGGTGACCTCCTTGCCGTTCACCTTCATTGTGACGCTTGGCATCACCTCTCCTCCTTGTTGCCTACTTCTTGCTTATCGCGGCGTCCCCGATTGCGGCCCGGGTGCGGCCTCTGGGGTTAGCCAAGAGTTGGGAACTATAGGGCAACTCGGCCAGGCTTTGCACCTGCCCATTGGGGTGCAGAGCCAAGCGCAGCAATCTTGCAAACCGTAGCCGGCCTGGCAGTGGCATAGCTCTTGTGTGTGCGTATCGGCCGCAGCCCCGCGAATCCCTTCAAAGCACTTTGTACTTTGAGCCAACCCGGCCATAATCCCGTAAAAAGAAGAGGCGGACTGATATCGGGAGGATGAAAGGGGTGATAGGGAGGCTGCTGCCACGCCCTATTCTGTCGCGCGGGACCGCTGCGGACCCGGCCGAGAACGGTGAGGGAATCACGGACCTTCGCCGGGCGCTGCGTGAGATCAAGCATGCCAATCGGGCGCGGCATCGGGCCGAGGAGGACGGCAAGGCTGCGCAGAAACGCCTGCACGAGGTCGTGGAGTCTCTCTCGGAAGGCTTTCTGCTCTGCGACTGCGAAGACCGCGTGGTCCTCTTCAATTCCAAGTACCTGGACTTCTTCCCGCAGCTCAAGGGCGTGCTGCGGCCCGGCATCGCCTTCGTCGAACTGGCGATCGCCACCGCCGAGCGTGGCGCCATCCGGCTGAGCGATCCCAAAGAGCGCGGCCGCTGGATCGCCGAGCGGCTCGACGCCCACCGCCAGGCTGATGGCATCCGCATCGAGGCGCTGGCCGACGGGCGTTGGCTGCAGATCAACGAGAAGCCGACCGAAGACGGCGTCGTCGGCCTTTACACCGACGTCACCGAGATCAAGGAAAGCGAAGCCAAGCTGCGCGCACACGAGCTGACGGTGCAGTCGCAGCAACTGCAAAGCACACTCGACAACCTGGTGCAGGGCGTCTCGCTGTTCGACAAGGAGGGGCGCCTCGCCTACGTCAACGCGCAGATGCGGCAGATCGTCGACCTGCCGGGGGAGATGATGCGGGTCGGCACCAGCTTCGAGGACATCCGCCGCTACGAAAACAAGCGGGGCACCATCCTTGACGAGCTGACCGCGCGGCAGACCACCCAGTGGCTGAAGCAGAGCGGCAACGTGAAGCCCATCCGCTTCGAGTACCGGCGCCACGACGGGCACGTTATCGAGGTGCAACGCGCGCGCATGCCGGACGGCGGCTTCGTCTCGACCTACACCGACGTGACGGAGCAAACGGAGGCCGCCCAAGCCTTGGCCGAAGCCAAGCGCCATCTGGAGGCCCGCGTCGCCGAGCGCACCGCCGAGCTGACCCGCGCGACGGCCGAGGCAGAGGCGGCGAACCTCAGCAAGACCAAGTTCCTGGCGGCCGCCAGCCACGACCTCTTACAGCCGCTCAACGCCGCCCGGCTGTTCGTCTCGGCGGTGGACGGCGAGGGACTGAGCGAAGAGACGCAGCGGCTGATCGAGCGCATCGACACCTCCTTGGGCTCGGTCGAGGAACTGCTCAAGACCTTGATCGACATCTCGCGGCTCGATGCCGGCGTGGTGACGGCGGACTTTGCCGATGTGGGCATTCAGACGCTGCTGAGCTCGCTGGCGAGCGACTTCGCCCCCTCGGCTGCCGCCAAGGGCTTGCGCCTCGTGGTCCGGCCCTGCAGCGCCGTGGTGCGCTGCGATGTGGTGCTGCTGCGGCGCATCCTGCAAAACCTGCTCAGCAATGCCATCCGCTATACCAGCCACGGCGGCGTGGTGCTTGGCTGTCGACGACGCCGCGAGGGTCTGCGCATCGAGGTTTGGGACAGCGGAGCGGGCATTCCCGAAGACCAGCGCGAAGAGATCTTCCGCGAGTTCCACCGCCATGCCCACCCGAACCAGGCGGAACAGAGCGGCCTCGGCCTCGGCCTCGCCATTGTCGAGCGCGCGGCGCGTGCCCAGGGACTGCAGATCGACCTGCGCTCGACGCCCGACCGGGGCTCGGTCTTCTTTCTCACCGTACCCTACGGCGAGACAGCAAGCGACGACGGCAAGCCGGCCTCGGCGCATGCGGCAGAGCAGGGCCTGGCCGATGCCTTCGTGGTGGTCATCGAGAACGACGAGGCCATCCGCGACGGCATGCAGAACCTGCTCGAGCGCTGGTCCTGCCAGGTGCTGGCGGCAAGCGGCACCGACGACGCCCTGGCGCAGCTCGCCGATGCGGAGCTCTGCCCCGACCTGATCGTCGCCGACTATCACCTGGAGCACGGTGCCCTCGGCCTGGAGTCGATCGAGGCGCTGCGCGGTCATTTCGAGCAGAAGATCCCGGCGCTGATCATCACCGCCGACCATTCGCTCGAGGTCGCGGCCCAGGTGCGCGACGGCGGCTACGAGCTGCTGCACAAGCCGATCAAGCCGGCCGAGCTACGCTCCCTGATGGCGCATTTGCTGTCTTAGGGAAGACCGGCCGAGATGATTGACCCTAGATGTCATCCCGGCCAAGGGCGAAGCCCGCGAGCCGGGAACCATTGAATAACTGGGCGCGGGCCAGCGGGACGCAAATAGCGGTTGGTGGCAACGCCGTAGTACCGCGGCTATTGTCCGCGCTGGCTTCAACATGGCCTCCGGCTCAAGGCCGGGGTGACGAGAGAAGGTGCTTCGCCGCCTCTGGTCCCTCTCAGATTGTCACCCTTGGGCGCACCGCTGACGCGTTCGGGGTGACGAGAGGAGGGGCGGTACCGTCTGCGGTTACGCTCGAACTGTCATCCCGGCCGTCTGCAGTTTCCCTCAGACTGTCATCCCGGCCAAGGGCTTCGCGTCAGCGAAGTCCGCGAGCCGGGATCCATGTAGACGCTTGCACGGGCTGACGCCCTTTTCCCATGCGCTGCGAGCAGCATGACACGATCCGAAAGCCCATCCTGGCCGATGAATAGACCCCGGCTCGCGGGCTTCGCCCTTGGCCGGGGTGACAGTCAGCGGTGCTGCACCGTCTGCGGCTTCGCCCGGAATGCCATCATAGCGCCTAACGATCTACTCAGTGATTGCTCGGCCGCTCGAACAGTGCCGCCTCGCTGTGCCCGAGAATGGCATCGAAGTCGGTCTTGTTGGCTTCGATGACCGCCTGGGTGCGGCTGAAGACCTTGAGCTTGCGCAGGATGGCCGAGACGTGCGCCTTCACCGTCGTCTCGCCGACGTCGAGTTCGTAGGCGATCTGCTTGTTGAGCTTGCCTTCGCGTAGCATCTGGAGCACCCGCAGCTGCTGCGGGGTCAGGCTCCGCAGGCGGTCGACCATTTCGCCGCCGGCTTCACCCGGGGCAGCGTCCTGGCCTCGCGCCTCGCGATAGCTGGGCGGCAGATAGACCTCGCCATCCATCGCCTTGAGCAGTGCCTGGACCAGTTCCGGGCGCGCCGTGGACTTCGGCACGAACCCGGCGGCGCCGTAGCTCATGGCTTCGGTGATGATGCGGTGGTCCTCCATGCCGGAGACGACGAGGACCGGGAGCTTCGGGAAGCGGTTGCGCAGGGTCAAAAGACCGTGAAAGCCCTGGGTATCCGGCATGCTGAGGTCGAGCAGCACCAGGTCGAAATCGCCGTGCGCCTCGACCTTCTGCAGGGCATCCTCCATGCTGCGGGCCTCGACGGTGACCCCCTCGCTGAAGGCCTCCGTCGCCGCGCTCCGCAGCGCTTCCCGGAAAAGCGGATGATCGTCGGTGATGAGGACTTTCGTCATCTGTCCTGTCGCGCGCCCAAAGCAAGGCCTCAATGCATCATACTCCCTGGAGTCCGGCCAGGAGAGAAGATAGGCGCAAAATTATCTATTGGACTTTGGTAGAGCCACCCGCAAGGCGTGTGCCGCGTGAAGCGATCTACATCTTGCGCTCGACCATCAACTTCCGGGAAAAGCTAGCGCGTCGCTTCCAAATCGTAAGCCCGGTCTTCGACGATCTTACCGCCGATGCTCTCGATTTTCTTTTTCACGTTCTCCGGGACCTCGTCCGTGGAGAGAGAGAAGCGACGAGCGGACACTGTGTAAACGCGCGTCGCGCTTCGCGCCAAGGACTCGGCTTCCTCGAAGGCCCGCTTGTTCGGCAGCTTTATCTTGTATCGCATGCCCATATTTTACCCGAACGAAGAGCAACAATCCACCGCCAAGCCGGCGGGATGATGCGATCGAGCCGCCGCCGGCACCCGAGCCGCGCCGGCCCGCTCCTAAGACACGGCCTGGAGAACAGCCTTTTCGCAGTCGATCCGGCCATGGCCCTGGCAGTGTTCGCCGTGCCCGATATCCACCGCCGTGTCCCTGATAATGTTGAAGATATCGTCCGCCGTCAGCGCCGGCTGGGCCGAGAGTAGAAGGGCGGCCAGGCCAGCGACCTGTGGACAGGCGCCGCTGGTGCCCCAACCGTTCGCCAGCGAACGCACGTCATCGCCGTAGACCACGCGGCCGTTGCGCGGCGTCGGCGCAGTGACATCGGGCTTGCGGTTCGTGTTTGGCTGGCCGAAGAACTGGCCAGGCCCGCGGCTGGAATAGAACCACATCCGGTTCTGCAGATCGCAGGTGGCGACGGCCATAAGATCGGCGTGTGACTTGTACAGCCAAACCGAATTCGGCTCGCACTCGTCGGGATGTCCGCCGGCCCGTTGATGATTGTTTCCGGCACTGAAAATCACAGGAATTCCTTCGGATATTGCTCGATCCAACGCTGGCAGGAAATCGCTGTCCGGGTCTGGGTCTGGCGGCGTGCCCCTCTTCATGCCGAAGCTGTTGGAGGCGACGATCTTCACGCCCTCGGCTTTCAGGTCGGCCAGGTAGTCATAAATGTTCGCCAACTCTGAATCATAGAACCGGGTCTTGCAGGCAATCAGGCCGGCATCAGGCGCTATCCCATCGAAGCTGCCGCCGCTGTCACGGGTACCGGCGGCAATGCAGGCGCACATGCTGCCGTGGCCTTCCCAGTCTGTCCAAGGCGTATCGCCCTCGATCTGCCAGCTGCCCTTTCGTTTGCTGTGGGGAAACTCCGGCCGGGCGCCTGAGACGCCGGTATCCACCACGGCAATCGTGACGTTGGCTCCGCGCGTCTTTTCCCAAGCTTGCGGCGCCCTTACGGCATCGACGACATCGTCCAGCGAGGCGTCCGTCTCTATCGACTCGGTGAAAAACTCGAAGTCGATCTCATTCGGTTCCAAATCGTACTGGAAGTCCGGGACCAGCATTGCGCCGAACTCGCGCTGATAGATCTCGGAGCGCTCGAGAATTTGTCCGCTATCAAGGTCCGGCGGAAACTCGAGAGCGACGAAACGGCGCCGCGTGTTGGATAGGAGCTTGCGGCCAGCGCCGGGCGCCTCGAGCGCCATCGCCGCTGCGACGGCCTCCGTTTGCGGAAACCTGAGTTTGAAGCGTTGCCCTTCCGGCTGTGCTTCAGGAGCCATCTCTGGCGTTGCCATTGCCATAGCAGTTCCCCTCCGCTGTTGCTCAAGCGCACCTATAGTCGCTTAAGCCCAGAGCAACGCTACCATAGACAATTGCGATTTTACAACTTGATCGTGAAAAAATGCTGCCAGAGCGCAGTATCGGCTGCCGTATGGCGGGTACAGCCTACATCTTGCGTTCGACCATCAGCTTCTTGATTTCGCCGATCGCCTTGGCCGGATTGAGGCCCTTCGGGCAGGTCTTGGTGCAATTCATGATGGTGTGGCAGCGGTAGAGCCGGAAGGGATCCTCCAGCGCATCGAGCCGCTCGCCGCTGTACTCGTCGCGGCTGTCGGCAATCCAGCGGTAGGCCTGCAGCAGGATGGCCGGGCCCAGGTAGCGGTCGCCGTTCCACCAGTAGCTCGGACAGGAGGTCGAGCAGCAGAAGCAGAGAATGCACTCCCAGAGCCCGTCGAGCTCGGCGCGTTCCTCCGGCGACTGCAGACGCTCCCGCTCGGGCGCCGGGGTGCGCGACTTGAGCCAGGGTTCGATCAGCTCGTACTGGGCGTAGAGCTGGCTGCAGTCGGGCACCAGGTCCTTGACCACCGGCATGTGCGGCAAAGGATAGATCTTAGCGTCGCCGTCGATCTCGTCGATCGGCTTCAGGCAGGCCAGTGTGTTGGTGCCGTCGATGTTCATGGCACAGGAGCCGCAGACCCCCTCGCGGCAGGAGCGCCGGAAGGTCAGGGTCGGGTCGACCTCGTTCTTGATCTTGATAAGCGCGTCGAGAACCATCGGGCCGCAGTCGTCTAGGTCCAGCGTGTAGCTGTCGACCTGCGGATTTCGGCCGTCGTCCGGGTTCCAGCGATAGACCTTGAAGGTCTTCGGCCGCTTGGCCGGCGCCTTGCCGTTCCAGCTCTTGCCCTCGCCGATCTTCGAGTTCGCCGGCAGTGCCAGTTCCACCATGTCTCTCGTCTAACTCCAGCTGTAATCTTGGAAAGCGCGATGATCGATCTTAGTAGACCCGCGCCTTCGGCGGGATCGACTGAACTTCGTTGGTGAGCGTGTTCAGGTGCACCGGGCGGTAGTCGATCGTCACCTTGCCCTGATCGTCGACCCAGGTGAGGGTGTGCTTCATCCAGTTCGCGTCGTCGCGCTCCTCGAAGTCCTCGCGCGCGTGGGCGCCGCGGCTTTCGGTGCGGTTGCGCGCGCCCTCCATGGTCGCCACCGCCTGATAGATCAGGTTGTCGTACTCCAGGGTCTCCATGAGATCGGAGTTCCAGATCATCGAGCGGTCGGTAACGGAGATCTTGTCCCGCTTGGCCCAGGTATCGGCCAGCTTCTTCTGGCCGGTCTCCAGAGAGTCGCCGGAGCGGAAGACGGCCGCGTGGGTCTGCATCGCCCGCTGCATCTCCAGGCGCTGCTCGGCCGTGGGCTCGTCGCCCTTGGCATGACGGAGACGGTCGAAGCGCTCCATCGCCCGCTCGTCGGCACCGTTGATCAGCGGCTTGTGCGCCTCGCCCGGGCGCAGCACCTCGGCGCAGCGCTTGCCGGCGGCGCGGCCGAAGACCACCAGGTCGAGCAGCGAGTTGGAGCCAAGGCGATTGGCGCCGTGCACCGAGACGCAGCCGGCCTCGCCGATGGCCATCAGGCCCGGCACCAGGGTTTCCGGGTTGCCGTCCTTCAGGGTCACGACCTCGCCGTGCACGTTGGTCGGAATACCGCCCATGTTGTAGTGGCAGGTCGGCAGCACCGGAATGGGCTCCTTGGTCACGTCGACCCCGGCGAAGATCTTCGCCGTCTCGGAGATGCCCGGCAGGCGCTCGCCCAGCACATCGGGGTCGAGATGCTCCAGGTGCAGGTGGATGTGGTCGTTGTCGTCGCCGTGGCCGCGGCCCTCGTTGATCTCGATGGTCATGGAACGGCTGACCACGTCGCGGCTGGCCAGGTCCTTGGCCGAGGGGGCATAGCGCTCCATGAAGCGCTCGCCTTCACCGTTGGTCAGATAGCCGCCCTCGCCGCGGGCGCCCTCGGTGATCAGGCAGCCGGCGCCATAGATGCCGGTGGGGTGGAACTGCACGAACTCCGGGTCCTGCAAGGGCAGACCGGCGCGCAAGACCATGGCATTGCCGTCACCCGTACAGGTATGGGCGGACGTACAGGAGAAGTACACGCGCCCATATCCGCCGGTCGCCAGGATGGTGCGGTGGGCGCGGAAGCGGTGAATGGCCCCATCGTCCAAGTTCCAGGCGACGACGCCGCGGCACTCGCCCTCTTCCATCATCAGGTCGAGAGCGAAGTACTCGATGAAGAACTCGGCGTTGTTGCGCAGGCTCTGCTGATAGAGCGTATGCAGGATGGCGTGACCGGTGCGGTCCGCGGCGGCGCAGGTGCGCTGCGCCGTGCCTTCGCCGAAGCGCGTGGTCATGCCGCCGAAGGGCCGCTGATAGATCTTGCCTTCCGGCGTCCGGCTGAAGGGCACGCCATAGTGCTCCAACTCCAGGATGGCCGGAATAGCCTCCTTGACCATGTACTCGATGGCATCCTGGTCGCCGAGCCAGTCGGAGCCCTTGACCGTGTCGTACATGTGCCAGCGCCAGTCGTCCTCACCCATGTTGCCGAGCGCTGCGGAAATGCCGCCCTGCGCGGCCACCGTATGGCTGCGGGTCGGGAAGACCTTGGAGATGCAGGCGACCTTCAGACCGGCTTGCGCCATCTCCAAGGTGGCACGCAGGCCGGCGCCGCCGGCACCCACAACCACGACGTCATAGTGATGGTCGATCTTCTCGTAAGCTTCGGTCATGATGCGCCCTCTGCGTCCTTGGCTTTGGTCACGCGAACAACAATCTCAACACGGACAGGGCCGCCGTCAGGCCGAGCAGGACAGCGGCCGCCTTGATCACCAGCAGGGTGGCGATCTTCACCCCCTCTTTATGCAGGTAGTCCTCCACCACGACCTGCAAGCCCAGAACGGCGTGATAGAAGGTCGCAGCGATCAGGATCAGGAACAGGCCGGCGACCAGCGGATTGGCCAGCCAGGCGCTGAACTCCGCATAGCTGGCGCCGGCCATGCCGATCACCGAGATGACGAACCATACGGTGATGGGCACCAGCGCCAGGGCGGTCAGCCGCTGCATCCACCAATGGCCGGTGCCGTCCTTGGCGGAACCGAGGCCGCGGACGCGGCCGAGGGGGGTACGGAATGACATCTGTCTCAATCCTCAGAGCACGACATAGGCGGCGATCCAGGAGACGACGGTGAGCACCGCCGTGGCGGCAAGGACGGCCAGGCCGCTGCGCTGGACGGTGGGTAGCTCGAAGCCGTAGCCCGCATCCCAGAAGAGATGCCGGATGCCGTTCGCCAAGTGATAGAACAGCGCGACGGTCCAGCCGAACAGTAGGAGCTGGCCGAAGAAGGAGCCGATGAAGCCCTGCGCCGCGGCATAGCTTTCC
This sequence comes from Rhodovibrionaceae bacterium, assembly GCA_028279885.1. Taxonomy (GTDB): domain Bacteria; phylum Pseudomonadota; class Alphaproteobacteria; order Kiloniellales; family DSM-21159; genus JANQMX01. The sequence continues at coordinate 61,039 of JANQMX010000096.1, read as the reverse complement.
GGCCCGCCGGCGGCGGCCGCCAGCCAGTAGACCAGCAGCAGGGTGCCGACACCAAGGGCGACGCCGGTGATGCGGTGGGCGATGGACAGCATGGAGGTGAGCTGCGGGCGGTAAACCTGAAGGTGAGGGGAAAGAGGCCTGTTGCCCGCTGCCATCAACTCGTCTCCGTCATCTTCATCGGCCGTCTTTGCCGTCTTTGCGCGGCGAATTAGCCCCGAACCGCCGGCGAATCGCCCGTACGGCGCTGTACTTCGGTTTTATTGCGCTGCGAAAAAGCTGTCAACGAACCGCCCATTGAGCCGCCGAACCGCCAAGAAAAGCTTAGCGCCCGGCCGATTCTCGCGCAAAAACGCGTCGGTCAGGCGCCGCCCATGCGCAGCCGCGCCACCTGCTCCAACTTGTTGCCGAAAAAGACGAAGGCAAGCGCGGCGCAGACCAAGAGCAGTGCGGCAACTTCCCACAGGCCGACCACCTCGCCCAAGATAAGCGCGCCGGACAGCACGCCGATCACCGGAATGGCGAGCGTCGAGATCGCGGCGATGCCGGCCGGCAGCACGCGCACCAAGGTGAACCAGGCCCAGTGGCAATAGAGCATCGGCACGGTGGCGCCGTAGATCAGGCCGCCCCACTGCAGCGCACTGGCCTCCAGGTTCCATCCGCGGCCCTGGTCGACGAAGAGCTGCAGCGCGGTGACGGCAAAGAAGCCGCAGAGCAGCTGCCAGCCGGCCAAAGCCGAGGTCGAGATGTCCCACTGGAAACGCTTCAGCAGGACGGTGCCGGTGCCCCAGGTGATCGCAGCACCCAGCATGCAGAGGACGCCGATCGGCGTTTCCTGCACCGCCGAAAGGTCGCCGCCCATCAAGAGCGCAAGGCCGCACATGCCAAGCAACAGGGCAACGACCCGTGGCCAGGTCAGCCGCTCGCCGAGCAGCCAGGTGGCCTGCAGAGAGGCCCAGACCGGCATGGTGAAGGCGATGATGGCGGCCCGGCCCGAGTCCATATTGAGCACGCCGAAGCCGGAAAAGACGTGCCAGCCGACCACGTTGAAGAGCGCGCAGAGCAGCAGTCCGGGCAAGGCGGCGCGGGTTATCAGGGTCGGCTGACGGCCGAAGGCGGAGATCGCCAGCAGGCCGATGCCGCCGACCGCCAGGCAAATCATGCGGAAGTCGAGCACCGGGGCGACGCTGACCGCGAGCTTGAGTGCCGGCCAGTTGATGCCCCAGAAAAGAGTCAGCGTGACCAGCAGGACCACGGTGCCCAGGGTCAGACCGCGGCCCGTCGAGCCGCTTACCTGCGCGGCGGTCATGAGGCGGAGCCGTCGCGCCGTCTTTCCGCCAGCAGGTCCAGCACGGCCAGCTTTTCCTCGCGGGAAAGGATGGGCCACTCGCGAATCTCGTCGATGGTCCGATGGCAGCCGAGGCATTGGCCGCTGGCATCGTCGATGGTGCACACGGCGATGCAGGGAGAAGGCACGCTGTGGTCGATGACCCGGCGTCCGCGACTGCGCCGCCGCGGCCGTGTCCCGCGCCCCTGCTCGCTCATTGAACCCATCTTGAAGCTTGTGGCACCGACCTTGCCCCTTTACCGGCGTTCCGGCCTGACGCAATGCATTTGGGCGACATGGGGTGCAGTCGCATCTTTGTGAAGGATTTGCCAAGGGCCTCTGCATGCATGGCAGGCTCCTGGCTACACCAAGTCCGGTGCTTGACGTCTCCCGACAGCGGGTGTGCTCTTGCACATCATGACGCGCTCCCTACCAGAACTCCTCTCCACGCTCGACCGGGCCGCGCAAACGCCCTTGGCACAGGCCAGCGCGCTTCCCCCCGAGCTCTATCGCTCGCCTGAGCTTCTGGCGCTGGAGCGCAAGCGCCTCTTCCATCGCGGCTGGGTCTGCCTGGGGCGCACCGCCGACATTCCCGAGACAGGCGACTACCTGACCTTCACCATCGGCGCGCAGCCGGTCTTCGCCCTGCGCGGCCGGGACGGCACCATCCGCTGCTTCGCCAATGTCTGCCGCCATCGCATGATGCGGCTTCTGGAAGGCCAGGGCCAATGCCGGCACATCGTCTGCCCCTACCACGCCTGGACCTACGACCTGGACGGCCGCCTGCTGCGCGCGCCCTTCATGAAGGAAAGCCCCGATTTCGCGGCCGATGAGGTCCGCCTTGCCAAGCTGTCCTGCGAGATCTGGCAGGGCTGGATCTACGCTTCGCTGGACCCCGACGCGCCCGACCTGAGCGTGCAGCTCGCGCCCCTCGAAGAGGTGGTCGGCCGTTACCGCATGGCGGATTACGTCCCGGTGGTGATGCAGGACCACGTCTGGCAGACGAACTGGAAGGTCCTGACCGAGAACTTCATGGAGGGCTATCACCTGCCGGTCTCCCACGCCAAGACGGTCGGCGCCTGGTTCCCGACCAAGGAGACGCGCTTTCCCGAAGACCGCTTCGAGGCCTTCACCTATCAGACCTTCCCGAAGACGGGGGACGCAACCTACGGCCTCGCCCATGCCGACAATAGGGTGCTGGACGGCGAATGGCGCCGCACCTCGGTGATGCCCACGGTCTTTCCCAGCCACATGTACGTGCTGGCGCCCGATCATCTCTGGTACCTCTCGCTCAACCCGCGCGGTGTAGGCGAAGTGGAGGTGCGCTTCGGCGCCGCCCTGGCGCCCGAGGTCCATGCAGGTCTGGAGGACCGGACGACAGCGCTGGCGGAGCTGGTCGACTTCTTCGACCGGGTCAACGAGGAGGACCGCCATGTGGTCGAGGCGATTTACACCAACAGCGCAGCCCCGCTGGCGGCGCCGGGGCGATTGAGCTGGCTTGAGCGTGAGCTACACGATTTCCATGTCTATCTGGCCCGGGCCCTGACGGCGCCCGATGCGTCCGCTAGCGCTGAGCCAAGAGCGCTTCGATCTCTGCCGTGATCTCAGGCGCGCCCGGCTCGACGCGGGACGACCAGGCGCCGACCACTTCGCCCGTGGGCGACAGCAGGAACTTGTGGAAGTTCCAGCGCGGCGTGCCTTGCCGGGGACCGAGCTCCTCGGCGAGCCAGCGATAGAGCGGGTGGGCGCCGTCACCCTTCACCGTCTCCAGGCTGGTCATGGGAAACTCGATGCCGTAGGTCAGCTCGCAGAACTCTTTGATCTCGCCCTCGCTGCCGTACTCCTGCTGCCCGAAGTCCTGCGAGGGCACGCCGAGCACCACCAGCCCTTCGTCGCGGTAGCGCTCCCACAAGGCCTGCAGAGCCTCGTACTGATAGGTGAAGCCACAGAAGGACGCCGTGTTGACCAGCAGCACCGGGCGCCCCTCGAAGCCCGCCATGGGGAGCGGCTCACCCTCGATCGAGGTGAAGCTGAAGTCGTGGGCGGTGTTCGCGGCCTGCGCGCCCGTGGCGAAAACCAGGGCCACGGCGAAGATAAGCACGCGGAGCATGGCAGGGTGCCTTTGTCGGTTTCTGGGTCAATCGAGTAGATAGCGCAGAGACGCCGAGGAACCAGTCACGAGGTGATGCAATGGAGGTCGCGTTCGGCCAGACGGCCGAGGATTATGCCCGCTATCGCGCCGGCTTTCCCGACAGCTTCTTCGACCGGCTGACCGCACTCGGGTTTGCCGACGGCGACCAGGCGCTACTGGATCTCGGCACCGGCACGGGCGCCTTGGCACTGGCCTTCGCCGCGCGCGGCAACCGGGTCGTCGGGCTGGACCCTTCGCCGGAGATGCTGGCGCAAGCCAAGCGCCGCGCCGAAGCCCGCGGCCTGGCGTTGGAGTTTCAGCAGCGCGGAGCGGAGGCCACCGGCATGCCGGATGCCGCCTTCGATGCGGTCTCCGCCGCCACCTGCTGGCACTGGTTCGACCGGCCGCGCGCCGCCCGGGAATGCACCCGCGTCCTTAAGCCCGGCGGCCTGCTGCTGATCACCGCCATGGACTGGCACACCACGCCTGGCAGCGCGCTGGAGGCCTCCGCGACCTTGATCGCCGAACACAACCCCGACTGGCTCAACGCGGGTGCTCACAGCTTCAACCCGACCTGGGGCTGGGAGCTGCTGGAGCACGGCTTCGCCGTGGAAAGTGCTTTCGCCTACGTCGAGGCCATTCCCTACAGTCACGAAGCCTGGCGCGGACGCATCCGCGCGTCTGCCGGGGTCGGCGCCTCGCTGTCGCCCGAGAAGGTGGAGGCTTTCGACCGGGCGCATCAGGCGCTGCTGGCCGAGCGTTTCCCGGCAGACCCGCTGGCGGTGGAGCATCGCATTTCCGCGCTGCTCGCCCGCAAGCGTGCCTGAGACCGACTAGAGAATGCTGTTCTGCAGCGCCCGCATCTTGGCGACGAAGGGGCTGTTGGCCAGCTTGGCGAGCGCGTCCTTGTAGTCCTCAAGCTGGGTCGAAAGCTGCACGCTTGAGCCCTGAACGCCGTTCAGCGCGGTATCGAGGCTCGCCGCGTTGTCGCTGTCGTTTCGCATTGTCCCGTTCCCTTCCTGGTTGGGTCATATCCATCGTGGAGGAAGGGTGTACGGTGTCCTGCGCGCCTTAGATCAAGTCTTCATTGGCACAAAAAAAGAACGTTTATCGCTCTGGTCGTATAAACGCCCCGCTATCCCACAAGAGTGACAATAAATACGTCAAAAAATATGTGTGTTAAAACACCTTATATCGACCTATACCAGGTGTACTGAAGTATAAAGGTGCGCCCTCACCGAGTTTTACACATAGTTAGCCAGTTTTATCTAGCATTCTCGTATCTTCTGCCGCTTTTTACTAGAGCACGCAGACCGCCAAGTGACTTAAGGATGCAGACCGCCGACACAAGCGGCTGACGTGAAGGGAATGCCAATGATCAAGAGATTCGCCCGGGACGCCAAGCGCGTCGACAACAGCTTCAAGCAGATGGTCGACGATATGCCTCTGGCGATCATGACCTGCGAGCTGGAGAACTTCACCATCGACTACGCCAACGCCAAGTCGATCGAGCTGCTCAAGTCCATCGAGCATGCCTTGAACCTGAAGGCAGAGGATATCGTCGGAACCTCGATCGACATCTTCCACAGGCGGCCACAGCATCAGCGCGATCTGCTCAGCGACCCGAGCAACTTGCCTCACGCGGCGCGCATCCATATCGCCGGCGAGGTGCTTGACCTCGACATTCGGCCGGTATTCAGCAGCAGCGGCGCCTACCTCTACCCGATGCTGGCCTGGAACGTGGTCACCAAAGAGGTGCAGGCCGAGCAGGACACCAAGCGGCTCTTGGAAATGGTCGACAAGATGCCGATCAACGTCATGACCTGCGACCTCCAAGAGTTCCGCATCAACTATGCCAACGAGACCAGCCTCGAGACCCTGAAGGGCATCGAAGAGCACCTGCCGATCAAGGCCAACACCTTAGTGGGCGAGACCATCGATGTGTTCCACAAGAACCCGGGCCATCAGCGCCAGCTGCTGAGCGATCCGTCCAACCTGCCGCATCATGCGCAAATCCGGGTCGGGCCCGAGGTGCTGAGCCTCAACGTCTCGGCCATCAGCGACGCCGACGGCAGCTATCTGGGGCCCATGGTCACCTGGTCGATCATCACCGAGAACGTCCGGCTAGCAGAAAACGTCACCGAGGTCGTCGACGGCATGACGGAAACCGCCCGGCAGATGGACGGCTCGGCCGGTGAGCTGCGCGCCCTGGCCGATCAGGCCTCGCAACAGGCCAACTCGGTCTCCTCCGCCGCCGAGGAAATGTCGGCCTCGATCAACGAGATCTCGGCCCGTATCTCTGAAGCGTCGGCCATCTCCAGCGAGGCAGTCGGCGAGGCGCAGCAGTCGAAGGACCTGGTCGCGTCCCTCGTCGAGACGGCCGAAGGGATCGGCCAGATCACCGACGTCATCAACGACATCGCCGATCAGACCAACCTGCTTGCGCTCAACGCCACCATCGAGGCGGCCCGCGCCGGCGACGCCGGCAAGGGCTTCGCCGTGGTCGCCAGCGAGGTGAAGTCCCTGGCACAGAAGACCAGCCAGGCGACGCAGGAGATCAAGCAGCAGATCGAGCGCGTGCAGGAGGTCACCAGCAAAACGGCCAGCTCCAGCCAGTCGATCGCCGACACCATCGGCAAGATCAACGAGATCGCCACCCAGGTGGCGGCCGCCGTCGAGGAGCAGGCGGCGGCAACGGCCGAAGTGACCCGCAACATCACCGGTGTCTCGGAAGCGTCCGGCAACACCGGTGCGGCGGCACAGAACGTCAGCGAGGTGGCCACCCAGATCAACGACTACTCCACCCGCATGAAGGAGCAGGTGGGCGTCTTCCTCAACGGCCAGCGCTAGAGTTTGGCCCCGGTGAGGAGTCGCGGCAGGTCGCCGACTAGGCCCATGGCGTGCCGCATGAAGAGGCGCTTGAGCGGCGGCACCCGATCGACCGCCGCCAGCCCCAGATCGCGGGCCAGGCGCAGCGGCGGCAGGTCGTTGGAAAACAGCCGGTTGAGGCCGTCCGTGACGAGGATCAAAGTCATGGTATCGCTGCGACGCCAGCGCTCGTAGCGGCTGAGCGGCGTCGGCCCGCCGATATCGAGGCCGAGACGCCGCGCGTCGACCAAAGCCTCGGCCAAGGCAGCGATATCGCGCAGGCCGAGGTTGAGCCCCTGCCCGGCGATGGGGTGGATGACGTGCGCCGCATCGCCGATCAGCGCCAGGCGGCGATCGATGTAGCGCTCCGCATGAAGAAGCGACAGGGGGTAGCACCAACGCTGCCCCGCCAGCGTGATCTTGCCCAAGGAATCGCCGAAGCGGCGCCGTATCTCCTCCGAAAAGCGCTCCGGCGAGACGGCCGTCATCCGCTGCGCCAGTTCCTTCCGCTCGGTCCAGACGAGAGATGAGCGATGGCTGCCATCGGCCGCATCGGTCATCGGCAGGACGGCGAAGGGCCCCGAGGGCAGGAAATGCTCGTGGGCCACATTCTCGTGCGGCAGGCTGTGATGCAGGGTCGCCACCAAGCCCGACTGGTCGTAGTCGAAGCGGGTGACCGCAATGCCGGCAGCCTCGCGCAGGGACGAGTTGCGCCCCTCAGCCGCAACCAGCAGCGGCGCCCTGAGCCTTTGTCCGTCCGAGAGCGCGACGGAGACCCCGGCGGTTTCCCGTTCGGCCTCGACGATCTCCGCCGGCGCAATCAGCGTAAGCCCCGGCAGCTCCTTTGCGCGGGCATAGAGCGCGACGCGTAGGGCCTGATTCTCGACGATGTAGCCGAGCGGACGATCACCCTCCGGCTCGCCGAGTTCGGCGCTGTCGTAGTGCAGGAACAGCGAAGAGGCCGGCCGGCCAAGCGCGCCGTCGGAAACGCGAATCTCGCGGATGGGGCAGGCGGCCGCCTCGGCATGGGCCCAAAGGCCAATCGCCGCCATCATCTGCTGCGAGCCGCGGGCGATGGCCGTGGCCCGCCCGTCGTAAGGCGCGGCCAGCGCCACGGCGGGGTCGAGCCGATCGGTCACCGTGACCGCCATGCCGGCGTCGGCCAGGGCGATGGCCAAGGTCAGACCGTTGAGGCCGCCGCCGGAAATTATGACGTCGCAGCCCTGCTCATCATGGATTGCCTTGAACATTGGGTCAGCATTCCCAGTCGGCGCCAACCTGTCCAGGGGCGCTTTGACGCAAAGCTGCCTAAGAATTAGGCGGCGATTCTATAGTGATTAAAAAATCATCAATACAGCCATTCGGCGAGCGGTCTTCTGGCTAGACCTATCGACGCAGGCCTTTGTTCTGGCTGCGTGTTTTTGCACTGCACAAAAGTTGGCACGGAACTTGATACGGCAGCCGTGATGCGGGGGCCGCTGAGCGGACAGCCATGCGCGAGACAACCGCCGACCGGTCTCTCCGGAACGGTGGGCGCGGCCCGGTGACAGGGAAGAGGAGTGAAAAGGGCATGAAGTTAGTCGTCGCGGTCATCAAGCCGTTCAAGGTCGAGGAGGTGCGCGAAGCGCTAACCGCCATCGGCATCGAGGGAATGACCGTCAGCGAGGTCAAGGGATACGGCCGGCAGAAGGGCCAGACGGAGATCTATCGCGGTGCCGAGTACGCCGTGAACTTTCTCCCCAAGGCCAAGATCGAAGTGGCCGTATCGGACCAGCTGGTCGAGCAAACCGTCGAAACCATCAGCAACGCGGCGCGCACGGACCGCATCGGGGACGGAAAGATTTTCGTCCTCGATCTGTCTCACGTGATGCGCATCCGCACCGGCGAGACCGGGACAGAGGCGCTCTGAGGAGGGGATAGAGAGATGCGCATCACCACATCCATTCTGAAAGGCGCCGCCCCCAAGCTGGCCTTGGCCGGCGCCTTCATCGTGGCCACCACAGCCCCCGCCATGGCGGAGGTGCCTGGCGAGTCGGCCTTCATCTTCAACACCCTGTCGTTCCTGATGCATGGCTTCCTGGTCATGTGGATGGCGGCAGGCTTCGCCATGCTGGAGGCCGGACTGGTCCGCAGCAAGAACACGGCGATGCAGTGCATCAAGAACATCGGGCTCTACAGCACCGCCGGCATCATGTTCTACGTCTGCGGCTACAGCCTGATGTACACCGATGTCAGCGGCTTCATCGGTTCCCTCGGCGGCATATTCTACGGCTCGTCGGAAGCGGAGCTGGCTCTCCTCGACGGAGACGAAGCGCAGCTCGGCGCAGTTTTGGACAACGGCTATTCGGTGCTGTCCGACTGGTTCTTCCAGATGGTCTTCGTCGCCGCGACGGCCTCCATCGTCTCCGGCGCCGTGGCGGAGCGGGTCAAGCTTTGGCCCTTCATGATCTTCGTCGCCATCCTGACCGGCTTCCTCTATCCGATCACCGGGTCCTGGACCTGGGGCGGCGGCTGGCTGGCCGAGATGGGCTTCTCCGATTTCGCCGGCTCGACCATCGTGCATTCGGTTGGCGGCTGGGCGGCGCTCGCAGGCTGCCTCGTCATCGGCGCGCGCAAGGGCAAGTACGGCCCCGACGGCAAGGTCAACCCGCTGCCCGGCGCGAACCTGCCATTGGCGACCCTGGGCACCTTCATCCTCTGGCTCGGCTGGTTCGGCTTCAACGGCGGCTCGCAGCTCGCCATGGGCTCGGCAGCCGACGTGGTCTCCATCGGCATGATCTACGTGAACACCAACCTGGCGGCCGCGGCCGGCGTGGTGGTGGCCATGATCCTGACCCAGATCATCTACAAGAAGGTCGACCTGACCTTCGCGCTCAACGGCGCTCTGGGCGGCCTGGTGGCGATCACCGCCGAGCCGCTGGCGCCTTCGCCGGGTCTCGCTGTCATCATCGGCGGCATCGGCGGCGCTCTGGTGGTCTTCGCCGTGCCGCTCTTCGACAAGCTGAAGATCGACGACGTGGTCGGCGCCATCTCGGTGCATCTGATCGCCGGCATCTGGGGCACGCTGGCCGTGCCGCTCTCCAACAGCGGCGCCGACTTCGTCACCCAGATCATTGGCATCGTCGCCATGGGCGCCTTCACCTTCGTGGCCAGCTTCATCGTCTGGACCATCCTGAAGGCCACCATCGGCGTGCGTCCCAGCGAGGAAGAGGAAACCGACGGATTGGACAAAGGGGAACTGGGCCTGGAGGCCTACCCCGAGTTCGGGCGGGGTTCCCAGACCCTCTGAGTTTTTAGCGTAGGCGTACCAAACTCCACGGCTCGGCAGGCGCGTCCTGCCGGGCCTTTTTCTTTGCCGGTATTTCGGTGACAGTGCACTTAATTGCCATGCGAAGCTGCGGTGACGGCGGAACCGTTTACTAAACTACGGGGGTCACAGCGCGGCAATTAAGTGCACTGTCACCGAAATACCCACCGAAATACGGGCACCGAATCACCGTCCGGCCGCGTAGGCCGCCAGCCACTCATAGACCAGGGTGGCCCCGGCCAGGGACGTGATCTCGCCGACGTCGTAGATCGGCGCGACCTCGACCAGGTCCATGCCGACGAAGTTCAGGCCGCCAAGGCCGCGCATGATCTCCATCGCCATGGCGGTGCTCAGGCCGCCGCAGACCGGCGTGCCGGTGCCGGGCGCGAAGGAGGGGTCCAGGCAGTCGATGTCAAAGGTCAGATAGACCTTGTGGTCGCCAACCGTCTCTCGGGTCTTGGCGATCACGGCGTCGATACCGTTGCGATGCACCCAGGGCCCGTCCATCACATGGAAGCCCAGGGTGTCGTCGTTGTGGGTGCGCAGGCCGATTTGCACCGAGCGGGCCGGGTCGACCAGACCCTCCTTCACCGCGTGATAGAACATGGTGCCGTGGTCGACGCGGCCCTCGCCTTCGGCATCGTTCCAGGTGTCGCTGTGCGCGTCGAAGTGGATGAGGCTCAGGGTGCCGTGCTGCTTTGCCATGGCGCGCAGCACCGGGAAGCTCAGGAAGTGATCGCCGCCGAGGGAGACCGGCACCACGCCGGCCTCCAGGATCCCGGCAATGTGCGCTTCGATGGCCGTGGGTATCATCTCCGGCCGGCCGTGGTCCCACAAACAATCGCCGTAATCGATCACCGAGAGCCGGTCGAGCGGATTGAAGTCCCAGCTATAGGGCCGCTCCCAGGCCAGGTTGGAGGACGCCTCGCGCAGGCCGCGCGGGCCGAAGCGGGCGCCCGGGCGGTGGGTCGTGGCGGTATCGAGCGGGATGCCGGTCACCGCGACGTCGACCCCGCCGAGGTCCTTCGTATAGCGCCGCCGCAGGAAGGAGAGGGCGCCCGAGTAGGTCGGCTCGCTGTGGATGCCGCGGTCGCTCTGGCCGGTGAAGGCGGCGTCGATCTTGCTCTTGTTGGTCACTGGCGTTTCCCCGCTCTTGGTTCGTTGGGAGTCGATCTAGCGCTTATCGAGGAAGGCCCGCAAGGCCGCCTCCGCTTCAGGGTCGTCGGGTCCGAAGACCTGCAGCGAGGCATTGACCGGCAGCGAGCCGACCTGGAGATCGTGCAGCACCTGGTCAAGGGCGGCGACGGGCTGCCCCTCGGCGCCGAGCAGAATCAAGGCATGCTGCTTCGAGGAGCGCCAGGCGCCGCCGAGGAAGAGTCGGAAACCCGCCAGCATGGCGGTGTAGTCGTCGCCGAGCAGACCGACCGGCGTGTCCCAGACGATGCAGAGGTTGGCCGCGCCAAAGGCCGTGCGCGCCCGTTCGAGTGCGACCCGCCAATCTTCCAAGTTGGCAGGGTCGAGCTGCTGGGACGCCGCCTCGCCACCCTCGTCGAGCAGCGCCACCGTCGCCGCCGCGGCGACTTTCGGATCGGGGCTACAGACCAGCATCTCGGCCTGACGCAGGCGCAGAAGCCGGGCAATGCCGGCAATCTTGTCGGGCTTCGCGTTGACCAGCAGAGCGACGGTCTCGCCGCGTGGGCCGTCTTCGTCTTCTTCAAGCATGCTGACCCTCTCAGTTTGGTGGATTGCGCAGCAGCAGGCGGTTGAGGCCGCCGAGCGCCGCCAGGAGCGCGCGAAAGGCGGCCAGGAAATCGTCCCACGAAAGCCCGGGATCCTTGGCTTGCAAGGCGGCGTGAATGGCGCCGAGGCTGCGTTGGCCGTCGACCTGCCGCAGGATGAGCGGCGCCAAACGCGGCAGCGGCAAGCGGAACGGCAAGCCGTCGAAGTCGCCCTTCACCGTCAAGTCCTTGAGCACCGTATTGGCCAGGGCGTCCGCCTCCAGCTCGACCAGGACCGGCACGCTCTCCGGCCCCTCGATGCAGGCGACGGAGTCCGGGCGGCGGGAGAGATAGGCGATGTGGCGGCTTTGGTTGCCGGCCAGCCTCTCGGCCAAGGCGGCACGCGTCGCGTCGTCGAGTGCCGCAAAGCGCCGCCTGAGCGCCGGGTCGGCGGTCAGGCTAGAAGGCTCGTAGCGCAGGGGCTCGATGAAGCTCGCGAGCTGCAAGCCGACCCCTTGGACCAGCGCCAGGAACGCGGGAACGCTATAGGCGCGGTCGCGCGGATGCAGCAGCAGGTCGACCAGCTCCGCGTCGCTCCGCCGGTGGTCGCGCAGGAAGGGATTGCGCTTCAAGCGGTTGGTTTCCGGCAGGCCGGCCAAGAGCCGCTTGGTCAGACTGACCCGCTCGGGCAACGCCATGCCTTCGCCCAGAGAGCGCAGGGCCTCCTGCAGCTCATAGACACCGCTACGGCCGAAGGGGGCATAGACCATGACCCCGAGCCCGCCTTCCGACTGCAAAGCGGCGGCCAGAGCGGCAAGGCCGGCATCCGGGTCCTTCAAGTGATGCAGCACGCCGCAGCAGTCGATGTAGTCGAAGGGGCCGAGGCCAAGCCCCGGCAGCGCCAGGAGCGAGCCGGTCTCGAAGCGCACGTTGGTCAGGCCGCGGGCGGCGACGCGCGCCTCGGCGATGGCGCGGGAGGCGCGGGAGAGATCGAGGTACACCACCTCCGCCTGCGCCGCACCGGCGTCTTTGAGCTGCTGCGCCAGCATGACGGTCGCGTCACCCGTGCCGCCGCCAGCGATCAGCGCCCGGAAGGGACGGCCAAGATCGAGCTTGCCCTGAAAGAGATAGTGGTCGATCTCCGCCAGACGGCTCGGCGAGCCGGTGATCAGCCGCGTCTTCTCGTCGCGCGGATCGCGGGCAGGATAGGGATAGGCTTCGTACTGGGCGGCGAGGACCGGATCGCTCATGGCTCCAGCACCACCTTGCCGGTCGCCTTGCGCTCGATCAGCAGGCGGTAGGCCTCGGCATAGTCGTCCAGCGGCAGGCGATTGGAGACGAAGGGCTTCAGCTTGCCTTCGCGGTACCAGGCGAAGAGCTGGGCGAATTCCTCCTTCAGCCGCTCGGGCGCCTTGCGGCGGTAAGAGCCCCAGTAGACCCCCATCGCGGCGACGTTCTTGACCAGCAGGATGTTGGCCGGGATCTGCGGAACCTTGCCGCCGGCAAAGCCGATGACGAGTAGGCGCCCCGACCAGGCGATGGCGCGCAGCGAGGCCTCGAAGACCTCGCCGCCAACGGGGTCGAGGATGACGTCAGCGCCGCGCCCATCGGTCAGCGCCTTGATGCGCTCGCGCAGGTCCTCTTCGCGGTAGTCGATCAGCGCATCGGCGCCGTGCCGGGCCGCCACGGCCAGCTTGTCCTGTCCGCCGGCGGTGGCGATGACGGTCGCGCCCAAGGCCTTGCCGACCTCCACCGAGGCCAGACCGACGCCCCCAGCCGCGCCGTGCACCACCAGGCTCTCGCCGGCCTCGAGCCGTGCGTGCCAGCAGAGCGCGGCATGGGCGGTGCCGTAGACGATGGGAAAGCCAGCGGCGGTGGCAAAATCCATCTCCTCCGGGATCCTGTGCACGTCACTGGCGCGCGCCCGAGCCAGCTCGGCGAAGCCGCCGTAGTCCACTACGGCCAGGACCCGGTCGCCGGGCTTCAGGTCGGTGACATCCTCGCCGACCTCTTCGATCTCGCCGGCAACCTCCAGGCCCGGAGAGAAGGGAAAGGCGGGTTTCTCCTGATACTTGCCCTGGATGATCAGGGTGTCGGCGAAGTTGACCCCGGCGGCGCGCACCCGCACCACCACCTCTCCCGCGTCCGGCCGCGGCGAGGCCGCCTCACCCAGAGAGAGCCGCTCCGGCCCACCGAACTCGCTGCAGAGGAGGGCGCGCATGCTTACCGGCAGGGGCTCAGTGGAAGGGCCCTTCGGCCGCGCGCACCTCACCGACCAAGGTCCCCGCACGATTGCGCAGCTCTGGATTGAGCTGATGGGCGAGCGTCTCGGCGGTTTGCGCATCGATTGCGCCTAGGCGACGCAGCAGCGCTCCCGTTGCCACCTGCGAAGCCCGGGTGGCGCCGTCATCGATCTTGAGCGCCACACCCAGACCAAGCTCGGGCAGGGCGGCACAGAAGAAGCCCTCGGCGCCGGTCTTGACCAAGGCGCGGCCGCCGGTGGCGACGATCACGTCGGTGCAGAAACGATTGGTCCCAGCCACCATCAGCGGCTCTGCCGCCATGGCCTCGCGCACCCGCGCGCAGGCGCTCTGCCGACGCTCCGGCTGGTCGGCCGGGTTCGCGAAGCGGGCCATGGACAGGGCCACATTCTCGAGGGGCAGGGCGTACTGGGGAATGCCGCAGCCATCGATGCCGCGCGGCGCGTCACGCAGGTCGAGCCCCGACATCTCCGCGAGAATGTCGAGCACCGTCTGCTGCACCGGGTGCTCGTACCTGATATAGCCCTGCGGCGAGACGCCGAGCTGCCGCGCCACAGTGAGGAAGCCGGCATGCTTGCCCGAACAGTTGTTGTGCAGCGCCTGGGGCGCCTGCCCTTGGCGGATCATCGCATGCGCGGCCGACTCCGCATAGGGCAGGTGCGCGCCGCATTCCAAATCGGTGTTGCTGTAGCCAAGACGCGCCAGCCAGTCCCGGGCTGTCTCCACGTGCACCGTCTCGCCTTGGTGGCTGGAGCAGGCCAGCGCCAATTCCCGGTTATCGACGCCAAAGGCATCGGCCGCGCCGCTCTCAACCAGGGCCAGCGCCTGCAGCGGCTTGATGGCCGAGCGCGGATAGACATCCCGCTCGAGGTCGCCGGCCGAGTGCAGGATATTGCCTTCGACATCGACCACGGCAAAGGCACCGCGATGGCGGCTCTCGACCATCTCGCCGCGCGTTACCTCGACCAGCACCGGGTTCTCCGCGGTCTGCGGCTGGCTTTGGCTGTTCGACTGTTCGATGCTTTGGGTTTCCATGGCTCGATTGCGCGACGGCAAGGCGTCGTCCGGCATGACCTAACTCTCCCTGAAACAAGCAGGAGCAAGGTGCCGGAGAGCCAAGCTGGGCGCAACCCGGCTTACCCGCGTGCTTGCCCAGACCTAGGCGCAGTGCTAGCTCGATTTTATGCGCGGCTACTTTGCTATCGGTGTCGAGCGCAGCAGCAAGCCTATGAACCTCGGCAACCTGCTGCGCTCCGCCCACGCCTTCGGGGCCAGCTTCTTCTTCCTGCTGCAGCCGGCCTATGAGGCAAGACAGGTGCGCCGCTCTGACACGTCGGATGCGGCCAAGCACCTGCCGCTGTACGTCTATCCCTCCATTGAAGAGCTGCAGTTGCCGCGCGGCTGCCAGTTGGTCGGTGTGGAGCTGACGGACGAGGCCGTTGCGCTGCCCTCGTTCCGGCATCCGCAGGCAGCCGCCTATCTGCTGGGGCCGGAGCGCGGCAGCCTCTCACCCGAGGCACTCGCGCGCTGCGACCACGTGGTCAAGATCCCCATGAAGTTCTGCGTCAACGTCGGCATCGCCGGCGCCCTGGTGATGTACGACCGCATGACCTCCATGGGCCGTTACGCGCCGCGGCCTGTGGCGGCCGGCGGCCCGCTGGAGCAGCCGGCGCCGCATCGCCACGGCGCCCCGCGCCTGAGGCGGGCGAAACGCGAGGAGCCTGAGACCTCTGCGTAGCGGAGTAAGGTCACGGCGCGCGCAACTGCTGGCGCAATGCTACAGACTGTCACCCCGGACGCGGTAGCGATCCGGGGTCCATGTCGAGGCCTGGCGCGGGCTTAGAAATGGATCCCGGCTCGCGGGCTTCGCCCTTGGCCGGGATGACAGTATGAGCGAGACCTCCGACGCACCAAACCAGTCTCGCCAATGGCTGCCCCTCAAGCAGGGAGCGGAGTATAAACTTGCCACTGGTCCCAACCGCTGGGGCCGACCACATGATGGATAGCGTTACCGACAAGACGGAACTGACTGTGCGGGCTGGAGCGAGATGAGCGAGACAATGACCCTGAGCAACTACGCGGATTGGAAGCACTGCATCACCCAGCTGTGCGGCATTCCGCTCACCGGACCCTACATCGAGGAGCGGCTGACCGCGTTGCGCGACCCGGCGAACCATACGACCCAGAAGTTCGTCTCGATGTGGGGCGAAGACCATCGTCTGCGCGTCATCGGCTGGTTTGAGCAGGCACAGCAGGAGCAGGGGGGAACGACGACCGCGTCTGCGTCGTCAGGCCAAGCGAGCTGATGCGGGCCTTCGACCCCACCAACATTCCGGCGATCGTCAACGCCATCGAGCAGGTTCTCGGTGTTGCGCACCCCATCGCCCAAACCGTTCGCGCGGCGGAAAGCGATCCCGATCTGGCGCGGGAGGCCTGGAACGCCATCGAATCCCTGCCGACCGAACAGCGGCGCGCCATCGCCGGTATCCTGGCCGGCACAATGATGCCGGGTCTCTAAAGGATGTCTGGTCTCTTGAGACAGTGAGGGGGCCGCGGTGCCGCACTTAGACCAAGACCAGATACGCGCTTTGGTGGGCGATCGGGCCGTTGCCGACTACGAGCTTGACCTGCGCGGCGTCTCTGCAGAGCAAGCCCGCGTCGCCATCGAGCGGATGCTCGAAGGCCACGGCTTCGTCGAGACGACGACCGTGGTGATCCGCATCGACCCGGCCACGCCGACCAGTGGTGAAACGCTGTTCCTGCCCGTCGGCCGGCAGTTGTTGGACGCCCGCCGCCGCGATCTCGTCCGCAGTTTCACACCGTTGCCGGAAGGGGATGGTGGAGGCTTTCATGTCGAGCTGCCGGGTCGTCGTTCGGAGGCTTCGGGCGAGACGACGTGATGCGCGCGCTGTAGACAAAGTCTGCGGCCGACAGCCGGCGAAGGAGTGTTGTTCTTGCCGGGCCTGAGCCGGGATGACAGTCCGGGAAAAAGCCAAAGGCGGCGCAAACCCTCCTCTCGTCACCCCGGACTTGATCCGGGGTCCATTCCTCGGCCAGCGCGAATGACAGCCATGGCACCTAGGCGTTGCCACCACCTCCCTTTGCGTTCCGCCGCCCAGCCCAGTCATTTCATGGATCCCGGCTCGCGGGCTTCGCCCTTGGCCGGGATGACATTCGGAGAGAAACCGAAGGCGGCGGAGGCGCACCACTACCCGACGTCGCTCCATCAATCATCAGAGCTGGCGTGTTTCACGCCCAGCGATTCCGCCTTTTCCCACCAGCAGTCTGCCAACTCTTCATCCTTTTCCACGCCGACGCCGTCGTGGTAGCAGCGCCCCACGTGCACGAAGGAATCCGAGTCGCCGTACAACGCGGCGAGCACGTAATACTTGAACGCCTTTTTGGGGTTTTGTTCGCCGCCTTTCCCGCTCTCAAAGCCATAGGCGAGGTCATAGCAGGCTTCCGGAACCCGCTCTTCTGCGGCCTCCTCAATCAGCTCGATGCCCTTGGCGACGTCTTTCTCAAAATGATGGGAGCCGTGCAGGTACCAGCTCCCCAAGCCGTACTTTGCAATGGGGTTTCCCTCTTTCGCTTGGTCGCGGAGAAGCGTCTCGACCTTCCGGTGGTCCGGCTCGTCTTTCCGCATCTCATCGTAGGCGGCCTTCAGAGCCTGCCTATACTCTTTCATCGTTGGCTTCGCTTGGTCCTCTGCCGTCATAGGATATCACCGCTCTTCGGAGTGTTCTCTGTCAGGACCTACATGGTACCAGCCGGCGCAACCCACCCCGATCTGCGCGGTTCCTGGCAAAGTTCCCACTGGATAAGGGCATTCATCCAGGGACTCTTGAGGACACTGGCGGCGAAGGGCCCCTCACGTCACCCCGGCCACAAGCTCGCACTGTACCTACGGCTAGATCCTCGCGTCTCGACACTGCGTGTCTCGCGCAAGGATGACGTTCAGAAGAAGACCGCGGACCGCGCCGCACCACAGGCTGTCACCCCGGCCTTGAGCCGGGGTCCATTCCTCGGCCAGCGCCAAATTCCAACAGGGATCCCGGCTCGCGGGCTTCGCCCTTGGCCGGGATGACATTCGGAGAGAAGTACCGTCGTCCCGGCCTTGCCCGAGGATGACGTTGAGAGGGATGCCCAAGCGGGCGAGACACTAAGCGTAGAGGTAACCGCGCTCTTCGCCTTCGAGCACCATCGCGGTCAGCTTGCCGCCGTAGACCGCGCCGGTGTCGATGCCGATGCGGTTGGGGCGCTCTTCGACCTCGTCGCTTGGCGTGTGGCCGTGCACCACGACATAGCCGTGGTCTTCCTCGGACATCAGGAACTGCTCGCGGATCCAGAGCAGGTCCGATTGCGCCTGGCGCCGAAGCGACACGCCCGGCCGGATGCCGGCGTGGACGAAGAGATAGCCGCCTTCCGCGTGGTAGAGCTCGAGGCTGGCCAGGAAGTCCCGGTGCGCTTGCGGCACCGCCGCCGTCATCTCGCCGTGCATGCGGGCAAGCACCGTGTGATCGAAAGGATCGCCGGAGCAGTCCACGCCATAGCTGGCGCAGGTCTGCAGGCCGCCGTTGATCATCCAGGTCTCGCCGTCCTTGGGCGACTTGAGAAAGCGCACCATGAAGGCCTCGTGGTTGCCCTTGAGGCAGATCTGCTCGAAGCCCTCGGGCGGTCCGGCCATCAGGCGCTCGACCACGCCGCGGGAGTCGGGCCCGCGATCGACGTAGTCGCCGAGAAAGACGATCACCTTGCGCTCGGCGTCGTGCCCGGCGGCGTCCGCGACGATCTGTTCGACCAGGTGATCGAGACGCTCCAGGCAGCCGTGCACGTCGCCCACCGCATAGAGGCGCAGGCCCGCGGGCAGGCCGGCGCCCTCCGGCACCGCCTCCGAGTCCCCGAACAGGCGCGTGAAACCCTTGGCCAGTCCGCTCATGCCGCCTCTTGCGCGCCGGCGTCCACGATGGCGACGATGTCGCCCATGATGGCATTGAGGTCGAAGTCCTTGGGCGTATAGACCGCCGCGACGCCGGCCTGCTTCATGGCCGCCTCGTCCTCCGGCGGAATGATGCCGCCGACCACCAGGGGCACGTCGCTCAAGCCCAGCTGCCGCAGGCGGCTCAGCGTCTCCTCGACCAGCGGCAGATGGCTGCCCGAGAGGATGGAGAGGCCGATGACGTGCACGCCTTCCTCCAGCGCCGCGTTGGCGATCTGCGCCGGGGTCAGCCTAATCCCCTCATAGACCACCTCGAAGCCGGCGTCGCGGGCGCGCACGGCGATCTGCTCGGCGCCGTTGGAATGGCCGTCCAGGCCCGGCTTGCCGACCAACATCTTGAGCCGCCGTCCGAGCCGGCCGGAAACCTCCTCGACCTTGCCCTGCAGCTCGCCCAGGGCTTCGTCTTCGCCAACGTCAGCGGCGCTGCGGCCGACGCCGGTCGGCGCGCGGTACTCGCCGAAGACCTCGCGCAGGGCCTGACCCCACTCGCCGGTGGTGACGCCGGCATGGGCGCAGGCGATGGAGGGCTCCATGACGTTGCGGCCTTCGCGCGCCGCCGCTTGCAGGGCGGCCAGGGCGGCGATGGCCTTGCCGTCATCCCGCGCCTCGCGCCAGGCGGCAAGACGCGCGAGCTGGTCGCGCTCGGCGCTCTCGTCCACGGTCATGAAGCCGCCGTCGCCAGTGGTGAGCGGCGAGGGCTCGCTCTCGGTCCACTTGTTGACGCCGACGACGATCTGTTCGCCCGATTCGATGGCCTTGAAACGCTCTGTCGCGCTTTCCACTAGCCGCTCCTTCATGTAGCCTGAGTCGACGGCCGCCACGGCGCCGCCCATCTCCTCGATGCGGGCCAGCTCCGCCTTGGCCTCTTCCGCCAGAGACGCGACCTTGGCCTCGATCTCCGGGTTGCCGGTAAAGATATCGCCGTATTCCAAGAGATCTGTTTCGTAGGCCACAATCTGCTGCAGGCGCAGCGACCACTGCTGGTCCCAGGGCCGGGGCAGGCCGAGCGCCTCGTTCCAGGCCGGGAGCTGCACGGCGCGGGCGCGCGCCTCCTTGGACAGCACCACCGCCAGCATCTCCAGGAGGATGCGGTAGACGTTGTTCTCCGGCTGCTGCTCGGTGAGACCGAGGGAGTTCACTTGAATGCCGTAGCGGAAGCGGCGGTACTTCTCCTCCTCCACGCCGTAGCGTTCGCGGCAGATCTCGTCCCACATCCGCACGAAGGCGCGCATCTTGCACATCTCGGTGATGAAGCGGACGCCGGCGTTGACGAAGAAGGAGATGCGGCCAACGACGCGCGGGAAGTCCTCCTCCGGCACCTGGCCACCGGCCTTGACCGTGTCCAGCACCGCAATCGCCGTGGCCAGCGCGAAGGCCAATTCCTGCTCTGGCGTGGCCCCGGCTTCCTGCAGGTGATAGCTGCAGACGTTGGTCGGGTTCCACTTGGGCACCTCGGTGTAGGTGAAGGCGATGACGTCGCCGATCAGCCTCATCGAGGGCTTGGGCGGGAAGATGTAGGTGCCGCGCGACAGATACTCCTTGATCACGTCGTTCTGCGTGGTGCCGGAGAGGGCATCGCGCGCCACCCCCTGCGACTCGGCGCAGGCGATGTAGAGCGCCAGCAGCCAGGGGGCCGTGGCGTTGATCGTCATGGAGGTGTTCATCTGGTCGAGGGGGATGTCCTCGAACAGGCTCTGCATGTCGCCGAGATGGCTGATCGGCACGCCGACCTTGCCGACCTCGCCGCGCGCCAGGACGTGGTCGGAGTCGTAGCCGGTCTGCGTCGGCAGGTCGAAGGCGACGGAGAGGCCCGTCTGACCCTTCGCCAGGTTGGACCGGTAGAGCCGGTTGGAAGCCGCCGCCGTCGAATGGCCGGCGTAGGTACGGAACAACCAGGGGCGGTCCTTGACGTTCGTCGACATGCGATCATCCCAGTTCTGTGCGGCGCACACCGGCAGTTTACGCCATTTGGCCGCTTTTCGGCAAAAAAGTTCGTTTATTCCATATCAATCGGACTGGGTATACAGATCTTTCTGATTATCGCAATCATTTGTAATTTTATCTATTGCTGCATTGCAATACAGCGAATTTGCGGGTATTGCTCGCCGTTGTCATGGGATGGCACCGGCGCAGCCGCCCCGCTGCCGACCTTTCGAGGAGATTGGGAATAATGAGCGAGACGGCCGAAGTGGTCCAACTGCATCCGAGCCAGAGCAAGAAGGACCTGTACGACGTCGGCGAGATTCCGCCGCTCGGCCACGTGCCCAAGCAGATGCACGCCTGGGCCATCCGGCGCGAGCGCCACGGCGACCCCGACAAGGCCATGCAGCACGAGATCGTCGACGTGCCGACCCTGGACAGCCACGAGGTGCTGGTCATGGTGATGGCGGCCGGCGTCAACTACAACGGCGTCTTCGCCGCGCTGGGCACGCCGATCTCGGTCTTCGACGTGCACAAGCAGGACTATCACGTCGCCGGCTCGGACGCGACCGGGGTGGTCTGGGCCGTCGGCTCCAAGGTCAAGCGCTGGAAGGTCGGCGACGAGGTCGTGGTCCACTGCAACCAGGACGACGGCGATGATGAGGAGTGCAACGGCGGCGACCCCATGTTCTCTCCCAGCCAGCGGATCTGGGGCTTCGAGACGCCGGACGGCTCCTTCGCCCAGTTCTGCCGGGTGCAGGACCGCCAGCTCATGCCGCGGCCCCGGCATCTCACCTGGGAAGAGTCGGCCTGCTACACCCTGACCCTGGCGACCGCTTACCGCATGCTGTTCGGCCACCGCCCGCACATCCTCAGGCCGGGCCACAACGTGCTGGTCTGGGGCGCTTCCGGCGGCCTCGGCACCATGGCCATCCAGCTGATCGCCACCGCCGGCGCCAATGCCATCGGCGTGATCTCCGACGAGACCAAGCGCGAGTTCGTCATGTCGCTGGGTGCCCGCGGGGTGATCAACCGGAAGGACTTCGACTGCTGGGGCCAGCTGCCGCCGGTCAACAGCGAGGAGTACAAGCGCTGGTTCTCCGAGACGCGGCGTTTCGGCAAGGCCATCTGGGACATCACCGGCAAGGGCAACAACGTCGACTTCGTCTTCGAGCACCCGGGCGAGGCGACCTTCCCGGTCTCCTCCTTCGTGGTGAAGCGCGGCGGCATGGTCGTGTTCTGCGCCGGCACCACCGGCTATAACATCACCTTCGACGCCCGCTACGTCTGGCAGCACCAGAAGCGCATCCAGGGCAGCCACTTCGCCAACCTAATGCAGGCTTCCCAGGCCAACAAGCTGGTGCTGGAGCGGCGCATCGACCCCTGCATGAGCGAGGTCTTCAGCTGGGACGACATTCCGCGCGCCCACATGAAGATGCTGAAGAACGAGCACAAGCCGGGCAACATGGCCGTGCTGGTGCAGACCAAGCGCCCCGGCCTACGCACCCTGGAAGATGCGATCGAGGGCTGAGGAGCGCCGCAGGCCCCATCACGGTGCTGGGCCGGGAAGCCGCGTCGCGCTAAAACCGATGAATGCTGCTTTCCCTTGGCCTTCTGGCGGGCTTAGCGCTGCTGTTCTATGCCTTCTGGATCGAGCCGCGGCGGATCCGCGTGACCCGGCTGTCGCTTCCGGTCGAGGGGCTTGCGCGGCCGCTGCGTCTGTTGGTCATGGGCGATCTGCAGTCCACCGCCCCGCACGAGACGCCCGAGCGCCTCGCCGCCCTTGCGGAGCTGGCGAGCGCGCAGAAACCCGACATCGTACTCCTGGTCGGCGACTACGCCTGCCGCGGCAAGCTGTTCAGCAGCGGCATCGTGCCGCCGGAGGTCACCGCCCGAGCCCTGGCCAGCATTCCGGCGCCGATGGGCCACTTCGCCGTGCTGGGCAATCACGATTGGTGGTGGAACGGCCCGAGGGTGCGCCAGATTTTCTCGCGGGCCGGCATTACGGTCCTGGAGGACGAGGCCCGTCTGGCCAAGAGCGGCACAAAGGCGCTTTGGGTCGCCGGCCTACGCGATGCGGTGACCCAGGGCTGCAACATCACCGCCGCCCTGGCGAAGACCGACGGCCAGGCGCCGGTCGTCCTGCTGAGCCATACGCCGGACGTCTTCCCCGCGGTGCCGCCGGATGTGGCGCTGACCCTGGCCGGCCATACCCACGGCGGCCAGGTCTGTCTGCCGCTGATCGGCGCACCCGTCATCCCCTCGCGCTACGGCCAGCGCTACCGCTACGGCCACGTGGTGGAGGAGGGGCACCATCTCTACGTCACCAGCGGGGTGGGGACCTCCAAGCTGCCCCTGCGCTTTCTCGCCCCGCCGGAAATCGCGGTCATCGATCTTATGCCGCAGGACTCTTCGGCGCCCGCTGGCGTAGAATTCCAAGAACTTCGGGCGCCTACGCCCGCCAATACAAAGGTTTGAGCAAGCCATGTCAGTAAGCGAAGTCATCCTGGACGAACCGGACACAGCGGTCCTTCCCAACCTCATGTCGCGCTGCGCGGCGGCGGTCGCGGCGGCCGAGCGCCTCGATGCGGCGGCGCGGGAGGCGGTCGCCGCCAAGGTGGTCGTCGAGGGCCGGGTCAACCCGAAGCTGCTAGAGCAGGAGCAGTTCGCCAGCCACGGCTACGCCTGGTTCGCCACCTACGTCGCCTCCCTGCGCGAAATGCTGCACTGGGCCGAACGATTGCAGGCGCGGGGCGCCTTCGGCGAGCTCGAGGCCCTGATGCTGCAAGCCGCCTTCGGCGAGTACCTGAACCAGCTTTGGGGCGGCATCGCTCTCAGCCAGGTTGAGGTGCTGCGCCCCGCCGACCTAGGCATCGCCGATGACGCCGTGCATGCGTTCTACACCCCCGAGGTGCAGGCGCTCACCGAGCGCGGCAACAGCAATGCCGTGCGCATGCGCATCGCCGAGTTGATCGCCGAAGGCCATTTCGGCGAGCGCGATCTCGACGAGACCAACGCCATGATCGCCGAGCAGTTCGGCCGCATCGCCGACGACTACCAGGATGCCGCGCACGAGTGGCACCTGAAGGATGAGCTGATCCCCATGGAGGTGATCGAGCAGCTCGCCGAGCTGGGCGTCTTCGGCCTAACGGTGCCGGAGGACTGGGGCGGCCTCGGCATGGGCAAGACCGCCATGTGCGTGGTGACCGAGGAATTGGCCCGCGGCTACATCGGCCTCGGCTCGCTCGGCACCCGCTCGGAGATCGCCGCCGAGCTTATCCGCCTGGGCGGCACCGAAGCACAGAAGCAGCACTGGCTGCCGAAGATCGCCAGCGGCGAGATCCTGCCGACCGCGGTCTTCACCGAGCCCAACACCGGCTCCGACCTGGGTTCCTTGCGGACCCGTGCGGTGAAGGACGGTGACGTCTACCGGGTGACCGGCAACAAGACCTGGATCACCCACGCCGCCCGCAGCGACGTGATGACCTTGCTCGCCCGCACCAATCCGGAGGAAGCCGGCTACAAGGGCCTCTCCATGTTCCTGGCCGAGAAGCCGCGCGGCACGGACGACCATCCCTTCCCGGCCGAGGGCATGACCGGCGGCGAGATCGAGGTGCTCGGCTACCGCGGCATGAAGGAATACGAGCTGGCCTTCGACGGTTTCGAAGTGAAGGCCGAAAACCTGCTGGGCGGCGTCGAGGGCGAGGGCTTCAAGCAACTGATGGCGACCTTCGAATCGGCGCGCATCCAGACCGCGGCGCGCGCCGTCGGCGTGGCGCAGAACGCGCTCGAGCTCGGCCTTCAGTACGCGAAAGACCGCAAGCAGTTCGGCAAGAGCCTGCTCGCCTTCCCACGGGTCGCCGGCAAGCTCGCCTGGATGGCGGTGGAGACCATGATCGCCCGGCAGCTGACCTACTTCTCGGCGCGGGAGAAGGACAGCGAGCGGCGCTGCGACATCGAGGCCGGCATGGCCAAGCTGCTCGCCGCGCGGGTCGCCTGGGCCAACGCCGACAACGCCCTGCAGGTCCACGGCGGCAACGGCTACGCGCTGGAGTATAAGATCAGCCGCGTGCTCTGCGACGCGCGCATCCTCAACATCTTCGAGGGCGCGGCGGAGATTCAGGCCCAGGTCATCGCCCGCGGTTTGCTGACGCCGGGAAGGAACTGAGCGAGGGCTGCGGCTTCACTTCAAATGTCATGCTTGGGCGAGGCCGTCAGGCGGGACGCCCAAGGATGACATTCCGAAAGGACTTGCCGGCGGGGCCGCACCAAAGGCTGTCACCCCGGCCTTGAGCCGGGGTCCATTCGTCAGCCTGCACGGAACGTCGACATGGATCCCGGCTCGCGAGCTTTGCCCTTGGCCGGGATGACATGCAGGGCTTATGTCAGAGGCTGAGCGTAAATCGGCGATCGGGCTCGGGGGTCCCCAGCCTACTCGGTGAGGTCCTCGAAGAACTCCTTCACCCGGCTGAAAAAGCCGTGGCTCTCCGGATGGGCGCTGGCGGGGTCGCTTTCTTCCTCGAACTCGCGCAGCAGCTCCTTCTGGCGGCGGGTCAGGTTGCGCGGCGTCTCGACCTCGATGTGGATGTAGAGATCGCCCTTGGCGCTGGTCCTGATGATGCTCATGCCCTTGCCGCGCAGGCGGAACTGCTGGCCGCTCTGGGTGCCTTCGGGCACGTTGACGCTGGCCCGCGAGCCATCGATCGTCGGCACCTCGATGGTGCCGCCCAGCGCTGCGGTGGTCAGCGGCAGCGGCACGCGGCAGTAGAGGTTGGCGCCGTCCCGTTTGAAGAAGCGGTGCGGCTTGAGGCTGAGGAAGATGTAGAGGTCGCCCGGCGGCCCGCCGCGCAGGCCGGCCTCTCCCTCTTCCGCCAGGCGGATGCGGGTGCCGTCCTCGACGCCGGGCGGGATGTTGACCTGCAGGGTCTTGGTCTTCTCGGTGCGCCCGGTGCCGCTGCAGGCCTTGCAGGGGTTTTCAATGATGCGCCCCTGGCCGCCGCAGGTCGGGCAGGTGCGCTCGATGGTGAAGAAGCCCTGCTGGGCGCGGACCCGGCCGCGGCCGCCGCAGGTCGGGCAGGTGATCGGCTGGGAACCGGGCTCGGCGCCGGTGCCGTTGCAGGCCTCGCAGGTGACGGTGGTGGGAACGCGGATCTGCGCTTCCTTGCCGCCGTAGGCCTCCTCCAGCGTGATCTCCATGTTGTAGCGGAGATCGGCGCCCTGGCGGCCGCCCGACTGCTGGCGCGGGCCGCGCTTGCTGCCGCCCATGAACTCGCCGAACATCTCGTCGAAGATGTCGGCAAAGCCGCCGAAATCGAAGTTGCCGGCACCGGGCCCGCCGGCGCCCGCGCCTTCGAAGGCGGCATGGCCGAAGCGGTCATAGGCGGCGCGGCTCTGCTCGTCCTTCAGGACGGCGTAGGCCTCGTTGACCTCCTTGAAGCGGCGCTCGGCCTCCGGGTCGTTGGGGTTGCGGTCCGGGTGCAAGTCCATCGCCTTCTTGCGATAGGCCCGCTTGATCTCTTCGGGAGCGGCGGTGCGGCTGACGCCCAGCACCTGATAGAAATCCGCTTTTGCCATCCTGCAGCGTCCTCAGTGACCCACGGCGCCGATCGGCGCCATTGGGTCGCCAGGGCGCGCCCGCCGCGTCCGGAGAGCGGCAAGGGCGTCACGGTTTTGCGTATTGTTGGCCTTTTGTTGCATCACCGCCCGATGCCTTGGCAAGAACGAGATCCGAAGGGGCCGGCTTTGCGGCCGGCCCCCGGGATCTTTTGAGCTATGCAGACTTGCCGCCCTTGTCGTCGTCGACCTCGGTGAAGTCGGCGTCGACCACGTTCTCATCCGCGCTTTCGCTGCTGCTGCCGCTGTCGGCGGAGGCTTCCTCGCCGGGGGCATCCGCACCGTCCTGCTGCTGGTACATGTGGGTGCCCAGCTTCATGGCGGCCTGAGCCAGCGTTTCGGTCTTGGCCTTGATGTCGTCGGTGTCCTCACCTTCCATCGCCGACTTCAGCGCGGTGACGGCACTCTCGATCTCGCTGCGCTCGGCCTCCGGGACCTTGTCGCCCAGCTCCGTCATCGACTTCTCGGTCGTATGGATCAACGAGTCCGCCTGGTTCTTGGTCTCGACCAGCTCCTTGCGCTTCTTGTCCTCGTCGGCATGGGCCTCGGCGTCCTTGACCATGCGGTCGATCTCTTCGTCGGCCAGGCCGCCGGAGGCTTGGATGCGGATGGTCTGCTCCTTGCCCGTCGCCTTGTCCTTGGCCGAGACGTTGACGATGCCGTTGGCGTCGATGTCGAAGGTCACCTCGACTTGCGGCACGCCGCGCGGGGAGGGCGGGATGCCGACCAGATCGAACTGGCCGAGCAGCTTGTTATCCGCCGCCATTTCGCGCTCACCCTGGAACACCCGGATGGTGACCGCCGACTGATTGTCCTCGGCCGTGGAGAAGACCTGGGACTTCTTGGTCGGGATGGTGGTGTTGCGGTCGATCAGGCGCGTCATCACACCGCCGAGGGTCTCGATGCCCAGCGACAGCGGCGTCACGTCCAACAGCAGCACGTCCTTGACGTCGCCCTGCAGCACGCCGGCCTGGATGGCGGCGCCCATGGCGACCACCTCGTCCGGGTTCACGCCCCGGTGCGGCTCCTTGCCGAAGAACTGCTTCACCGTCTCCATCACCTTGGGCATGCGGGTCATGCCGCCGACCAGGATGACTTCGTTGATCTCACCGGCGGAGACACCGGCGTCCTTCAGCGCCTTCTTACAGGGCGCGATGGTGCGCTGGATCAGCTCGTCGACCAGAGCCTCGAGCTTGGCGCGGGACAGCTTGATGTTGAGGTGCTTCGGACCGGATTGGTCGGCGGTGATGAAGGGCAGGTTGACCTCGGTCTGCTGCGCCGAGGAGAGCTCGATCTTGGCCTTCTCGGCCGCTTCCTTGAGACGCTGCAGCGCCAGCTTGTCCTGGCGCAGGTCGATCGCCTGCTCCTTTTTGAACTCGTCGGCCAGGTAATCGATGATGCGGGCGTCGAAGTCCTCACCGCCCAGGAAGGTATCGCCGTTGGTCGACTTCACCTCGAAGACGCCGTCGCCGATCTCCAGGATCGAGACGTCGAAGGTGCCGCCGCCCAGGTCGTAGACCGCGATGGTGCCGGAGCCCTTCTTCTCAAGCCCGTAGGCGAGCGAAGCGGCGGTCGGCTCATTGATGATGCGCAGCACCTCGAGGCCGGCGATCTTGCCGGCGTCCTTGGTCGCCTGACGCTGGGAATCGTTGAAGTAGGCCGGGACGGTGATCACCGCCTGGGTGACGGTCTCGCCGAGATAGCTTTCCGCCGTCTCTTTCATCTTCTGCAGGATGAAGGCGGAGATTTGGCTTGGGCTGTAGTTCTCGCCCCGTGCCTTGACCCAGGCGTCGCCGTTGTCGGCCTTGACGATCTCGTAGGGGACCAGGCCCTTGTCCTTCTCGGTCGTCGGGTCGTCGTAGCGCCGACCGATCAGGCGCTTGACGGCGAAGATGGTGTCTTCCGGGTTGGTGACGGCCTGGCGTTTCGCCGGCTGACCGACCAGACGCTCGCCGGAGTCGGTGAAGGCGACCATCGAGGGGGTCGTACGCGCGCCCTCGCTGTTCTCCAGGACCTTGGGGTCCTTGCCTTCCATCACGGCGACGCAGGAATTGGTGGTGCCGAGGTCGATACCGATAACTTTTGCCATACTTTCTCGCTCCTTTTTCAGCAGACCTCGCTTGCGGCCTTGTCAAGCGCCGCGGTTGGGTCCCTATGGAATGATCGTGGTTCCGAGGGCGGCCATTGGCCTTTCGGCGGAACAAGCCGCCGGACACAGGCGCTATATGGGAAAAAGGCCGTGCAGACTCAAGGCGCTCCCGGTGTGAAATAGCCTTTCGGCGCGGCTGGGACACCCTATGTTGAGTGCGGCGGGCATTGCGCCGTTCAAGCTTAGAACCTGGAAAGATGGACGAAGAAGACCCCAAAGACGACCCCCAAGACGACCCGAAGCAGGACGGCATCTACCGCACCATCCAGAATCTTATGCTGGCCAACCTTTTCGTGGGCGGCCTGCTGATTCTGCTCGGCGAAGGCTATTTCAAAAGCCAGCAGGTCACCGAGTTCGGCTTCATGCTCGGGTTTGTCGGTGCCCTTCTCTACTTCTTTTTCCGCTGGCTGGCCGGTCGCGCGGCACGGCGCAACAAAGGTTGAGCCGCGATGGCGATGGCGCAGCCCGCAGATAACTTGGCCGGCGGCTTTCCGAGTGGCTTCAAGGTTTTGCCCGCCGCCCTCGATGAGGAGGAGCAGGCGGCGCTGCTGGATGACGTGCTCGCCGTTCTGGCCGCCGCGCCGGCCTATCAGCCGCGCATGCCGAAAAGCGGCCAGCCGCTCAGCGTCACCATGACCAACTGCGGGCCGCTGGGTTGGATGACCGATCAGGCGGGCGGTTACCGCTATCAGGCGCAGCATCCGGAAAGTGGCCAGCCCTGGCCGCCGATTCCGGCGCGGCTCATCGATCTCTGGGTCCGCCACGGCGACTGGGCCGACCCGCCGGAGGCTTGCCTGGTCAACCTCTACCGCGCCGGCGCCAAGATGGGCCTGCATGTCGATCAGGACGAGGAAGCGGTCGACGCACCGGTGGTCTCGGTCTCGCTGGGGGATACGGCGCTGTTTCGCATCGGTGGGGCGCAACGGCGCGACCCGACCCGCTCCTTGAAGCTGCACAGCGGTGCCGTCGTCGTCCTCGGTGGCGCCGCACGCCACTGCTACCACGGGGTCGACCGGATCTACCCGGGCAGCAGCGGGCTCGTGCCGCAGGACAAGCTGCCCGGCGTCCGCCGGATCAACCTCACCCTGCGCCGGGTGACCCGTGGATAGTTTGTGGAGCGGCCCCTGAGGCCGTTGGCATAAGCCGTGCTGTCACCTTCGGAATTCGTCCCTGCGGACCTACGTCCCGCCCGAGGATGACGTTCTGAAGCGGCTGCACGCGCCGACCCTGCCCTCGTCACCCCGGAGGAGCCTCACCAGAGGCGACATCCGGGGTCCATGGTTAGGCTTGGCGCGGGCTGCAGAATGGACCCCGGCTCGCGGGCTTCGCCCTTGGCCGGGGTGACAGTTTGTGGTGCGGCGACGTTAACAACACCCACCGTTGTCATCCTTGCGCGAGCCTCGCAGGGTCGTAGACCCGAAGAGGCGCGTTGCGAGGATCCACTTCTCGGCCCGCACGGAACCCAACCGTGGATGCTTGGGCCTTCGCCAAGGCTCCGGCCCACAAGCGGAACTCGGCCCCCCTTTGGAACATCGGGGCCTAACGGCCCGATGGGCCTCGCCCAAGCATGACAGCAAAAGGCGCTGTGCCTCCCGATACGACCGTGTTTTAGACCTTGGTGTCGAACTTGGTTCCGGGCTCGTTGCCTTGGCCCGGTCCGGCGGCCTGCGGGCCGGCGCCGGGGGCTGCGGGCGGGCCGCCCTTGGACACGGCGACCCGGGCCGGCCGCAAGAGCCGGTCGAGCATCAGATAGCCCTTCTCGAAGACCTGGGAGATATGCCCCGCCGGGGTCTCATGGTCCGGGATCTCGACCATCGCCTCATGGCGGTGCGGGTCCATCTTCTCGCCCTTGGGGTCGACGACGGTGATGTTGTGCTTCGCGAAGGCGTCCAGCACGGCCTTTTCCGTCATTTCGATGCCGGCCATCAGCCCTTTGAGGCGCTCGTCCGCGCCGATCGCCTCAGCGGGAAGGCTGTCCAGGGCGCGGCGCAGGTTGTCGACGGCGGGCAGCAGGTCCTTGGCCAGCGGGGCGACGGCATACTTCGCCTGTTCCTCGCGCTCGCGTGTGAAGCGCTTGCGCAGGTTCTCGCCCTCGGCGAGCTCCCGCAGCAGCTGCTCCTTGAGCGTCGCGACCTCGGCCTCTAGCTTCGCGATACGCGACTCCGCATGCGCTTCCGGCTGGCCGGGTGCTGGCTTCGCGGCCGCGGCCTGAGCTGGATCCGGCTTTGGCGCAGCCTGTGGTGCCTCACCCTTGCCGGCCGGCTGCTCGGCCTCGTCGGCGCCGCATTCGCGGAGGACGCGCGCGACGTCCTCTTCGGTGATCGGCGTGTCCTTGGTGCCCTCGCTCATCACAAATCCCGTGCTATCTCGTTGTTCCGTGTACCCGTTCGGCCATCCGTCCCATGACCTTCGCGGTGTAGTCTACCATAGGGATGATGCGGGCATAATCGATGCGGGTCGGCCCGATCACGCCGACCGCGCCGACCACCCCCCCGCGGCTATCGTTGTACGGCGCGATCACGACGGAACAACCCGAAAGTCCGAAGAGCTCGTTTTCCGAGCCGATGAAGATCTGCACGCCCTCGGCGGTTTCGGTCAGCTCCATCAGCTTGATCATCGCCTCCTTGCTCTCGAGGGTCGAGAAGAGGTGGCGGATGCGCTCCAGGTCCTCCAAGGCATTGACGTCCTCGAGCAGCTGGGCCTGGCCGCGCACGATCAGCGCCCCGCCGCCGCCGGTATCGGCCCAGGTGGCGAGACCCGCCTCGACGACGCGCTTGGTCAGCTCGTTGAGCTCGGCTTTGTGCGCCGCCAGCTCGTTCAGGATCTGCTGCTTGGCCTCCGGCAAGCGGCGGCCGCTCATGCGGTTGGCCAGGAAATTGCCCGCCTCCACCAGCGACGACGGCGGCAGGCCCAGCGGCACGTCGATGATGCGGTTCTCGACCTGGCCCGACTGGGTCACCAGCACCACCAGGGCGCGGCCGGGGCCCAGGGCGACGAACTCGATGTGCTTCAGCGGGCCTTCGTTGGTCGGCGCGGTGACCAGCCCGGCGCAGCGCGACAGGCCGGAGAGCACCTGCGAGGCCTCCTCCAGCATGTGGGTGAAGCTCTGGCCGCTGCCGGCGAAGCGCTCCTCGATGCCGCGCTGCTCCTCCTCGCTGAGATTGCCGTGCTCCAAGAGGCCACGGACGTAAAGGCGCAGGCCGAGCTCGGTCGGCAGACGCCCGGCCGAGGTGTGGGGCGCCATCAGGAGGCCGAACTCCTCCAAATCCGCCATGACGTTGCGGATGGTCGCCGGCGACAGGCCGAGGCCGAGCTTGCGCGACAGTGTGCGCGAGCCGATCGGCGCGCCGGTTTCCACATAGGCTTCGACGATCTGACGGAAAATGTCGCGCGAACGTTCGCTCAGTTGCTCGACAACCGGCAGCTCGCGATTTATCTCCTGGGGATTGCTCATTTCAGGTGCCATCCGGTCTACCGGCAGGATCTAATCCATGCTCGGGCCGCTTTCAACGCGGTCGGCCGATGTCCGGTTGAGCCGCCCGGTACCATTATCGCACGATTGTTCGCCTCCCGGCCCGCTCGCCGGGCGGTTCAAACCAAGGGGAAAACCTATGCGCCCAAGCGGCCGCAAGCCGAACGAGCTGCGTTCCATCGTCCTGGAGCCCGGCGCCAGCAAGTATGCCGAGGGCTCCTGCCTGGCCCGCTTTGGCGACACCCATGTACTCTGCACCGCCAGTGTGGAGACCAGCGTGCCCGGCTGGATGAAGAACAGCGGCAAGGGCTGGATCACGGCCGAGTACGGCATGCTGCCGCGCTCGACCGGCACCCGCACGGCCCGCGAAGCCAGCCGCGGCAAGCAGAGCGGCCGCACCCAGGAGATTCAGCGGCTGATCGGTCGCTCCCTGCGCGCCGTCACCGACATGGCCGGCTTCGGTGAGCTGCAGATTCGGATCGATTGCGACGTGCTGCAGGCCGACGGCGGTACCCGCACGGCGGCGATCACCGGTTCCTATGTGGCCTTGCAGCAGGCCTTCGATCATCTGATCGGGCTCAGCGTCATCGCCAAGAGCCCGGTGACGACCCAGGTCGCGGCCGTGTCCTGCGGGATTTTCTCGGGCAGCGCCCTGCTCGACCTCGACTACCAGGAAGACTCGGCGGCAGAGGCCGACGCCAACTTCGTGCTCACCACTGACGAGCGCCTGGTCGAGGTGCAGGCGACCGCCGAGGAGCATCCCTTCTCGCAAGCGCAGTTCGATGAGATGCTCGGCCTGGCGCGCGAGGGTGTCGCCGAACTCTTCGCGCTGCAGCGCGCCGCGCTTGAAGGGTCGCAATGACCATCGAGATTCCCGGCAACCGCATCGTCATCGCCAGCCACAACGCGGGCAAGGTGCGGGAAATCAGGGAGCTTTTGGACCCGCTCGGGCTGTCCGTGGTCTCCGCCGGCGAGCTGGGCCTGGAGGAGCCGGAAGAGACCGGCGAGACCTTCGCCGCCAACGCGGAGCTGAAAGGGCGTTTCGTCGCCGAAGGCAGCGGCTTGCCCGCGCTCTCCGACGATTCCGGGCTGGCGGTGGTGGCCCTGGACGGCGCGCCGGGCATTCACTCGGCCCGCTGGGCCGGACCGGAGCGGGATTTCGGCATGGCGATGGAAAAGCTGGAGCGCGCGCTGGCCGGCAAGAGCGACCGCAGCGCCTATTTCATCTGCGTCCTCTGCCTTGCATTTCCCGGGGGCGGCGCCGATGTCTTCGAAGGGCGCATCGATGGCGATCTGGTCTGGCCGCCGCGCGGGAACAACGGCTTCGGCTACGACCCCATGTTTCGCCCCGAAGGCAGCGAGATCACTTTCGGCGAGATGACGCCCCAGGAGAAGCACGCCGTGAACCACCGCGCCCGCGCCTTCGCCAAGTTTCTCGCCCACCTCAAGGGGTGACGGCGATGCCCGGCGACCCGGTCCTGGAGCCGCTGGGCGTCTATGTCCACTGGCCCTTCTGCCAGTCCAAGTGCCCCTATTGCGACTTCAACAGCCACGTGCGCGAGGCGGTGGATCAGGCTCGCTGGCGCGCCGCCCTGCTGCGCGAGCTGACGGAGATGGCGCGGCGGGTGCCGGAGCGCCGGGTCGAGTCGGTCTTCTTCGGCGGCGGCACCCCCTCGCTGATGCCGCCTGAGACCGTGGCCGCGGTGATCGCGGCCATCCGCAATCTTTGGCCGACGGCGCCCGATCTCGAGATCACGCTGGAAGCCAACCCGGGCTCGGCCGATGCGGAGCGCTTCGCCGGCTATCGCGCGGCCGGTGTCAACCGCGTCTCCCTCGGCGTCCAGGCGCTTGACGACGAGGCGCTGCGCTTCCTCGGCCGCCGGCATTCGGTGGCGGAGGCCTTGGCGGCGGTCGCGCTGGCGCGCCGGACCTTTCCGCGTTTCTCCTTCGACCTGATCTACGCCCGGCCCGGCCAGAGCGCGGCGGCCTGGCGGGACGAGCTGGCCCAGGCCCTGGCCGAGGGGCCGGAGCATCTCTCGCTCTATCAACTGACCATCGAGGAAAACACGGCCTTCCACGGGGCCTGGCGGCGCGGCGAGCTCAAGACCCTGGACGACGAGACGGCCGCCGACCTCTACGAGGTCACACAGGACGAGATGACCCGCGCCGGGCTACCGGCCTATGAGATCTCCAACCACGCCAAGCCGGGCGCGGCCTGCCGGCACAACCTGATCTACTGGCGCTATCAGGACTATCTCGGCGTCGGTCCCGGTGCGCACAGCCGTATCGCCGAAGGGGACCGGCGCCTGGCGCTGCGCCAGCATCGCGCGCCGGAGGCTTGGCTGGAGACGGTCGAGGCCAAGGGCCACGCCACCCGCCAGGAGCAGGTCATCGCCGGGGCCGAGCGCTTGAGCGAGCTGCTGCTCTGCGGCCTACGGCTCGACGAGGGCATTTCCCGCGCCGCCTTCCGCCGCGAGCTGGGCGCGGAGCCGGAGGCCCTACTGTCGGCCGACCGCCTGGCGCAGTTGGCGGAGGAGGGCTTGATCACCCTCGACGACACCGCCCTGCGTGCGACGGAGGCGGGGCGGCGGACGCTGAATGGGCTGCTCGCGTATCTGCAGCCGGAGGGTAACCTCGGCGTCGGTACTCAGCTTAAGGTTGCTAGCTAGCCAGCGTCGCAGCACGACCTTGTGTCATCCCGGCCAAGGGCTTCGCGCAAGCGAAGGCCGTGTGTCCGGGCTCGCGATAGCGAGTTGCCGAAGGCATTCATCAGCCAGTGCGGAGCTTCGAGATGGACCCCGGATGTCGCCTCTTACGAGGCTCCTCCGGGGTGACGAAGGAAGGAAAGTCGGACCGGCTGTGCCGCAACCCAAACCGTCACCCCGGACTTGAGCCGGGGTCCAGCCACAAGCTCATACCGTGCCTACCGCTGGATACTCGGGCCTTCGCCGCGCCGAAGGGGCTTCGGCCCCGCAGGCGGGTCTTCGCCGCTGACGTGCCTCGCCCAAGTATGACATCCTGAGAGAAACCACCGGCGTCGCCGCACCACATGCTGTCACCCCGGCCTTGAGCCGGGGTCCATTTCTCAGCCTGCGCGGAGTAGGGCCACTAAGCGCGGGCGTCGCAGCGGCCTTACTCATCGTTCAGCAGCCCGCGCCAAGCCTCGCCATGGACCCCGGATGTCGCCTCTTACGAGGCTCTTCCGGGGTGACAATAGAAGAGAATGGCAAGGACGGTGCCGCGCCAACTCCTACTCCCACTGGCTGGGCATCAAGGTGTCTTCGTAGGGGAAGGTGGAGAGGCGCTCGACGCCGGTCTCGGTGATCAGCACCTGCTCTTCCAGCTTGATGCCCTCCCGGCCGCCGAGTTCGCCCATGTAGCTCTCGACGCAGATGGTCATGCCGGGCTGGAATTCGCCGTCGTAGCCGAAGGCGGGGTAGTCCTCCCGGTAGACGATGGCCGGGTACTCGTCGCAGAGGCCGACCCCGTGATAGACCACCGAATAGCGATTGGGCTGGCAGCGCTCGGGCATCTGCCAGGCGCGCTCGGCCGCCTCGCGGAAGCCCAGGCCGGGATGCAGCAAGGCGATGTTGTACTCGATCTGCTCCCGCGCCAAGCCATAGAGCCGCTTTTGCTCGTCGTTCGGCGTGCCGCAGACGAAGCTGCGCGACATGTCGGCGCACATGCCGTAAGGCCCGATCAGATCGGTGTCATAGCTGACGATGTCGCCGGCCTCGATCACGTGGCTGCTGCACTCGGCGAACCAGGGATTGGTCCGCTCGCCGGCGGAGAACAGACGGGTCTCGATCCACTCGCCGCCGCCCGCGATGTTGGTCTGGTGCAACAGCGACCAGACCTCGTTCTCGGTCATGCCCGGCCGCGCCGCCTCGTGCATGCGCGCCATGCCGAGCTGGCAGACGCGGATGGCTTCCCGCATGGCGGCGATCTCGTCGGGCGACTTGATGACCCGTGCCAGCTCCGCGACCTCCTGCCCATCGAACAGCTCCACGCCGAGCGCCTCCAGCGCCTTGGCGCCGGCCAGTTCCAGCTTGTCCACCGCGATGCGGCGGTTGCCGCCGCCGTGGGCGCGGACCAGCTCCTCGATCTCGGCGGCGAAGCGGCCGGCCTGCTCCTGGCTGCGCGAGCCTGCGCAGAAATAGAAGATTGGGATCGCAGGCCGCACCTCGTCGATGGTCTCGATGCCGTCGGAGAGATGGCCGCAGTTGTGGAAGTCGAAGAGGACCACCGGCCCCTCGGTGGCGACGAAGGCGTAGCGCGCCTGGTTGTGCAGGATCCAGACCTGCATGTTGCTGCTGTCGGTGGCGTAGCGAATGTTGATGGGGTCGAAGAGCAGAATGCCGGCGCAGTCACGCGCCTTGAGCTGCTCGCGCAAGCGCGCCAGCCGGTAGGTTCGCATGCGCTGCCGGTCGGGCAGGACCCTTGCGCGATCGCCTGCATCGAGTGGCGCCATGACCGTCGACTCCCGCTCTTGCCACGTCAGGAGCCTATGCTGCGGTCACGTTTGAATGGGATTCTTGCCGAGGGGCGACAGGGAAGACGCGTATCAGGGATCGCGACTGAGGCCCTTGGCAGCCAGATTGTCGAGGTAGGTCGCCCAGAGAACATCCTGCTGCTCGCCCAGGCGATAGAGGTAGTCCCAGGAATAAATGCCGGTGTCGTGCAGGTCGTCGAACTTGATGCGCAGGGCGTAGGTGCCCACCGGCTCCAGGCCCATGATGCCGACGTGGCGCCGGCCGGGGACGATCTGCTTCTGTCCCGGCACGTGGCCCTGCACCTCGGCCGAGGGGCTCTCGACCCGCAGGTACTCGGCCGGAAGCGAAAACGCACGACCGTCTTCGAAGACCACCTCGAGGCGTTTGTCCGCGCTGATGTAGCGGACCTCCTCGACGTGGTGCTTCATCGCGTGGTCGTTGGGTTCCTCTCGTTCGATGGCGGTCATGGCAGCTCAGCGCGCCTCGTCGCTCTCGTCGAGGTGCCGCGCTTCCTCGGTCAGCATGATGGGAATGCCCTCGCGGATGGGATAGGCGAGGCCGGCCTGGCGGCTGATCAACTCCTGGCGCTCGGCATCGTACTCCAGGGGTCCCTTGGTCAGGGGACAGACCAGGATCTCCAAGAGCTTGGGGTCCACCGTCTGCACGCTTTCGTTCATTGTCGCTTTCCTCTCCCCGGCGTCCTCTGTCGGGCCGGCTATCCTGGGCCGGCTCATCCTGGGCCGGCTCAGTTCGCCGGGCCGCTCTCCGGCGCGGCAGCGGCCATCTCCATGATCGTCACCATGGTATCGGAGCGATCGCGCAAGGTCATGGCCTCCAACAGCGCCTGCTTCTCGCGCGGCTCGAAGGGGCAGATCATAGCCAGTGAGGTGACCAGGCGCTCGTCCGGCGTCCGCTCGATCGCCTCCCAGTCGCCCTCCAGGCCCTCGCTGGCAAAATAGTCGCGCACCGCGGTCAGGAGGCGCGGGCGGTCGATGGTCTCCCCCGCCGGCTCTTCCAGGTCGCAGCGATAGGGCGCCCAGTCGGGCCGTACCCGGCGATAGCCGTGACGATCTTCCAGGCACTCGGGAATGTCGAAGCGCAAGAGGCCGGTCAAGGTGATCAGATAGCGGCCGTCGTCGGTCTCGCTGAAGGCCGTGATGCGGCCGGCGCAGCCGGTGCCGAAGGTGGCGCCGCGGCCCTTCTCGCCGGCCGACCGGTCGGTGCCGGCGTCGCTCTCGTCGCTCGGCTGCACCAGACCGATGAGACGCGGCCCCTCTAGCACGTCCCGCACCATGGCGAGATAGCGCGCCTCGAAGATGTTGAGGGGCAGCTTGCCGCCCGGCAGCAGCAGCACCCCGAGCAACGGAAAGATCGGCAGGCTGTCGGGCAGCTCTTCGAAAGACGGATCGAAGGGATAACGGCCCATCAGGTCCTCATGAAAACAGGATCGACGAGAGGCGGCGGCGGGTCTCGACGGTCAAGGGATCGGTCGGCCCCCAGGCCTCGAAGTACTTGACCAGCTCCTTGCGCGCGGCCTCCTCGTTCCAGCCGCGCTGCCGCGAAACGATCTCCAGCAGTTGATCGACCGCCTCCTCCCGGCGGTTGGCGCCGTAAAGCGCCTGCGCCAGGGCAAAGCGCGTCTCGTGATCGTTCGGCGCATTCTCCAGCTTCTGGGTCAGCTCGGGGATCTCGCCCTCTTCGCTGCCGCTCGCCGCCAGCTCCAGCGCCGCAGCGAAGGAGGCGATCTCCGGCTTCTCCTTCATCTCCGGCTCGAGCGCGTCGTAGATCTCCTTGGCTTCCTCGACATCGCCCAGCTCCAGCTTGCAGCGCAGGAACTTGCCCAAGGCTACGTCGTTGACCGGGTCTTGCTGCAGGATCTGCATGTAGATCGCCGCGGCGCTCTGGAGGTCGCCGGCTTCCTTTGCGCCATCGGCCTGGGCCATGGCCTCCTCGACCAGGTCCGCACCGGGATGCTTGGCGCCGCTCTGGTCGATCAGCCGCTGGACGAAGCTCTTGAGCTGGCTTTCGGGCAGCGCGCCTTGGAAGCCGTCGATGGGTCGACCCTGAAAGAAGGCGTAGACCGTGGGGATCGATTGGATACGCAGCTGCGCCGCGATCTCCTGGTTCTCGTCGATGTTGACCTTGACCAGCCGGACGGCGCCTTTGGCTTCCAGCACGACCTTCTCGATCGCCGGCGTCAGCTGCTTGCAGGGCCCGCACCAGGGGGCCCAGAAGTCGACGATGACCGGGCGCTCCATCGAGGCTTCCAGGACATCCTGGCTGAAGGTCGCCAGGCCGCTGTCCTTGATGATGTCTCCGGCCGGGGCTGCTTCGGCAGCACCGGGCGCCATGCCAATAATCGGTTCCATACCTACTCCGATCGCTCGTCTGACTATCGCTCTACCGGGTCCGCTCCGCCATGAGCTATCTCAGGCGCCAAGCGGCCTTCCCGCGCAATCTATGTTACCTGGACGTTGCACAAGAGCGCTGCAAGACGCTGCGGTGCCATCTCCAAGGGCGGCGCGGGACCCAGCTTTGCTATAGCTGAAGAGCCTCCATGTCGAGAAAGATAGGCGGGTGATCCGTCGCGTCCAGAAACCTTAGGAGGTCTTTCGGTGCCATCGCGCAAGTGCAGTCGTTGACCAGCGGGTGCACGTTGAGCACGTCATAGGAGAGCAACCCCTCGTCCAGCACCATCTGCACCGCCTGGCCGTGATCGTTTATGACGGAGAGTGGCGTGACCGAGCCGGGCAGGACGCCGAGGTACTGCATCAGCCGCTCCGCGCTGCCGAAGGAGAAGCGCCCAGCGGATAGCTTCTGGGCCAGCGCCTTGAGATCGACCGCCCGGTCCTCCAGGCAGGTGACCAGCCACATGGCGCCCTTCTTGTTGCGCAGGAAGAGGTTCTTGGTGTGGCCGCCGGGCAGCTGACCGCGCAGCGCCTTGGACTCCTCGACCGTGAAGACCGGCGGGTGGTTCAGAG
Source organism: Rhodovibrionaceae bacterium (assembly GCA_028279885.1). Taxonomy (GTDB): domain Bacteria; phylum Pseudomonadota; class Alphaproteobacteria; order Kiloniellales; family DSM-21159; genus JANQMX01. The sequence continues at coordinate 21,803 of JANQMX010000096.1, read as the reverse complement.
AAGTGACGGCGATGCCGAGCTCTTCCAGCCGCGCCATCAGCGCCTCGGAGCTCAGCGGCGGCCTGCCGTCGATGAGCCGCGCTTCGGGCGCGGCACTGGTCGTCTGCTCGCTCATGGCTTGCCGGTTTCCTCCTTGTTAACGCGGGCCTTGTTAGTGTTGGTCGGCCCGGGACAGTATTGATCCGACGCTTCCGCGGAAAGCCCTCTCTCGTCTCCGACCCCGCCGAAATCCCTTGCACTCGCGCGGCGGCAAGTCTATCTACCGGGTCTTCCTGGATGCGGGCGTAGCTCAGGGGTAGAGCGCAACCTTGCCAAGGTTGAAGTCGTGAGTTCGAATCTCATCGCCCGCTCCATTTTTCCTCCGAAATTTGAAAGCAAGACCAACCAGCGCACGGCGTGTGCCTGGGGCAAAGAAAGCCGTGGCCGCCGGCCATCAGGCGGGACAAAACCGGAATAAATCGGTCTGCATCGCGCGAAAGAGGAAAATCTACGCCCGGTAGAGAGTGAAAGCACCAACGAGGGCATTGTTTCCCTCGATCAAAGTGCGTAATTTACGCGCTAATGTTCAAAAACCGACTGCTCAATGGCGGTCATGGTACAGGGAGACGAAGTAATGCGCCTGGTTGTATCTACAGCAATTTGTGTGTGCATTGGCGCGGCGACCGCCGTTGCCGAGGACCGGACCGGCTGGCCCGACAGCTTCACCGTCGGCACGGCGAGCCAGGGCGGCACCTATTTCGCCTATGGGTCCGGCTGGGCCAACCTGGTCGCCGACGAGCTCGGCATTTCCGGCGGCGGCGAAGTCACCGGCGGGCCGATGCAGAACATGGCGCTGGTGCACACCGGCGATGCCGCCTTCGGCATGACCACCATGGGGCCCGCCGCCGAGTCGCTGGGCGGCAGCAATCCGATCGCGCCGGGCGTGCAGATGACCAACGCCTGCGCCATGTTCCCCATGTACCAGACGCCGTTCTCCGTCACCGCGCTGGAGTCCTCCGGCATCGCCGCGATCGAGGACATTCCTGCGGGCGCCAAAATCGGCTTCGGCCCGGCGGGCTCGACCTCCGACACCTACTTCCCGCGCATGATGGAGACCCTTGGCGTCGACTTCGAGCGGCGCAACGGCGGCTGGAGCGACCTGGGCGGCCAGTTGCAGGACGGCCTGATCGACGTCATCGCTTTCGCCGCCGGCGTCCCGGTGCCCGCGGTGAGTCAGCTCGAGGTTCAGACCGACGTGAACATCATCGAGTTCACGGAGGCGGAACGGGACAAGATCCTCGGCGAATATCCGGTGTCGCCCTTCACCATCAACGCCGATACCTACACGACCCTCAAGGCGGACGCCCGCTCGGTCTCCATGTGGAACTTCGCCATCGCCAACTGCGCGCTGCCGGAGAGCTTCGTCTACGCGGTGGTCAACGTGGTGATGTCGGACCATGACCGCATGATGTCCATCCATCGCGCCGCGCGCAGCACCGTGCCGGCGAACTGGGACAAGAACCAGGTGATGAAGTGGCATCCGGGTGCGGCGAAGTGGTTCAACGAAAACGGCGGCGCTTCCATTCCCGCCGAGATGATCCACAGCGGCAGCTAAGCCGGTTTAGCGAATGACGCCCCGCCCCCGGCAAAGGGCGGGGCCGTCACGCAGAGGGGGGGACGCCATGTCGAGCGAGCCCGACAAAGTCATTGCCGAAGGCGTTGACGAAGAACCGATCGAGGGCAATCGGCGGCTCTATAGCGGCACGACGCTTCGCGTCATGGGCGCGCTCACGGCGCTCTACGCCGCCTTCCACATGGCAGCCCTCAACGGCTTGTCGATCGAGGGCATGACCGGCGGGCTGATCGACATCCCGTTCTTGCCAAGCCTCCCGCTCGAGACCTGGAACTTCCGCATCGTCCACGTGGCCGGCGCGCTGAGCCTCGGCTTCCTGCTCTACGCCGGCAGCAGCTTCGCGCAGCAGCGGAACGGCGGCCAGGGAGATGGCGTCCGAGGCGATGGTGCCCGCACCATGAACCTGCTGGGCGCCGTGCTCCTGCTGCCTGCGCTGTTCTCGGCCGCGGTGGCGATCTACTTCGCCTTCGACATTGCCGGCGGCAAGCAGTGGAACGGCATCGACCCCGGCATCAAGTTCAACGAAACCTGGCTCTACGGCGTGCCGTTGCTGACCGCGAGCGTCGGTGCCGTCCTCCTGTCCTGGTGGCAGGCCGGGCAGCGCCAGAAGGTCGCGACGCCCGACCTGGTGCTGGTGGTCTGCGCGGTCTCCGTGGCGATCTACCTGATCGCCATCTACGGCACCTTAATGCGCAACTCGACGGGCACGCCCTTCGCGCCCATCGGCATCTCCCTGGCCGCGCTTGCCGGTACCCTGCTGATCATCGAGCTGACCCGGCGGGTGGCCGGCATGGCGCTGGTGATCATCTCGCTCATCTTCCTGACCTACGTCTTCGTCGGGCAGTACCTGCCGGGCTTCCTGCAGTCGCCGGCCATCGCCTGGGAGCGTTTCTTCAGCCAGATCTACACCGATGCCGGCATCCTGGGGCCGACCACGGCGGTCTCCTCGACCTACATCATCCTCTTCATCATCTTCGCCGCCTTCCTGCAGGCCTCCAAGGTCGGCGACTACTTCGTCAACTTCGCCTTCGCCCTGGCCGGCCGCGCCCGTGGCGGGCCGGCCAAGGTGGCCATCTTCGCCTCCGGCCTGATGGGCATGATCAACGGCACCTCGGCCGGCAACGTGGTGGCGACGGGCTCGCTGACCATCCCGCTGATGAAGCGGGTGGGCTACCACAAGAAGACCGCCGGCGCGATCGAGGCGGCGGCCTCGACCGGCGGGCAGATCATGCCGCCGATCATGGGTGCCGGCGCCTTCATCATGGCCGAGATCACCGGCATCCCCTACACGGACATCGCCGTCGCCGCGATCATCCCGGCCATCCTCTACTTCGTCTCGATCTACTTCATGGTCGACTTCGAGGCGGCCAAGCTCGGCATGCGCGGCATGAACGAGGACGAGCTGCCCGATCTCAAGAAGATCGCCCGCCGCATCTTCCTCTTCCTGCCGATCATCATCCTGATCGCGGCGCTCTTCATGGGCTACTCCGTGATCCGCGCCGGCACCCTGGCGACGGCCTCGGCGGCCGTGGTGTCCTGGCTGACCCCCTATCGCATGGGGCCGAAGAGCCTGGTGAAGGCCTTCGAGATCGGCGGCACCCTGTCCATTCAGATCATTTCCGTCTGCGCCTGCGCCGGCATCATCGTCGGCGTCATCTCGCTGACCGGGGTCGGCGCCCGCTTCTCCAACCTGCTGCTGGGCCTGGCCGAGGCGAGCCAGCTCCTGGCGCTGTTCTTCGCCATGTGCATCGCCATCCTCCTGGGCATGGGCATGCCGACCACGGCGGCCTACGCGGTGGCCGCCTCGGTGGTGGCACCCGGCCTGATCGAGCTCGGCATCCCGGCGCTGACGGCGCATTTCTTCGTCTTCTACTTCGCCGTGGTTTCGGCGATCACGCCACCGGTGGCGCTCGCCAGTTATGCGGCGGCCGGCATATCCGGCGCCAATCCCATGGAGACCTCCGTGGCCTCCTTCAAGATCGGCATCGCCGCCTTCATCGTGCCCTTCATGTTCTTCTACAACAGCGCCATCCTGATGGACGGCACGACCCTGGAGATCATTCGCGCCGGAGTCACCGCCGTGATCGGCGTGTTCCTGCTGTCGTCCGGCGTGCAGGGCTGGTTCATGGGCACCACGGTCGCCTGGTTCATGCGCATCGGGCTGTTCGCCGCAGCCCTCTTCATGATCGAAGGCGGGCTGTTGAGCGATCTGATCGGCGTCGGCCTGGCCGTGGCGATCTGGGCCGTGCAGCGCTTCTTCCACCCGCCCGCCGGGGCCACCATCCCGGTGCGCGGCGCGGATTAGTGCGCGCTCCAACTGCTCCTTATTCGCTGGGCGAATAAGCGTTTCATCGTTCGAATTGGCGCCCCTCCGCGCGAAACGTCACCTTGATGGCAGACACGAAAGACGCGACAGGAGACGCCCATGGACCGCTCAGCCCTCACCGCCCAGGTTCGTACCGTGATCGACGGCTGGCTTGCGGCCTGGAGCCCCGGCGCCGAGCCCTGGAACGGCGAGGCCTTCCGCGCCCTCTTCAAGCCAGGCGCAGGTGCCATCGAGGTGGTCGACGACATGGGCGGGACGACCCTGACGCTCGACAGCGTGGAGGCCTACATCGAGACCTGGGCGCCCTTCATGTCCCAGTTCTCCTATTGGACCATCGCCCCGGTGGCGCCCGTCACGCTGCGCGTTGCCGACGACTTCGCCGTCGCCAGCTTCTCCTTCGTGGCGGAGGGGCGCGATTCAGAGGGCCAACCGATCTCGCCGGCACCGGGTCAGCACGCCAGCCTGATCCTCGAACAGCAGGACGGCCGCTGGATGATCGTCCGCGAGCATCTGACGACCTATACGCCGACCGACGACTGAGGGCGCCATCATGCAATCCCGCATACATCTCCCAAAGCTGCTGCCGATGATCGCAGCCTGGCTGGTCGCCTTCCCGACCATCACCGCCTGGCTGGTGCTCTTGGCACCGGTCATCTCGGACTGGCCGCTGCTGGCGCGCACCTTCGTCCTGACGCTCCTCATGGTGCCGGTCGTCAGCCTCGCCACGCCGGCCGCGCTGCAGCTCGTGCGGCGCGTCTTCCGCCCGTCCGCCGACGCGAGCATCTCGGTGCGCGGCGCTGATTGAGTGTGCGGGGCGGCCTACAAACGCCCCTTGAGCCGCTGGAGCAAATCCATCCGTTCATGCAGCACGGCGATGATGACGACGGTCTCATCTTGCTCGATGAAGAACAGATAGTGGTGCTGGCAGTGAAAGGAGCGCACAGCGTTCAGACCGGGAACGGGCCTTGTATTCGCTGTACCCGCCGCGACCCTTACACAGCAGTCGTGCAGCGCCTCTTGATATCGGTCGGCCTGTTCTTCGCCCCACGTTGCGTCAGTGTAGAGCCAGATGTCGATAAGGTCGTCCCGCGCCAAGCGGGTTAAGCGATAGGACGCCACCTCAGGCTTTGCGCCTGGCGCGGGCGTCGCGTTTGATGTCGTCCGCCGTCGCCGTAACGACATCTCCCGCTTCGACCTCCGCAAGCCGCGGCGCCAGTAACTGCTTGAGTGCCTGCAAGGCCTCTTCGTCCGTCATGGTCTTTGGGTCGGGCATGTCGACGAGGGCGCGGCTCAGCACGTAATCCTTGATGCTCTGCCCCTTGAGCGCGGCCATGGCCTTGAGTTGGCGATGCTCCTGGGGGCTGAGGTCGATCGAGAGGCGAGGCATGGCGATCTCAATATCTGTGGTCCGTGTAGCCAATGTACCACAATTGTTGTCAATGTGGTAGCTACTCGGACTGCCGGCGCCGTCTCAGCGGTAGAATTCGACCTTGAAGGCGACCGGCGCCGAAATCTCTAGATGATGTGGGACGGTCGGCTCAATCACGCCGTGGTCTCCCGCTTCGATGCGCGCGCGAGAGAGCGGCGGCCCTGGCACGACGTAGTGGAGGCTGCCTTCCAGGACCTGCAGCTTGCCCCAGACCCCGGGCTTGGTGGCATGCGCCGAGAGCAGCTTCTCGGGAACGCTCTCTGCCGTGAACAGCGGCGTCTCGCTGTACTTGGTCAGTCCCTCGGGAAATTGTGGCATTGCAGCCCCCCGGCCTAGCGCATGAGGAGATAGAGCAGCGCCCAGATGTAGAGCGGTGCGGGAACCGCGACCCACAGCAGAACGAGCGGCAGGATGCGCCCCCAGTTGAAGGACGACAGAGTCATGGCCGCATCTCCGCAATTGTCAGCAGCACGAGGGCGCTCAGCCCGACGGCGAAGGCCGTCCAGGTGCCGAAGATGATGGTGCCGCCGACGGCATCGTAGGCCGGCCGCCGCTTCGCGGCTCGGTCTTCACGCAGGCCCTGTTGCAGGGCTGCGATATAGACGGCGAAGAAGCCGGCCGTGGCGATCATGCCGCCGAAGACAAGCAGTTCGAGGAACGACATCTATCTCTCCTCCCTCCGAAGTTCAGGCAGGCCGAACATCGCGAGCTGAAGGCTCTGGGCGATGCGCTCGGCCCGCTCCATGAAGAAAAGCACGGCGGCAGGGGAGGGCGCGGTGTCCTCCAAGGTCTGCCGGAAGAGCGCGAGCCAGATGGTGAAGTGCCAGGGCTCGACGGCCGCGAGCTTCTTGTGCGCCGGCACGGGCTTGCCCGAGTAGCGCCCGGCGTTGAAGGCCACGGAGGCCCAGAAGTCCTTCATCGTGCCGAGGTGGCGCGCCCAGTTGTCGCCGATCACCTCTTCGAAGATCGGGCCCAACAGAGGATGGGCGCGGATGCGGCCGTAGAAGGTCTCGACCAGGGTTGCGATGTAGGCCTCATCGACGCCCATGGCCGCGGCCTTGGCGCGGATCTCCGCCCGCCGCGTTTCTGCCGGCCGCGCGATGAACTCGGTCATGCCGCCTCCTTGCCGAGCAGCAGCCGCAGGTCCGGGTTGCGCCGGACGAGATCGTCCAGGCTGTAGCGGTCGAGGATGGCGAGGAAGGCCTCCACCGCTTCGCCCAGCACCCGCTGCAGCTTGCAGCAGGGCATGATCAGGCACTGGCTGTTGCCCTCCTGGAAGCACTCGACGATGGCGAAGTCCGCTTCCATGCAGCGCACCACGTCGCCGACACGCACCTGCTTGGCAGGCTTGGCCAGCTTGAGTCCGCCCGAGCGGCCACGCGCAGCGTCTATGTAGCCCTCGCGCGCCAGCAGGCTTGCGATCTTCATCAGGTGGTTCTTCGAGACCTGGAAGCGCTCAGCCACCTCGGCGATGGTCACAAGCTCCCCGTCCCGGACCGCCAGATGCATCAGCAGCCGCAGGGCATAATCGGATTGCACGTTCAACCGCATGGCCATCTCCTATTTAGGTATCTTATATGCATCTTTATCTTCGGCGGCGCAAGGAAAAATGCATCTGAAATGCATGTTTTCTGCTGCAGGCCAGCTCGGACTTAAATCCGCTGGAAGCAAAGCGAGATACAGGCCAGTCTAGGCACCCCATGCCCGCCGCTCCCGAGCACAAACCCGTCACCCGCCTGACCGCCAATGCAGCACGGCGCATCGCCTTGGCCGCCCAGGGCTTTGGCGAGGCGCGACCGAGCGCGACGATCAACGCCGGTCATGCCGGCCGCGTGCTGGACCGCCTCTCGCTCTTACAGATCGACTCGGTGAACGTGCTGGCCCGCGCCCACACACTGCCCTTTTTCTCTCGGCTCGGGCCGTATCCCGACGGTCTGCTGGAACGCCTGGCCTACGGCCGCAAGCGTCGGCTCTTCGAATACTGGGCGCACGAGGCCTCAATGATCCCGCTCGCGCACCAGCCGCTCTTCCGCTGGCGCATGGCACGCGCCGAGCGGGGTGAAGGCATCTACAAGGGCCTGGCCAAGTTCGCGCGCGAGCGGCGCGACTTCATCGAGGCAGTCTATCGCGAGATCGCCGAGGCCGGCCCGATCAGTGCCGGCGAGCTGAGCGAAGGCGGCAAAGCGGCGGGCGGCTGGTGGGGCTGGAGCGACGGCAAGATCGCCTTGGAGTTCCTCTTCTGGACCGGGCGCATCACTACCGCCACGCGCAGGAGCTTCACCCGGATCTACGACCTGAGTGAGCGAGTCTTGCCGGACGAGATCCAGGCACTGCCGACCCCAACCGTGGAGGAGGCGCAGCGCGGGCTCCTGATGCTGGCGGCCAAGGCGCTGGGCGTGGCGACCGAGCCGGACCTGCGTGACTACTTCCGCCTCACGCCGGCCGACTCCAAGGCGCGCCTGGCAGAGCTGGTGGAAGAGGGCGCGCTGCTGCCGGTGGAGGTCGCCGGCTGGAAGCAACCTGCCTACCTGCATCCGGAGGCGCGGCGCGCGCGCCGCATCGCCGCCCAAGCGCTCCTGGTGCCCTTCGACCCCCTGGTCTGGTACCGCGAGCGGGCCGAGCGCCTCTTCGACTTCCACTACCGGATCGAGATCTACACGCCCGAGGCCAAGAGGGTGCACGGCTACTACGTGTTGCCCTTCCTGCTTGGCGACCGCCTGGTCGGCCGGGTCGACCTCAAGGCCGATCGTGCCGGCGGCAGCCTGCTGGTGCAGGCCGCCCACGCCGAGCCCGGTGTCCGCCATGAGGAAGTCGCCGAAGCGTTGGCCGAGGAGCTTGCCCAACTCGCCCACTGGCTCGGCCTTGAGCGCATCGCCGTTGCACCGCGCGGCGACCTCAGCAGCAGCCTGGCAAGTGCCGTAGCCAAGATCGCTTAGAGCAACGCGCAACTCCGCCGGCTCCCGAGTCCGCGCCGCACGACGCCGGCAACTGCCCAACACAACGTCTCTCCTGCTATCTTGATATATGCATGCTGCACACATATAATTGAGCCATGACCGATGACCGCACCGCGAACCTGCTCGGCGCCCTGGCTTTGGCGCTGACCGACCGCCTCATCGAGGAAACCGAGACCCGAGCCAAGCACGGCGCCGCAGCTCCGGCGGCGCTGGTCAGCATCGGTGTCGCGCCGGGCGAGCCCATCGACCGGTTGGCCCGCACCCTGGCCTTGAGCCATTCGGCGACCGTGCGGCTAATCGACCGCCTGGCCGCCGACGGGCTGGTTACGCGCCGCAGCCTTCGGGACGGACGGGCGGTCGGCCTCCATCTCACCCGCACCGGCGCCACCCGCCGGCGCGCCATCCTCGAAGGCCGCCGCCGGGTTCTCGACGAGGCGCTGGTACCGCTTTCCACCAAGCAGCAGGACAGCCTGACGGCGCTTATGGAGTCCCTGCTCGGCCACATCACGTCAGGGCGGCAGTCTGCCGATCACATCTGCCGACTCTGCGACGAGGACGCCTGCCCCCAGGACTCCTGCCCGGTCGAATGCGCGGTCGCCTCTGAATGACCGCACCGACTCGACCCGCCGCCGAGGCGCCGACTGCGCGTCGGCCCCCGGCCTATAGCGTGGCGGTTGTCGCCGCCGTGCTGTCCGCCGCCTGCTGGGGCTCCGCCACGGTGATGAGCAAGGCCGTGCTGACGCATATGCCGCCGCTGACCTTGCTGACCGTTCAGCTCACTGCCTCGATCGCCGTCCTCTGGCTGGCCGTGCTGGTGCTGCGGCGGCGCGTACGGCTGGATCGCTCGTCGCGGCGGGCCAGCCTCAGCGGCCTGCTGGAGCCCGGGCTGGCCTACACCTTCGGGATTGTCGGCCTGGCCCTGACCACGGCGAGCAGCGCCGCGCTGCTCGGCGCGGCCGAGCCGCTGTTTATCCTCTGTCTCGCTTGGTTGCTTCTGAAGGAAAGGGTCGGCGCAGCGATGCTGGCGCTGGCGGCAATGGCAACCCTGGGCATCCTGCTCGTCATGTTCCCCGACGCCGGGTCCTTGCCGGGTCAGGGCTCGTTGATCGGCGACTTTCTGGTGCTGGTCGGCACCTTCTTCGCCGCCTTCTATGTCATCGCCACGCGCAAGCTGGTGCGCGTGCTGGATCCGCTGTCGCTGTCGGCCCTGCAGCAGAGCGTCGGGCTCCTTTGGACCCTCGGCGCGCTGCTGGTCGCGCTGGGTTTTGGGCTGAGCGCCCTCGGGCTCGCGGGAGTCCCGCCGGCAATCCTGCTGCTCGCCGCACTCTCGGGCGTCGTCCAGTACGCGCTTGCCTTCTGGTTCTACCTCTTCGCCCTGCAAAGCCTGCCGGCCAACGTCGCCGGCTTCTATCTGACGCTCATTCCCGTCTTCGGGCTGGCCGCCGCTTTCCTCTTTCTCGGCGAGAGCCTGACGGCTCTGCAGTGGGTCGGCGCGCTCTGCGTCATTGCGGCCGTCGCCGCGATCTCCCGGGTGGGTCGCGAATAGGCTTGCGCCACGCTCACGCGATCCGCTCCAGCACCCCGTCGGGCAGCCAGCCCTGTGCACCCTCCGCGTTGGTCGCCATGACGAAGCCGCTCTCGGCGAAGTGGATCGTCACCAGATCGCCGACCGCGACCGAGAGCTCGATGGCATCGAAGGCCCGAGTCAGCCGCCAAGGCTCGCCGCGGCGGTCGAGCCAGGCGAGCGGGACCCAGCCACCGCGGCCGTCGGGATCAAGAGCCCAAACCCAGCCCTCGATGTCGGTCTGCTGCGCGAAATCCGGCCGCACCGCCGCCCCGGCCTCGGCACGAAAAGGCGCCTCATAGGGCCGGCGATAGGCCTGCAGCGCCCGCGCCCGGCTGCCGTCCGGAAAGATCGTCAGCATGGTGATCTCGTCACAACTCTATGCTCTTGGCTGCGCATGACTGCATGAATTCCGTATATACTGCATTTCTGGACAAGACGCGGAAGAATACATAGCTTTCTCCTCGGGAGGCTGAGGATGCAGGACTTCGGCGCGGCCTTTGGGCTCGCTTTCGACTTGATCTTATCCGGCAATGCCGACTTGGCGGAGATCGTTCTGCTGTCGCTGCAGGTCAGCCTGACGGCGGTGCTCTTCGCCTGCCTGATCGGGCTGCCGCTCGGCGCCGCCACGGCGATCTTCCGCTTTCCCGGCCGCGGCGCCTTGATCGTGCTGATGAACGCGCTGATGGGCCTGCCGCCGGTGGTGGTCGGCCTCTTCCTCTATCTCATGCTGTCCAACGCCGGACCGCTCGGGCCGCTCGCGCTGCTCTACACGCCGACGGCCATGATCATCGCCCAGAGCATCCTGGTCGCGCCCATCGTCGCGGCGCTGACCCGGCAGGTGGTCGCCGACCTGCACAGCGAGTATGACGAACAACTGCGCTCCTTCAGTGTCGGCCGCTGGGCCGCCATCGGCACCCTGCTGTGGGACGGCCGCTATAGCCTGATGACCGTCGCACTGGCCGGCTTCGGCCGCGCCATCGCCGAGGTCGGCGCGGTGATCATCGTCGGCGGCAACATCAATCACGTGACCCGGGTGATGACCACGACCATCGCGCTGGAGACCTCCAAGGGCAATCTCGCCCTCGCCCTTGCGCTGGGCATCATCCTGGTCGGCATCGCCGTGGCGGTGAACGCCTCGGTGATGAGTCTGCGCGCCACCGCTGCACGAGCCGCCTATGCCTGATGGAAGCCACATCGTCGATTTGCAGGCCTGCGCGCCAAAGCCGGCACGGGCGATCCTGCCGCTGGAAGCGCGGGATTTGACCTACCAGGTCAACGACCTGCGCCTGATCGACCGCCTCACTCTCCGCTTCGAAGACAGCGGCTTGAGCGCCATCATCGGCCCCAACGGTGCCGGGAAGAGTCTTCTGTTGCGTCTGCTGCATGGTCTCATCGCACCGAGCGGCGGAGATGTGCTGTGGCGCGGTGAGACGGCGAACGAAGGCATCCGCCAGCGCCAGGCCATGGTCTTTCAGCGCCCCGTGCTGCTGCGCCGCTCGGTGGCGGCCAACCTGCGCTACGCCCTGCGCACCGCCCGAGGCGCAAGCCCGGATGCGATCAACGGCAGCGGCCTCAACGGCAGCGTCGAAGAGTGGCTGGCGCGTGCCAACCTGCTGCATCTTGCCGACCGCCCGGCCCGCCTGCTCTCCGGCGGTGAACAGCAGCGCCTTGCCCTGGCCCGCGCGCTGAGCCGCCGGCCCGAGGTGCTGTTTCTCGACGAGCCAACCGCCAGCCTCGACCCCACGGCCACCCTGGCGATCGAGGAGCTGATCGGCCAGGCCAAGGCCGAGGGCACCAAGGTCATTCTGGTCACCCACGACCTGGGGCAGGCCAAGCGCCTGGCCGACGAGATACTGTTCCTGCACCGCGGGCGGGTCGAGGCACGAGCGCCGACGGAACAGTTCTTCAGCGACCCCGAGAACGACAATGCCGCCGCCTTCCTGGCTGGCCGCCTGGTCTTCTGAATCCCGACACCCGAACAGACGAACGAAGAAGGAGAACCCCTCGATGATCCGTCGCCGTTTTCTCGCGCTCGCTGCGGCCCTGACCGTCGCAACGGGATTGGCCGCTCCCCTGCAGGCCGACGACAAGTTCATCATCGTCCAGTCCACCACCTCCACCCTGAATTCGGGGCTGTTGGATGCCATCCTGCCGCAGTTCACCGCCAAGACCGGCATCGAGGTGCGGGTGGTCGCGGTCGGCACCGGCCAGGCGATCAAGAACGCGCGCAACGGCGACGGCGACGTGCTGCTGGTCCACGCCAAGCCGGCTGAGGAGAAGTTCGTGGCCGATGGCTACGGCGTCGCCCGGCACGACCTGATGTACAACGACTTCGTCATCGTCGGGCCTGAGGACGACCCGGCCGGGATCGCGGGGATGCGGGACATTCTGCCCGCCCTCGAGCGGATCGCCCAGTCGGCGGCGCCTTTCGCCTCGCGCGGCGACGACTCCGGCACCCATAAGAAGGAGCTGCGGCTGTGGAAGGACGCCGGCGTCGACCCGGCGGCGGCAAGCGGCACCTGGTACCGCGAGACCGGTTCCGGCATGGGCGCGACGCTCAACACCGCCGTCGGCATGAACGCCTATACCATGAGCGACCGAGCGACCTGGATCGCCTTCCAGAACAAGGGCGACTTCGCCATCGCCGTGGAAGGCGACCCGGCGCTGTTCAATCAGTACGGCGTCATCCTGGTCAATCCGGAGAAGCACGCCAACGTCAAGGCGGAGTGGGGCCAGACCTTCGTCGACTGGCTCGTCTCCGGCGAGGGCCAGAAAGCCATCGCCGCGTTCGAGGTCGACGGCCAGCAGCTCTTCTTCCCCAACGCCAAGGAAGGTGGCGGGAGTTAGAGGGCCACTTTTTTTGGCGCGCCGGCCGTTTCTCTCAGGATGTCATACTTGGGCGAGCCGCGAAGCGGCGAAGACCCGCCTGCGGGGCCGAAGCCCCTTCGGCGCGGCGAAGGCCCGAGTATCCAGCGGTAGGCACAGTCCGGGCTTGTGGCTGCCTTCGGCAACTCTCTACGCGAGCCCCGGATGTCGCCTCTCACGAGGCCCTTCCGGGGTGACGAAGGGAGAGAAAGTCGCACCGGCTGTGCCGCACCCCTGACTGTCACCCCGGACTTGATCCGGGGTCCATGTCGATGACATGCGCAGGCCGATGGATGGTTCCCGGCTCGCGGCCTTCGCTCACGCGAAGCCCTTGGCCGGGATGACGAGTAGAGGGGACCGAACCGTCGGGTGATTCGATCGACCGGCGTTAGAGCGACCGTCTAGCGCTAAAACCCGTTGAACTGCACTTCGCCGAGACAGCCGATGTCGTAGCCGCCGAGCTCGGCGGCGCGGGCGGCGAAGGCCGGCGTGCGGCAGAAGGCCAGCAGGCGCTGCATCGGCGGCTCGAAGTAGTGCCGGCGCCAGAGGGCGAGGTCGTAGCGTTCTTCCACCAGGGGCACGAAGTCGAGCCGATACTGGCGGGCGACCGCCTCGATGGCGAAGCCGGCATCCGCCTTGCCCTCGGCCACGGCGGAAGCGACGTCAGCCTCGCTGCGCGCCGGCGGGGAGACCAGGGTGATGGCGGCGTCGGCCAGGCCCTCGACCTGCAGCAGATGATCGAGCAGCAGACGGCTGCCCGCCTGGCTCTGGCGCGGAATAACGCGGCAGCCGGCCAGGTCCGCCAGCCTGGCAAGGCCCTTGGGATTACCCGAAGGCACCACGAGCCCCTGTTGCCGCCGGGCCCAGCCGATCAGCACGACGGGCAGGCCGGGCAGGGCCTGGGCCACGTGCTTGCGGTTCCAGTTCTCGGTCCCGTCCTCCGTGGCCGGCTCGTAGACGTGCAGGCCGGCGCCAAGCAGCTCGCGCCGGCCGAGCCGCTCCAGCCCGTCCAGGCTGCCGCCGTAGAGGGTCGCAAGCGCGCTGCCCGACTCGCGCAGGGCCCAGTCGAGCAGAGGGTCGTGGCTGCCGCCGATGACCGGGGGCAGCCGATCCAGACCGTCGAGATGCTCCCGATGCTCGACATGCTTGAGCACCCAGCTTTCGACCAGCCCGCGCGGGAACAGCAGCTTGCCGGTGACGCGGCTGAAGGGGATCGCCTCCTCGCTCACCAGCTCGTAGATCTTGCGCTCCTTGAGCCGCAAGAGCTCTGCGACTTCCTTGGTGGTCAGGAACTCCGGCATAACCGGCTCAAGCAAGCACCGCCGGGCGGCCGCTTCAAGGGAAGCCTGCTACAGCCGGCCCATCTCGAAGTCCTGGCAGGAGAGGCCGAACAACGAGATGCCCTCTTCCAGGTAGTCGCCGAGCAGCGGCATGCCGAGCAGGTAGGCCGCCGTGCGGTTGTTGTGGGCCTCGGCTGCCTGCTGGCGCACTTCGGCCCAGTCCTCGGCCGAGTAGTCGTCGCGGCCGAGCCAGGCCAGGGTGACCAGATCGACTTGCTCGTCGTAGCTCAGGCCGTCGATGAAGCTGGTCAGCTCTTCCTGAACCGGATCGTCTGGGTAATCCTCCAGCACCTCGCGCATATCCTCGTCGCCGGGATTGGAGCCAGGATCCGGCTCCACCACCTCAACCTTGACGTCGAATTCCCGTGCTTTGACGATGAGGAAACAGACGTGCTCAAGGGCAATGGTCAACAAGGTAACTCTCCCTTATTCCTGGGCTTCGAGGATGTTTCGACCGCATTCCGCAACTCTAGGCGCCGGATCGTCGGCGCCCTTTGACACAGGTCAGGCCACCCTTTCAAGTGGGCACCGCCCGGGCAGGGCTGCATGACAGCTGGCACCTTTCCCCATCTCTTCTCGCCGCTGAGGGTGGCGGGGCGGGAAATCAAGAACCGCATCCTCTCCACCGGCCACGATACCAACCTGCCGGCTGACGGCGGCGTCAACGACGCGCTGGTCGCCTATCACCAGGCCCGCGCGAAGGGCGGCGCCGGGCTGATCGTCGCCCAGGTCGCCGGCGTGCACGAGTCCGCCCGCTATACCAGCCACATGCTGATGGCCACCGAGGAGGACTGCATTCCCGGCTTTCGCCGCCTGGCCGAGAGCTGCCATGCCGAGGACTGCCGCCTCTACGGCCAGCTCTTCCACCCCGGCCGCGAGATCATGGAAAGCGGCGACGGCGCCCTGCCGGTCGCCTACGCGCCCAGCGCCGTGCCCAGCGAGCGCTTTCACGTGGTGCCCCGGCCGCTCGACCTGGCGCTGATCGAGGAGATCATCGCCGGCTATGGCACTGCAGCACGGCTGATGGCCGAGGCGGCCCTGGACGGCGTCGAGATCGTCGCCAGCCACGGCTATCTGCCGGCCCAGTTCCTGAGCCCGCGCACCAACCTGCGCGAGGATGCCTACGGCGGCAGCTTCGCGGGACGGCTGCGCTTCCTGGAGGAGATCCTCGCCGCCATCCGCGCCGAAACGAATGGCGAGATCGCCGTCGGCCTGCGCATCTCCGGCGACGAGAAGGATCCCGAGGGCCTGGAGGAAAACGAGTCGCTGGCGGCGATCGAAGCGCTGGCGCCCAGCCTCGACTACGTCAACGTGATCGCCGGCAGCTCGGCCTCTCTTGGCGGCGCCATCCACATCGTCCCGCCTATGGCCATCGAAACCGGCTATCTCGCGCCCTTCGCCGCCCAGGTGAAAGCCAAGGTCGCCATTCCGGTCTTCGTCGCCGGCCGCATCAACCAGCCACAGACGGCCGAGGGCATCCTCGCCACCGGCCAAGCCGACATGTGCGGCATGACCCGCGCCATGATCTGCGACCCCGAGATGCCCAACAAGGCACGCCGCGGCGAGGCCGAGGAGATTCGCGCCTGCATCGCCTGTAACCAGGCCTGCATCGGCCACTTCCACCTCGGCTATCCCATCTCCTGCATCCAGCACCCGGAGACCGGGCGCGAACTTCGTTACGGCACACGGCAGCCGGCGCGCGCACGACAGAAGGTTCTGGTGGTCGGCGGCGGGCCCGGCGGGCTCAAAGCCGCCGCGGTGGCGGCCGAGCGCGGCCACGACGTCAGCCTCTACGAAGCGGCCGGCCAGTTCGGCGGCCAGGCCCTGCTGGCCCAGCTGCTGCCCGGCCGGGCCGAGTTCGGCGGCATCGCCACCAACCTGGTGCGGGAGGCGGAGCGGGCCGGCGCCACGCTGCATAAGAACGCCCAGGCCGATGCCGCGCTGATCGCCCGCGAGGCGCCGGATAGCGTCATCCTGGCCACCGGCGCGCTGCCCCAGGCACCGCAACTGGAGCTGGGCGAGGACGCCCACGTGGTGACCGCCTGGCAGGTGTTGCAGGAGGGCGCCAACGTCGGCCAGCGCGTGGTGATCGCCGACTGGCGCTGCGACTGGGTCGGCCTCGGGCTC
The DNA here is from genome assembly GCA_028279885.1 of Rhodovibrionaceae bacterium. GTDB lineage: Bacteria > Pseudomonadota > Alphaproteobacteria > Kiloniellales > DSM-21159 > JANQMX01. Next base: position 5,580 of record JANQMX010000096.1, on the reverse strand, counting down.
GCCGAGCGCCTGGCCCGCGACGGCTGCCACGTCCGCCTGATGGTCAACGGCCTGATGGCAGGGCAAGGCGTTCCCTTCTACGTCCGCGACCAGGCGGTCGGCACGCTGCATCGCCTGGGTGTCGAGATCACCCCCTATGCCCGCCTGTTCGGCGCCGACGGGGACAGCGTCTACCTGCAGCACACGGCGAGCGGCGAGGCGATGGTACTGGAGGAGGTCGACACCCTGGTGGTCTGCCAGCCGCCGCACAGCAACGATACGCTCGCCGAGACCCTCGGCGACTATCCGGGCGCGCTGCATCGGGTCGGCGACTGTCTAGCCCCGCGCACGGCGGAAGAGGCGGTGCTGGAAGGCTTGAAGGTCGCCAGTGCGCTCTAGACATTGGTCACAAACAAAAAGTGACCTAACCCGAGCTTAAGTTTTTACATCAAGAAGCTATAGTGACGAACGACCGCGGAAGAAGCCGCCTCCGCCGCACGAGAGGCCGGCGCGACGAACGGGTCGAGGAACGCCTACCATGCCCGCCTTTCACGAAGAGCATCTCGCACCGCTGATCCAGGACGCCGTCCGCGCCGCAAGGAAGGACTGCGCACCCAGCAACGGCAGCAAGTACAGCGGCGCGCTCGCCGGGCGCTTCGTCGAAGCTTTCTATGCCAACGTCTCCCCCAGCGACCTGGTGGGCGAGGCCTCGGAGACCCTGGCCAAGGCGGCGCTCTCGCTGCTCGACTTCGCCGAGACGCGGAAAGCCCATACGGCGAAGATCCGCATCCGCAACTCCGACGACTGCGAGGCCAACTGGCGCTCGGTCCATACGGCGATCGAGATCATCAACGACGACATGCCCTTCCTGGTCGACTCGATCACCGCGGCGCTCAACTACATGCGGGCAGAGGTGCGCCTGGTCATCCACCCGATCATCCCGATCGAGCGCGACGAGTCCGGCAAGCTGGTGGACATCGCCAGCTATGAAGACGCGGAGTTGTCCGGGCTCCGCGGCGAGTCCTGCATGCTCATCCAGATCAACGAGCAGCCCAAGCAGCGCCATGCCGCCATTGTCGAGCGGCTTACCGGAGTGCTGAAGGACGTGCGGGCCGCGGTCGAGGACTGGCGCATCATGCGCGAGCGCTGCCGCGAGCTGATCCGCGAGATCGAGCGCACGCCGCCCAAGCTGCCGCGCGCCGAGATCTCAGAGGGCATCGCCTTCCTGGAATGGCTGAACGACGAGAACTTCACCTTCCTCGGCTTCCGCGAGTACGATTTCCAGGGCAAGGGCAAGTCCGCCGTCGCCCGCATCGACCCCGACGCCGGGCTCGGCCTGCTGCGCGAGATGGACTATTCGGTGTTCGACGGCCTGCGCAACCTGGGCCAGCTGCCGTCCGACGTGCAGGCCTGGGTCAAGTCCCGCAAGCTGCTGCGCATCGCCAAGGGCAACCGCCGCTCCACCGTGCATCGCGACGCCCATGTCGATGCGATCGCGGTCAAGAAGTTCAACGCCAAGGGGCAGGTGATCGGCGAGCGGCTGTTCATCGGCCTCTTCACCTCGCAGGCCTACTCGCGCTCGCCGCGGGCCATTCCCTTGCTGCGAAAGAAGGTCGACGGCGTGCTGCAAGGCTCCGGCTTCCCGCCCAACAGTCACGACTACAAGTCCTTGCAGCATGTGTTGGAGACCTATCCGCGCGACGAGCTGTTCCAGATCTCCACCGAGGAACTCCGGCGGATCTCCAGCGGCATCGTCCATCTGCAGGAACGCCAGCGCACCGCGCTCTTCGTCCGCCGCGACCTCTTCGAGCGCTTCGTGTCCTGCCTGATCTTCGTGCCGCGCGACCGCTTCGACGCGCGCCTGCGCACCAAGGTGCAGGACATTTTGGCGGAGGCGTTCCACGGCCGGATCAGCGCCTTCTACACTTTTCTCGGCGAGATGCCGCTGGTGCGTCTGCATTTCATCGTCAAGACCGAGCAGGGCAACATTCCGCCCGTCGACCTCGATGCGCTGGAAGAGACGCTGGCCGAGGCGGCGCGCTCCTGGACCGACGGCCTGCGTGTCGCCTTGTTCGAAGAGCAAGGCGAGCGCGACGGCCTGGAACTCTTCGAGCGCTATGAGCGGGCTTTCCCGATCAGCTACCAAGAGAAGTTCCATCCGAAGGACGCGGTGGCCGACATTCGCAGCATCCAGCTGGCCGCCGACGACAATCGCCTGGCCCTCGATCTCTACCGGCCGCACAAGGCGGAGCAAGAGGTCGTCCATCTCAAGGTCTATGACCAGAACGGGCCGCTCGCGCTGTCCGACGTGCTGCCTATCCTGGAGCACATGGGCCTCAAGGTGATCAGCGAGGTCCCCTTCCAGGTCTCCCTGCCGTTCGGTGGGCCCTGCATCTGGGTGCAGGATTTCAACATGCGCCTGCGCTCCGGCGACGGAATGGATATCGAGCAGGTGCGCGAGGCCTTTCACGAGGTCTTCCAGCAGGTCTGGAACGGCCGCATGGAAGACGACGGCTTCAACGGCCTGGTGCTCTCGGCCGGCCTGTCGGAGCGCGAGATCAAGGTGCTGCGCGCCTACAGCAAGTATCTGCGCCAGGTCGGCATCCCCTTCAGCCAGGAGCGTATCGAAGAGGCGCTGGCCAGCCATCCGGTCATCACGGCCCACCTGTCGGAGCTCTTCCAGCTGCGCTTCGAGCCGATCGGCAAGAAGGGCAAGACCGCCAGCGCTCTCAAGGAGAAGGCGCTGGCCGGCGAAATTCTGGGGATGTTGGATTCCGTCACCAGCCTGGATGACGACCGTATCCTGAGGCGCTATCTCAACCTCATTCAGAACACCCTGCGCACCAACTACTATCAGCTCGCCGAGGACGGTAGCCGCAAGGACTACATCTCCTTCAAGCTCGACAGCCGGGACCTCGAGGACCTGCCCGAGCCCAAGCCCTACCGGGAGATCTTCGTCTACTCGCCGCAGGTCGAGGGCGTGCACCTGCGCTTCGGGCCCGTCGCGCGCGGCGGCCTGCGCTGGTCCGACCGGCGCGAGGACTTCCGCACCGAGGTCCTGGGTCTGGTCAAGGCGCAGCAGGTCAAGAACGCCGTCATCGTGCCCGTCGGCTCCAAGGGCGGCTTCCTGCCCAAGCGCTTGCCGCCGCCGGAAGCCGGGCGCGAGGCCTGGATGGCCGAGGGCATCGCCAGCTACAAGACCTTCATTCGCGGCCTGCTCGACCTGACCGACAACATCAAGGACGGCAAGATTGTCCCGCCCAAGCAGGTGGTGCGCTACGACGGCGACGACCCCTATCTGGTGGTGGCGGCCGACAAGGGCACGGCGACCTTCTCCGACATCGCCAACGGCGTCTCCGCCGACTACGGCTTCTGGCTCGACGACGCCTTCGCCTCCGGCGGCTCGGCCGGCTACGACCACAAGGCCATGGGCATCACCGCCCGCGGCGCCTGGGAATCGGTCAAGCGCCACTTCCGCGAGATGGGCAAGAACATCCAGGAGGAAGAGTTCTCGGTGATCGGCGTCGGCGACATGTCGGGCGACGTCTTCGGCAACGGCATGCTGCTGTCCAAGAAGATCAAGCTGATCGCCGCCTTCAACCACCTGCACATCTTCGTCGACCCCAATCCCGACGCGGCCAAGAGCTGGAAGGAGCGCAAGCGCCTCTTCGACCTGCCGCGCTCGAGCTGGACCGACTACAAATCCTCGCTGATCTCCAAGGGCGGCGGCGTCTTCGACCGCAAGGCCAAGTCGGTCGACATCAGCCCGGAGATGCGCAAGCTCTTCGGACTCCACAAGGACAAGGTGACGCCCAATCAGCTGCTCCACGCCATCCTCAAGAGCCACTGCGACCTCCTGTGGTTCGGCGGCATCGGCACCTACGTCAAGGCGCGGGAGGAGAGCCAGGCGGAGGCCGGCGACCGGGCCAACGACGCCATCCGGGTCGACGCCGACGAGCTCAACTGCGCGGTGATCGGCGAGGGCGCCAACCTCGGCATGACCCAGCGCGCGCGCATCGCCTACGACTTGGGCGGCGGGCGGCTCAACACCGATGCGATCGACAACTCGGCCGGCGTCGACTGCTCCGACCACGAGGTCAACATCAAGATCCTGCTGGGCGAGGTGGAGCGCAGCGGCCGCATGAGCCGCAAGCAGCGCGACAACTTCCTGGAGCGGATGACCGACGAGGTGGCGGCGCTGGTGCTGCGCGACAACTACCTGCAGTCCCAGGCCATCACCATCACCCACACCCTGGGCCACCATCTGCTCGACCGGCTGGTCCGCTTCATGCGAAGCCTGGAGCGGGCGGGCAAGCTCGACCGGGCGATCGAGTTCCTGCCCGACGACGAGACGATCGAAGAGCGCCATAAGGCGGGCATCGGCCTGACCCGGCCGGAGACGGCGGTGCTGCTGTCCTACGCCAAGATCGACCTTTACGACGAGCTGCTGGGCAGCGCCCTGCCCGACGACCCCTATATGGTCGAGAGCCTGGAGCGCTACTTCCCCGAGCCACTGCAGAAGAAGCATGGAAAGGACATCAGGGCTCATCAGCTTTCGCGCGAGATTATCGCGACGCAGGCGACCAACTCCGTCATCAACCGACTGGGCATTACTTTCGTGCATGAAGTGCGGGAGAAGACCGGCATGGACGTCGAGGAGATCGGTCGCGCCTGCGTGGCCGCGCGGGAGATCCTCGATCTGCGCACGCGCTGGGCGGAGATCGAGGCCTTGGACAACAAGGTGCCCGCCGCAACCCAGGCCGCCATGCTGATCGAGTGCGGCCGCCTTACCGAACGCCTGGTCGTCTGGCTGCTGCGGGAAGAGACGCATCCCCTGGACATCACCGGCTGCATCAAGCGCTACCAGGCCGGCGCGCGCGAGCTGGCGACCAATCTGGCAGAGCTGCTCTCGCCGAAGGAAAGGCGCGTGTTCGAGCAGAAAGCCAAGCAGTTCAGCGACGACGGCGTGCCCAAGGCACTGGCCGAAGCCATGGCAGGCTTCGCCGAGCTATCGCCGATCGGCGATGTGGTTCGCTGCGCCGAGCAATGCAAGCTGCCGGTGGCCAAGGCCGCCACGGCCTATTTCAAGGTTGGCGAGCGCTTCGGCTTCGACTCCCTGCGGCGCGCCTCCAAGCAGCTGCCGAGCGACAACGCCTGGGACAAGCTGGCGGTCACCGCCATCGTCGACGATCTCTATGCCCAGCAGTATGAGCTGACCACCCGGGTGCTGGACGGCGGCAACTGCGGTAAAGTCGCACCGGCCAAAGCCATCGACGCCTGGGCTGAGACGCGCCCGCAGCAGGTGCGCCGCAGCGATCAGCTGATCGCCGAGCTGGAGACCACCTCGCCGGATCTGGCCATGCTCGCGGTGGCCAACCGGCAGCTCAAGAGCATGGTGGGGTAAGGTTTTTCTGGGCGCATTCGGCGCTGCGCGGTGCCGGCCCACACCCCCGCCCGACCAACCCACTAGGGTACCATGCCATGGGTTGGTCGGGCGGGGGTGTGGGCGGTTCAGACCGGATAGATAGGTGACACTGTAGACCGGATACATGGGTGACAGCTCTAGACGTCGGCCAGGAGGTGGCCGATGCCCTGGAAAGA
>JANQMX010000094.1 GCA_028279885.1 Rhodovibrionaceae bacterium | reverse complement strand
GTTCTATCGAGTCGAAGGATTTCATCGGGTGATGGAGCAATTCGCGGGCAAGCCGATCCTCACGGCCCAGGAGGTCGAGGATGTGGTGGCCTATTTGATGACCCTGAAAGAAGAGTAGTGGACCGTCATCCTCGCCACCGCGGGACGTGCGTGACGATGGCGGCAAACCAGGAGAGCACTATGAGCAAAACCCTCGCGGCGAAGGACCTGAGTCGCCGGCAGTTCGTGATCACCGTAGCGGCGGGCTCGGCGGCCGCCGCTGCCCTGTCTGTCGTCTCGCCGGGCGCCGTCTTCGCCACCGAAGACGCCAAGACGCTCGACGAAGCGATCAAGAGTATCGTTGGCGACAAGGAGCTGATGGACGGCGCCGATGTGATCACCCTCGACCTGCCGCAGATTGCGGAGAACGGCAACACCGTGCCGCTTGGCATCAGCATCGACAGCCCGATGACCGAAGCCGATTACGTGACCAAGGTGCATCTCTTTGCCGCCGGCAATCCCCGCCCGGACGTGGCGAGCTTCAACTTCTCGCCGTCCAACGGCTATGCCGAAGCCTCCACCCGCATGCGCCTGGCCAAGACCCAGGACATCGTCGCCATCGCCGAGATGTCCGACGGCAAGGCCTACATGACGCGCGCCGAGGTCAAGGTGACCATCGGCGGTTGCGGCGGTTGATCCCGATCGAATCTGAAGAGGACTGAAGAGACATGGCGCAACCCAAGCCACGCGTGCGCGTTCCGAAGAAAGCCGACAAGGGCGATGTGGTTGAGATCAAGACCCTCATCTCTCATCCCATGGAATCGGGGCAGCGCAAGGACCGCAAGACGGGCGAGCTGATTCCGCGCAAGATCATCAACAAATTCGCTTGCGTCTATAACGGCAACGAGGTCTTCAGCGCAGACCTTCACCCGGCCATTTCGGCCAATCCTTATCTGTCGTTCTTCGTGAAGGTCGAGGAGAGCGGCGAGTTCGAGTTCACCTGGGTCGACGATGACGGCTCAGTCTATACCCAAGTAAGCAAGATAACGGTCAACTAAAGACCGGAAAGGGGAGGAAGATGCGCCATAGGACGGCTGTGTTGGCCGGCGCTGTCGGTTTAGGTCTCGGCTTCGTGGGCATTGCTTTCACGGAAGCTGGCGATTGGGGTGACTATCAGGTAGGCGACAAGCGCTCGGGCTACACCTATGCCCAGCCGGAGACGCAGGCCATGCAGGATGACGACTTCGAGAACCCGGCGTTCCTGCTGGTCGACCTCGCTGCGGAGCAGTGGACGATTCCGGACGGTACGGCCGGCAAGGCTTGCGCCGATTGCCATGGCGACGTGGAGAACCTTGCCGGCGTCGGCGCCAGCTATCCAGTCTACGACGAAGGCTGGGGCAAGATGATGAACATCGAGCAGCGCATCAACGAGTGCCGTACCGAGAACATGCAGGCCGAACCTCTGAAGTACGACTCCAAAGGCCTGCTCGGCATGACGGCCCTGGTCAAGCTGCAGTCCCGCGGCATGCCGATGAACGTCGCCATCGACGGCCCGGCCGCACCCTTCTACGAGAAGGGCAAGGAGTTCTACTTCCAGCGCCGTGGCCAGCTCGACCTGGCCTGCGCCAGTTGCCATGAAGACCATTCCGGCGAGCAACTGCGCGCGAACCGGCTGAGCCAAGGGCAGCCCAACGGCTTCCCGACCTATCGGCTGAAATGGCAAAACATGGGGTCCCTGCACCGCCGGATCAAAGGCTGCAACCGGCAGGTCCGGGCCGAGCCCTACAAGTCCGGGTCCGATGAATACGTGAACCTGGAGCTCTTCATCTCGCATCGGGCCAACGGCCTGCCGGTGGAGACGCCCTCGGTTCGCAACTGACGCCTAACCCTGTTGGGGCTGCCTCCCCTCCTGGCAGCCCCTTTTTTCTTCTTACGGGTCTGGGCAGCACAGCCGGCGGCACTGGCCGCGCGGCCCGATGACGTGACACTCTGACGAAAGGTTGCGAAGAGCATGTTCAGCCGCCGTGACTTCATGGTTCTCGCCGCGACGACCGCGGCTCTGACCGGCGCCAAGGGTCGCCTCTCGCGGGTGGCGGCGCAGCAGGCCATCAGCCAGGACGATCTCCTGCGCTTCGATCCCTTGGGCCAGGTGACGCTGCTGCACTTCACCGACCTGCATGCTCAGCTCAAGCCGATCTACTTCCGCGAGCCCTCGATCAACCTCGGGGTCGGCGAGGTCGAGGGCTTGCCGCCGCACATCACCGGCGCGGACTTTCTCAAGGCCTACGGCTTGGTGCCGGGCTCGCGCGACGCCTATCTGCTGAGCGATCAGGATTTTGCCGCGCTGGCCCAGGACTACGGGCGGGTCGGCGGTCTCGACCGTATGGCCACCCTGGTCAAGGCCATTCGCGCCGAGCGTCCCGACAACACCCTGCTGCTCGACGGTGGCGACACTTGGCAGGGCTCCTACACCTCCTTGCTCGAAGACGGCAGCGACATGGTGCGCACCATGAATGCGCTGGGCGTCGACGCCATGACCGCCCATTGGGAGTTCACCTACGGGGCCGATCGGGTCGAAGAGCTGATCGGCGAGCTGGACTTTCCCTTCCTCGCAGGAAACGTGGTCGATACCGATTGGGAGGAGCCGGTCTTCTCCTCGACCGAGTACTTCGACCGCGGTGGCGTCAAGGTTGCTGTGATCGGGCAGGCCTTTCCCTACACGCCGGTCGCCAATCCGCGGTACAAGATTCCGGCCTGGTCCTTCGGCATTCGCGAGAACGCCGTCGCCGAGCATGTCGAGGCGGCCCGCGACGAGGGCGCCGAGCTGGTCGTGCTGCTCAGCCACAACGGCTTCGACGTCGACCGCAAGCTCGCCGGTCGGGTGCCGGGCATCGACGTGGTGCTGACTGGGCACACCCACGACGCCCTGCCCCGTGTCGAGCAGGTCGGCAAGACCTTGCTGGTCGCCTCCGGCAGTCACGGCAAGTTCCTCTCGCGCCTCGACCTCGACGTTAAGGGCGGCACGCTCGCCGACTTCCGCTACCAGCTCATTCCTGTCGTCTCGGACGCCATCACCCCCGACCCGGAGATGGCCGCAGTGATCGACGAGATCCGCGCGCCTCACGAGCAGACCTTGCGCACGGTGCTCGGCCGCACCGAGAGCCTGCTGTACCGCCGGGGCAACTTCAACGGCACCTTCGACGACCTGATCTGCCAGGCGCTGCTGACCGAGCGCGATGCGGAGATCGCGCTCTCGCCCGGCTTCCGCTGGGGCGCCAGCCTCTTGCCGGGACAGGACATCACGGTGGAGGACGTCTACAACATGACGGCCATCACCTATCCCAACGCCTACCGCATCGAGATGTCCGGTCAGATGCTGAAGGACGTTCTGGAAGACGTGGCCGACAACCTCTTCAACCCCGACCCCTACTATCAGCAGGGTGGGGACATGGTGCGGGTCGGCGGCCTGGCTTACAGCATCGCGGTCAACAAGCCGATCGGCGAACGCATCTCGGACATGACGCTGCTCAAGGACGGCTCGGCGATCGACGCCGGGCGCAACTACGTCGTCTCCGGCTGGGCGTCGGTCAACGAAGGCACCCAAGGGCCGCCGATCTATGACGTGGTGAGCGACCACATCAGGAAGCAGCAGAGCATCGTCGTCCCCAAGAACCAGAGCATCCGCGTCCTCGCGTGAGGATGCGGCGGCGACAGGGGAACGAACAGAGGCGCGCGCCGTAATGGGCATGGAGGTCTCCTACTTCGCAGCGCTCGGCGCCGGCGCCTTGAGCTTTCTCAGCCCCTGCGTCTTGCCCCTGGTGTTGCCCTATCTCGCCTTCATCAGCGGCATAGCGCTGCATGAAGAGAACATCGGCGAGCAGCGGGCGATGGTCTTGCGCCGGGTGGTCCCCGCAGCCCTGGTCTTCGTGCTGGGCTTCTCCACCGTCTTCATCGCCATGGGGGCAACCGCCTCCGCCTTGAGCGGAGTGATCATCGAGCACATCGATGTCCTGGCGCCGCTGGCCGGCGTGATCATCATTATCCTCGGCCTGCACTTCCTCGGCGCCTTCCGCATCCTCGTCCTGTTCCGGGAAGCGCGCTTTCAGGTGGCCGCCCGGCCGGTCGGGCTGCTCGGCGTCTACGTGGTGGGGCTCGCCTTCGCCTTCGGTTGGACACCTTGCGTCGGGCCGGTTCTCGCCGCCGTCCTGATGGTGGCCGGGACCGGAGACTCCGTCGGCTATGGCGCCTCCCTGCTGGGGGCCTATGCGCTCGGCCTTGGCATTCCCTTCCTGCTGGCCGCTCTCGCGGTGCAGCGCTTCATCGCTTTCTCGAAGCGCTTTCGCCGGCATCTCGGCACCATCGAGAAGGCGATGGGTGCCCTGCTGGTACTGACCGGTGTGCTCTTCATCACCGGCTCCATGCAGGACATCGCCTACTGGCTGTTCGAGACCTTCCCGGTGTTTCAGCGCATCGGCTGACCCTCGGATCCCTCAGCCGAACTGCAGCCAGAGCATCCGGTCGAAAGAGCGCAGCTCGCGCAGGATGTTGATAACGGCCTCGGTGTTGCCGGCGTCGATAGCGGGCCACATGCGGCCCAGCGAGAGCAGGCTACCCTCCATGATGCGCTGGAACTCCTCTGCCGCCGTGATCTCCGGCGGCGCGGTTTTATGGCAGCGTGCGTAGAGATAGGCGGTGACGGCGGTCTTGGCCCGCAGATCGTTGACCTGCGCGCTGTCTGCGAAGTCCGGCGGGTTGTGGCGATAGGCCCAGAGCGCGTCCATCGCCGCGTTGGCTTCGTCGATGCAGTCGGAAAAGACGCGCACGCCGTTGCGCGTCCGGAGATCGGACATCGCAGCTTGGAGCGGCTGCAAGGCCTCGATGGCCGCCGCGATGTCGCTCTCTCGGGCCAAGTCTTGGCCTTGGCGCAAGCCTTCGCTCACCTGGTCCAGCGTCTCAGCCCATGCCGGGTCGTCCGTAAAAGCATCGGGTGCGGCGTCTCGGAACGGCATGACCTTTTCCGACCAGAGCGCGACGGCGTCCTGCAGCTCGAACTCGGCGACGGCGGGGTTCTCGGTGCGCAGGTAGAACAGCGCCCCGCGATAGTGGGTGAAGGCCTCGGCGACCGCCGCGTTGAAGCGGGAGAGCTCGCTCGCGCCGGCGGCCGGCGCGGCCGCGACGAGAAGCAAAACAAGCGTCGCGCCGAGTCTGCGATGGAAAGCCCGGATCATCTCAGCAATCCTTTCTGGGTTCCGCCGACGCTCACGGCTCGTTGGCCAGGACGTGCAGCATCAGTCGGTCGACCGGTGCGTAGTTGTCGGTGAGCAGCGGCACGCCGGAGCGTTCGATGGAGCCGGCAAGCTCCTCCGGCGGCCAGAGGATCCAGGAGAGGGTCTCGCCGTCCACGGTCCGAAGCCGATCCAAGGCAAAGCCCTCGCGGGCCGCGGTCACCACATAGGTGGCGCGTGCGCCCTCCATCACCTGCTCGGGATGGATCCAGACCTGCACCTCGGGAAACACGGACTGCAAGGTGCGGGTGAGCGCCAGCAGGAAGAGTGGCCGCTGGCTGCTGTCGATCACGTTGGCGGCGTAGAAGCCCTGCGGCGCAAGGCGCTCGTAGATCAGCTCGGCGAACTCCTGCGTCGTCAAGTGCTGCGGGACGGAGATGTCGTGGTAGGCGTCGCCGATGATGGCATCGAACGTCACGTCTTGCGGCAGATCGCGCAGCACCAGACGGCCGTCGCCGTGCTCCACCCGCGTCCGTTCGCTCGGCGTGAACCACATGGCGTCCTCTGCCATCTGCGTCACGGCGGGGTCGATTTCCGCGATCAGCAACGAGGCGCCGGGATGGCGTGCGTCCCAGGCCCGCGGCAGGGTGTTGGCGCCGCCGCCGACGAAGAAGGCCGAGAAGTCCTCGGCATCGCCGAAGCGGTCCCGCAGGAAGCTGTCGGTCAGCTCCAGATAGGGCGAGTGGAGATAGGTTGGGTCGGCCTGATCGTTGATGCCGTGGGCTAGGTGATCGAGCACCATGATCGCGGAGGGCCGGCCGGTTTGCGGCGAGAAGTCCATCACCTGGATGCAGTAGTACTGGCTTTCGACCTTGCAGGGGCTGGTCAGGGCCTCGAGGCGGTTCGACAGGCCAAGCAGCAAGGCTCCGGTTGCGAGCACGACCAGGGCCGAGGCAAAGGCGCGGCGCGGGCTCGGCCGCGCGGCCCAGGCGAAGCCGCCGGCCATCAGGAAGTAGCCGCCGGCGACCGCCAGCACGGAGCCGATGGAGCCGATCCAGGAGATCATCAGATAGCCCGCGGCCAGCGTTCCGGCGATGCTGCCGATGGCGCCGCTGGCGAACATCAAGCCGAGCGCCCGCCCCGGCGCGTCCGGCTGCTCCTCGATGGCGAGCTTGGTCAGAATGGGCGAGAGCGTGCCGACGAAGAGGCTCGGAAGGATAAAGAGGGCGCTGGTCAAGAGAACGATGGCCGTGATGGGGTGGAAGCCGGCGCCGAGAACGAAGGGGGAGATCAGGCGAATGAGCGGCAGGCAGGCCACGGTCGTGACTGCGGCCAGCGCCAGCAGCCAGGCCAGGATACGGCAGGAGGCGTCATGGCCGCGGGTCGCCAGCCGCCCGCCGATCCAATGCCCGATGGAGAAGCCGGCCAGCACCACCGCGATGACGGCCGTCCAGGTGTAGAGCGACATGCCCACGTAGGGCGCGATCATGCGCCCGGCGACGATCTCCAGGATCAGACCGCCGGCTGAGCTGAGCAGGACGGCGGCGGCGTAGGCCGCACGGCGCGCGGCGCTTCCCGTCGGCAAGGCGGCGGCCGCAGCAACCGATGGCCCCTGAGATCCGCTGTGCAGGCTCGCCACGCTCCCCCCTTCTGCTCGTCTTTTCCGCGTGCATTTACATATTCATCGACTAGAATATGTTGTCCAAGGGTCGAGGTAAACGCCCAATGCCAAAAGGGAGTTCGAGATGATTGAGCGCCGCGGATTTCTTGGACTGGGTTTGGGATTGGCCGGCAGTGCGCTCGGCACGTCGGCGCGCCCTGCGGCCGCCGAGGGGCCGGTCCTGAACGACGATGGCCTCTACGAGCAGCCCTTCTTCGTTCAGTCCTTTCTCGATCTTGCCGAAGACCTCGAGCTCGCGGCCGACAGCGGCAAGCGCTTCGCGGTGATGTGGGAGCTGCGGGGCTGTCCCTATTGCAAGGAAACCCATCTGGTCAATTTCGCCGACCCTGAGATCCGGGACTTCGTCAGCGGCAACTTCGACATTCTGCAGCTCAACCTGATCGGCTCGCGCGAGGTGGTCGACTTCGACGGCGAAGCCATGGAAGAGCGCGCGTTGGCCCGCAAGTGGGGCGTGCGCTTCACGCCGACGACGCAGTTCTTTCCCGAGACCTTGGATCAGGTCGCCGGCCGCAAGGGCAACGAGGCCGAGGTGGCGCGCATGCCGGGCTACTTCCGTCCGCCGCACTTCCTGGCCATGTTTCGCTTCGTCCAAGAAAAGGCCTACGAGACCACCGGCTTCAACGACTACCTGCGGCAAAGCTCTGGCTCCTGAGCCAAAAGCGCCCTGTCGGCGGTATCGGTCTGTGAAAACATATTCAAACTTGATAAATTATCACTATCGAATAAGTTGGCGGTCAAAGATGCCGTTGAACGGTCCATCGACGGCAAGACGTTCAAGGGAGAGTGCCCATGTCTAGCGACAAGCCGAAGCAATCGAGGGCGCCGGACTTGCTCGACCGCCGCCGGCTCTTGCTGGGTGGCGCTGCGGCCGGTGGGGTGGTCTCGTCTCTCGCGCTGACGCGCGGTCTGCAGGCCGCGGAGTCGGCTCCCGAGAACCTGCCGCCCAACACGCCGGATTGGAGCGTCTATCTGGGCGAGGGCGTCGACGCCCGGCCCTATGGCACGCCTTCGGAGTACGAGGCGGACGTCGTCCGGCGGCGGGTCGAATGGCTGACCGCCACCCCGGAGTCCTCCGTCAACTTCACGCCAATCCACGAGTTGGACGGCTTCGTCACCCCGAACGGCCTCTGCTTCGAGCGCCATCACGGCGGGCGCGCGGATATCAGCCCGCAGGACCACCGCTTGATGATCCATGGCTTGGTCGAACGGCCGCTGCTTTTCACCGTCGATGAGATCAAGCGCTTCCCGCAGGAGAACCGCTTCTACTTCCTGGAGTGCGCGGCCAACGGCGGCATGGAGTGGCGCGGCGCGCAGCTCAACGGTGTGCAGTACACCCACGGCATGATCCACTGCGTGCAGTACACCGGCGTCTCTCTCAGGACGCTCCTGGCCGAAGCCGGCCTCAAGCCCAAGGGCTCCTGGATCTTGGCTGAAGGCGCCGACTCGTCCGGCATGACCCGCTCCATCCCGATGGAAAAGGCGCTCGACGATTGCCTGGTCGCCTACTCGATGAACGGCGAGCGGCTGCGCCCGGAGCAGGGCTATCCCCTGCGGCTGGTCGTGCCCGGATGGGAAGGCAACATGTGGGTCAAGTGGCTGCGCCGCCTCGAGGTTGGCGATGCCGCTTGGTATCACCGGGAAGAGACCTCGAAGTACACCGACCTTCTGCCCTCCGGAGAGGCCTACAAGTTCACCTGGACCATGGAGGCGAAGTCTGTGATCACCAGCCCGAGCCCGGAGAAGCCGGTGACCACCGAGGGCTTCCAGGTGATCAAGGGCCTGGCCTGGTCGGGCGCCGGCAAGATCGCCCGGGTGGACGTTTCGCTCGACGGCGGCATGAACTGGCAGACGGCGCAGCTGCACGGCCCGGTCCTGCCGAAGTGTCTGACCCGCTTTACTTTCGACTGGCATTGGGACGGCAAGCCGGCCTTGCTGCAGAGCCGCTGCGTCGACGAGACCGGCTATGTGCAGCCCGACATCGCCAGCCTGCAGGAAGTGCGCGGGGTCAACTCCATCTACCACAACAACAGCATTCAAACCTGGCAGGTCAATCAGGACGGAGTGGTGGAAAATGTTCGCCTGGGCTAAGCCTCTGGCAGCGATCGCTGCACTTTGCCTCCTTGCCGAGGGTGCGCTGGCCGAGGGCAAGTACGGCTTGGGTCGGGTGGCAACCGCCGAGGAGATCGCCGGATGGGACGTGGACATTCGTCCCGACGGGCATGGCTTGCCGCCGGGCAGTGGCAGCGTGCTCGACGGCGAGGAAATCTATCTTGAGCAGTGCGCGGTCTGCCACGGTGAGTTCGGCGAGGGCGCCGGGCGCTACCCGGTTTTGATGGGCGGGTTCGAAACCCTGGTCGATGACCGTCCGGAGAAGACCGTCGGCAGCTATTGGCCCTATGCCAGCACCGTTTGGGACTATGTCTATCGCGCCATGCCCTTTGGCTTCGCCCGTTCTCTGTCGGCGGACGACACCTACGCCGTCACGGCCTATCTGCTGTATCTCAACGATGTGGTCGATGAGGAGTTCGTCCTGACCCAGGAGAATTTCTCCGAGGTCCGCATGCCGAACGAAGCGGGCTTCTTCGTCCGTGAGCAGCCGGACGTTCCGACGGGCGAGCCCTGCATGAAAAACTGCAAGGACAAGGTCGAGGTGGTGGGGCGCGCGGTCATTCTCGATGTGACGCCGGACGAGGCACAGCCGGTCTTGGATTAGACCGCTCGTGTCGGGTTGCCGTTCAGTCAGCCTCTTCGGCCAAGGCCAGTTCCCGCGCCCTTCCGCGCTGTTTGGCGGGCGCAGCCTGCTTGCAGAACAGCTCGTAGAGCATGTCGATGACCTGCTTGGCTTCCTGACTGGCCAGGCGATAGTAGATCGCCTTGCCGTCGCGCCGGGTGGCAACCAGGTTCTCCTCGCGCAGGACCGCCAGCTGTTGCGACAAGGTCGGCTGCCGGATGCCGAGAAAGGCCTCGAGGTCGCTGACGCTGCGCTCGCCCTGGGACAGCAGGCAGAGGATGGTCAGGCGATTACGGTTGGCCAAGGCCTTGAGAAAGTCCGCGGCGCGGTCGGCGCTCTTGGACAACTCAGCCAAGTCTCTCGTGCTTGGATCGTCCATTCCCAACGTCACAGTGGCGATGACGGTCTGCCGTGCAGACCTGCCTTTCGCTCCATATACGCCCGCCGTTCTCGAAATCCCAGGCAAGCTTGGTCACTTGACCGCTATGCGCGCCAACAAGACGCAGGTGCGTTACGCACTATTCCTAGGCAGAGCCAACACTAGAGGATCGCGCGCAACAGTACAACGCCTTAATATACAAGTGTTTACTGGAGAAATGAATGAGTCCTTCGTCGCCGTCGGCTTGAGCCGGCTGCTCTTTTGAACCAAGCTAACGATTGCGCCGGGTGACCGGCGCGACATCGGCGCGGCGCCAGAAAAACGAAAGCAACGCCATCGCCGTGGGAGGAGTGCCCTGGGATGCTTGATCTGCCCATCTCGCTTCAGATGGCGGGTCTCGGCCTGATCATCGGCGCGGCGTTCGGCGCCACGGCTCGCCTGGCGGAGTTCTGCACCCTGGGCGCGATCGCCGATGCCTGCCTGGCGGCAGATCGTCGGCGGCTGAGGAGCTGGCTGCTGGCCATCGCTGTCGCCATCCTGCTCACCCAGGCGATGGCCTCCGGAGGCCTGATCGACCTCGATCGCGCGATCTACCTGACGCCGGACTTCTCCTGGTTCGGTGCAATCGTAGGCGGCCTCTGTTTCGGCTACGGCATGGCGCTGGTCGGGACCTGCGGCTACGGCTCGCTGGTGCGTCTCGGCAGCGGCGACCTGCGCTACCTGGTGGGTTTTATCGTGCTCGCCGTCACGGCCTACATGACCCTGCGCGGCCTCTTCGGCGTGGTCCGCATTTCCTTCATCGAGCCGACCAACATCCAGCTCGACGCTGTCGGCAGCCAAAGTCTCGTCGATGCTCTGGCCTACCTGTCGAATAGCTCGGCGGAGCTGTTGCGTTGGCCGGTGGTGCTGCTGCTCGTTGCCGGCCTGCTGATCTATTGCTGGCAGGATGCCGGCTTTCGCCAGTCCCGCGCCGCGATCTTCGGTGGCCTGGCCATGGGCGTGCTGGTCTCGTCGGGCTGGTTCGCCACCGGCGTGCTCGGCGCCGATGCGTTCGAGCCGGCACCGCTGCGCTCGCTCACCTTCGTGACGCCGGTGGGTGAAGCGCTGGTCTATCTCATGACCTTCACCGGAGCGACCGCCAACTTCGGCATCGGCAGCGTCTTCGGCGTGGTGCTCGGCGCCTTTCTGGTCAGCTGGTCGAAGGGCGAACTGCGTATCGAAGGCTTCGACGGCCGCCGCGAGCTGCTGCGCCATCTTGCCGGCGCCAGCCTGATGGGCTTCGGCGGCGTGACAGCGCTCGGCTGCACCATCGGCCAAGGCTTGACCGGCCTGTCCACGCTCTCGCTTTCGGCCCCCATCGCCTTCGCGTCGATCTTCGTCGGCGCCTGGGCGGGCTTGCGCTATCTCGCCACCGGCAGTGTCTGGGCCAGAGCCTGATCGGCTCTCCGCCCCTTCCGCGATCTTGCCCGGGCGACGCACTTTCGGCGTAATGCCTGCAGCGGCCGTACCACGGCCAAGACGGCCTACATCAACGCGGGAGCCCCGGCATGATTATCGACGGCCTGCAATACGCCAACTGGTCGGAGAAAGTGTTTCGCCAGATGCGCGAAGGCGGCGTCGACGCTGTCCATGTCACGATTGTCTACCACGAGACCTTTCGTGAAACGGTTCTCAACATCGAAGACTGGAACCGTTGGTTCGAGCGCTATCCGGACCTGATCCTTCATGGCCGAACCGCCGCCGATGTCGTGCTGGCGAAAGAGACGGGGCGGACGGCGATCTTCTTCGGTTCCCAGAACCCTTCCTGCATGGAAGACGATATCGGCCTCGTGGAGATCCTGCATACGCTCGGCTTGCGCTTCATGCAGCTCACTTACAACAACCAGTCGCTGCTCGCCTGCGGCTGCTATGAAGACGAGGACAGCGGTTTGACCCGGATGGGACGCGCGGTCGTCGCCGAGATGAATCGCGTCGGCCTGGTCGTCGATATGAGCCATTCGGGCGAGCGCTCGACGCTCGAAGCGATTGAGTGCTCGACGCGGCCCATTGCGATTACCCACGCAAACCCTTTCAACTGGCATCCCGCCAAGCGGAACAAATCGGACGATGTGCTCAAGGCTCTGGGTGAGAGCGGCGGCATGCTTGGGTTCTCCGTCTACCCTCATCACCTGCGCCACGGTAGCGCGTGTTCGCTCGACGATTTCTGCGGCATGATCGCACGAACCGCAGAGCTCATGGGCCCGGAGCGGATTGGTATGGGCTCCGATCTGTGCCAGGACCAACCGGACTCGGTCGTCCACTGGATGCGCAACGGCCGCTGGACCAAAGACGTCGACTACGGCGAGGGCAGTGCGTCCACGCCGGGCTTTCCGGAGATGCCATCGTGGTTTGCCGATAACCGCGATTTTGGGCGGATTGCGGCAGGCCTAAGGGCAAGCGGCCTGAGCGAAGCCGATGTCGCCGGCATCATGGGCAACAACTGGCTGCGGTTCTTCGAGGAGAGCTTCGTGGGTCTCCAGGCAGGCGCGCATCCGGACTCGCAGGCGGCGGAGTAGCGCAGGGTGGTCGGAGAGCCTGACACGCACGAGCTTGCCCGTTTCCGTCGGCCGCCGGCCGACGTCATGCGGCTCGCCCGCATGGGCTCGGCGCATCCGAGCAGGCTGTCGTTCCTGCGCATCCTGTTGAGGCGGTTGCGGGGTGAAGGATGGCGCTTCGACCGCTCCCTTTGGGAGATCGACAAGACCGGCGTGGGCCGCGCGCTGTACCGGGCAATCGGGCCCGAACGCACCTATTCGCTGGTCGCCTTCGCCCACGACCTGCCGCCCGACATGCGGACCGACCGGGTCATCGCCACCGCTTGGGACGCGACCTTCGCGCTTGTGGACGGCGAGCCGACCTCGGCCGATCTCGACCGGCTGGAAGCCAACGTGCCCTTGCAGGAGGCCGGGCGGATCGGACCGGGCGAGCTTTGTCTGAGCCGCGCCAACCGCTCAGTCCGCCTATTCGAGTACGTGGTCGACTGCCTTGCCGCCGGCCGACAGCCCGACCGCGCGCAGGTCGACGCCGTGGGCTATCTGATGCGGACGACGGCGGTCTATGGCGCGGGGAAGTTCGGGGCGGCCGATCACCATCGCATCGCCGACCGGCCGGAGCATGCGGCGCCTTTCCAAGCCGAGATGCTGACGGTCTGGCTGATCCGCGCGTTCACCGTCGACATCGTCGAGCATCTCGCGGCGGCGCGTGGCGGGGCGAAGGCCGCGCCGCTCGACCCGGACATCAAGCAGGGCCTTGGCGTCGGCAATTCCACCGGCCTTGGCATGGCTCCCTTCCTCGTGCGGCATCCCGTTCTTCTGGACCACTGGATGCAAGCGCGCGAGGACGCCTTGGCCCGAGTCCGGGCGCTCCCGACGGCCAGCGATCAGACGGTGTCGGCCTTCCGAGCCGCGTTGACCGCGGCACAGGAGAATGCGGCGCAGTGGCGGTCCGCACATCCTATCCAGGTCGATAAGCTTGCCGACCTCCGCGCCGATCTGGATCGCCTTGCCACACACTTGGATACTTTCGATGGGCGCGTTCCGCATCCTTGGAACGTTCTCTGGCACTGGGGCGAAGGCCTTTCGCTCGAGGGTCAGGAGGCTCTGCTGTCCCTGCTGCTTGAGCCCCATGGCGCGCTTGTGGACGGACTGACCGATTGCATGAGTGCCGACGAGGATGCGTCGTTCCGCATTGACGGTACGGTGGGTGTCGGCACCACCCGCGCGCTCCTCGAAGACCACTACGACTGGGCGCTCGCGCTTGATTTCGACGATCTCGGCGCCGTTGCGCAGTTCTGGTACGTCTCGGAAGAAAAGCTCGAGCCGCGGCTCGGCAACCGAAAGGACGACGCCGGGGCGGAACGCGAGCAACCGCTGGGAATTGCCTGGCTGGCAAGCCGTTTCCACGCCGCGCTTGCCGATCTGGACGCCGACATGCCGCTTGCGGAGTTTCTGCTCACCCAGCCCGAACACCGCTACATGGCACGGCGCTTGCAGATCGTCGCCCGCTATCCCTTCGCTGAGGTCCGCGACAACCTGATCGGCTCAGACATGCTGCCCATCGACTTGATGCGCTGCAAGCTGGCGTTCTTCGGGGCCAGTCGATTCGATCCGCGCTCCGACAAGTGGGTCCGGATCAGCCTGTTCCAGAATGAGCCCTATCCCTCCGACCTGAACGCCGAGGCCTCCGCGAGAGCCGCGCAATGACGGATCCGACCGGCTCCGGAGTCTCCATACCGGACTCCGGCGTTGCGCAGTTGTCTTGCAGCGAGGTGACCGCCCTCTGCCTCAAGGCCGCGCGCGGGGCCGGGATGTCTTGGGGGCTTGCCGAAGAGGCAGGCTATGCGGCGCGCTGGCTCTATGCGCGGGGGCTGGATGGGCCAGGGGCGCTGCTCGAGGTGTTGGACAAGACAGAGAGCTGCGGCACGGCGGTCCTGTCCGACGGTTCGATCCGTCCGAAGGCGCATTCGGTGCTCTCACCCATCACCGTCGGCACGGCCCTTTCCGATTTCGCCGGGCTATGCCCCGAGCCGATCTGCGCCAAGCCGGTCCTGCGGCCTCTGCTCGTCTTGCCGTTCCTGCACCAAATGGCCTCTGCCGCCCAGGCGGCGCGCTTGCTGAAGTGGGCGCAGGGCTCGGTGGCGGTCGATCCCAGCGGGGCCGTTTGCGGCGAAACGGCCTTGCTCGAACAGGCCGATGTTGCCGACATCATCGTCTCGGCCGCTCCAGACCGGCCCGACTCCGCGGCCCCCGTCGCTGACCCCGCGCCTTTTCAGCCCGACATCCTCAAGCGACTGGACGACTACGCCATGCGCACGACCGTTCCCGCAACCGCCGCATCGCGGGCCGATGCCGGCTCGATGGACAGCGACAACGACTGAACAGGAACGCTCCTTCGTCCGATGCCGTCGGCGGGTGTTGGTGGGCGCGAACTCCAAGCACCGGCAACGAACGGTCTCGAAAGAAACGTCGATATCACGTTCGGCCAAGGGCTCTCTCGCGAGCGCTGGCCTTGCCGCAATCAGCGCTGCGGCAGCGCGTCCACCTCTCCGGTGACCGTGACCACCACGGGCACGCCCTTGATCTCGCGGGGCAGCTGCGCGGCAACGCCGGCATCCACCACGCCCACCACAAGTGCCTCGCCTCCCGCGGGGCCGTGGCCTATGCCGACAGAGACAACGCCAGGAATTGCGAGCAGCCGCGCCTGCTCGGTCGCCAATAGCTCTCCCAGCGTCCCTTGCGGCGTGACCTCGGCCGGAGCGTACTCGACGGGGCCGGAACCAGAGAAGTCCGCCCCAGGGTCTTTGATGTCGCCACCCATAGCGCCGTCTCCTTTTCCTTCCCCGAAAAGATATGTGGCCGGCCGCCCAATTGGAAGGGCGGCCGGCCATCGCGGTCAGGGCAGCAACCTGATGTTCAGTGCGCCGAGCACGGCGCCAATCGGGTTGGCAAAGGTGGTCCCACCACCACCCGCGAAGAGCAGGCCAACCGGCCGCACACCCGTCGCCCAGTGCCAGATGAGCGACCCGGAATCGCCGCCCGCCGAGAACGGGTTGGAGTTGACCGACCGGATTGCAATCTGATTGCGGAACAGTGCGATGCGCCCGCCACCAAAGTTGACGTTCACCGACACCCCGATCTGTGTCACCCGGCCCATAGTGAGGCCGGTGGTGCGGCCGCTCTTGCCGACGGTCAGCCCGAGTGAGGCTGCGAGTGGCGCTGTGCCCGTGCGGTAGTAGGCAGGTCGACCGCCCGAAAGGTAGTATTGCTCGCCGCGGATGCGCTGGTGCCATGCCCAGCCGAAGGCGCAGTCCACGAGATTTGCCGCGCCGCCGAAGTTTATCGGCACCCAGCGTGCCAGCACTGCGATCTGGTCACCGGGGTGGCGGCCGCCATCCGCCGGCCCTGGTTGGACGATACTGTCGTTCACCCGGCCGGCATTCGAGTTCGCCAGCACATGGTTGTTGCTGAGTATCAGGTGGCGATTGTTCCACGGTGATGTCAGACCGATCGCGCGGCTGCCAAGCGTTCCTGCCGTGATGTTCACGTGCCCGACAGATACGCCTCCCGGCGCGGGGCGGTGGCGCGCGCGATGCGAATAGGCGTCGACCGTCCCGACCGGCACCTGCTCAACTGGCATGCTCGAGAGCGCGCGCGTGCCGGCGCTCTGCGCAACCTGACTCATCAGCGCCTCTTGCGGCAGAGCGCTCTCGGTGAACAGAGTCAGTGTCGGTGCGCCTGGGCCGCCGGCTTCGAAGGCTATGCTATCGGGGTCGCCCATACCGATGCCGACGCCGACAATGCCCCCGGTGGATGGTGCCTCCGACAGGGCTTCAACTTGGCCGGAGGCGGGTAGCAGCGTTGCCTCTATCGCATCGCGGAGCGCGAGCAGGTCACTCGACACGCCAGAATCTGCGAACACGGCTTGCTGCTCAGCCTCGAAAGCGAGCGCCTCAATGCCGCCGCCAGGGGCGTCCGGATCCTCGGGGCCGGAAGACGGAGATGCATCCCCGACGTCCCTGACTGGGCCGCCGTCATCACCTGCGCCAGGGTTTTCAATAGGTGGGGTACCGTTGGTATCACTGCTCATAATCGTCCTCCTCCTAGTGAACAAAAAGTTGCGCCACGTTGCGAGAGGCAAAACGATAAGCGTGACTGCGCCGCGGCTAGCACTGATCGGCAGCACGGGGACGCAGCCCGAGCCATCACTCCTAATGTGTCATGTAACGTGCCAGGCAATGTGCCATATCTTTGTGACCGTCCGGCGACGCTCCTCTATGGCTAGGGTGTGGCGGCACATTACGCTGCATGCGCAGCAAACGCCCTAGCATCTCATGGAGAGATCTTGCCGCCGCTGTTCACCAACTGCTGATGTAATCGTGATTCGCGACGCAGTAAGGCGAGGCCATATCGGTCCCAACGCGGTGTGCGCAGTGTTTCGCTTGTGTCTCACTCTATTTGAACCGCGCGCCGCGCATTGCACAGGCAGGCTCTGCGACAGCCTGTGCGTCTAGGGACGAAACGGCACGCGAGGGGCGCAGGTATGGCATCGGCAATCAGCTCTCAATCCCGCATCTTCTTGCTTGGGGTGTTGGTCACGCTTTCGTTGGTCTGGTCCGATGCTCTGCGGGCCCAGGATGCGGCGTCGCTGCCGGACTACGTGATCGAGAAGTTCGGCATGCCTCCGCCCATTCCGGAGGGTCCGCTCTCCGAGGACTTGCAAGCGGCCGTACAGGTGGCCTTCGTCGATGCCGTGACGCAGTCAGGCTGGGGAGGCGATCAGACAGCGGCGCTGGAAACGATCGTCGCCTCGAAAGATCCGCGACTTGCCTGGCTGATCAGCGATTTGATGCGCTTCGCCGGGCGGGCCGAGCTGAACGTGTTGCTCGCCTCTGCTGCCTCCGACTTGCTGGGTACGACTCTGCAGATTCACAATGCCTGGGGGCTCGTGACGGACCATCTCATTGCCTGGGATATCCCGGCGCCGCCCGATTACCTTGCGGTGAAGCGGTCGATCTACACGAGCATCATTCCCGGATGGGACCGGATCTTCGTCGAAGGCGATATCGACTGGCGGCATGTGTCCTGGGGCGGCGTGCTGATCGACGATCGCCCTCACGACAAGACCGACGAGGTCTGCAACTGCATTCCCGCCGCGGACAACCCGGAAGTTGTCAGTGCGAAAGACGCCACCTGGCCCGATGACGACGACATTGTCTTCGGCATCACGGTGAACGGCGAATCGCGTGCCTATCCGCGACAGATCATGGAAGTGCGCGAGATGGTCAACGACACCTTGGGTGGACGCGATCTCGGAATCCCCTACTGCACCCTATGCGGGGCCGCGCAGGCCTACTTCACGGACGAGCTGCCCGAAGGAGTCGAGCGGCCAATCCTGCGCACGTCGGGACTGCTCATCCGGTCCAACAAGGTGATGTACGACCTCAACACCTACTCCGTGTTCGACACCTTCTTGGGTCACGCGGTGACGGGCCCTCTTGCGGAGAAGGGCCTGCAGCTCAAGCAAGCCACCGTCGTCACCACCGACTGGGGAACCTGGAAGAAAGCGCATCCTGACACGACGGTGCTGGTCGAACGGCTTGCCCTGGGTCGCGACCCCGATTTTCGCAATGGCCGGGATGCGAACGGACCGATTTTCCCGATCGGCGATGTCGACCCGCGTTTGCCGGTTCATGAGGACGTCATTGGCGCGATCACCGCATCCGGCAAGCCGGTGGCGTTCCAGCGCAGCACGGCCCTGGTGGCTTTGACGAGAGGCGAAGAGATCGTCTTTGAGAACGTTCGCTTGGAGCTTGACGCCGGCGGCATCAAAGCCGTGGATGCGGACGGCTCCGATATCGGCAGCCATCAGGCCTTCTGGTTTGCCTGGTCGCAGTTCCATCCGCAAACGGCGCTCTGGTCCCAGTGATGCTGACAGGGCTTCGGGACGGCTGGAGCGATCGTATCTCGGGAGACAGCGGAAAGCCGCTCTAGCCGCCTCACGCGACCTGGTGGACTTTTCCTGCCGCGAATTCCTTGCGCAGGCTGGCGCCGTGCTGGTTCAGGCTCGGCACGGGGCCATAGCTCTCCTCCCGCCCGACAACCTCCTGTGCGGGGGCGAGGAGTTCCACGTCGCCGTGCTCGGTCTCGACGGTGACGAAGCGGTTCTGCGGATGGGCCGAGAGGTCGTCGAGGTCTGACAGGCGGCCGTAGGCGATGCGGGCTTTGATCAGCAGCTCGATGTTCTCCTCCCGGTCGCGCTTGGCGAAGAAGGAACCGCAGATCCGGTCGACCTCCGCTCGGTTGGCAACCCGGTCCGAGATGCTGGCAAAGCCCTCGCGCGTGGCGAGATCGGCATCGCCGAAGACATCGGCGCAGAGGCGCTGCCACTCGCGTTCGTTCTGAACCGAGATGAGCACCACCTTGCCGTCGGCGCACGCGAAGGCGCCGTAGGGCGCGATGGTCGGGTGCTTCAAGCCATGCCGCTTCGGCGTCGCACCGCCATAACGGTGCTGCAGGTAAGGTACGTTCATCCAGTCGGCCATGGCCCCGAAGAGGGAGACTTCGATGGCGCGGCCTTCGCCGGTCTTGCCGCGCGCGATGAGGGCTTGAAGAATGGCTTGGTAGGCGTTCATGCCGGCCGCGATATCGCAGACCGAGACGCCGACCCGGGCCGGTCCATCGGGAGTGCCGTTGATGGCGCACAAGCCGCTCTCCGCCTGGATCAGCAGATCGTAGGCCCGCTGGTCCCGCCAAGGCCCGCTCGCGCCATAGCCTGAAATGGAACAGACGATGAGGCGCGGATGGCGCTTGC
The DNA here is from genome assembly GCA_028279885.1 of Rhodovibrionaceae bacterium. GTDB lineage: Bacteria > Pseudomonadota > Alphaproteobacteria > Kiloniellales > DSM-21159 > JANQMX01. Next base: position 37,253 of record JANQMX010000094.1, on the reverse strand, counting down.
GCAGCTCGCTCGGCCCGAAGCCGAGGCGGTCCATCGCACCGGGCGCGAGGTTCTGAATGAAGACGTCCGCCTCGGCCAGCATCGCGGCCAGGATCTCTTTGTCGTCCTGCGCCTTGAGGTCGAGGCAGATCGACTCCTTACCGCGGTTCAGCCACACGAAGTAGGCGCTGCCACCCTTCGCATGGCGGTCGTATTGGCGGGCGAAGTCGCCTTCCGGCCGCTCGACCTTGATGACGCGCGCGCCTGCGTCGGCCAGCCGGCCCGAGGCGTAGGGTGCCGCGACGGCGTGTTCGAGCGTGACGACAAGCAGTCCTTCCAGATCGCGCATCTGAGCCTCGATTGGGTTGTTTCCCATCTATCACTGCTGTTTTGACCCTGTGCGTGCAAATAACGAGTTCCTTGAATCGCGATAGTTTTGGCCTATACCTCGGTCCCAAGGGGACTTACGATCGATATCAAGCAGCTGAGGTACTTTATCGCGATCGTCGAAGAGGGATCGCTCTCTGCAGCCGCAGCGCGTATCGGTATTGCTCAGCCGTCGCTGTCCCAGCATGTGAAGGGTCTCGAAGAACGCCTGGGGGTCGAGCTGCTGATACGCTCACCCAAGGGCGTGACGCTGACGGATGCGGGACAGACGTTGCTGTCTCATGCGCACGACATACTCGCGGCGGTGGAACGGGCGAAGGAAGAGGTCCGCTTGTCCGGAGCCGAGCCCTATGGGCGCGTGTCCTTTGGCCTGCCGAGCTCCGTGTCGATGGTGCTCTCGGTCCCTCTGGCCGAAACCACGCGTCTGGAGCTGCCGCACGTCAATCTCCGCGCGGTCGAAGCCATGAGCGGTTTTATCCGGGACTGGCTTCAAGATGGCTCGATCGACCTCGGAATTCTGTACGATATCAGCATGGTACGGCATTTCCACGCGCGCCACCTGATGACGGAAGACCTCTACTTCTTTTCGGCGCCGGACGCCTGGCCCTTCAAGACGCCGCCTAAGGTGCCGGTGGCTCTGTCCGACATTGCGCCCTATGAGCTGGTGCTGCCCTCAGGCAATCATGGACTGCGCGCCCTGATCGATCGCTTCGCCAAGGCCAGCGGCATTCGCCTGAATGTCGTGGTCGAGATGGATTCTCTGGCCCAAATCAGAACCTTGGTGGCGCGGGGCAGCGCCTACACGCTCCTGGCGCCCGCCTCGGCACACGACTCTGTCGAGAAGGGCGAACTGGTCGGGGGGCCGGTCGTCGACCCGGTGATCCGGCGCTCGGTCTATCTCGTCCGCAATCCGGAAAAGGTCGTCACGCGCGCGAGCCGGGAAGTCGAGCGTATCACGGTCAAGGTGATCGACGATCTCGTCGCGCGGGGCATTTGGAAGGCAGATCTCAGCGATCAAGAGCCCCTGCCATAGGTATAACATGCCATAGGTATGGCCTATAGCGCTAATCGCAAATTCGTATTTTCCTTTCTCCCCCGTCCCTGGCATTTGCTGAGGTAAGGCTGCCTTACGACAAGCTAGCCATAGCCAATTTTGGGAGGAAGAGATGAGACGTTGGCTGACACTCGCTGCTTCGGCGGCGGTTCTGCTGTCTACCGCGACGGCTTCGGCTGCCGAGAAACCCGATGAACTGAAGATCGGTATCACGGCCTTCCTGTCCGGCCCGGCGTCCGTGTTCGGTGAGCCCGCCAAGGCCGCTGCCGACATGATGATCGAAGAGATGAATGCCGCCGGCGGGATCGGTGGCGTACCCATCAGGGCTTTCTTCGTCGACGAGGGCGCGGGTGGCGAGGCCGTGCTGTCGGAGTATCGCCGGCTGGTGCAGGACGTCGAGGTCGATGCCATGTTCGCGTCGATCTCCTCCGGCAACTGCAACAAGGTCGCGCCGCTTGCCGAGGACCTGAAGGTTCTCAATTTCATGTGGGATTGCGGCACCCAGCGTATTTTCGAAGAGAACGACTACCGTTACGTCTTCCGCACGCAGGGAAATGCGACGCCGGAGATGCTCTCGACGGTGCTCTATCTTCTGAAGACCAAGCCCGACTTCCAGTCGATCGCGGTTGTCAATCAGGACTATGCCTGGGGCCGCGACAGCTGGGCGATTTTCTCCACCGCGCTGAAGGCCCTGAAGCCTGACGTCGAAGTGGTCGCCGAGTTCTTCCCCAAGTTCGGCACCCCAGACTTCTCGACCGAGATTTCACGCCTCCAAGCCATGCGTCCCGACGTCATCCTCTCGACCTCCTGGGGGGGCGATCTGGATACCTTCGTACGGCAGGCCTCGCAGCGTGGCCTGACCAACACCTCAACCTTGGTTCTGCCGCTGGCGGAAAGCTCCTTGGAGCGGCTGGGTAATGCCCTGCCACCAGGCCATATCGTCGGCGGGCGCGGCGACCATTACTTCCTGCATCCGGAGAAAAAGTCGGATCCGGAGTTCGCCGAGTTCGTCGAGGCTTTTCGCGAGAAGACCGGTGCCTATCCGATCTATCCGGTGTTCCACATGAGCCAGGCGCTCAACGCGCTGAAGGCAGCCTATGAAAAGGCCATCGAGGCGAACGGCGGCGAGTGGCCAAGTCACGAGCAGGTCGTCGATGCCATGCAGGGGCTGAAGTTCCAAGGGCTGGGTCGTGAGGTGCAGATTCGCTCCGACGGTCAGGGCATCGAAGCCATGCTGCTCGGCACCACGACCAAGGCCGACGGATACGACTTCGCGGTCTTGGACAACATGATGCTGTTCGACGGTGGCCAGATCACCACGCCGGTGGGCGAGGTTTCGCTGGAGTGGCTCGGTACGCTCGACCAGGACTTCCTGGACGGTATCGAGGTGGAGAGCTTCTCGCACGGCCAGTAATCGGTGTTGCTGGGCGGTCGTGCCACAGGTGCGGCCGCCCCTTTACCTTCGACGGCCGCATGTAGGCCGTCTATGCTCTTTGACGTCCGGACCAAAACGACAGACTGAGAGATGAACGCCCAGCTTTTTGCCCTGGCCGTGTTCGACGGTGTGGCCTATGCGGCGCTCGTCTTCATGGTCGCCGTGGGACTGACCTTGATCTTCGGGGTGCTGCGCATCCTGAACGTCGCCCACGGCTCCTTCTATGCCATCGGCGCCTACCTCACAGCCTCCATCGGCGGCGCCATCTTCGCGGCCGGCTATGCGCCCTGGCTGGCCTTGCCGTTGATGTTCCTTGCGGCCGCGATCGTGGGGATCGTCTTGGGCGGGCCGATCGAACGCCTGTTGCTGAGGCGCATCTACGCCAAGGAAGACGCGCTGCAACTGCTCGTCACCTTCGCCGTCTTCATGATCTTGGAGGATGTCCAGCGGCTGATCTGGGGAACGCAGCCTTACTTCGAAGCGACGGCTCTGCAGCAGCTCGGCAACATCGAAGTCTTCGGTGTCTTCTACACCACCTATCAGCTCGTCGTGCTGCCGCTGGTCGCGATCACCGTCCTGATCAGCTTGCGTCTCTTTCTCCGCAAGACGCTCTCCGGAAAGCTCATTCTGGCGGTCACCGAAGACCGCGAAACGGCCACCGCCATCGGCATCGACGCGGACAAGGTCTACCTCCTGACCTTCGTCGTCGGTGCCGCGCTCGCGGGCTTCGGCGGCGCCTTGGCCTCGGCGACGACCTCGGTCGTGCCGGGCATGGGCGCCGACATGATCGTCCTGTCGTTTGCCGTCGTCGCGACGGCTGGACTGGGGCAGATCGAAGGCGCCGCGATTGCGGCGCTCCTGATCGGCTTGGGGCGGAGCTTTGCGGTTTATCTGATGCCCGAGCTTCAGGTGCTGATCCCCTACCTGATCATGCTCCTCGTCCTGCTCGTGCGGCCCGAAGGTCTCTTCGGCGTCGTGCGCACCCGTAAGATCTGAGCCGGCCATGACGCTCCGCATAGCCGTCCCTATCGTTCTGCTGGCGATCGTTGCGCTCTTGCCGCTGGTCGCGCCCTGGTCGCAGGTGGTGCTGACCTTGGCTTTGGCCAAAGGGCTCGCCGTTCTCGGAATCGTTCTGCTGCTCCACGCCGGGCAGGTCTCCTTCGGCCACGCGCTGTTTTTTGCCGTCGCCGCCTATTCGGCCGCCTTCCTGGGCGAGGCCTTCGCCGGCGGCGAGCTGGTCATGATGATCGTGCTGGGCCTCGGCGCCTCGCTCTTCTTCGGCCTGATGGTCGGGCTCTTCGTGGTGCGCTACCGGCATATCTTCTTCGGCATGCTGAACCTGGCCTTCTCGATGATCTTCTATTCGATCTTGGAGAAGTTCTATCACGTGACAGGCGGCGCCGACGGCATGCAGGTGGCCCGTCCGACCGTCGTCGGCATCGAGATGGAGCGCGCCGGCTTCGAGACGCTGCTGTTCTATGGATCCCTCGTGCTTTGCGTCGCCGTGGCCTTTTGCATCCATCGCTTCCTGTCGTCGCCGATCGGCAACATGTTCAAGACCATCAAGACCAACGAGACCCGCCTCGAATACCTCGGCATTTCGGCGCGGCGCACGCTCTTGGTCGGCTATGTCGTCTCGGCCGGACTCTGCGGCCTCGGCGGCGTCTTGATGGCGGTGGCGCAGGGCATCGTGACGCCGGAGTATGCCTGGTGGATCCGCTCGGGCGAGCTCGTTTTCATCGCCATTCTCGGTGGCGCGGGCTCCGTCGCCGGCGCCTTCGTCGGCGCCATCATCTACGAAGCCGTGCGGGTCAACGCGGCCGCCTTCGCCGCGGACGTGTGGCAGATGGTGCTCGGCTTCTTCCTGCTGGCCATCATCCTCTTCGCCTCGCGCGGTCTCGTCGGCCTCTATGAGCGCCTGATGGATCGACTGGAAAGCAAGAAGCCGCAAGCAAAGGAACCGCAAGAGAAGCGTGTGCCGGGAGCGGCGGAATGACGTCCGAAATCCTGCTCGAAACCAAAGGCTTGGAAATCAACTTCGGCGGCGTCATCGCGGCGGACAATGTCAGCGTCGAGATCCACGCCGGCAAGAACCTCGCGATCATCGGACCGAACGGCGCCGGCAAGACCACTTTTCTCAACATCTGCACCGGCTACACCAAGCCGAACAAAGGCAACGTCTACTTCTGTGGGCGCGAGGTGACGCAGAAATCACCGCGGCAGATCACGCGGATGGGGGTGGCGCGGGCCTTTCAGATTCCGCAGCTCTTCTCCGAGCACACAGCCTTAGAGAATCTCCTGATCGCCGCGGCGGCGCGGGAGCAGCGCTGGGCACCTTTCATGAAGCTCGGCCAGATCCCCGAGCGCGATGAGATGATGCACCTCTTGGAGCTGGTGAACTGCGCGCAGGTCTCCGACCGTTTGGTCAACGAGCTGCCGGAAGGACAGCGCAAGCTGATCGACATTGCCGTCGCCTTGGCCCTGCGGCCCAAGCTGCTTCTCTTGGACGAGCCGACCTCCGGTGTCGCCTCATCGGAGAAGTTCGGCGTGATGGATATCCTGACCCGCGCGCTGGCGGAGGCGAAGGTCACCAGCGTCTTCGTTGAGCACGATATGGGCATCGTCGAGAAGTATGCGGATGAGGTGGCCGTCTGGGCAGCGGGAGCGGTTCAGCTTCGCGGCACGCCGCAAGAGGTCCTGGAGCATCCGGACGTCATTCGCGATGTGATCGGAGAGGAGCTATGATGCTGAGCTTCGACCAGGTCGACGTTGCGATCGCCGGCGTGCAGATCTTGCGGCAGATCTCCTTCTCCATCGAGCCCGCCGAAACCGTCGCTCTGATCGGCCGCAACGGCGCGGGCAAGACCACCACGCTCAAGTCCGTCATGGGTTTGACGCAGGTCCGCGGCACCATCCGCTTCGACGGCAAGGACTTGACCGCAGTGGCGCCGGCCAAGCGCCCGCGCCTCGGCATCGGCTATGCGCCGGAGGACCGGCGTCTCTTCTCGGCGTTCAGCGTCGAAGAGAACATTTTGATGCCGGGGCAAGTGGCCGGCTATAGCGACGCGCAGCTCCAGGCCGGTCTCGACCGCGCCTACGACATTCTTCCCGAATTGAAAGCCTTGGCCAGGCGGCCGGCCGGCATGGTTTCGGGCGGTCAGGGCAAGATGGTTGCCCTGGGCCGCGCTTTGATGATTGGCTCCCGGCTGATCATGCTGGACGAGCCTTTCCAAGGTTTGGCGCCGGCGCTCGCCAGCCGCTACGCCGAAGCCCTGCGGGCGCTGCGCGACCGCGACCGGGAGGTCACGCTGATCATCACGGAATCCAATCCCGGGCTGCTCCGAAGGTTCGCCGACCGCGCTCTGGTGATTGAGCGCGGCGAAGTGCGCGAAGGGGAGCTCGACGCTGAAAAGGTGGATGCATGAACGAGCAAAGCCCGCTGCCTCAACGAAACGAGTGCCTGATCGCTGGCCAATGGCGGCCTGCCGCCAGCGGCGAGACCATGGCCGTGCTGTGCCCCAGCGACGGCAAGCCTTTCGCTGAAATCGCGGCCGGCGGTATCGAGGACATTGCCGATGCGGTCGCCGCCGCGCGCGCTGCCTTTGAGGGCGGCGCCTGGTCGAAGCTGACGGCCGTAGAACGGGGGAGGCTGCTGACCAAGCTTGGCGAGAAGATTGCCGAGAACGCCGAAGCCTTGGCGGAGATCGAGGCGCGGGACACGGGCAAGCCCATGAAGCAGGCGCGGGCCGACATGGTGGCGGCCGCGCGCTACTTCGAGTTCTACGGCGCGGCCGCCGACAAGGTGCATGGCGAGACCATTCCCTTCCTGAGCGGCTTCCATGTGCAGGCGGTGCGCGAGCCTTACGGCGTGACCGGCCACATCATTCCCTGGAACTATCCGGCGCAGATGTTCGGCCGGACTTTGGCTCCGGCCTTGGCCATGGGGAACGCCACGGTGCTGAAGCCGGCGGAAGAGGCTTGCCTGACCCCCATTCGCCTCGCCGCCTTGGCCATGGAGGTCGGATTCCCCGAAGGGGCCATCAATCTTGTCACCGGCGCGGGCGAGGTCGCAGGCGCGGCGTTGAGCGCCCATGCCGGCATCGACTTCCTGTCCTTCACCGGCTCGCCCGAGGTCGGCACCTTGGTGCAGATCGCGGCCGCCAAGAACCACATTGGCTGCACCTTGGAGCTTGGCGGCAAGTCGCCCCAGATCCTCTTCGAGGACGCTGACCTGGAGCAGGCCATTCCGGTACTGGCCAATGCGATCGTGCAGAACGGCGGGCAGACCTGCTCGGCCGGTTCGCGCGCTCTGGTGCAGAAGTCGATCTACGACAAGGTCATGGCCGCTTTGAGCGAGCGCTTCTCTGCTCTCACGGCCGCGCCGCACGCCGAAGATGGCGACCTCGGCGCCCTGATCTCGGCCAAGCAGAAGGCGCGGGTCGACTCTTTCATTGACGCCGCCGAAGCCCCCTCCGCAACGCTGATCGCGCGCGGCAAGGTCTCCGCCAGCGCGCCCGAGGGCGGCTACTACGTTGCGCCGGCCTTGTTCGGTCAGGTCGCGGAAAGCGATCCCTTGGCGCGGGATGAGGTCTTCGGCCCGGTGCTGTCCTGCATTCCTTTCGAGGACGAGGCCGATGCCGTCCGCATCGCCAATGATACGGACTACGGGCTGGTTGCCGGCCTGTGGACCCGGGACGGCAGCCGGCAGATGCGCATGGCCAAGGCGCTCCGCTGCGGCCAGGTCTTCATCAACAGCTACGGCGCCGGCGGCGGCATCGAGCTGCCGTTCGGCGGCGTGCGCAAGTCCGGGCACGGGCGCGAAAAGGGCTTTGCGGCCTTGCATGAGTTCTCGCTGTTGAAGACCATCGTGCAGAACCACGGCTAATAAAAACAAGGTTTGGAGCAAGGATCGTGCGTCTCAAGGACAAGACCGCCCTCATCACCGGTGCAGCCTCGGGTTTCGGTAAGGCCATGGCGGAGCGTTTCGCGGAAGAGGGGGCCGAAGTCGCCATCGTCGACCTGAACGGGGAGGGCGCCCGCGCGGTGGCCGATGCCATCGGTCAGGCGGCGACGGCCATTACCTGCGATGTCTCGAAGGCCGAGGACGTCAATGCCGCGATCGAAGGCACCATCTCGGCCTTTGGAAAGATCGACATCCTGATCAACAACGCCGGCTGGAGCTATCCGAACCAGCCATTGCTCGATGTCGATGAGGAAACCTTTCGGAAGGTCTACGACATCAACGTGCTCTCGATCTTTCATGCCACCAGGGCCATCGTTCCGCACTTCCGGTCCCGGGGCGGCGGCGTGATGCTCAATGTCGGCTCGACGGCGGGGATCCGGCCGCGGCCGGGCCTCACGTGGTACAACTCCTCCAAAGGGGCGGTGAACTTGATGACCAAGTCCCTTGCGGTCGAGCTGGCACCGGACAAAATCCGAGTCTGTTGCCTCGCGCCGGTCATGGGCACGACGGCCTTGCTCGAGACCTTCATGGGCGCGCCGGACACGCCGGAGAACCGCGCGAAGTTTATCTCCACAATCCCGATGGGACGGCTTTGCGACCCTATGGACATGGCCAACGCGGCGCTCTATCTCGCCTCAGACGAGGCCGAGTTCCTCACGGGCGTTGTATTGGAGGTTGACGGTGGCAGGACCATCTGACGCGCTGGCGCAACAGCAGACGTTCAGCGACAGCTATTACGGACCGAGCGATACGGTCTATCGCCTTCTGGAGCGCGACGGGGTCGCGCTCCAGGCTTTTGGTGACCGGCAGTTCCTGACGGTCGAGGCCGATGCGCTGTCGCGGCTGGCCGAGCAGGCCTTCGCCGATGTGTCGCATCTTTTCCGCCCTGCCCACCTCGCGCAGCTGGCGTCTATCCTCGAAGACCCGGAGGCCTCGGAGAATGATCGCTTCGTGGCGCTGGAGCTGTTGAAGAACGCTGTCATCTCCTCGGCGCTCGAGTTTCCAAGCTGTCAGGATACCGGCACCGCCATCGTGGTCGGCCGCAAGGGCCAGGAGGTGCTGGTCGAGGGAGACCTGCGCGCCGCTCTGTCGGCAGGCGTTGAACGGACGTGGGAAACGCAGAACCTGCGGTTCAGCCAGATGGCACCGCTCGCCATGTTCGAGGAGAAGAACACCGGCACGAACCTGCCGGCCCAGATCGACATCGAGGCCGGACCCGGCGGCAGTTTCGAGCTGGTGTTCGTCGCCAAGGGCGGCGGCTCGGCAAACAAGACCTTCCTCTTTCAGCAGACGAGGCGTTTGCTGGAGAGGGACCGGCTGATGGCGTTTCTGGACGAGAAGATCCGGACGCTCGGGACGGCCGCCTGTCCGCCTTATCATCTCGTCATCGTGATTGGCGGACTGTCCGCGGAGCAGACGCTGAAGACCGTCAAGCTCGCGTCCACCAAAGCGTTGGACAACCTTCCCACCAGCGGCGATGCCTCGGGGCGGGCCTTCCGAGACCTGGAGATGGAGCGCGAGGTCCACGCCCTCACGCACACCATGGGCATTGGCGCGCAGTTCGGCGGCAAGTACTTCTGCCACGATGTCCGCGTCATCCGCTTGCCGCGCCACGGTGCGAGCCTGCCGGTCGGGCTTGGCGTCAGCTGTTCGGCAGATCGTCAGATCAAAGCGCGGATCGACCGGGATGGCATCTGGCTCGAGGCGCTGGAGACCGAGCCGGCCAAGTATCTGCCGGAGGCCGATCTCGACGCGATGGAGCCGACGCGGATCGACCTCGATCAGCCGATGGCGAGCATCCGCCAGACCCTCACCACGCTGCCGATTTCCGCGCCCGTCCTGCTGACCGGAACCATGATTGTCGCCCGCGACATGGTGCATGCCGAGCTGTCCAAGCGGCTCTCGGCCGGCGAGAGCCTGCCGTCCTACATGATGGACCACCCGATCTACTATGCCGGTCCTGCCAAGACGCCGGAAGGCTATGCCTCCGGCTCTTTCGGCCCGACGACGGCGGCGCGCATGGACCCTTACGTGCCCGAGTTCCAGGCCGTCGGCGGTAGCATGGTCACCCTCGCCAAAGGCAACCGCTCTCGCCAGGTCGCGGAGTCCTGCAAGGCGCACGGCGGCTTCTATCTCGGCTCGATCGGTGGAGCCGCCGCCGCGCTGGGCCGCAACGTCATCGAAGAGGTCGAGACCATCGCTTATCCCGAGTTCGGGATGGAGGCCGTACAGCGCATCCGTGTCCGCGACTTCCCGGCCTTCGTGGTGATCGACGATAAGGGCGGCGACTTTTTCGCCCAGCACACACCCGGCTAATAACTCGCTTCCGCTGGCAGGCGCACGGACGGCTGCCAGCGGCATCGAGGCCCTGACCGATATTTGAAGCTCTTAGCCCGCCGTCGAGTTCCGCTCGATCAGGCGGCCGGGGACCAGCACGGTGGAGGGGGGCACCGGCGCGCCGTCGTCGGACGACTCCAGAATACGCAAGGTTTCGGCAACCATGCGCTTGATCGGCTGCCGGAAGGTGGTGAGGCTGAAGCTGGGCCAAGCGGCCGCTGCAATGTCGTCGAAGCCGACAACCCAGACGTCTTCGGGAACGCGCAGGCCGCCGACCCGGCGTAGGCCGTCGAGGACGCCCAGCGCCATGATGTCGTTTGCCGCGAAGATCGCGTCCGGCTGCTCTTTTAAATCAAGCAGCTCCTCGGCCGCACGCAGGCCGCCCTCGAAGGTGAAGTCGCCCACGTGGCGTGGCGGAGTGGGCAGGCCGGCCGCGGTCAGGCCGGCGGTGAATCCGCGCTCGCGATAAAGGCTGGTCGAGGCGCCGGCAAGCCCGGCAACGAAAGCCGGCCGCTTTCGGCCGCTCTCGACCAGGAAGTCCGCAATCTTGCGTCCGCCCGCCTCGTTGTCGCAGCCGACCGCGCTGATCGCGGCTCCTTCTACTGTGCGGTTGAACAGCACCACGGGAACCGGGGCCGATTCGCAGGCGGCCGTCATCTCGGCCGTCGGTCGTGCCGAGGTGATGACCACGCCTTCGACGCCATAGCCGAGCGCCTGGGGTAGCAGTGCCTCCAAGGGCTCGTCCTCGCCCGGTGTGAAGAGCATGATCCGCTTTCCACGGCTGGAGAGCGCACGGGCAAAGGTTTCCAGCACCGCTGGATAGAAGGGGTTGGTCACCTCGCTCATCAGCAGGGCGATCATGCCGGAGCGCCGGGTGATCAGCCCGCGAGCCAAGGGGTTCGGCTGATAGCCCAGGGCCGTTGCCGCCTGCATCACCCGTGACTTGGTCTGCTTGGCAATGCTGGCGTTGGGCGTGAAGGCGCGGGAGACGGCGCTGATCGAAACGCCGGCGGCGCGCGCCACGTCTGCGGCCGTTGTGCGCTCCATTTTCGACTTGCCGTTCTTCGGGGGGGTCAAGGCACCTGCTTTTCTTGCTTCGGGTCGGGATGCGATCGGAACCGCAGGGTGAGTGTAGTGATCGCGCCCGCGTCGTCCGCAAAGTGTGAAGGGTTCTGACGTCTTGGTGGGGTTGAGCATGCCAATTTGCGCAAACCTATGCAAACCGACATCGTAACTCGTTGTGGTCGGCAAAGCACTGCAGCATCCCTCGTTGTCGAGCAATGGAAGCTTAGTGATTTGATATAACGACATTATTTTCTGAATCTCATCGATTCTTGCAGTTGCTCATCTTGGCGAAGAACCGTGGAGCGGAGCGCGTCACCGTTTCAATCGTCAGATTTTCGGATATAAATGAAAACCTTTGCAAGACCCTTTCTGAGGCGATAAGGAGGAATGACGTGACGTTTCGCAAACAAAGAAAACGAGCCTAGGGAGGTCTACGGATCACGCTCAAATCCTGCATTCGCCTGGCGGCTGTCGTGCCCATCGCTCCGCCGGCCGTGGCTCGAACGGCCAGTGCCGAGACGCGCCTGGCCTTCATCGTCTCCGGGACGGACGGCTATCAGGCCTCCGTGGTCGAGACCGGCGCGATGGTCGACAACTTGAAGCGCATGGAGCGCGGGCGGCTCGTTTCGCCGGGCAGAAATTCGGCCCGGGTCAGCGCGGCTCCTCGGCCGAGGAGCCGCGCTGCAAATCATGAAGCTGCTCGGCGTAGAGCCGGACTGGGTGCGCGGCACCAACGGCGAGCTGGTGGACGCGATCAAGGGCGGTCGCGCGATCGGCTTCATCAAATCTGCCGTCTACCGTTCGAATTCGGCAGCCGCATGCTGAACCGACGTCCGGTGTTCGGCGGCAGCCAATGAGCTTACAACACACGAGGATAGGATGATCGAATACCTGAAGCGGGGTAAGCAGGAAGCGGATCGCGCCGCCGACGATGCCAAGGTGCGCGAGGTGGTCGAAGCCACGCTCGCCGATATCGAGGCGCGCGGCGACACGGCGGTGCGTGCGCTGAGCGAGAAGTTCGACGACTACAGCCCGCCGTCCTTCCGCCTCTCCGCCTCTGAGATCGACGCCTTCATCAACCGTGTCTCCGCGCGCGATATGGAGGATATCGCCTTCGCGCAGAAACAGGTGCGCACCTTCGCCGAGGCGCAGCGCGCGTCCATGCAGGACATCGAGATCGAGACCATGCCGGGAGTCGTGCTGGGCCATAAGAACATCCCGGTGCAGTCGGTCGGTTGCTACGTGCCGGCCGGCAAGTTCCCCATGGTGGCTTCGGCGCATATGTCGGTGCTGACCGCTGCCGTCGCCGGCGTGCCGCGCATCGTGGCGGCGACGCCACCCTTCAAGGGTGAGCCGAACCCGGCTGTGGTGGCGGCCATGCATCTCGGCGGCGCGCATGAGATCTATGCCCTCGGCGGCATCCAGGCCGTTGGCGCCATGGCGCTCGGCACCGAGAGCATCGAGCCGGTGCACATGCTGGTCGGGCCGGGCAACGCCTATGTCGCCGAGGCCAAGCGCCAGCTCTTCGGCCGGGTTGGCATCGACCTCTTCGCCGGACCGACCGAGACCATGGTGATCGCCGACGAGACGGTAGATGCTGAGATCTGCGCGACCGACCTGCTTGGCCAAGCCGAGCACGGCTACAACTCACCCGCCGTGCTGGTCACCAACTCCCGCCGGCTGGCGGAGCAGACCATGGTCGAGATCGACCGCCTGCTGGAGATCCTGCCGACGGCCGATACCGCATCGATCTCTTGGCGCGACTACGGCGAGGTCATCCTCTGCGACAGCTATGAGGAGATGCTGCAGGTGGCCGACGAGATCGCCTCGGAGCATGTCCAGGTGATGACGGAGCGCGACGACTGGTTCCTGGAGCACATGACCTGCTACGGCGCGCTCTTTCTCGGCGCGCGCACCAACGTGGCCAACGGCGATAAGGTGATCGGCACCAATCATACCCTTCCAACCAAGAAGGCGGGGCGCTACACCGGCGGCCTCTGGGTCGGCAAGTTCCTGAAGACCCACAGCTATCAGAAGGTCACCTCGGACGAGGCGGCGGCGGAGATCGGCGCCTACTGCTCGCGCCTGAGCATGCTGGAGGGCTTCGTCGCCCACGCCGAGCAGGCCAACGTGCGGGTGCGGCGCTACGGCCGCAAGAACGTCCCCTATGGCGCGGCCGCGGAATAGCGGCTAACGGAGTCTGCAGTCCATCGCGTTGAGGAGGCTTCGTCGATGACCCGCCAAGACTCCGACATCGAGTTGCCCGAGCCGCCGAGCTTTCGGCTCGACGGGCGACGGGCGCTCGTCACCGGCGCAAGCTCCGGCATCGGGCTCGGCTGTGCGGTGGCGCTGGCCGCGGCCGGCGCAGAGGTGACGCTGGGCGCACGGACGGCGGATCGCTTGGACGCTTTGGCTGCTGCTTTCGGTGAGCGCGGTTGGCAGGCGGAGGTCTTGCCCCTGGATGTCGCCGACATCGAGGCCACGGCCGCGGCGGTGGCGTCGAGGGGACCTTTCGAGATCCTGATCAACAGCGCCGGGCTCGCGCGCCATGGCCCGGCCGACAAGACCGAGGCCGCCGACTTCGACGCCGTGATGAACCTGAACCTGCGCGGCGCCTACTTCCTCACGCAGGCCGTCGCCCGCGGCCTGATCGCCGCCGGCAAGTCAGGCTCGCTGATGAACGTGTCCAGCCAGATGGGGCATATCGGCGGCATCGACCGGGCGTTCTACTGCGCCTCGAAGTTCGCCGTCGAAGGCTTCACAAAGGCCATGGCCATCGAGTGGGGCGGCCACGGCATCCGGGTCAACACGCTCTGCCCCACCTTCGTGCGCACGCCCTTGACGCAGTCGACCTTCGACGATCCCGACCGGGTCCGCTGGATCGAGGAGAAGATCAAGCTGGGCCGCGTCGGCGAGATCTCCGACGTCATGGGCGCCGCCGTCTACCTGGCCTCGGACGCCTCCGCGCTCGTGACCGGAACGGCTTTGATGGTCGATGGCGGCTGGACCGCCGGTTAGCTGCCTCGCACTTCGGCAGACGGCCTACTGCCGCCGCAAGGCGCGAGTCGAATAACCTGGCGTTATAGAAACAGCCCACTGATTTATTCGACTATATAGATCTCGGCTGATTAGTCTTGCGGCCGAGCGCGCATGGCGTATGCACAACCCGTCATTGCGATCTCATGAGACGAGAGGAGTGCGAGGTGGCCGACTTCGATCTTGTTATCCGGCAGGGCACGGTGGTGACCGCGGCCTCGAAAATGAAATGCGACGTCGGCATTGCCGACGGTCAGATCGTGGCCCTTGGCCGCAATCTTGGCGAAGGACGACAGGAAATCGACGCCACGGACCTGCTGGTCCTGCCCGGCGGCGTTGAGGCGCACTGCCACATCGAGCAGCGGTCCGCCTTCGGGCTGATGACGGCCGACGACTTCGAGAGCGCCACGATCTCTGCCGCCTTTGGCGGGAACACCACCGTCATTCCCTTTGCCGCTCAGCACAAAGGCGACTCCTTGCGCGAGGTGGTCAAAGACTACCACGCACGGGCCAGCAGCAAGTCCGTCATCGACTATGGCTACCATTTGATCGTGTCGGACCCGAGGCCCGAGGTTCTAGGGCAGGAGCTGCCGGCGCTGATCCGGGACGGTTTCACCTCCTTCAAGGTCTACATGACCTATGAGATGTTGCGGCTCGACGACCGGCAGATGCTGGACGTGCTCTACACCGCAAGAAGTGAGGGCGCCTTGGTGATGGTTCACGCGGAGAATCACGAGATGATCCGCTGGCTGACCGACAAGCTCGTGGACGCCAATCGGGTCGAGCCCAAGTTCCACGCCATCAGCCACAGCCGCACGGCGGAAAGCGAAGCGACGCATCGCGCCATCATGCTCTCGCGGCTGGTCGATACGCCGATGTTGATCGTGCACGTGTCGACCGAGGAGGCGACGGCGGAGATCCGCCGAGCCCAAAGCGAAGGCTTCAAGATCTACGGCGAGACCTGCCCGCAATACCTCTTCCTGACCGCCGAGGATCTCGATCGCCACGGCATGGAGGGCGCGAAGTTCTGCTGCAGCCCGCCGCCGCGGGATGCGAGCGCGCAGGAGGCGATCTGGCGCGGGATACAGAACGGAACCTTTCAGGTCGTCTCCTCCGACCATGCGCCCTACAGCTACGACGAACACGGCAAGCTCTACGCGGGCCCCAACCCGCCCTTCACGAAGATCGCCAATGGCGTTCCGGGCATCGAGCTGCGGCTGCCGCTGTTGTTCTCGGAGGGGGTCGGGAAGGGACGTATCGACATCCACAAGTTCGTGGAGGTGACCTCCACGAATGCGGCGCGGCTTTACGGTCTCTTCCCGCGCAAGGGCACGATCGCAATCGGTGCCGACGCCGACTTGGCTCTGTGGGACGTGAACTGCGAGCGGGAGGTGCGCTATGCCGATCTCCACGATCGCGCCGGCTACAGCCCCTATGAGGGCAAGCAGCTCAAGGGCTGGCCGGTCACGGTGATCAACCGTGGCCGCGTGGTCGTCAGCGACGGCGAACTCCACGTGGGCAAAGGCTCCGGCCAGTTCCTTCCGAGAGAGACGTCGGAATTCGCCACCCCGACCGGACGGTTGCAGCCGGAGCTCGACCCTGACCGCAATTTCGGCGTCGAGATCCTATCCCGAGCGGAATGATCGGGGAAAGCAAGGCCATGGTCCGGCGCAGCGGAATTTGGTCAGTCAGGAGAAGGTGAATGTCGAGAGTCATCCGCGTTGGCGCCGCTCAACTTGGACCTTTGCAAAAGTCGGACAACCGAAAGGTCGCTGTCGACCGCATGGTGGCGCTTCTCGAACAAGCCGGGCGCGAAGGCTGCAACCTGGTGGTCTATCCCGAGCTTGCCCTGACGACCTTCTTTCCGCGCTGGGACATCGAAGACCCCGCCGAGGTCGAAAGCTACTTCGAGCCCGACATGCCCAACGCCGCGGTCCAGCCCTTGTTCGACCGCGCGCGTGAGCTGGGCATCGCCTTCTATCTCGGCTACGCAGAACTCGCGAAGAACGGCGCAGACACCCGGCACTTCAACACCTCCGTTCTGGTCGGCCCGGACGGCCGGATCATCGGCAAGTACCGGAAGGTGCACCTTCCCGGGCATGCGACCTTCGACCCGCAACGGACCTTTCAGCACCTTGAGAAGAAGTACTTCGAGCCGGGCGACCTTGGCTTCCCTGTCTGGCCCGCGATGGACGGCCTGTTGGGCATGTGTATCTGCAACGACCGCCGCTGGCCGGAAACCTACCGGGTGATGGGGCTGCAGGGTGTGGAGATGGTTCTGCTGGGCTTCAACACGCCGGCCACCAACTCCCAACGCCCGGAGGAGCAGGACGAGCTGCGTGGGTTTCACCATGAGCTCTCGGTGCAGGCCGGCGCCTATCAAAACGGAACCTGGGTCGTCGCCGTTGCGAAGGCCGGCGAGGAAGACGGGCACAAACTGCTCGGCGACTCGATGATCGTGTCGCCGGCCGGCCTGATCGTTGCCCGGACGAAAACCCTGGGCGATGAGCTGGCCGTCGCGGACTGCGACCTGGACGACTGTGTCTTCTATAAGGAAACGGTCTTCGACTTTGCCCGCCATCGGCGGATCGAGCACTACGAGCGCATCACCAAACAGGTTGGCGTGGTCAGGCCCGATTCCACTGCAGCCGTTTAGCCTCGGAAGGCTTTAGCGTGATGCTCCGGATCCTGGTCATCAATCCGAACAGCAATACCGAGGTCACCGCGGCGATCGATCGGGCGATGGCGCCGCTGCGGACGGCCGATGCACCGACGATCGACTGCATCACCCTGTCCGACGGGCCGCCCGGCATCGAGTCCCAACGCAGCTGCGACCTGGCGGCCTCGCTCGTGTCGGCCCACATCGCGGAAGCCTCTGAGGAAGCCGATGCCTTCGTCGTCGCCTGCTATTCGGATCCCGGTGTCAGCGCATCGCGGGAAGTGACCACGAAGCCGATCTTCGGCGCGGCCGAGTCGGCGATGGCCATGGCCGCGTCGCTCGGCGTGCGGGCGGGTGTGATCTCGATTCTCGATGTAGCGGTCGCCCGTCATTGGCGGCACGCGCGCAGCGTGATGCTCGCCCCCTTCATCGTCGCGGATCTCCCCATCGGGCTTCCGGTATCCGAGCTGGCAGATGAGGCGCAGTGTCGCGCCCGCATGCTCGAGGTCGGCCTGCGGCTGAAGGAGGCGCATGAAGCCGAGGCCATCATTCTCGGCTGTGCCGGCATGGCGCGTTATAGGGCGGCGCTGGAGGCGGAACTCGGTGTTGTCGTCATCGACCCCACGCAGGCCGCCGCTGCCATGGCAATCTCGGCCTTGCGGTTGGGCTACCGGGCCGCTTAGCGCGCTATCCCATCCCTACGTGGGCACCTTTTCCAAGCAGTGTCACGGCAAGCAGCATCTCAGGCTATGAATAACCAAAAGTTATAGAATGCCCCGTCCTTTTAATTTCCATGTTCGCCTCTGCCGTGGCTGACTTGAGGGCATTCTGAAGTGTCGGAACAGACACGACTTAAGCAAAGCGCAGGGGCCAAAATCCATCCATGACAACAGCCGGTCGACTCGAGCCTGTTCTTTCGGTTCGCGGTGCCAAGAAGCACTACGGCGAGGTGCGCGCGCTGGACGGCGTTGATCTGGACATCGGAGAGGGCGAGTTCCTGACCCTGCTGGGCCCGTCAGGGTCAGGCAAGACGACGTTGCTCATGGCCATCGCCGGATTCACCAGCTTGGATGCCGGAGCCTTCCGGTTGCGCGGGGAGGACATCACCGACCTGCCGCCCGACCGACGAAGCTTCGGCATGGTCTTTCAAGGCTATGCCCTGTTCCCCAACATGACGGTCGCGGGCAACATTTCCTTTCCGCTCAAGCTCCGCAAGTGGTCGAAGGCCGAGATCGACGCCCGGGTTCGCGAGTGCCTGGAGCTTGTCCAGATGGAAAGCTACGCCGACCGCATGCCGAACCAGCTATCCGGCGGTCAGCAGCAGCGCGTGGCGCTGGCCCGCGCACTCTCGTTCAAACCGTCGATTTTGCTTTTGGACGAGCCGCTGTCGGCGCTCGACAAGAAGCTCCGCGCGGACTTGCAGTGGGAGCTGAAGGACCTCCACCGGCAACTGGCGGTCACCTTCATCTACGTGACGCACGATCAGGATGAAGCGCTGTCCATGTCCGATCGGATCGTGATCCTGGACCATGGACAGATCCAGCAAATCGGCTTGCCGGACCAGCTCTACAACCAGCCCGACACGCGTTTCGTCGCCGACTTCCTGGGAAAGAGCAACTTCCTGGAAGCAAAGGTATGTGAACGCCTCGGCGGGGCGTTGGACTGCGAGAGCGGTGGCGAGCGCTTCAACGTGACGGGCGAGTCCTCGTCATACAACGGCGCCGATCGCGTTCTGCTCGCGTTGCGGCCGGAGCGCATCCGGATTGGCGCCCAGGGCACAGAGCGATTTCACGGCGTCGTTCGGCAGACGTCCTACTTGGGTGAACGCTGTCACCTGATCCTCGATCACCCCGGCTTCGGCGGAGTCCTCGTGTCCGCGCCGACATGGCGGATGACCGTGCGTCCGGAGGTTGGGGGCGAAGTTTCTTTCGGTTGGGATGACGATGCCTGCGTCGTCTTGGCCGAAGATCAGTGAGCAGCGTTGCGTTGAAACCACCTTTCAAAAGGGAGAGCGACAATGTCAGGAGATAGCTTCACGTTCGGGCAGGACGATATCGAGTTTAAGCAGGACCTCGGCGACATCACGCTCGAGCGCTACAAGGCCGGGAAGATCGATCGCCGCTCGGCGCTGGCCATGCTGGGTGCGCTCGGCCTGGTGCCGCTGTTGGGAGACAAGGCCTTGGCGAACGCCAAGGAGTTGGTGCTGGTCAACTGGGGCGGCAAGGCGAAAGACGTCCTCCAAGAGATCATG
Organism: Rhodovibrionaceae bacterium; assembly: GCA_028279885.1. GTDB lineage: Bacteria > Pseudomonadota > Alphaproteobacteria > Kiloniellales > DSM-21159 > JANQMX01. The sequence continues at coordinate 18,087 of JANQMX010000094.1, read as the reverse complement.
GGCGATACCTATGCGAAGGAGGCCGGCATCAAGGTCGTCGTCGACGGCGCCGGTCCTTCTGCCGGCAAGATCCGCGCCATGGTGGAAAGCGGCGCGGTTGTCTGGGATGTCTGCGACAGCGGGCCCGGCTCGGCCATCATTCTTGGTGAGCGTGGCATCACCCAGCCGATCGACTACAGCATCGTCGACAAGGCGAACATCATCGAACCTTTCACCTGGGAGTTCGGCTGCGCCAACTACTTTTATAGCTACACGCTCTGCTGCAACCCGACGATGCTGGAGGCCGTGCCGCAGAACTGGGCGGACGTCTGGAACGTGAAGGACTTTCCCGGCAAGCGGACCTTCCGCAAGTCGGTTCGCGGCATGTTGGAGCCTGCCGCCATGGCCATGGGTGCTGCGCCGGACGAGGTCTACGAGTTCCTCGGCGATGAGGCCGGAATCAAAGCGGCGATTCAGAAGTACCGCGACATTCGCGAGCACGTCATCGTCTGGCCCTCGGGTTCGATGAGCCAGCAGCTCTTCCTGCAGGAGGAAGTCGCGATCGGCTGCATCTGGAGCACCCGGGCGCATCTGCTGAAGGACGAGATGCCCGACGGCAGTTTCACCACGACGTTCAACGAGGGTGTCCTGTCGCCTGGCGCTTGGGTGGTGCCGAAGCACAATCCGGCCGGCACGGAGCAGGCCATGAGGTTCATCGCCCACAGCGCGAACCCGGAACTGCAGGTGAAGTGGCTCGAAGCGATGGGCCCCGGTCCGGCAAACCCCGCGGCCGCCGCCCTGGTGCCTGAAGAATTAAAGGCCTGGAATCCCTCGTCTCCCGAGAACAGGGCGACGCAAACCGTCTACAACGATGCCTGGTACGCCAAGAACCAGATTTGGGCGGAAGAGCTCTATGTTGATGCCCTGATCAACTAGCCTAACGACATAGAGCCATAGGGAACACCTCAGCATGATCGCCAGGTCGCTTACGGATAAGGGCCGCTACTGGATTCTCATCCTGCCGGCCTTGGCGATCATGCTGACCTTTTATATCTGGCCGCTCGTCGAGATCTTCGGCATCAGCTTTTCCGAGCCGAGGCCGGGCTTCGACAACTACGCCAGCATGTTCGACAGCCGGCCGATCCGGACCAGCTTTGTCATCACCTTCCGGGTTGCCGCGATCACGACGATCTGGTGCCTGGTGCTGGGTTACATCGTCTCCTACGCGATCTACAATACGAAGCCGAAGTACGTCGGGCTGATGATTGCGCTGGTTCTCCTGCCCTTCTGGCTGTCCGTTTTGATCCGCAGCTTTGCCTGGATCGTGTTGTTGGGCCGCTCCGGAGTGGTGAACGACAGCCTCGGCGCGATTGGACTGATCGATAAGCCCTTGCCGCTGATGCACAACGAGTTCGGCGTGATCCTCTCGATGGTTCACGTCATGCTGCCCTTCGCGATTCTGCCAATCATGGCGAACATGAAGGGGATCAATCCGTCTTACGTCGATGCCGCCCGCGGCCTCGGCGCCTCGGAGCTTCGCGCTTTCGTGTCGGTCTACTTCCCGCAGACCCTGCCGGGCGTTCTCTCCGCAGCCCTGCTCGTCTTCGTCCTTTCGTTGGGCTTCTACATCACCCCGGCACTGCTGGGCGGTGGTCGCGTGCTGATGATTTCCGAGTACATCACCTATCAGATCCAGGAGCTGCTGAACTGGGGCGTGGGTACGTCCCTGTCCGTCGCACTGCTGCTGGCCACCGCGGCGGTCATACTTGCCGCGGGGCGCTTCGTGAACCTGCGCCGCACCTTCTTGGAGCGGGGATGATGCGCCAGAAAACCACCTTTCAGCTGCTGATGCAGACCGGCGCCTGGGTGGTGCTGGCATTCCTTCTCCTGCCGATGCTCGTGGTCCTGCCGGTGTCGCTGACGCCGAACGAGTACATCTCGCTGCCCTCCGACGGCTTCTCTCTGAAGCACTATCAGAACTACTTCACCGATCCCGAGTGGCTGTCCGCGACCTGGACCAGCATTGTCATAGCCCTGTCGGTCGCGGTGATCGCGACGGTCTTGGGCACCGCCTTTTCGGTGGGCTGCTGGCTGCTCTCCGACTTCTGGTCGACGGTGGCGCGTTGGGTGCTCATCGTCCCGATCTTGGTGCCGCCCGTGGTCCAGGCCCTCGGCTTCTACCGGTTTTGGGTGAAGCTCGGGCTGATCGACTCCATGACCGGCGTGATCCTGGCGCACACCCTTCTGGCGCTACCCTACGTGTCGATTGCCGTCTTCGCCGCCTTGGCCAACCTGGACCGACGGATCGTGCAGGCGGCGCGAAGCCTGGGCGCCTCCGTCTGGCGCACGGTCATCGCCGTCATCGTGCCGGCGGCCCGCCCGGGAATGATCGCGGGCGCCGTCTTCGCTTTCATCGTCTCCTTCGATGAAATCGTCGGCGTCTTGTTCATCACCGTGCGCAGCGTTCAGACCCTGCCGAAGATGATCTGGCAGGGCATCAACGAGAGCATCGATCCCACCATCGCCGCCGTGGCCACCGTTCTGACGGTCGTGACGATCCTGATCATGGTTGCAGTCACCTGGCGGTGGAAAGCCCGTCCCTGATGCACCGCTACCTGTTCGAGAATGCGCTCTATCTGGCGGCAGATGAGAACGGGCTCCCCATAGTCCGGAAGGGGCATGTCGCGGTCGAAGCCGACAAGATCGTTGCCATCTCGGAGGCTGCGCCGAGCGGCAGCCAGTTCGCCGATTTCGAGCGCATCGATGCGTCGGACAAAGTCCTTTCGCCCGGTCTGATCAACGCGCACAACCACGCGGTCCTCATGGTGCTGCGCGGCACCGTCGAGGACATCGACGGCAACCTCGTCTACCAGTACATGGTGCCGGCCAGCTACCTTCTGACTCCCCAGGAACGCGCCGCGATTGCCCAGCTCGCCTGCCTGGAAGCGATACGCTGCGGCACCACGACCATCGTAGACCCGCTGCGCCATGTGGCGGACTATGCCCAGGCGATGGCGGACAGCGGGCTGCGGCTCTATCTCTGCGAAAGCGCGGCCGACGCCGTGACCACGAAGGTGAGCCGCGAAGGCTATCGCTTCGACCGAGACTGGGGAGAGACCTTCCTGACGCGGACCCGGGATCTGATCGACCGCTACCACGGCGCCGAGAACGGCCGCGTGCAGGCCATGATCGCCGCGCACGCACCGGACAACTGTTCGCCTTGGATGCTGAAGGAACTGAACGCGCTCGCCCACCGCTATGGCCTGCGCCGCACCATTCATCTCAGTCAGATCGCCTCCGAAGTGCGGCAGGTGGAAGCCCTGCACGGAAAGACCTCGACCGAGTACCTGCGGGAGAACGACTGGCTCGGCGAGGATCTCTTGGCCGTCCACTGGACGTTCTGCAGCGAGAGCGACGTCGAGACTCTTGCGGAGCACGACGTTCATTTCATTCACAGCCCGGCGAGCATGTCGGCAAAGGGGCCGCATCAACTGCCCATTCGGGCAATCCTGGACGCCGGCATCAACATCGCGCTCGCCACCGACAACATGACGACCGACATCTTTCAGTCGATGAAGATGGCGCTGGTCCTGCATCGCGGCGCCTACGGCCGTTCGGTCCAGCCGAGCCCGCAAAAGGTCTTTCGCTACGCGACGCAGAATGCGGCCAAGGCCTTGGGGCGTGCGGATCTGGGGCGCATCACTGTCGGTGCCAAGGCGGACCTGGCGCTGTTCGACCTGCGCGTGCCCGCGCTGGTGCCGCGAGTGTCGCTCGTCTCCAACATCGTCCACTACGGGCATCCCGGCATCGTCACCGACGTCATGGTCGACGGCCGCTTCCTGATGCGGGACCGGGAGGTGCTGACGCTGGACGAACGCGCCGTCACCCAGGCTGCGCAAGACGTCACGGAGGCGATGTGGTCTCGCTTCGGCGCGCAGGAAAAGGGTGTCGAAATGCCATTCTCCGACAGCCATTGAAGCAATTGAAAACCGCAGAGAGCCTGGCAGGGGTGAGGGAATGACCTATTCGATGATTGGGCACTGCCCGGAGACTGGTGCGTTCGGTGGTGTGGTCGGAACCTCCGCGCTCGGCGTCGGCAATCGCTGCTTGAAGGTGTGCCATGGACGCGGCGCCTTCCTCAGCCAGCACCGCACCGATACGCGCTTGGCGGAGCTTGGCATCGCCTATCTGGCCGAGGGTGTGAAGGCCCGAGACGCAATGGACAAGGTCGTCAACGGTGCGCGCAACATCGATTGGCGTCAGCTGGCCGCACTGGACGCAAACGGCGGCACCGCCACCTTTCACGGCAAGAAGATGTACTCGATCTACAGCGGGAGCGAGGGCCAGGACTGCGTGGCCATCGGCAATATTCTGGCCAATCACAAGGTCACCGATGCGATGGTCGCAGCCTTCGAGGCGAGCCGAAGAGCGTCCTTGGCGGAGCGCCTTCTGCAAGGCTTGGAAGCGGGCCGGGACGCGGGCGGCGAGATCCTGGAACCCATTCGCTCGGCCGCGCTCTTCGTCAGTGGGGAAGAGGGTATCGCGCAATACGATTTGCGCGTCGACAGCAGCCCGGAGGCAGCCGCCGGCTTGCGCGATCTCTTCGCCGAGTACGGGGAGCAGCACGCGCTGATCCGGGCCGTTGCGCTGACCCCGGAGACTATCCCCGTTGCGCGCACCCTGTTCGAGGCCTCGATCAAGCGGATCGGCGAACTTGGCCTCGAAGCCCGCTTTCCCACCGAGAAGAACAGGGACGACTGGCAACTGCGGGATTAGCCGGTTTCCGATTCCTCGAAGTAGCTTTGAAAGAAGCTGAGAAAGGTCGAGGCGAGCTGTGAGGTGGGAAAGACCTTCGGCGTCAGCGATGAGATGCGGATGGGGAGGGTCGGCTCCGTTTCCTTGACCACCACGCGGGTGTCGTCGCGGCCGATCATCGCGAAGTTGTCGATCAACGCTGGTCCGACGCCGCCGGCGGCCATCTCAAGCGCCGTTGCCGTATGGCGCACTTCGCAGGCGTAGCGACGCTCCAGCCCTTCCTTCGAGAACACGCGGTCGATCAGCTGGCCGAGCTGCGTCATCGAGGAGTAGGAGATCGAGGGGACGCTGTTCAGATCCACGATCCGAACCTTCGACAGGGTGGCGAAAGGATGGTCGAGCGGCACGACGCACACGAAGCGGCCTTCCGCGATCGGGGTCGCCGAGACCGAGGGGTGACGGGATGTCGTGATGGAGAAGCCCAGCTCGGCCCGGCCGCTCGAAATCAGGTCCGTAATCTCATCAATGGAGCCCAGCTCCAGCGACGTGCGAAGGCCGGGTCGATGCTTGGCGAAGCTGGCCATCGCCTTGGAGAGGACGCCGAGTCCGAGGCTTGGCGAGGCAGCGATGTGCAGCGTTCCCGCCGACCCCTCTCTCAGTTGATCGACGATCGTGCGAATGCGCTGCTGCTGAAAGAACAGGTGCTTGGCTTCGTTGGCGATATGCACCGCTTCCGGCGTCGGGATGAGCCGGCCGCGATCGCGCTTGAACAGCGTCAGGCCGGTGATGCTCTCCGTGTGGCGGAGCATGTTGCTGATGGCGGGCTGCGAGACGTTGAGAAGCTCGGCCGCGCGGGCCGTGGTTCCAACCTCGATCACCGTGCTCAGCACTTCGAGCTGTCGTGCGTTGATCATCTGGGGCGCTCTAACTTCACCTTATAGAGCGCCCCTCCTATTTAATTTCAAGTTCTTTGCTTTGTCTCGCAGATAAGCGCCGTGTCCGTTGGGACAGGCCGGATAATTGGGTGTCAGCCTCTGCGGCGGCGGGCGATGAAAGCGATCATGCCGAGACCCGCAGCGATAAGCGGCAAGGTGGCGGGGGTGGGCAGTGGCGCCGGCGCGACAGTGACGCCGGAATTGAAGTTGTCGAAACCGAGGCCGAAAAAGCCGGCTCCGGAACGCGACCCTGCGAACTCGATGCGCAGAATGTCCGCGCTGGCCCGGTTGAACGCCCAGTTTGTCGCGACCCCGTTGCCCGTATCCGCATCGCCTGCATTGATGGTGATCGTATCCAGCAACGCACCGCCGATCAGGGAATCGAACGCGGAAATCACAAAGGTCTCGCCGCGATCGATGTCGAGGATTTCGCCGCTGACACTCTGAGCGGCCGTGCTGTAGCTGACGATCAACGGTGACGTCGTGACGCCCGACGTCAGGCCGTCATCGGTCAAGAAGAACTGCCCGATGGTCTCGCCTGCTGCCGGACCATCGGGGCCAACGCCATCGAACGCCGTGCGAGGACCACCGACTTCCGCGAGGACCGGTGCATTGCCGTTGGCGAGGGCAAAGGTGACGCCGGCCGTGGCGGCGAACTGATTGGAGATGGCGAGACCTTCCGACGGCACGGCGCCCGGGACGGTTTCGAAGTCGATCAAGACCGCCTCTGCCTGACTTGCAAGGCTCACGACTGAAAAAGCGGTAATCACGCTCAGTTTTCTGAACATCTCGAAGTCCTTCTTGTCATGAGTGGTTCCGGCCTCCGGTAGACGCGGGCCGGATAATGGGGTGTCAGCCTTTGCGGCGGCGGGCGATGAAGCCCAGCAGACCAAGGCTCGCAGCCATCAGCGGCAGGGTGGCGGGCGCCGACAGCGGCACTGCCGGGTCCGCCGCGCTGACGGTCACCTCTGTCAGATTGAACCGCGCCGTTATGCGGGGCGTTGACAGGATGGGACCATTGGCAAAGGCAATGAAGTTGGTATTGCCACTCGATTCGTTATCGGCAATGAGCTGCTGGAAGTCGGCTAGGCTTGGGCTGATGCCAGCTTGAAAAATGCTGAGATTCGATGTCGACAGGATGGAAAACCGCGCGAAACGAGGCACCAATCCACCCTGACTGGAACCGATGAGCTGGCCCTCCGCGGCGCTGAAATAGTCTGTCTCAGGTGCCGCTGAACCCGGCATCCTGTCGTCGTCCAACGTCGCCTGGGATGTTCCTGTGGTGGTGTATGAAAACCCACCGACCGTGATGCTGAAGCCACTGATTGTGCCAGGGCCGTGTACACGTCCATTGGCCACGGGAACGAGCGAACCATCGTAGGTGAAGCTGCCGCTGACGCTGTCGCCGACATCGAGGTCCCCTGTCCCGCTTGCGCCCCCCGTTAAGCTGAATGTGTCGATCGCTCCGGTGAACGTGAAGTTCAATGGAACGGCGTTCGCGGCAAATGGTGTGAAGGCGACCACAGCCGCCGCCAACAAATAACGGACTCTCGTCTGTCCCTTCCCCAAAAGTTTCATCTGTCCCTTCCCCAAAGTATCCCGTTTGTATTTGCCGAAACGAAACCGAAAGGCTCGTTCGACTTTAATCGAAGCGCTGCTGTCCCAACATGGCGCGCTTTCTCAAGAGCAATCAGAGCTTTAATTTGAGATTGAAAGCAATGAGCAATGCTGCAACTGTACTGTGCGTGAATGCACATCAGCTGGCTTTCATGGTGACGAACGCCCATGGAATGGGACGATCTGAAGTACGTTTTGGCCACGGCCCGCGCCGGCTCGTTCCTTGGCGCAGCGCATCTCTTGAAGGTGACGCATACGACCGTCGGGCGGCGCATCAAAGCGCTGGAACGCGATCTCGGGCAACCGCTCTTCAAGCGCACTCGCGACGGGGTCGAGGTGACCGATCTCGGCCGCCGCATTCTGCCGACGGCGGAGGATATCGAAAATCAGATCAGGCAGATCGTGCTGGCCAGCGAGGCCGAGACCGCCGAGCCGGAGGGCCATGTGCGCGTTCACACCGCCGCCTGGATCATCGAGTATCTGCTCATCCCGGAACTGCCGAAGTTCCATGAGCAGTTTCCGAAAGTTCAGGTGTTCTTCTTCATCGACGTTGTCGATGCGGTTGCGGATTCGACGGCTGCGGCCCTCTCCTTGCGCTTCGATGTCATGGCGAAGCGAAGCGAAGTCGAGAGCCGGGTCGCCGACATTCCCTTCTCGCTCTACAAAATGCGCGGCGCAGACGATGCGCACCTCAAATGGGCGACGACCCATGGCGCCAATGTCGCGTTGCAAACCGCCGGATGGCTGGAGGGGCAGGGCGTACCGCCGGAGGACGTCAGCCTATTCGCGAGCGATGCAAGTTCTCTGAGAAGGGCAATCGAAACGGGACGCTACAAGGGCCTTGTTCCCGACTATCTGGCCGGGCAAAGCGGTAACCTCGTACGGGTCAACAAAGGGCCGCCGGACCTGATCCGGCGCTTGCGCTCCATAACGCCGCGCCGGTCGCTGGCCCAGCCGGAGGTGCAAGCCGTCTTGAGCTGGTTGACGGACACAGTGAGAAATTCACCCGCCGCCCTGCGTTGATCATCTAACTTCACCTTATAGAACGCGTCTCCTATTTTATTTTAGGTTCTTCGCTTTGTCTCGTACATATGCTTCCAGGTCGTCCTGGGAGGCTTACATTATGACCTTCGCAGTCGCCGGGGTGTGTGAAGAGACGGGGCAACTGGGCTGCGCGGTGACCACGTCGAGCGTCTGTGTCGGGGCGCGCTGCGGTCAGGTGGGACCCAACTGCGTGATCTTCTCCCAAGCACGGACCGACCCCAGGCTGCACCGCTTCGGTCTCGAAGCCCACGAACGCAGCGGCGATCCGGCCTTTGCGCTGGAGGCGATGAAGCTGGCGGCCACCTCGCTGCATTGGCGGCAGCTGGGCGTTCTCGACCGGGACGGATACTCCGTCTCATACACCGGCAAGTCTTGCCTGCCGTCCCGTGGCGGGTTGTCCGGCAAGAATTGCTTGGCGCTCGGCAACTACCTTGCAAGCGACGAGGTGCTTCCCGCGATGACGCGGGCGTTCGAAGCAACCAGTGGGCCGCTGGCGGCGCGGCTGATTGCGGCGCTGGATGCCGGCCTTGAGGCAGGCGGCGAGCGCGATCCCCTGCTCTCCGCGTCCTTGAAGGTCTACGCGGACCTTGCGTTCGCCTATGCGGATCTGCGGATCGACAAGAGCTCCACGCCGCTCTCCGATCTTCGTCTCCTCTGGGACGACTGGGCGCCCAAGGCTGACAGTTACGTGGTCCGTGCGCTCGATCCGGATGCCGCGCCACCTTCGTCTCTCGTCGAAGGACATCAGCCCCAATAGAGCGCTCGCGTCGCCGTCAGTCTTCGACCCGGAAATGCAGCTCCTGCGGCAGGCAGCTCTCGCCGTTGATCGGCATCAGGTCCTGCGGGCAGGCCGACATCGCGGCCAGGCAGGGTATCTCGGCGCGCAAAACCACCTCGTCGCCCGGTTTGGCGACGGTGGGCAGCCAGGCCACGCTGCCGTCGGCCGCCACAGGCGTGTTCATCCAGATGTTGAAAGGCGCGGGAATGGCCGGCGCCTTGCGCCCGATGGCGATCAGGGCCATGCGCAGATTGTCGGTGCAGTTGTCGTGATATTCGCTGCAACCGAGTTGTTGGTAGCGGTGGTGATCGCAAGAGGCGATGACCGTGTCGTGGACTCCGGGTGACGTATCGGCCTCGAAGCTCAGCAGGGCTCGCCGTCGGTTGCTGACCAAGGGGTCGCCGGGCCGGGGGTAGATCGATCCGAGCTGGGTGTGCAGGTGCTCCATCGAGAGGTGCTCGTCGAGGTCATCGGCATTGAAGGCCCAGAAGTCGCAGACCTGCGTGCCGTGGGTGTTGACGATGACCAGGCTCTGCCCAGGCGTCAGCGCAACGGCGACGCCGCAGCGGGCGGGCACGTGATAGGTCTCGCCAGTCGCCGGTCGGCCGTCCGGAGAGATCGCACTGTCCAGGCTTGCGTTGCGACCGTCCGGCACCGCCGGGTCGAAGGCCTTGTCCATCGCCAGTCTCCTCGTACCGTCATCCGATCGGGGCGTCGCCGGTCCTCACGCGCTTGTGCACGCTCGCACACAAGGTCGGGGTGCATCGGCCCACGCTGCACCCTATCTGCTAAGGGCGTGCTGGCAACCGCCCGGCCGCGACTTGAGCCTTGGCAGACTTGAGGAGTGCAAGGATGAAGACTTGGACACGCAGGGCGGTGGCCATTACGACCGTCTCCGCCTTTGGCCTGGTAAGCCTTGCCCCGGCGCTCGCCGGGGTCCGTCAGGTGGCGGCCGAAGAGCCGGCTGCCAAAGACATCACCTTTCACTTCTACGGTGCGGAGAACTGCGCGCCCTGCATGGCGTTCAAGCGCAATCACCTGCCGAACGTCACCGCGGTGGCGGAGGAGATGGGCTTCAGCGTTGCGGCGAACGTGATCGCGCGAACCCGGGACGTGGCTACGGTCGGGTCCTTCGGCGAGGCCGACCCCATCCTGCGCGAGGCCGCACCTCAGCTGCGGCGGGTCTATCCGCCCATCTTCTTCGTCACCCAGGGCTCGGAAGTGCTGTCGGTGCACGACTCCGACTGGCGGGCCGCCTTCGAGGCCGCCCAGCAGCAGGCTGAGCGGGCGGCCTCTTAAGCCAGACCGAACCGCCTAGGCGTTCACCACCCGCTCCAGCGCGCCGTCGACCGCCGTCACCAGCTCTTCGATGTCCGACTTGGTGGCGATGAAGCCCGGGCTGAAGCAGAGCGTATTGTTGAGGCCCGCCAGCGAGCGGTTGGTGGCGCCGATGATGACGGCCGAGGTCTTCATGCAGTCGGCCACCACGCCTTGCACCATGGCTTCCGGCAAGGGCTCCTTGGTCTCGCGATCGGCGACCAGCTCGGCGCCCTGGAACAGGCCTTTGCCGCGCACGTCGCCGATGACCGCGTGCTTTGCCTTCAGAGCTTCGAGCCGCTCCTGCAGGTATTCGCCCATGGCCGTGCAGTTCTCCAGCAGGTTCTCGTCCTCGATGACCCGCATGTTTTCCAGCGCCGCCGCCGGACCGCCGGTGCAGCCGCCGAAGGTCGAGATGTCGCGGAAGTAGCTCATGGGGTCGTCCGGGTCGGCCTTGAAGGCTTCGAAGACCGCCTCGGTGGTCACCGTGCAGGAGATGGCGGCATAGCCGGAGGCGACGCCCTTGGCCATGGTGACGATGTCCGGCTGCACGTCGTAGTGCTGGTAGCCGAACCAGGTGCCGGTACGGCCGACACCGCAGACCACCTCGTCGATGATCAGCAGGACGTCGTACTGGTGGCAGATCTCCTGCACCCGCTGCCAATAATCCTTGGGCGGCGTAATGACGCCGCCGCCGGCGGTGATCGGCTCGAGGATCAGGCCGCCGACTGTCTCGGGCCCCTCGCGCAGGATCACCTCCTCGATCGCATTGGCGGCGCGGATGCCGTAGTCCGCCACATCGCCCCACTGGCTGCGGTACTCGAGGCAGTGCGGCACCTCGACGAAGCCCGGCGTGAAGGGGCCGTACTGCGCCTTGCGCTCCTCCTGTCCGCCGGACGACAGCGCCGTGATGGTGGTGCCGTGATAGTCGCGCTCGCGGAAGAGGATCTTGTGCTTCTTGCCGCCGTATTTGTTGTGCGCGATCTGGCGGACGATCTTATAGGCCTTCTCGTTGGCTTCCGAGCCGGAGTTGGAGAAGTAGACACGGCTCATGCCCGGCATCTTGGAGATCAGGCGCTCGGCGAAGCGGGCCCCGGGGATGGTTCCGGCGGCGCCGGCGAAGTAGGGCAGCTTGACCAGCTGCTCGCGCACCGCATCCGCGATCTCGCTGCGACCATAGCCGACGTTGACCGTCCAGACCCCGCCCGAGGTCGCGTCGAGATGGGACCGGCCTTCGGCGTTCCACACGCGCAGGCCCTTGCCCTCGATAATCATCAAGGGGTCGATGGTCTCGTACTTCTTGTGCTGGCTCAGGTGATGCCAGACGTGCGCGCGGTCCGCTTCGATGATCTCGCGGTAGTCGTTTTGAGGTGCCTGGTAGTTCATCGTAGTCACTCCCTTGGCGCTTCGACTTTCACGCGCGCCGCTTTCGGTCAACTCACGCCACAGCCTATCACGACTGGAACTGGCCAAACATAGCGAAAAGCGACGATCCTGCTGGCGTTTTGGGCATATCTGAGGGGGGCGAGCCGCTAGCTGACCGGGCCGTTGGGTGTGATGAGCACCTTGCCGCCCCGTCCTTCGCGTCCGGCGTGGGCCAGCGCCTGCTTGATCTCTTCGAGGCCATAGGTCGCCTCGACCTCGACCTGCAGGCTGCCATCGGCGATACGGGGCATCAGGTCGCCATAGAGTGCGGCCAGCCCAGCCGACGACATGGCACGCATCTGCTTGGCGAGCCAGAAGCCGGTCAGAGTGATGCTCTTGAAGATGGCTTGGTCGGCGCGCAAGCGACAGGCTTCGCCGCTGAGCAGGCCGTAGTTCACCACCGTGCCGTCCTCGGCCAAGCAGTCGGCGAGGCGCTCGGTCGCCGCGCCCGCCACCGCGTCGATGGCGAGCTTGATGGCGCTGCCGACCGTTGCTTTCGCTACCCGCTCGGCTAGGTCGGGACCATCGAGCAGCACCGCATCGGCACCGATGGCCTTCAGAGGTGCGATCAGACTCTCCCGTCTCACCACATTGACGGTCTTGAACCCGTGGGCCTTGGCCAGACGGATGAGGTTGACCCCAACGCCGGAGTTGGCTGCGTTCTGAATCACCCAGTCGCCGGGCTTGAGATCGACGTAGTCGCTCAGCATGAGCTGTGCCGTCGCCGGATTGATCTTGAGCATGGAGAGCTGTGCCACATCGGTCCCGGGTGGCGCCTTGACGACCTCGCCAGCCTTGAGCAGGAGCTGCTGCGCCCAGTTGGCGCGACCCATGCTCATCACCAGGTCGCCCGGCGCCAGATCGGTGACGGCCTCCCCAACGGCCAGCAGCCGTCCCGCACCCTCGATGCCGAGATGGGCCGGGAGCGGCGGCTTGCTGGCGTAGTTGCCTTCGATGATCAGGAGCTCGGCCGGGTTGATCGGGCAGGCCAGCATCTCGACCAGTACCTGGTCGGCGCCGGGCTGACCCGGTGCGGCGCCCTCGACACAGTCCACCACCTCCGACGGCACGCCGAAAGCGTTCAGTTGCGCGAATTTCATGCGACCCCTCCTGCTAAAGACCTAGGGATAGTCTGAGAACGGGGCCTCGGCCAGCCTCTAGGCCGCTTAGCCTAGCGCGGGCATGAGTGAACGCTTTGCAGACTGCTTGGTGACCGACGTCGTCGGACGGTGGCGCGTCAAACAGGCCTTGGCCCGAATTCGCGAATTGGTGTAAAACCCCGCCGTTCGAGCGTGAAAGTGCGGCACAGTTTCAGGTGGTCCTGAGAAGAACGTGACCGCAGCAAGGGTGTGAGTGTCGACGACACCATGAAGCACGGTTTCAGATTTCCCAGCGGTCCTGCGGCCGCGTTCAGCCCAATCCACAGAAGGCGAGACGATGACTGAGGAAACACCGACGAAAGATCAAAGCACGGACCCGATACCGGGTCTGAAGGACATTCAGGCCGCCTGGGGATGGCTCCTGGCGCTCGGCATTCTTTGGATTATCCTCGGGACATTGGCGATCATCATGCCCTTTGCCGCGACGCTCGCGGTCGAGATGGTGTTCGGCGTCGTCTTTCTGATCGGCGGCGTTGCGCAGCTTGTTCAGGCTTTCCGCTCGAAAGGCTGGAAAGGCTTCGCCTTGCAGGTGCTCGGTGGCCTCTTGGCGCTGGCGCTGGGCGTCATACTCCTGTTCTTCCCGCTGCAAGGCGTCTTGACCCTGACCATTCTGCTGGCGGCTTTCTTCGTCGCCCAGGGCATCGTGAAAATCATGGCGGCCCTTCGCCAGCGTCCGGCCTCCGGCTGGGGCTGGCTGATGTTCAGCGGTATCCTCGGCATCATCGTCGGCGTCATCATCTGGGCCGCTCTGCCGGAAGCCGCCATCTGGGTCTTGGGCCTCTTGGTCGGTATCGAGCTGATCTTCAGCGGCTGGGCCATGGTGATGATTGCCATGGCCGGCAAGAAGAACGCCTGACGCCTCGCTTATTGCCCGGGGCCGCACACTTGAATCGCGGCCCCGGCAAAGCGCCACTGCTACAAACGGCCTTACTAGGCCGTTTCGTTTATTTGCGGCACGGCCTCGAAGCCTTCGAACTGCGGGCCGCCGATGTACATGCCACTGGTCTGCCCCGCGTTCTTGTGCGCTTGGCGGAAGGCGTCTGAGCGTGTCCAGCTCTCGAAGTCCGCACGGCTGTTCCAAATCGTGTGGCTGGCATAGAGCACGTGGTCCTCGGTCTCGGGACCCTTGAGCAGGTGAAACTCGACAAAACCCGGCAAGCCCTTGAGGCGGCCGTCGCGGCTCCGCCAAACCTCCTCGAAGGCTTCTTCCTGGCCTTTGATAATCCGGAAACGATTCATCGCAACGAACATGACAGCTCCTTTGCTCGACGGCCGAAGGGTCGTCCTCTCAACAAGTCACTTAAGATAGTGAGAATGATTCGCACTGACAATTGCGTTGGGCGATAGTCTGGCGTGCAACAGGTCGAGTTTCGTTTCTCTGTCATCGGACGTTCATATGACCGTCATATGCGGCCTCTAATGCTCATTTGAACATTCTGAAGTTCACTTGGGTGTTCCGAATGAACATTGGGTCGCGCCAGGCCGAGATTGCCGAACTGGTCCGCAGCGAGGGTTTCCAGACCATCGACGATCTGGCCGCCCGCTATGGCGTGACAACGCAGACCATCCGGCGCGACGTGAACGCCTTGTGCGACCGGGGTATCCTGCTGCGCCGTCACGGCGGGGTCGAACGGCCGCACGACGGCCAGGGCAACCTCGGCTACCAGACCCGCATGGTGCTGAACCTGCCGCGCAAGCAGGCGATTGCCCGCGCCGTTGCGGCCCGCATTCCCGACGGTGCCTCGCTGGCCTTCGGCATCGGGACAACGCCCGAGCTGGTGATGCGCGCGCTCACCGCGCACCGGGGCCTGCGCATCTTCACCAACAATCTCCGCTTGGCCGCGGCCGCTGCCAGCAATCCGGATTTCGAGGTGACCATCGCCGGCGGTCAGTTGCGGCCGGCCGATCTCGATCTGATCGGCCGCACGGCCGAGGACTTCTTCGCCAAGTACCGGGTCGACGTCGGCATCTTCGGCGTCGGCGCCATTGAGGCTGACGGCAGCCTGTTGGACTTCCACGATGGCGAGGTGCTGGCGCGCCAGGCCATCCTGGCCAATTGTCGCGAAAGTCTGCTCGTCGCCGACCGCACCAAGTTCGATCGCCGCGCCGTGGTTCGCGGCGGACGCATCGACGACGTCGCGACCTTCGTTACCGATGAAGCGCCGCCCGGCAGCATCGCCGAGGACTTGGCCGGTGCCGGGGTGGCACTGGTGATCGCTGACTCGGCAGTCGAGGGGGAGGCGCCGGACTCGCGCCTGGCCGCGCAATGAGCCGCATCGCGCTCGAGCAGGTCACCTGCGCCTGGGGCGAGACCAAGGGCGTCGACCGCGTTTCTCTGTCGATCGCGCCGGGCAGCTTTGTCGTCCTGCTCGGACCTTCGGGCTGCGGCAAGTCGACGACCTTGCGATTGATCGCGGGGCTGGAGACGGCCAGCGAGGGCAGCATCCTGATCGACGGCCGGGACGTCACCCAGGCATCGCCCTCGGAACGGGGCGTGTCGATGGTCTTCCAGAACTACGCGCTCTTTCCGCACCTCAACGTGGCGGAGAACATCCTCTTCGGCCTCAAGGTCCGGAAGGTCGAGCGCGCGGAACGGGCGCGGCGGCTCGCCTGGGCGGCCGAGCTGACCGGGCTCGAGCCCTATTTGCAGCGCAAGCCCTCCCAGCTCTCCGGCGGTCAGCGCCAGCGGGTGGCGCTCGCCCGGGCCATCGTCGCGCAGCATCCCGTGTGCCTGATGGATGAGCCGCTATCGAACCTCGACGCCAAGCTGCGTCAGACCATGCGCGCGGAGTTGCGCGCGCTGCAGCGGCGTCTCGGTCTCACCGTCGTCTACGTCACCCACGACCAGATCGAGGCCATGGCCATGGCCGACCATGTCTTTCTAATGAACGGCGGCCGCATCGAGCAGGCCGGCACGCCCGAAGAGCTCTACAGCCGGCCGCTGACCCCCTTTGTCGCGCGCTTCATCGGCACACCGCCGATGAACCTCATTCCCTTGAGCGCCAATGGGGGCGGCATCGAGATCGAAGGCGGCGTGTCGGTCGTTGGCAGCGCCGGCGCGGCCGGTGGCGACTGGCTGGTCGGCGTGCGCCCGGAGGACCTTCATCTGGCCGAGGCCGAGGGCCTGCCGGCGGAGGTCGAGTCCTCCGAGTACCACGGCGCCGACACCATCGTCGCCGCGCGCTGCGGCGAGGCGCTGCTGCAGGTGCGCCTGCCGCGGCTGACTCGCATGGCGCCGGGCGAGCGCATTCATGTGCGCTGGCGCGCCGAGGACATGCACCTGTTCGAACGAAGCAGCGAACGCCGGGCGGAGGCGCCCTTGCGCTTCGCCTGGATGGAATGAACCGCCTGAGGAAAAGGCGGACACATGGCCGGGGCTGCCTCGCGCAGGGGGCAGCCCCGGTCGCAAAACATGAAGGTAACGAGACCAACGCAAACGGAGGAGTGCAGTCATGCAACTGTTGAGCCGTATGAAACTGGCCGCTGCGGCGGCTGCCATCAGCTTGGCCGGGGCGAGCATCGCTCAGGCCGAGCAGACCAAGCTGACCATGTATTACCCCGTCGCCGTCGGCGGGCCGCTGACCAAGATCGTCGACGGGTTGGTTGCCGACTTCGAGGCCGCCAACCCCGACATCGACGTCGAGGCGATCTATGCCGGCAACTACAACGACGCCCGCATCAAGGCGCTCGCCGCCCTGCAGAGCGGCGAGCCGGCGCAGCTGTCGGTCATGTTCTCGATCGACATCTACGACCTGATCGAGCAGGACGCCATCGTCGCTTTCGATGACATCGTCGAGACCGATGAGGAGCGCGCCTGGCTCGACTCCTTCTATCCCGCGTTGATGGAGAACGGCCAGACGCTGGGCAAGACCTGGGGCATTCCGTTCCAGCGCTCGACCATCGTCATGTACTACAACAAGGACATGTTCCGCGCGGCCGGTCTCGACCCGGAGAACCCGCCGGCCACCTGGGACGAGCTGACCAAGGCGGCGAAGGCGCTGACCGACGCCGATGCGGGCCGCTACGGTCTGATGATCCCCTCCACCGGCTATCCCTATTGGATGTTCGGCGCGCTCTCCATGCAGAGTGGCCAGGTGCTGATGAACGGCAACGGCACGGAGACCTACTTCGACGACCCCGCCGTCATCGCGGCGCTGGAGTACTGGCGCGCGCTGGGCGCCGAGTACGGCGTCATGCCGGAAGGCACGATCGAGTGGGGCACGCTGCGGCAGAACTTCCTGGAAGAGAAGACCGCGATGATGTGGCACTCGACCGGTAACCTGACGGCGGTCAAGAACAATGCCGAGTTCGACTTCGGCGTCGCCATGCTGCCGGCCAAGACGCAGCGCGGCACCCCGACCGGCGGCGGCAACTTCTACATCTTCAAGGAGACCAGCGAAGACGATCGCCGGGCGGCCATGCGCCTCATCCGCTACCTGACCTCGCCGGAGGTTGCGGCGGACTGGTCGATCAAGACCGGCTACATCGGCATCAGCCCGGCCTCCTACCAGACCGAGGCGCTGCAGAAGTACGTCGAGGAGTTCCCGCCGGCCAAGGTGGCCCGCGACCAGTTGAACTACGCCACGGCTGAGCTCTCGACCTATCAGACCGGCCGGGTGCGGAAGCTGCTGGACGACGCCATCCAGGCGGCCCTGACGGGTCAGAAGGAGCCTGCCGAAGCGCTGCAGGAAGCGCAGAGCCAGGCCGAGCGCCTGTTGAAGCCCTACCAGCAGGGAGGTTGAGCGGGGCGGTGCCGGCCGCAATGGCCGGCATGCGCAACGTTCCTGCCCGCACGGGGCCGGCTATTTCGCCGGCCCCGTGTTCCTGCTTTCGCGTGCGGGGAGGCCACTGCTGTCCGGTTCAGTGCAGAAGCGCCCTTTTCTTGTCCGCTCCGCGGACACCCCCCACCCTAACCCTCCCCCTCGCCGGGGGAGGGAATCATGATGTCACCGCCGCCATTGACACCTCCCCCCTTGAGGGCAGGGCTAACGCACATGAGTCATGAGTTTGAGGAGGAAAGTATCGTCCCATCCGGCGCGTCGTCGTTTCAAGTTGAGAGAGCTCTTCTTGGGGTGAC
>JANQMX010000055.1 GCA_028279885.1 Rhodovibrionaceae bacterium | reverse complement strand
GCTTGGCGCGGGCCGATGAGTGGATGCTCGGAACTCGGCCCCGGGCCTGACGGCCCAGTGGGCCTCGCCCAAGCATGACAAACGTTGGTGCGGCGACGGCGCTGCAACGCCTCGGACTTCACCAGCAGAATCGCTTCCATCCCCATCTGACTAGATAAGGCCCGAAGGCCGCTGTCTCAGGCTTCGGCGAGCAAGCCGCCTTGGTCCGAGTCCGCGGTTCTGGCCCGTTCTTCGCCGGCCAGCCAGTCTTCTTCCAGCAAGCCGAACAGCACGTGGTCCTGCCAGCGGCCGTCGATCTTGAGGTAGCCGCGCGCGTGTCCTTCCTCCTGGAAACCCAGCCGCTCCAAGAGGCGCTGGCTTGCTTCGTTCTTCGGCAGGCAGGCGGCTTCGATGCGATGGAGCTTCAGCTCGGTGAAGGCGAAGGGAATGGCCGTCCTCAGGGCTTCGGTCATATAGCCCTGGCCGGTGTGCGCCTCGCCCAGCCAATAGCCGAGGCTCGCCGTCTGCGATACGCCGCGGCGAATGTGGCTGATCGTCAGGCCGCCGATCACCGTATCGGCGTCGCGCAGCAGGAGCAGGAAGCTCCGGGCACTGCCTTCGCGCGCCTCGCGTTCGGTCTGTTCGATGCGGCGGCGAAAGCTGCCGCGGCTCAGCGAGTCGGGGGGCCAGGTCGGCTCCCAAGGCTGCAGGAAGGTCTTGCTCTGGCGCCGCACCTCGGCCCAGGAGGCCCAGTCGCTTGCCATCGGCGGGCGAAGGCGTACGCGCTCGGTCAGGAGCGTGGTGTGTCGAGAAGCCTTATCCCTGAGAGGCGAGAAGATCATCGCGGCTCATCCGGCGACCAGGGTCGCTCGGCCGTTTGCGGCCGTCAGCCGCCCCTGAAGGTCGCCGTGGCTCGGCAGGTTTCCGACCGGGCCGAGGGCGATCAAGGTCGGCGTGCTGGCCAGGAGGCGCCGCGTCACCCGCCCGATGGCCGCCCGATCGACGGCATCCAGCCCGGCGACAATCTCCTCGACCGAGAGCGCGCGGCCGTAGGTGAGCAGCTGATTGGCCAAGTGCTCACAGCGATTGCTGGTACGTTCGCGGCCCATCAGGATGCTGGCTTTGATCTGATTGCGGGCGCGATCGATCTCCGCCTCACGCACCTCCTCGCCGGCCTCGGTCAAAAGCCCGCAGATCAGCGGAACGACCTCCTGCGCCTCCAGCTCTCCCGTGCCGGCATAGACGCCGAACAGGCCGGTGTCGCTGTAGCCCGAGAGGAAGGAGAAGACGGAATAGGCCAGGCCGCGCTCTTCCCGGACCTCCTGGAACAGCCGCGAAGACATGCCGCCGCCGAACAGCGTGGCGAAGATCGAGGCGGCGTAGTAGTCGGGGTCGCGATAGCCGATCGCTTCCAGCCCGAGGATGAGGTGGGCTTGCTCCAGGGCGCGGACCTGACGCAGATCGCCCGCGCTGTAGACCGGCGCGTCACTGGTCAATGTCTCGCCCGGCGTCAGCTCGGCAAAGGCTTCGGCCACCAGCTCGACCAGCCGTTCGTGCTCGATGGCGCCCGCCGCGGCGAAGATCAGGCGGCGCGGGTCATAGCGCGACTGCATATAGTCGCGCAGGCTGTCGCTCGAGACCGACTTAACCGTCTCGGGCTGCCCCAAGATGGGTCGGCCGAAGGCCTGCCGGGGATAGGCGATCTCCTGGAAATGATCGAAGATGATGTCATCCGGCGTGTCCTGAGCCTGCCCGATCTCTTGCAGGATCACCGCCTTCTCGCGCTCCAGCTCGGCGGCATCGAAACGCGGATGCACCAGGATGTCGGCGATCAGGTCGACGGCGAGGCTCGTATGCTCACGCAGGACCTGGGCGTAGTAGGCTGTGCTCTCCCGCCCCGTATAGGCATTGAGGTGACCGCCGACCGCTTCGATCTCTTCGGCGATATCGCGGGCGCTGCGCCGCGCCGTGCCTTTGAAAGCCATATGCTCCAGGACGTGCGCGATGCCGTTCAGCTCCTCCGGCTCGTGGCGGGCGCCGACCGAGACCCAGGCCCCGAGCGAGACGCTCTCGACGCCGCTCATGCTGTCGCTGGCAACGACGATGCCGTTGTCCAGCGTGGTCGTGGTGACGCTCATGCGGCGGCCGCGGGGAAGGGCCCGCCCCTGACGAAGTTCTGCACCTGTGCCAGATCGTTCGGCAGGACGGTCATGGCCTCCTCGCGCTCGTAAAGATCGGACAGCCGCGGCGGCAGATCCGGTCGCCGCCCGATGGCTTTCTCAACGGCATCGGGGAACTTGGCCGGATGGGCCGTAGCGAGGCAGACCACGGGCCCTTCGCGTGCGGTGTGCAGGACGTGCGCGGCTTCGATGCCGATGGCGCTATGCGGGTCGACGATCTCTTCCGTTTCCTCATAGATGCGGCGAATGGCCTGCAGGGTCGCGTCGTCGTCCAGGCTGTAGCCCTGGAAGAAGCCGCGCGCCTGCTGGGCCTGATCGGCGTTGACGTGCAGCACGCCACGGCGGCGAAACTCCGTCATGGCGCCCGCCGTCACGGCGCCGTCGCGGCCGTAGAGGTCGAACAGAAAGCGCTCGAAGTTGCTCGAGACCTGAATGTCCATGGAGGGCGAGTAGCTCGGCCGCACCGCGCGGATGCTCATCTCGCCGCTGGCGAAGAAGCGGGTCAGGATGTCATTGGCGTTGGAGCCGATGATCAGGCGGCTGACCGGCAGGCCCATCTGCATCGCCGCATAGCCGGCGAACACGTTGCCGAAGTTGCCCGTCGGCACCGAGAAGGCAATGCGTTGCTGCGGCGTGCCGAGCGCGGCGCCGGCGGCGAAGTAATAGACAATCTGCGCCATCACCCGCGCCCAGTTGATGGAGTTCACCGCCGACAGCCCGACCTCCTGACGGAAGGGCTGATCGTTGAACATCGCCTTCAGGAGATCCTGGCAATCGTCGAAGGTGCCTTCGATCGCCAGGTTGCGGACATTGGGCGCCTGCACGGTGGTCATCTGCCGCCGCTGCACCTCGGAGACACGGTCCTTGGGGTGCAGGATGACGATGTTGATGCGCTTGCGGCCGCGGCAGGCCTCGATGGCGGCGGCGCCGGTGTCGCCGGAGGTGGCGCCGACGATGGTGATGTGTTGGTCCTTTGCCTCCAGCACGGCGTCGAAGAGCTGGCCAAGCATCTGCATGGCCACGTCCTTGAAGGCCAAGGTCGGGCCGTGGAACTGCTCCATCATCCAAAGATTGGGGCCGAGCTGCACCAGCGGCACGACGGCCTTGTGCCCGAAGCTCTCGTAGGCCTTGGCAGCCAATTCCGGCAGGCGGTCTTCGATCAGCGAGCCGGCCACAAAGGGCCGCATGATGCGCACGGCCAGCTCGGGATAATCCAGCCCCTTCAGGTCCTCCAGCGCTTCGGTCGAGACCTGGGGCCATTCTTCGGGAACGTAGAGGCCGCCGTCGCGCGCCAGACCGGTCAGGAGCGCATCGTCGAAGCCGATGACGGGGGCGGCCCCGCGTGTCGAAATGTAACGCATTGCCCTTTCGCCGTTTTCCCAGTTCCAGCTTCGATCAGAACATCTTACGCGTCGAGATAGCGCCGCCTAAGGTGTGCTTTGAAGACTTCCGGGTCAAGCGAACGACCGCTGGCGGCGGTGATCAGCGCGTCGCCCGAAAGCCGTGACCCCTGGCTGTGGACCGTTTCCCTAAGCCACTGCATCAGCGGGCGAAAATCCCCTTCCCTCAGGCTCTCCGAAAGCTGCGGAAGGCTTTCTTCGGCGGCTTGGTAGAGCTGTGCGGCGGTCATGGCGCCCAAGGTATAGGTCGGGAAATAGCCCCAGGCGCCGGAGAACCAATGGATGTCCTGCAGACATCCCAACCGGTCGTCGGGCGGCCGGATGCCGAGCAGGGCCACCATGCCGTCGTTCCAGGCCGCCGGCAGCTCGGAAAGTTCCAGCGCGCCGTCGAGCAGCTGCCGCTCCAGCCGGTAGCGCAGGATGACATGGGCGGGGTAAGTCACCTCGTCGGCGTCGACCCGGATGAAGTCAGGCTGAACCCGGGTCCAGAGGCGGTGCAGATTGTCGGCCTCCCAGGCCGCCCCCTGGCCGTCGAAGGCCTCGCGGGCCAAGGGCGCCAGGAAGGCCAGGAAGTGCGGCGAGCGGCAGGCCTGCATCTCGACCAGGAGAGACTGGCTCTCGTGCATGGCCATGCCGCGGGCCTGACCGACCGGCTGCAGACGCCAATCGCCGGGCAAGCCGCGCTCGTAAAGGGCGTGCCCCGTCTCGTGCAGCACGGCCATCAGGGCCGAGGCGAAGTCGCTTTCGTCGTAGCGCGTGGTGATGCGCACGTCGTCCGGGACGCCGCCGCAGAAGGGATGGTGCGAGACGTCCAAACGGCCATGGGCGAACTCGAAACCCACCGCCGCCATCAGACGGCGGCCCAGTTCGGCCTGCGCTTCGATGGGGAAGGGACCCTGCGGCGTCTCCGCCTCGCCTCTCGCCGCTTGCGCATCGAGCACGTCGGAGAGAAATCCCGGCAGGAAGACAGCCAGGTCGTCGAACAAGTGGTCGATCTCGGCGCTGGAGCCGCCGGGCTCGTAGCCGTCGAGCAGCGCGTCGTAGGGCGAACAGCCGAAAGCCTCCGCTTTGGCGTTGGCCATCTGCCGGGTCAGCTCGAGGAGCGTCTGGAGCGCCGGTCGCACGGCTTCGAAGTCGGAATTCGGCCGGGCCTCCCGCCAGATCATCTCGCAGCGCCCCTCCGCCTCGGTGATCGCCGCGACAAGACTGGCGTCGACCGCCGAGGCATGACGCCACTCGCGCCGCATCTCCGCGAGGTTGGCGCGCTGCCAGTCGCTGAGGGCTGCCGGATCTGACGTCACCGTCGTCTCCGCCTCGTCGAGCCAGTCGCCGACCTCCGGATGGGTGAGAAGCTCGTGGCAGGTCACCTCCAGCGCCGTGAGCTGGTTGGTGCGGGCCTCGGCACCGCCGTCCGGCATCATGGTCGCGCGGTCCCAGTCGAGCACGCCGGTCGCCTGTTCCAGGGCATAGATGCGGCGGAAGCGCTCTTCCAAGCGGCTGTAGGCGGTATCGGCGGTCGGCATGGCTCTAGTTCGTCATCAAGAGGCGGACGCGCCGCGGCGGCGCTTGAGGATGATGTAGGTGACGCAGAAGGTGAGCGCCAAGCCGAACCAGGTCAGCGCGTATTCCAGATGGTCATTGTTGAGCGTGACGCGCGTGCGCCCGCCGAGGGGATAGGGGCCTGGCTCCTGCTCGGCGCGGGCGGAGAAATAGAGCGTCGGCTCGACGTTGGGCAGGTCGACGGCCTCCGCCATGGCCGGCAGGTCGAGCCAAACCCAGGCGTTCGCCGCCGGATCGTTGGCCGGCTTCAGCCACTCGCTGCCGTGCCAGCCGCCGCGTCGGGCCAGAGCCTCGATGCTCACCGTGCGCGGGTCGCGCGGGCCGGCCGTTGTCCAGTCGAGCGGAACCCAGCCGCGGTCGAGCAGCACCACGCGCCCGTCGTCGAGCTCCAGCGGGGTGACGATGTGGCGGCCCGGCTGGCCGGCGTTGAGGCGCGACAGCAGGTTGAGCGACCGCTCGGGATGGAGCCGCCCTTCGAGACGATAGGGGCGGTAGAGCATGGCGTCTTCGTCGAAGGCGCCCGTCGGCAAGGCTTGCGCTGGCCCGCTGCTGCGGCTCTGCAGATCGGCGATCAGGTTTTCTTTCCAGGTCAGCCTCTGCAGCTGCCACACGCCCAGCCCGACCGCCACCGCAACCATCAGGAGTGTGAAGAGCGTGAACGACACGCCGAGCCGGCCGCCCGAGGTGCGCGCCGCCTCAGTTGTCATACTGCTCCGTGCCACTGTCGCTGGCCTGATGCTTGAACTGCAGGGCCACCATCACGCCCTTCAGCGGGCGCAGCAAGGCGACGCTGAGCCCGATGATGAGCGGTGTCCACAGCAAAGCATGTAGCCAGAACGGCGGCATATAGCTGAACTCCACCCACATGGCGATGGGGATGATCAGCGCCGGCACCAGCAGCATGATGAAGAAGGCGGGCCCATCGGCACTGTCCGCCTTGCTCAAGTCCAGGCCGCACACCGAGCAGCGGTCGGCGACCTTGAGGAAGCCGCTGAACAGCTTGCCTTGGCCGCAGCGTGGGCAGCGGCCGGCAAGGCCCGTGGCGATGGGCGATTGCTGCGGATAGTAGGTCATGGTTACCGGTTAGAGGTCGGTCGCGAGACCGGGAGGATCAATACCCCCACCAATAGACGCAGACGAAGAGGAACAGCCAGACCACGTCCACGAAGTGCCAGTACCAGGCGGCCGCCTCGAAGCCGAAGTGCTTCTGCGGCGTGAAGTCGCCCGACATGGCCCGGAACAGGCAGACCGCCAGGAAGATGGTTCCGACGATGACGTGGAAGCCGTGGAAGCCGGTCGCCATGTAGAAGGTCGAGGAATAGATGCCGTCGGTGAAGCCGAAGGCGGCGTGGGTGTACTCATAGATCTGCAGGCCAGTGAAGCAGAGTCCCAGGAAAACGGTCAGTGCCAGGCCGTTGATCAGGCCGCGCCGGTCCCCCTCGCGCAGGGCATGGTGGGCCCAGGTGACGGTGCAGCCCGACAGCAGCAGCACCAGCGTGTTCATGAAGGGCAGGCCGAAGGGATCGAAGGGAATGACGCCTTCCGGGGGCCAGACTCCGCCCGTCGCCTCGACGCGTCCGACCTGGATGGCTTCGTCGACGAAAATGCTGGCATCGAAGAAGGCCCAGAAGAAGGCCGCGAAGAACATCACCTCGGAGGCGATGAACAGCAGCATGCCATAGCGCAGGCCGAGCTGGACGACAGAGGTGTGGTCGCCGCCGTGCGACTCGCGGATGACGTCGCGCCACCAGAGATACATGGTCAAGAGGACCAGCAGAACGCCGATCGGCACCACCCAGACGGTGATGTCGTGCATCAGCAGAACCAGGCCGCCGGTGAACACCAGGCCCGCGATCGACCCCAAGAAGGGCCAGGGGCTGGGTTGGACCAGATGATAGGGATGGTTCGGTTTCGCGTGCGCCATGTTCGTCCCCCGTCAGGCCTGCTGAATCACTAGTTTGCGGCGGTTGTTGTTTGATAGTCCGCCACGCTGGCGGTTTCCTCTTCCTCGCGCGCCAGATCGTCGAGGTCGCGGAAGAAGGTGTAGGACAGCGTGATGGTCTCCACGTCGGCCATGCCCGGGTCGTCCAGCAGGGCAGGGTCGACGAAGAAGCTGACCCCCATGCGCATGCTCTCGCCCGGCTTGAGCTCCTGCTCTTCGAAGCAGAAGCACTGGACCTTGCTGAAGTAGATGCCGGCCTTGTCGGGTGTCACGTTGAAGTTCGCGGTCCCGGTCGTCGGCCGCACCGCTTCGTTGGTGGCGACATAGAAGGCCAGGCCCGGTTCGCCGACGCGCAGCTCGACGCTGGTTTCCTCGGGCTTGAAGTCCCACGGCAGCTTGGGGCTGACGTCGGCATTGAAGCGCACGGTAATGCGGCGGTCGCTGATCATCTCCGGCGCCGAGTCGGCCACCTGCGTGGTGCCGCCGAAGCCGGTGACCCGGCAGAAGAGCTCGTAGAGCGGCACGGAGGCGAAGGCGAGGCCGACCATGCCGCACACGACAGCCGCCAAGGAGATGGCGGTGCGGGCATTGGCTGCGTTTCTTCGGGTATCAGGCTCAGGCTGTTCAACGGCCATGGTTAGTCTGCTCCCATGCGTACGATCGAAACGAAGTAGACGAGGACCACGAAGCTGACCAAGACGGCCAGCAGAACCAGGTTCTGCACGCGCTTGCGCCGGTGCAGGTTGCGGCCGTCGCGGTCGGGCGACAGCTCGTCGTCAGGGTTCTCATTGTCCATGGCCACTCCTTCTACGCTCACCAGAAGGCTCCCACGGTCGGCGCCCGATCGACGATCAGGGCGGCGAAGAGCGCGAAGAGATAGAGGATGGAAAAGCCGAAGGTCTGCTTGGCCGGCTTCTCGAGCTCGCTTTCGCTGCTGCGATAAAGGCGCCAAGCGCAGATCAGGAACAGCAAGTTGAGCACGCCGGCGCTGATACCGTAGACCCAGCCGGTCATGCCGATGACGGCGGGGGACATGGCCGCGGCGGCCATAATCACGGTGTAGAGCAGGATCTGCCCTTTTGTGTGACGAATGCCGGAGGCGACGGGCAGCATCGGAACGCCGGCCTTGGCATAGTCGGTGGCCCGGTAGAGCGCGAGCGCCCAAAAGTGCGGCGGCGTCCAGGCGAAGATGATCAGGAAGAGCAGCAACGGCTCCAACGAGAGGCCGCCGGTGACGGCGGCCCAGCCGATCATCGGCGGGAAGGCGCCGGCGGCACCGCCGATGACGATGTTCTGCGAGGTCCGGCGCTTGAGCCAGACGGTGTAGACGAAGACGTAGAAGCCGTTGGCCAGGGCCAGCAGGGCGGCGGCGGTCCAGTTCAGCGCCAGCCCCATCACCATGACGGAAAAGAGCGACAGGACGACACCGAAGCTGAGCGCTTCCGACGCCTCGACCCGGCCACGCGGGATGGGGCGGCTCTTGGTGCGGCGCATCACGGCATCGATGTCGCGGTCGTACCACATGTTGATGGCACCGGCGCCGCCGGCGGCGACGGCGATGCAGAGCACGGCCACGGCGGCAAGCAGCGGATGCAGTGTTCCGGGCGCCGCCAAGAGACCTGCGAAACCGGTAAAGACAACGAGCGTCATGACCCGAGGCTTGAGCAGCGCGAAATAGTCGCTCACCCGCGCTTCGCTGCCGGCCGGCGCCAGCGCCTCGTCTACTCCCAGTGTCAAAGAGCGGTCACTCATAGGAACTTTGCAACTCTTGCTCTGGCCGGCTCTCGGGAGAGCCAGGGCCGCCCGGCCAGAGCCGGACGGCCATGATCGTTATTGGTTCTGCGCGCGCCTTAGCGCACCCGCGGCAGGGTGTCGAAGCAGTGGAACGGCGGCGGAGACGACACCGTCCATTCCAAGGTCGTCGCACCCTCGCCCCAGTAGTTGTCGCCGACCCGGCGGCCGTAGGCCATCGTCCACACCAGAATGACGACGAAGAAGATGCTGGATGCGAAGGCGATGTAGGAGCCGAACGACGAGACGGCGTTCCAGAAGGCATAGGCGTCGGGATAGTCGGGATAGCGCCGCGGCATACCCTGCAGGCCCAGGAAGTGCTGCGGGAAGAACAGCAGGTTGACGCCGATGAAGGTGGTCCAGAAGTGCACCTGACCGGCCCACTCGGGGATCTGCCGACCGGACATCTTGCCCATCCAGTAATACATGCCGCAGAAGATGGCGAAGACGGCGCCGAGCGACAGCACGTAGTGGAAGTGGGCGACCACGTAGTAGGTATCGTGCAGCGCCGTATCCATGCCGGCATTGGCCAGCACCACGCCGGTCACGCCGCCGATGGTGAACAGGAAGATGAAGCCGAGCGCCCAGAGCATGGGTACGCGGAACTCGATGGAACCGCCCCACATGGTGGCGATCCAGGAGAAGATCTTCACGCCCGTCGGCACCGCGATCACCATGGTGGCCAGGGTGAAGTAGGCCTTGGTGTCGACGTCCAGGCCGACCGTGTACATGTGGTGGGCCCAGACGATGAAGCCGACGAAGCCGATGGCGACCATGGCGTAGGCCATGCCGAGGTAGCCGAAGACCGGCTTGTTGGAGAAGGTCGACACCACGTGGCTGACGATGCCGAAGGCCGGCAGGATCATGATGTAGACCTCGGGGTGCCCGAAGAACCAGAAGAGGTGCTGGAACAGGATGGGGTCACCGCCGCCGGCCGGGTCGAAGAAGGTGGTGCCGAAGTTGCGGTCGGTCAGCAGCATGGTGATGGCGCCGCCGAGCACCGGCACGGCCAGCAGCAGCAGGAAGGCGGTCACCAGGATGGACCAGGCGAAGAGCGGCATCTTGTGCAGCGTCATGCCCGGCGCGCGCATGTTGAAGATCGTGGTGATGAAGTTGATGGCGCCGAGGATCGAGGAGGCGCCGGCCAGATGCAGCGCGAAGATCGCCATGTCCACCGAGGGCCCGGAATGGGCCAAGGGTCCGGATAGCGGCGGATAGATCGTCCAGCCCGTTCCGGCGCCCTGATCGACGAAGGCGGAGCCGAGCAGCAGGAAGAAAGCCGGAACCAGCAGCCAGAACGAG
The DNA here is from genome assembly GCA_028279885.1 of Rhodovibrionaceae bacterium. Taxonomy (GTDB): domain Bacteria; phylum Pseudomonadota; class Alphaproteobacteria; order Kiloniellales; family DSM-21159; genus JANQMX01. Next base: position 28,131 of record JANQMX010000055.1, on the reverse strand, counting down.
ATGTTGTTCATCCGCGGAAAGGCCATGTCCGGCGCGCCGATCATCAAGGGCACGAACCAGTTGCCGAAGCCGCCGATCAAGGCGGGCATGACCACGAAGAACACCATGATCAGGCCGTGGGCCGTGATGATCACGTTCCAAAGCTGGCCGGGATCGTTAGAGAGAGTCTGGAAGATCTGAATGCCCGGCTCTTGCAGCTCGAGGCGCATGAGCACCGAGAAGAGGCCGCCGATGATGCCGGCTATCACCGCGAAAAGAAGATAAAGAGTGCCGATGTCCTTGTGGTTCGTGGAGCAGAACCAGCGGACAAAGAACCCGGGCTTATGATCGTCCTGCGCGTGCGCGCCGATGGATTCGTAATCGGTGGCCGACATCGTTTTCGTACTCTCCCGCTCTCTCTCGGTTCTGCTTTTTTAGTTCTGCGCGTTGGCCAGTTTGACTGGCGTGCTCGGCTCGACGGCGCCGAATTCTTCTTGCGCCCCGGCCACCCAGGTTTCGAACTCGTCCTTGGGTACGATCACAACCTCGATCGGCATGTAGGCGTGCCCTGTGCCGCAGAGCTCAGAGCACTGGCCGTAGTAGGTTCCCGGCTCGCTGACCGGTGAGATCCAAACCTCGTTGAGCCGTCCCGGGACCGCGTCGCGCTTGACGCCGAAGGCGGGGACCGCAAAGGCGTGCAGCACATCGCCCGCCGTGATCAACAGGCGGATGGCCGTATCGGCCGGCAGAACCAGGGGATAATCGGTGCCGAGCAGGCGCGGCTTGCCGGCGGCTTCCGCTTCCTCGTCGGTCAGCATGATCGAGTCGAACTCGAAGGAGCCGTGGTCGGGGTACTCGTAGGTCCAGTACCACTGCTTGCCGATCGCCTTGACCGTCAGCTCGATGTCCGGCGGCGTCACGTCCTGCGCGTAGAGCAAACGGATGGATGGGAAGGAAATCCCGAAAAGAATGAGGATCGGAATGATCGTCCAGGCCAGCTCCAGCGGAAGGTTGTGCGAGACCTTCGACGGGTTCGGATTGGCGCTCTTGCGGAAGCGAATCATCACGTAAATCATCAGGCCCGTGACGAAGAGCGCAATCAGCGTGATGATGATCAGCAAGGTATCGTGGAAGTCGTAGAGCTGCTGCGCCAGATCGTTTGCCGGCGGCTGCAGACCCAGTCCGTTCGGTGTCGGCTGTCCCATCAGCTTATCCGCGAACGCTTGGCCTGCAACCGCGAACAAACCAACGGCACTGACGCCTGAGAAGATCATCAAACGCTTCATGATCGGGCCTATTTCTCCATATCGGAAGCGGGAAACTCACGTTTCGCCGCAACTTTGCACCCCGCAGACCGGCTGTCCAGATTAGACGCCTGTTATCAGCAGCATTGCGCTTGGCTATCGCAAATTAGCTGAGGGTGCTTAACGTCTCAACTCGAAGCGCTGCGGCATATCGACCGCGCAGTACCGCGGATTCTGCGCTTTTTGCCGGGACTTTTTCTGAGGCCTCTCGGTCAGGTTTGGCCGTCCTGCCGGGCCAGAGTTTTGTGAACGCGCCGCACGCCCATCCAGATGAGGAATGCCAGGACCGGAATGCTGAGACCGGTGACGACGTCCACCGGGATGGACCAGCCGCCGCTGTTTACAGCCTCGGCGAGATAATTGACGAGGCTGACACTGTAATAGGTGATGGCTGCGACCGAGAGGCCTTCGACCGTCTGCTGCAGGCGCAGCTGCAGCTTCGCGCGTCTGTCCATCGATTCGAGCAGCGCCTGGTTCTGCGCCTCGAGCTTCACCTCGACACGGGTGCGCAGAAGCTGCCCGGCCTGGGTCAGGCGACGGGTCAGGTCATCCAGCCGGGCGGCCACCGCTTCGCAGGTCCGCATGGCCGGTGCGTGTCGGCGTTCGAAGAACTCCTGGAAGGTCTGATAGCCCTCGACGCGCTCTTCCCGCAGATCGCCAATCCGGCGCTGGACAAGGGCGCCGTAGGCCTTCGTGGCGCTGAAGCGGTAGCTGGTCAGCGCCGCGATGCGCTCCGCTTCGCTGGCCAAGCGGCTAAGCTCGTTCAGCACCGCGCGATCGTCCTCCACGGCCGCCGTCTCGGGGTCGGGCTGCGGTTGGGTCATCAAAGCGGCCAGCATGGCGCCAGAACGCGTCAACTCACCGCCCCATTGCCGGGCCAGCGGAAAGCCGAGAAGGGCCAGCATACGGTAGCTCTCGATCTCGCAGAGGCGCTGGATCAGACGGCCGGCCTGGCGGGGGCGCATGGCCCGGTCCTGAACCAGCGTGCGGCCGAAACCATCCGACGCGATGGCGAAATTGGTCCAAACCCGTGCCGTGCCGCCCGAGACCAGGCTGGCCGCGAAGTTCTCGCCACCCATCATGCGCACCAACTCCTCCGCGGAGGGCTCGGGGGCATCGGATGGCTCGAACTCGAAATGCTGGGCGACCAGCAACTCGCCGGTGACCTTGCTGAGCCAGTCCTGCGGCACGCGCTCGATCACCGGAGACTGGAAGCGGTCGATCCCTCCGTCGGGCGCGGTCGGCGCGCGTTCGTGCACGAAGAAGGTGTAAGCGGTGTGTTCCGTGTGCCGCTCCCAACGCAAGCGAAATGGGCCGAGGTCCGCGTAAAAGAAGCGCGCATTCTCCGGCGGCGGCGCGACCTTGAACCGGCTGCAGAGCTGGCTCAGGTGGCTCAACTCCTCCTCGCGGCCGCCTTCGCCCGTCAGGAACGCCAGGTGGCTGACCCGCTCGGGCGGCTGCAAAGCGACGAAGGGGCGTGCATGGATTTCGGATGAGAGCTCACGTCTAAGCGGATGCTCATTGAGACCCTTCAACGCTTCGACCGTCATCCTCTCTCTCGATGCTTGGGGTAAGGTGAAAGACGCGACAGGGACCGTCGCGCCGCGACCCCCTTACCGCGCGGGACCTTCGTCTGGGCAAGGCAGCCTGTGGGCCCTATATGGCATAACACGGCCGACCCGGTCATCCAGCAACACTTTGGACTTCACGCCATGTCCCATCTTCCAGAAACCGATCACATCTTCTTCGAGCGCGCCGGCCTGGATCGCGGCCGTGCTCAGGCGCTGCTCGACGATGCCTTGGCCGGCGCCGATGACGGCGAACTCTTCCTGGAGTACCGCCAGTCGGAGGCGCTGAGCTGGGACGACGGGCGGCTGAAGAGCGCCAGCTTCGACACCTCCCAGGGATTCGGCCTGCGCTCGATCGCCGGCGAGGCGGCCGGTTATGCCCACGCCAGCGACCTTTCGGAGGCCGCGCTGCGCCGTGCTGCAGACACCGTGAAGGCGGTCCACGCCGGCCATTCGGGAACGCTGCAGGCGGCGCCTCCAGGCACCAACCAGCAGCTCTACACCAGCGAGAACCCGCTCAACGCCATTCCCTTCGAGGACAAGGTGCAGGTGCTCTCGGCGATCGACGCTTTCCTGCGCGACCGGGACGAGCGCATCCGTCAGGTCTCGGCCTCACTCTTGGGGTCGTGGCAGGCGGTGCAGATCCTGCGCGCCGGCGGCGAGCGCAGCGCCGACATCCGCCCGCTCGTGCGGCTCAACGTTTCGGTCGTTCTGCAGGACGGTGAGCGGCTGGAGAGCGGCAGTGCAGGCGCCGGCGGACGCTTCGTCTTCGATCGCCTGCTGCAGGAGGAGGATTGGCAAGCCTTGGCGCTGGAGGCGCTGCGCCAGGCCGAGGTCAACCTCGGCTCGGTCGACACGCCGGCGGGCGAGATGCCGGTGGTGCTCGGTCCGGGCTGGCCGGGCGTGCTGCTCCACGAGGCCGTGGGGCACGGCCTGGAAGGCGACTTCAACCGCAAGCGGACCTCGACCTTCTCCGACCGAATCGGGGAGCAGGTGGCGTCGAAGGGCGTGACCATCGTCGACGACGGCACCATCGCCGATCGTCGCGGCTCATTGACGGTCGACGACGAAGGCACGCCCAGCGGGCGCAACGTCCTGATCGAGGACGGTATCCTGATCGGCTATATGCAAGACCGGCAAAACGCCCGCCTGATGGGGATGAAGCCGACGGGCAATGGTCGGCGGCAGTCCTACGCGCATATCCCCATGCCGCGGATGACCAACACCTACATGCTGAACGGCAGCCACAGCCGCGAGGAGATCCTGGCGAGCGTCAAGAACGGTCTCTACGCGGTGAACTTCGGCGGCGGCCAGGTCGACATCACCTCAGGCAAGTTCACCTTCAGCTGCACCGAAGCCTATCTCATCGAGGACGGGAAGGTCGGCCGGCCGGTCAAAGGCGCCACGCTGATCGGCAATGGGCCGGAGGTCATGAACCGCGTCACCATGGTTGGCAACGACATGGCGCTCGACAAGGGCATCGGGACCTGCGGCAAGAACGGCCAAGGCGTGCCGGTCGGAGTCGGCCAACCCTCCATGCTGGTCAGCGCGATCACCGTCGGCGGCACGGCAACCTGACGACGCCCGTTTCAGGTAGACCTACTCGGAGTTATCCCCACTATCCACCGGCGCGGCGGCGATCGCTTCGATCTCCACCTTATAGTCCGGGTGAGCGAGACCGCTGATCACCAGCAAGGTCGAAGCGCATTCGACTCCGGGAATGGAGTCGTCGCGGACTTGGCGATAGATCGGGGTATCGGCTTGCTCTGTGATGTAAGCTGTGACTTTGACGAGATGCTCGGGTTTCATGTTGGCCGATTGTAGAATCGCCAGAATATTTTTCCACGTCTGCCTGTGTTGTGCCTCCGAGTCGCTTGCGACTCGGCCTTCGATGTCGACTCCCACCTGCCCCGAGATATGCAGCCAGCGAAAAAGACCCTTGCACTCGACCGCATGACTGTAAGCAGAGAAAGGGGGAAAAACGGAAGACGGGTTAAGCTTTTGAGATAGGCCAATTTTCATCACAGGTTTTTCCCTTGCATCGACGTTATTACACCATTAACTTTTTTCTCAACTAGGTGACATAAAAAACCTAGCCCTTCCCCAAGACTAGTGTAACCCTCATATCCCCAAGTGAGCCGCAGCCCCCACTGCGGCTCATTTTTTAGTCGAAAGAATCGTTAAAAATCAGATTGTTCGCGTTAGACGCGAGCCCGAAGTGAAATTTTTATGGAAAAGCGAAAGAAAACACTGGAATTCTGTTAACTCCTTTTTTATATCTTCGGTGTTACCAAGGGAACGCTAGCCCTTCCCCAAGACTAGTGTAACCCTCATATCCCCAAGCACCGAAGAGCCGCCGCCCCCCAACGGCGGCTCTTCACTTTTTAGCCCCTGATTCCGTAGTGATTGACCGGCTGAGGCGGCAACTCCTCAAGAAAAGCGCGGATTAGTTAACCATTCCTGTTCGTAAATAGGCCGTTTTTCCGCGTTTTTTCGGGGTTTAGGGCGATGTAATCTAACGTATCTTAACGCTTTGTTTAGAATCTCCGCCTAACCTACCGCCTACTAGCCCTTCCCCAAGACTAGTAACCCTCATATCCCCAAGCACACATTGCCGCCGCTTTTCCCCAAAAGCGGCGGCACTTTTTTGCCCCGTCGCCAGCGGCGAAGCGGTCCGTTTTCTCAGTAGGCGAATTCCCGAAACAGCGGGCTCAGTGCGCCCTGCCAGCGGCCGTGATAGGCGGCCAGCTTCTTGGTGGCCGGCGACTCGCCAGTCTCGGCAATATCCACGAGCGGTGCCAGGAACTGCGTTTCGTCCAGATCGCCGAGTCGGTCGAAGCGGGCCCTTCGCCGCAGGCCCTCGGCAGCGATCGCCAGCACATCCTTGGCGATGGCCTGGACGTCGCGGTTGCGGAAGGGCGTCTTGAGGCCGTCCCGCGGAACATGGTCGCGCAGGAAATGCCGCTCTTCCTTGGTCCAGTCCTTGACCAGGTCCTCGGCGGTGGTCAGCGCATCGGAGTCGTAAAGCAGCCCCACCCACAATGCCGGCAAGGCGCAGAGCTTCTCCCAGCGGCCGCCATCCGCCCCGCGCATCTCGAGAAAGCGCTTGAGGCGCACCTCCGGAAAGGCCGTCGTCAGATGGTCGGCCCAGTCGTTGACGTTCGGCCGCTCGCCGGGCAGCGCGTCGAGCTTACCCTCCATGAAATCGCGGAAGCTCTTGCCGCTGACGTCGAGATAGCGGCCCTCGCGGTAGAGGAAGTACATCGGCATGTCGAGGATGTAGTCGACGTAGCGCTCGAAGCTCATGCCGTCCTCGAACACGAAGTCCAGCATGCCGCTGCGATCGGGGTCCGTGTCGGTCCAGATATGGCTGCGGTAGCTCTGGAAGCCGTTCGGCTTGCCCTCGGTGAAGGGCGAGTTGGCGAACAGTGCCGTGGCAATCGGCTGCAGCGCCAGCGAAGTGCGGAACTTGCGCACCATGTCGGCTTCGTCGGCGAAGTCGAGGTTGACCTGCACGGTGCAGGTCCGGTGCATCATGTCGAGGCCGAGGCTGCCCTTCTTGGGCATGTAGGCGCGCATGATGTCATAGCGGGCCTTGGGCATCTTCGGCATCTCGTCGCGCCGCCAGGTGGGCGCGAAGCCCATGCCGAGCATCCCGGCGTTCATCGGCCCGCAGACCTCTTTGACCTGGTCGAGGTGGGTGTGCACCTCGTTGCAGGTCTGATGCAGGGTTTCCAGCGGCGCGCCGGAGAGCTCGACCTGGCCGCCAGGCTCCAGGGTGACGTTGCAGCCTTCCTTGGTCAGCGCGATCGGCTTGTCGCCTTCCAGGACAGGCATCCAGCCGCAGTATTTCGACAGGCCTTCCAAGAGAGCGCGGATGCCGCGCTCGCCCTCGTAGGGCAGGGGCTTCAGGTCTTCCCAGGTGAAGGCGAACTTCTCGTGCTCGGTGCCGATGCGCCAAGCCTCGCGCGGCTTGCAGCCCTTTTCCAGATAGGCGACGAGCTGGCGGCGATCGGTGATCGGCTCGCCTTTACCCTGCGGCGGTGCGGACATGGTACGTGCGCCTCCTCAATCGGCGAGGTCCGGTTCGGACGCGCCTTCTGCCGAAGCCGGTGACGGCGGCCGGGCTGAGCTGTCGCCCTGGACGGACTGCCAGATCGCCAGCGCCGCCAATGCCGCCGTATCGGACCGCAGGATGCGCGGCCCGAGACCAACAAGCGTAACAAAGGGGAGGCGCGCCATCGTTGCAAGTTCGCTTTCGGCAAACCCCCCTTCCGGTCCTGTCATAACGGCCGCCGGCTGCGGCTCCGCCGCCTTCGCCAGGGCGTCGCCGAACGGGGGCGCTGAGCCGCGTTCGCTGCAGACGAAAAGCCGTCGCTCGGGCGGCCAGGCTTCGAGCAGCTTGGCCAGCGGCTGTGGCGGCTCGACCAGCGGTACGTCCAGCCGCTCGCACTGCTCGGCCGCCTCGCGTGCGTTGGCGCGCAGCCGCTCGACATTGACCCGCTCCATCGCGGTGAAGCGGGTCATCACGGGAAGTAGTCGGCGGCAGCCGAGCTCCGTCGCCTTCTCGGCGAGAAAGTCGATGCGCGCCCGCTTGATCGGCGCGAAGACCAGCCAGACGTCAGGGCTTTCGCTCTGTTCGCGGATGCGGCTCTGCACGGCGAGGGAGGCCCAGCCCTTACCCAGGCCCTCGAGCTTGGCCAGCCACTCGCCGTCGCGGCCGTTGAACAGGGCGATCGCCGCGCCGCGCCCGAGGCGCAGCACGCTGCGCAGGTAATGGGCTTGCTGATGATTGACCCCCACGACCGCGCCGGCGGTAAGGTCTTCTTCGACGTAGAGACGGGTGGCAAGCTTGCCCATCGGCCTCAGAATCCCGTCTTCACGGCGGCTGCCTGTCGCAGCCTCGCTTGTCTTTTGTTACAGAACGCCATTTCACTCTTGTGGGATAGGCCGGTAAGACCTCTGTTGGGCTGGGCGGCAATGGCCGCCTCACATAAGGAAAGAAACTAAGTCATGGTTGGTGGCGGCGAAACCCGCCTGGCAAGCGATATCAGAGAGGACGCCTGGATCCTCCGGCGCGCGCCTCGGCCCTGGGCGCCCTATCTGCGCCTGGTGCGCCTCGACCGGCCGATCGGCACCTGGCTGCTGCTGTTTCCCTGCTGGTGGTCCTGCCTGCTCGCGGCCGGCGCAAGCGGTCGCGGCTTCGATGCGACTATCGCCTGGTACCTGGCGCTCTTCGCCATCGGCGCGCTGCTGATGCGCGGTGCGGGCTGTACCATCAACGATATCGTCGACCGCGACATCGACGGCAAGGTCGCGCGCACCGCGACCCGCCCCCTGCCGAGCGGTGAGATCCGCCTCAACCAGGCGCTCTGGTTCCTCTTTGTGCAACTGGCCCTGGCGCTGGTCGTGCTGCTGCAGTTCAACCTGACGACCATCGCCGTCGGCCTGCTCTCCATGCTTCTGGTGGTGCCCTATCCCTTGATGAAGCGCGTCACCTACTGGCCGCAGGCCTGGCTCGGCTTCACCTTCAACTGGGGCGCCTTGGTCGGCTGGACGGCGGTGACCGGCGAGCTCGCCTGGCCCGCGGTGCTGCTCTACCTCGGCGGCGTCGCCTGGACCCTGGGCTACGACACCATCTATGCCCACCAGGACAAGGAAGACGATGCCTTGATCGGCGTGAAGTCGACGGCGTTGCGCCTGGGGGCGGCCAGCAAGCCCTGGATCGCGCTGTTCTACCTCATGGCCTTGCTGTTCTTTACCGCCGCTGCCGTCGTCGCCGGGGCCGGCTGGCCCGTCTATCTCGCCCTGGCCGCGGTCGCCGCCCACTTCCTTTGGCAGGTCCTGAGCCTGAACACCGACGATCCTGCCGGTTGCTGGGTACGTTTCAATTCTAACCGGAACGTTGGCTGGCTGCTCAGCGTCGGCGCGTTCGCCGCGTTGTTGGTCTAGGCGCTGCCGTGCAAACAGCATCAGCGCTCGATCCCGAGAGCTTCGTCGCGGCCAACACGGCTCTGCAGGAGCCGCCCTTGGTGCCGGAGATTCACCTGCATCTGGCGAGTGAGGTCGTGCCGCTCTGGCAGGCGACCGAGGAGGCGCTGTCGCGCATGGGCTTGCCGCCGCCTTTCTGGGCCTTCGCCTGGGCCGGCGGGCAAGCCCTGGCGCGCTATGTCCTCGATCATCCTGGCGCGGTTGCCGGCAAGCGGGTGCTCGATTTCGCCTCGGGCTGCGGCATCGCCGCCATTGCCGCGGCGAAGGCTGGCGCGATGCGGGTGGAGGCCAGCGAGATCGATGCCTTTGCCCTCGCGGCCCTGCGGCTCAACAGCGACACCAATGCCGCGGGGATCGCGGCCACCGGCGAGGACCTGATCGGCAAGGACGGGGATTGGGAGGTCGTACTGGCCGGAGACATCTGCTACGAGCGCGACTTGGCCGAGCGGGTCTTCGCCTGGCTGCAGGCGCTCTCTGCCCGTGGCGCCACGGTCCTGATCGGCGATCCCGGGCGCAACTACCTGCCCAAGGACGGTCTGGAGCGGATGATCTCCTACGCGGTCAAGACCACGCGCGAGCTGGAGGACAGCGACGTGCGCAACGCCTCCGTCTGGCGCGTATTGGCGGATTGAAGCGCCTTGTACCAAGCTGCGATGAGTGAAACGCATCGCAGCTTGGCAAGCGCGACTGCGCGTCCGCAGCGAAGCGAGGAAAGCCTGCGTGGCGTCTGAACGCAATAGAGGCCGCGGTGAGCTCTGCTCATCGCGGCCTGGTACTACAGATCCAGCAGCAGTCGCTCGGGATCCTCGATCGCTTCCTTGACCTTGACCAGGAAGGTCACCGCCTCGCGCCCGTCGACGATGCGGTGATCGTAGGACAGCGCCAGGTACATCATCGGCCGCGCCTCGACCTTGCCGTCGACGACCATGGCCCGTTGGCTGATCTTGTGCAGGCCCAGGATGGCCGACTGCGGCCGGTTGAGGATCGGCGTCGACAGCAGCGAGCCGAAGACGCCGCCGTTGGTGATGGTGAAGGTGCCGCCCTGCATCTCGTCCATGGAGAGCTTGCCGTCGCGCCCGCGGCCGGCCAGCTCGCCGAGCGCGCCTTCGATCTCAGCGAAGGACTTGTCGTCGCAATCGCGGATGACGGGCACCATCAGGCCGTTCGGCGTCGAGACCGCCATGCCGATGTCGTAGAAGTGGTTGTAGACGATCTCGTCGCCCTCGATGCGCCCGTTGACCGCCGGGATCTCCTTCAGCGCCTTGACGCAGGCCTTCACGAAGAAGCTGGAGAAGCCGAGCTTGATGCCGTGCTTCTTCTCGAAGCTCTCCTTGTAGCGCTGGCGCAGCGCGATCACCGCGCTCATGTCGGCTTCGTTGAAGGTGGTCAGGATGGCAGCGGTGTTCTGCGCTTCCTTCAAACGCTTGGCGATGGTCTGCCGCAGCTTGGTCATGCGCACGCGCTCTTCGCGCACCCCGGCGGGCAGCGGGGCTTGTGCCGGGGCAGGGGCCCTGGCTTCCGGTGCGGGGGCGGCGACCGTCGGGCGCTCGCGCAGCGGCGCCGTGCCGGCGATGACCGCCTGCACGTCCTCCTTGGTGATGCGCCCCTGCGGCCCGCTGCCGACGATGCGGCTGGCATCCAGGTTGTGCTCGGCCACCAGCTTGGCCACGGCCGGCGAGAGCGTCAGGGCAGACGGCGGCGTGCTGGCGGCGATGAAGCGGTTGAGGTCGTCCACCGTGACCTTGCCGTCGGTGCGGCCGACCTGCGCGGGATCGAGCCCGGCGCCGGCGGTCGGCTCTGGCGCTGCCGCGGGAGCAGGGGGCTCCTCGGTGGCCGGGGTCGGGGCCGCTGCGCTGGGCTGCGCGGCCGGCGCATTGCCGGCGGCACCGGCGGCGAAGCTGGCAAGCAGTGCGCCAACCTCGACGGTCGCGCCGGCCTCGGCCTTGATCTCAGAGAGCGTGCCGGCGGCCGGTGCGTTGACCTCCAGGGTCACCTTGTCGGTCTCCAGCTCGACCAGTGCCTCGTCCGCGCCGACCGCTTCGCCGGGCTGCTTGAGCCATTGGGCGACGGTGGCTTCCGTCACCGACTCGCCCAGCGCCGGGACGACGATATCCATCGTTTCGCCGGACGATACGGCGGCTGGTTGGGCGGCGGCCGGTTGGGGGGCGGCTGCGGCTGGCGCTGGCGAGGGGGCCGGTTCGGGCGGTGCAGCCGGTGCTGGCGCTGGCGCAACGGCCTGTCCGTTGCCTTCGCCGATGGTCCCCAAGAGCGCGCCGACCTCGACGTTCTCGCCTTCGGCCACCACGATCTCCGACAGGATGCCGGCTGAGGTCGCGTTGACCTCCAGGGTGACCTTGTCGGTTTCCAGCTCGACCAGCGGCTCGTCGACCTCGACGCTGTCGCCCGGCTGCTTGAGCCACTGGGCGACCGTCGCCTCGGTGACCGATTCACCCAGCGCGGGGACCTTGATTTCAGTTGCCATCGTCTTCCCGTTCTACTCGGCTGCCTTGCGCGACTTCGGACTGCTTGCGGCCTTGCCGTTGCTCGCTTCGTATCTGGCCTTGCGCGCGGCCACGCGGCCCATCCGCTTCTTGCCCAGCGTCAGCGCCTCGTCGATCAACTCCGCCTGCTCGGTGGCGTGACGGCTGGCCGAACCGGTCGCTGGCGAGGCCGCCGACATCCGCCCTGCGTAGCGCGGGCGGGCTTCCTTGAAGCCGATCTCGTCGGCGAGCTCTTCGATAAAGGGCTCGACGAAACTCCAGGCGCCCATATTGCGCGGCTCTTCCTGGCACCAGACCAGATCGCAGTGCTTGTAAGGCGTCAGCAGTTCCGTCAAGGCGTCGTAAGGGAAAGGATAGAGCTGCTCGAGGCGAAGGAAATGCACGTCTTCGACCCCGCGTTTTTCCCGTGCCTCGAGAAGCTCGTAGTAGATCTTGCCGCTGCAGAGCACGAGCTGCTTGGCCTTCTTGGGATCGCTCGGCAAGGCGTCATCGTACATCACGCGGTGGAAGGAGGTGCCCTCCGCCATGTCTGCCAGCTGCGAAACGCAGCGCTTGTGCCGCAGCAGCGACTTCGGCGTCATGATGATCAGCGGTTTGCGGAAGTCCCGATGCAGCTGCCGGCGCAGGACATGGAAGTAGTTGGCCGGCGTGGTGCAGTTGACCACCTGGATGTTGTCTTCGGCGCAAAGCTGCAGGTAGCGCTCCAGCCTGGCCGAGGAGTGTTCCGGCCCCTGTCCTTCGTAGCCGTGGGGCAGCAGCATCACCACGCCCGACATGCGCAGCCACTTGGACTCGCCGGAACTGATAAACTGGTCGACGATGATCTGCGCGCCGTTGGCAAAGTCGCCGAACTGCGCTTCCCAGAGCACCAGAGCCTGCGGCTCGGCGAGGGAATAGCCATACTCGAAGCCCAACACGGCCAACTCGCTCAAGGGGCTGTCGATGATCTCCACCGACTCCTGGTCGGGAGAGAGATGTTTCAGAGGCTTGTATCTCTCTTCCGTTTTCTGATCGATGAAGACCGCGTGCCGCTGAGAGAAGGTGCCGCGGTTGCTGTCCTGTCCGGTCAGGCGGATCGGATGGCCCTCGACCGCCAGGGAGCCGAAGGCAAGGGCCTCGGCGGTCGCCCAATCGATTCCCTCGCCGCTGTCGATCGCCTTCTTCTTGGCTTCGAGCTGGCGCAGGATCTTGCGGTTAGCGTTGAAGCCTTCCGGCACGTGCGTCAGCTTGTGGCCGATCTCGCGCAGCCGCTCGATCTCCACCGCCGTGTTGCCGCGTCGGGCGTCGTAGCCCTTCGCCGTAGAGATGCCTGACCAGGCGCCTTCCAGCCAATCGGCCTTGTTCGGACGGTAGTTTCCGGCAGCTTCGAAATCCGCATCGAGCCGCTTGCGCCAGTCGGCCAGATGGCTTTCGACCTCGCCTTTCGACACCACACCTTCCGCCACCAGCTTGTCGGAGTAGACTTGTCGCACCGTGGGGTGCTTCTTGATCGTGTTGTACATCACCGGTTGGGTGAAGGCCGGCTCGTCGCCTTCGTTGTGGCCGAAGCGCCGGTAGCAGAACATGTCGATGACCACGTCCTTCTTGAAGGTCTGGCGGAACTCGGTGGCGATACGCGCCACGTGGACCGTCGCTTCGGGGTCGTCCCCGTTGACGTGGAAAATCGGCGCCTGAATGATCTTCGCGACATCCGAGCAGTAGGGGCCGGAACGGGAGTTCACCGGGTTGGTGGTGAAGCCGATCTGGTTGTTGACGATGAAGTGGATGGTACCGCCGACCCGGTAGCCCTTGAGCTCCGAGAGGTCGAGCGTCTCGGGCACCAGGCCCTGGCCGGCAAAGGCGGCGTCGCCATGCATCAAGAGGGGCATCACTTGGCTGCGTTCGGTGTCGCCGATCTGGGTTTGCTTGGCGCGCACCTTGCCGATCACCACGGGGTTCACGGCCTCGAGGTGAGAGGGGTTGGCGGTCAGCGAGAGATGGATGCTGTTGCCGTCGAACTCGCGGTCGGAAGAGGTGCCGAGGTGGTACTTCACGTCGCCCGAGCCGCCGACTTCCTCGGGATGCGCGGCACCCCCCTGGAACTCGCTGAAGATCGCCGAGAAGGGCTTGCCCATGAAGTTCGCGAGCACATTGAGGCGGCCGCGGTGCGGCATGCCGACGGCAACCTCCTTGAGGCCGAGTTGTCCGCCGCGCTTCAGGATCTGTTCCAGCGCGGGGATCATGGACTCGCCGCCGTCGAGGCCGAAGCGCTTGGTGCCGGTGTACTTCTTATCGAGGAACTGTTCGAAGGTCTCGGCCGCGGTCAGCCGCTCCAGGATGGCGCGCTTACCGGGAATGGTGAACTCGGTGCGGTTCTGGACGTTCTCGATACGCTCTTGGATCCAGCGTTTCTGGTCCGGATCCTGAATGTGCATGAACTCGACGCCGATCTTGCCGCAATAGGTATCGCGGCAGATCTGCACGATCTCGCGCAGGGTCGCGGTCTCCCGGCCCAGCACGTTGTTGATGAAGATCGGCCGGTCCATGTCGGCTTCGGTGAAGCCGTAGCTCCTCGGGTCGAGCTCGGGATGGGGAACCTTCGGTGCCAGGCCGAGGGGGTCGAGGTCAGCTTCCAGATGGCCGCGCACGCGATAGGCACGGACCATCATCAGCGCCCGGATTGAATCGAGCGTTGCTTGACGCACGTGGCTGGCGTCGATCTCTGCGCCACCGCTGTAGGAGAAGGCGACGGCCGCCATGCTCTCGCCGTTGGGGCGAGGGGCAAGCGGCGTCTGGGCCGGTGCCGAAGCCGGCGCGGCGGCGCCGACGGCAGAGGCAAGCAGTTCGCGAGCCGGGGCGTCGAGGTCTTCGAACACGGCCCGCCACTCTGGGGCGACGTGGCTTGGGTCGGCCTGGTAGCGGGCGAATTGTTCTAACAGCAGGGCCCCGTTCGGCCCCATCAGCGCGGCACTGGACTCGGTCTCTTGCGCCATCTTCTCACATCGGCCGGGTCGCCGATGGGCAGCAACCCCTGCCGCCTCCTTTCTCTGGTCAGTCTTCGCAGCAGCTCCGCGCTCAGCGGCCCATGGCAGCCACCATCGTCTCGCCAAGGCTGGCGGGCGAGTCGGCGACGTGAATACCGGCCTCCTTCAGCGCGGCAATTTTATGATCGGCGGTGTCCTTGCCACCCGAGATAACGGCGCCGGCATGCCCCATGCGGCGCCCCGGCGGCGCCGTCCTGCCGGCGATGAAGCCGACGACGGGTTTCTTGACGCTATGGTTGGCGATGAACTCGGCACCCTTCACTTCGGCGTCTCCACCGATCTCACCGATCATAATGATCCCTTCGGTTTCCGGATCGTTAAGAAACAGATCCAGGCAGTCCACGAAATTCAAGCCGTGCACAGGGTCGCCGCCGATGCCGATGCAGCTCGACTGTCCAAGGCCCGTCGAGGTCGTCTGCGCCACCGCTTCGTAGGTAAGCGTTCCTGAGCGCGAAACAATGCCGATTTTGCCGCGCTGATGGATGTGGCCGGGCATGATGCCGATCTTGCATTCGTCCGGTGTGATGACCCCGGGGCAGTTGGGGCCGACCAGGCGCGTTCCCGAGTTCTCCAGCGCGCGTTTGACCTTGACCATGTCCAAGACCGGAATGCCTTCGGTGATGCAGACGACAAGCGCGATGTCGGCATCGACAGCTTCCAGAATGGCGTCCGCGGCAAAGGGCGGCGGGACATAGATCACACTGGCGTTGGCGCCTGTCTCGGCCACGGCATCGGCCACGGTGTCGAAGACCGGCAGGTCGAGGTGCTTGGTGCCGCCTTTGCCGGGCGTCACGCCGCCGACCATCTGCGTGCCATAAGCGATGGCTTGCTCGGAATGGAAGGTCCCCTGCGCGCCGGTGAAGCCCTGGCAGATGACCTTGGTGTTGTTGTCGACCAGTACGGCCATGGCTCTTAGGCTCCCTGCACGGCTTTGACGATCTTCTCGGCGGCATCGGCCAGATTGTCGGCCGAGACGATGGGCAGGCCGGACTCGGCCAGGATTTTCTTGCCGAGCTCGACGTTGGTCCCTTCCAGCCGCACCACCAGCGGCACATGCAACGAGACTTCGCGCGCGGCTGCCACCACCCCTTCGGCGATCACGTCGCAGCGCATGATGCCGCCGAAAATGTTGACCAGGATCCCCTCCACGTTGGGGTCGGAGAGGATGATCTTGAAGGCGGCCGTCACCCGCTCGCGTGTGGCGCCGCCGCCGACGTCGAGGAAGTTGGCCGGCTCGCCACCGAACAGCTTGATGATGTCCATGGTCGCCATGGCCAGGCCGGCGCCGTTGACCATGCAGCCGATTTGGCCGTCGAGCTTGATGTAGTTCAGCTCGTGCCGGCCGGCCTCCAGCTCCATGGGGTCTTCTTCGTCTTCGTCGCGCATGTCGGCCACGTCCTTGTGGCGGAACAGCGCGTTGTCGTCGAAGTTCATCTTGGCATCCAAGGCCAGCAGGCCGCCGGCGCCGGTCACCACCAGCGGGTTGATCTCGACCAGCGAGGCATCGAGGGCGTTGAAGGCCTTGTACATAGCGCCGAGAAACTTCACCGCCGCATTGACCTGCCTGCCTTCCAGGCCGAGGCCGAAGGCGACCTTGCGCGACTGATAGGGCATCAGCCCAATGGCCGGGTCGATGATTTCCTTGATGATGCGCTCGGGGTGCTCGGCGGCGACCTCCTCGATCTCCATGCCGCCTTCGGTCGAGGCGACGACGGTGAGGCGGCCGGTGGCGCGGTCGAGAAGCATGGAGAGATAGAGCTCGCGGCCGATATCGCAGCCTTCTTCGACGTAGAGTCGTTTGACTTCCTTGCCGGCCGGGCCGGTCTGCTTGGTGACCAGCACGTGGCCCAGCATGTGGCGCGCGTCCTGGCCGACCTCTTCGACCGACTTGCAGATGCGCACGCCGCCCTTGCCGTCGGGGTCGTCGGCAAAGCGCCCCGCTCCGCGGCCGCCGGCGTGGATCTGGGCTTTCACCACATAGACGGAACTGCCCAACTCGCGGGCGACGTTCTCTGCTTCTTCCGGCGTGTAGGCGACGCCCCCCTGCGGAGTCGCAACACCGTATTTGGCGAGGAGAGACTTCGCCTGATATTCGTGAATGTTCATGAGGCCTCGAAAATTTCGCTGTTTGGGCGCGAAGAAAGGCGGCTGGGTCAAGCCCGGCGGTGACTGGAAAGCCCAGGCGAGAGCAACCCCCCGGCAAGCCAGTCATGCTTAGAGCGACGGTTATGCGATGTCCAGCGACGAAGGCGCTGAGAGGCCTGATACTTTGCGCCAAGGCGAGCGGCCCGCGGCCTCACCGCAGTCGCCGATGAGGTCCGGGGCATAGGCCGACCTTAAAACTCGCGCGTGGTTTGCGGTTTTGAAGTTCCTGGAAGACGCCGCCGCAACGCTCACAGGAACTTCGAAACCAACAAAAACTAACGAGTCGTCTTCGCCCGTCTCGCCGCGGCTGGCTTCGGCTTAGCCGCCACCGTTCGCTTAGGAGCCGCTGCTCGCTTCGGTGCGGCCTTCGCCGTCGTCTTCGGCTTAGCCGCTGCAGCTGTCTTCGGCTTGGCGGCAGCCGCTCGCTTCGGCGCAGCTTTAGCTGTCGTCTTCGGCTTGGCGGCCGCCGCTTTCTTCGGTGCAGCAGCTGCTCTCTTGGGCGCGGCCTTCGCTGTTGTCTTAGGCTTTGCCGCTGCGGCTCGCTTAGGCGCAGCCTTGGCTGCGGTCTTCGGCTTCGCCGCTGCAGCTCTCTTGGGAGCGGCCTTCGCGGTCGTCTTCTTGGCGGCGGCCGTTGTTGTCTTCTTGGCCGCGGCTCTCTTTGGCGCAGCCTTGGCTGTCGTCTTCGGCTTCGCCGCTGTAGCTCTCTTGGGAGCGGCCTTCGCGGTCGTCTTCTTGGCGGTGGCCGCTGTTGTCTTCTTGGCCGCGGCTCTCTTTGGCGCAGCCTTGGCCGTCGTCTTCGGCTTTGCCGCTGCAGCTCTCTTAGGCGCGGCCTTCGCCGTCGTCTTCTTGGCGGCGGCCGTTGTCGCTTTCTTTGGCGCGGCCTTCGCGGTCGTCTTCGGCTTTGCCGCTGCGGCTCTCTTCGGCTTAGCGGCAGCCGTCTTCTTGGCGGCCGCCGTAGCTGCCGCCCTTGGCTTCGCCGCCGTGGCTTTCTTCGGCGCGGCCTTGGTGGTGGTCTTAGACTTTACGGCACTGGTTTTCTTAGCTGTGGTTGCAACCATAGGTGTTGCCCTCGCTGCTGGTTTCCTGGGCTTGGCGGCAGCCGCCTTCTTGGGTTTAGCGGCGACCTTCTTGGCTCCGGCCACAGCCGCCCTCTTGGGCTGAGCTGCTGCCTTCTTCGCTGGGGCCTTCGTCTTGCTGCCAAGTTTCTTGCAGGCCGCGACCAAGCCCTTCACGGCCGCAACCGAGTTGTCGAGCATCTTCTGCTCGGAAGCACTGAGGTTCAGCTCGACAATACGCTCGACGCCGCTGGCGCCGATCACCACCGGCACGCCGACGTACAGGCCCTTCACCTTATACTCACCGTTGAGGTAGGCGGCGCAGGGCAGCACGCGCTTCTTGTCCTTGAGATAGGACTCGGCCATGGCGATGGCCGAGGCGGCTGGGGCGTAGAAAGCAGAACCGGTCTTGAGTAGAGCGACGATCTCGGCGCCGCCGTTGCGCGTGCGGGTGACGATTTGATCGAGCCGCTTCTTGTCGAGCCAGCCCATCTTCACCAGCTCGGGCAGCGGAATGCCGGCGACCGTCGAATGGCGCACCATCGGCACCATGGTGTCGCCGTGCCCGCCGAGCACGAAAGCGGTGACGTCTTCCTGAGAGACGTTCAGTTCATCGGCGATGAAGTGGCGGAAGCGCGCCGAGTCCAAAACGCCGGCCATGCCGACGACCCGTTTGTGCGGCAGGCCGCAGGCTTCGCGCAGCACCCAGACCATGGCGTCGAGCGGATTGGTGATGCAGATGACGAAAGCGCCCGGCGCGTACTTCTTGATGCCGGCGCCGACCTGGCCCATCACCTTCATGTTGATCTCGAGAAGGTCGTCGCGGCTCATGCCCGGCTTGCGCGGAATGCCTGCGGTGACGATCACAACGTCGGCGCCCTTGATGGCGGCGTAGCTGCTGGTGCCGACCAGCTTCGCATCGAAGCCTTCCACCGGACCGCTTTGCGCCAGGTCCAGCGCCTTGCCCTGCGGCACGCCGTCGACGATGTCGAACAGCACGACGTCGCCCAGCTCCTTGAGGCTGGTCAGCAACGCCAAGGTGCCGCCGATCTGTCCGGCGCCGATAAGGGCGATCTTCTTGCGGGCCATACTTGAGTCTCCTCCGTGCTGCGGTCCCCTGACGAGAGACTCCGCAGCACCGGCCGTGTTCGGATCTGTCGCCAACTTTTTAGTCTCTAACGCGGATGTTTCGCGTCGGGCAAGTTGAGGTGCGCACTTCTGCACCATTATTCGAAATAAAGCATCAAGCGTCCGACCCGAAAACAATGTCCGGGTGACAAAGTTCCGCTTGCTCCGCCATGAGCGTCCTCTCCCAATACTGCCGACTCAAGCGAGAGGAGCGCACTATGGAGATCGGCTATCTCACCCTCGATGTCTTTACCGACGAAGCCTTCGGCGGCAACCCGCTCGGCGTGGTCCCCGACGCGCGCGGCCTGTCGACCGAGCAGATGCAGTCTATCACGCGGGAGTTCGGTTACTCTGAGTCGACTTTCGTACTGCCGCCCGCGGACCCGGCGCACGATGCCGAGGTTCGGATCTTCACGCCGGCGCGGGAGATCCCTTTTGCCGGTCATCCCAACGTCGGCACCGCCTGCGCGCTCGCGCGGCTCGGCAGCGTGCACGGCAAGCCGGTCGGCGAGCAGCTCCTGTTCGAGGAGCGGGCCGGACTCGTTGCAGTGAAGCTGCTGCGTTCGGGCGACCGCGTCGACGGAGCGGAGTTCACCGCGCCGCAAGAGTTGTCGCTTGGCG
Organism: Rhodovibrionaceae bacterium; assembly: GCA_028279885.1. Classification (GTDB taxonomy): domain Bacteria; phylum Pseudomonadota; class Alphaproteobacteria; order Kiloniellales; family DSM-21159; genus JANQMX01. The sequence goes on along the minus strand of JANQMX010000055.1, from coordinate 8,816 downwards.
AGACTCTCGCACCCGAGATCGTCGCTGAGTGCGTAGGCCTTTCACCGAAGGATATGGTCACTGCGCGGCACCTTCCGACCTGGAGTTCCGTCGGCCTGCCGTTCTTCATTGCCGAGGTGCGCGACCGCGAGGCCTTGGCCAAGGCGACCCCCAAGGCCGAGGTCTTTGCCAAGCACCTGCCGATCGCCGGCAGCGATGACATCCATCTCTATTGTCGTTGCCCGGCGGACGATGTCTTCGATGCGCGCACCCGCATGTTCGCACCCTTGCAGGGCATCAAGGAAGATCCGGCAACCGGCAGCGCTAACGCTGCGCTGACGGGTCTGCTCGCTTCGCTGGAAGCGGATGGCACGCATCGTTTCGTCATCGCCCAAGGTGTCGAAATGGGACGGCCGAGCCGGCTCGACACCACGGCGGTCAAAGCGGGCGGTGCGGTCACCGAGATTCGCGTGGGCGGACACTGTGTCACCATGATGCGCGGAACGTTGCACATTTGATTTCGCCGACGAAGGAAAGAAGCGATGGCAACGCACTTCAATCCGCCGGAGGTCTGGCAACCCTTCGGTGCCTTCTCGATGGCCGCGATGCCGGGCGACGGCCAGCTCGTATTCCTGAAGGGCCAAGTGGCGCTCGATCGTGACGGCGCGCTGGTCGGCGAAGGCGACATGCGCGCGCAGCTGCGTCAGGTGCTGGAAAACATCCAGGCGGTTTTGATCAGCCTCGGTGGAGAGATGGTCGATGTCATTTCCCTCACCCAGCACACCACCGACATCGACGCCTTCATGGCCTGCGGGGATATCCGACAAAGCTTCTTCGCCGAGCCCTATCCGGTGACGACGACGATAGAGGTGTCTCGCCTTTACCGGCCCGATGTCCTGATCGAGATCACCGCCATCGCCGAGATACCGCGCAGCCGCTATCGCGCCCCTGCATAAGCGGACTGCGTCCTTTGCGCGGAGCGGAAAAGCTTCGCCTGCTATGGTTGTTTCACGTGGAACAAAAAGGGGACGTCGGCATGGCAGCGGATCTCAAGGCCAAGGCGCAGGCTTTTCTGGAGTTGCATCGTGGCGAGGGCACGTTCGTCATGCCCAATTCTTGGGATGTCGGCACTTCGCGCATCTTGGCGGCTGCCGGCTTCAAGGCCATCGCCACGACCAGCGCCGGGATCAACTGGCGCGAGGGGCGCCGCGATGCCGTCTACGAGCTGAGCCGCGAAGACGCGCTGGCCGATCACTGTGTGCTGGCTGAAGCCGTCGCGATCCCCGTCAATGGCGATTTGGAGAACGGCTTCGGCGACAGCCCCGAGGACGTGGCGGAGACCATCCGTCAGGCGATCGACGGCGGGCTGGCCGGTGCGGGGATCGAGGACTTCACCGGCGATCGCAACGCGCCGCTCTATGACATCGAGCTCGCGGTGGAACGCATCGCCGCTGCGCGCGAGGTCATCGACAAGAGCGGTGTCCCCTTCGTCCTGACCGGCCGGGCCGAGTGCTATCTGGTGAAGCATCCGGAACCCTTCGAGGAATCGGTGAAACGCATGAACCGCTACCGCGAGGCCGGCGCCGACTGTCTCTATGCACCGGGCGTCGTCGGGGCCGAGGCCATCGGCGCCATGGTCCGCGCGGTCGAGGGGCCGCTCAACGTGGTCATGGGTCTGGCCGGGGAGCCGCTGTCTGTGAGCGAGCTCTCCGCGCTCGGCGTCAAACGCATCTCCATCGGCGGCAGCTTGGCGCGCGCGACCTACAGCCTGGTGGAACGTGCCGCGCGCACGCTGATGGAGGAGGGCAGCTTCGGCTATACCGAGGGCGCATTGCCCGGCAGAGAGATCGAACGCTTGATTTCCGGCTAGCGGTCAGGTCATAGGCTTGGCGATGACTGAGAACCGCTTTCCCATCGAAGACGTTCGCGCGCAGTTCCCCGCGCTCACGATTACAGACGAGGGGCGCCCGCGCGCCTACCTCGACAACCCGGCCGGCACCCAGGTGCCGCAAGCGACGGTCGATGCCGTCAGCCGTTGCCTGATCGAAAGCAACGCCAATCTCGGCGGCTTCTTTCCGACGACGCAGGCGGCTGAGGCAGTGGTGGAAGAGGCGCACGCCGGCATGGCCGACTTCCTCAATGCCGCCTCGGCGCGCGAGGTCATCATTGGCCCCAACATGACCACGCTGACCTATCAGATGTCGCGCTCGCTCGGCCATCGGATCGGGCCCGGCGACGAGATCATCGTCACCCGCATGGATCACGAGGGCAACATCGCGCCCTGGCTGCAACTCGCCGAAGACCGCGGTGCCGTCGTGCGCTGGCTCGACTTCGACCGCGACACTTACGAGTTCGCGCCCGAGGCACTCGACCCGCTGTTGACCCATCGCACCAAGCTCCTGGCACTGAACCACGCCAGCAACCTGATCGGCACCATCAACGACGTGAAGGGCCTCGCGGCCAAGGCCAAGGCGGCCGGTGCGCTGGTCTATGTCGACTCGGTGCAGTACGCGCCACACGGACCGATCGACGTGCAGGACCTGGGCTGCGACTTCCTGGCCTGCTCCGCCTACAAGTTCTTCGGGCCGCACCTGGGCGTGCTCTGGGGCCGCGAGGACCTCCTCGCTGAACTGCCCGCCTACAAGGTCCGGGCCGTGGGCGACTACCTGCCCGACAAGTTCGAGAGCGGCACGCCGAACATCGAGGGGATGGCCGGCCTCAACGGCACGCTGGCCTACCTCGACTGGCTGGCCGAACGCACGGCGGGCGAGGCCCACCGCGCACCCTACCGCCATATGCGCGGACGGGGGCAGGCGCTGCATGCGGCGGTCGATGTCTTCGCTCAGTATGAACGCGCGCTCACGGCGCGCCTCATCGATGGCTTGAAGGAAATCCCGGGGCTGATCGTGCACGGCATCACCAACGAGGCCGATCTTGCCCGCCGGGTGCCCACCGTCTCTTGCACGCTCGCCGGCGTCGCCCCGCGGGAGATCGCCAAGCAACTGGCTGCCGAGAATCTCTTCGTCTGGTCGGGCCACAACTACGCCTTGGAAATCGTGCGTCACCTGGGCATCGACGAGACCGAGGGCGTGCTGCGCATCGGCCTGGCGCACTACAACACCCTGGACGAGATCGAGCGTCTGCTGGCCTTGCTCAATCGTCATTTCGGCAGCGTCTGAATCTTTCGTCGCGCGGCCGATTTGGCAGTCGAAGCTCGTCTATTTTTGATCGTAATACGGAATTTGTTTCGCGTTAATGGATTGCTAAGGCAGGGGCATAGAAAGTGTGCCCATGGAGCGTGTGCACCGCATCAAATCGGCCGAAATCGGCCGGGACACCGGGCTGAACGACTATCCCGACCTGGTCCTGGCTCTCGAACACTGGGGCCGCCTGTGCGATGGCCGCCGCCTACCGCCCCGCGAGGCGTTGGACCCGGCCGACATCAAACCTCTGCTCCCGCGGGTTATGTTAGTCGGTGTCATACCTGGCAAGCCGCCGCGCTTTCGCTACCGCCTGAGCGGAACGGCGATCGGCAACGCCCACGGCCGCGACCTCAAGGAGCTCTATGCCGAGGACCTGCAGCCGCCCGCGTATGGCCGGCTTGTCGGCCGGCACTACCTTGAATGCTACGAGCGCCGCGAGCCGCTGACCCACGTCATCGTCCTGCAGACCACGGAGAAGCAGTGGTCCTACGCACGCATCATCCTGCCGTTCGGGGACGCCGAAGGGGACGTATCGCACCTGCTGGTCATCGACAGCCAGCATGGCAACACGCTCGCTGAATGCCTCGATCGCATCGAAGCCCGCTGCGCACCGAGGCCGCAGGACCTATGCGAGGGCCGCCCGTTCCGCGTAGTCCATCATCCGCGCGTGTAGCGTCTCGTCGAGGCTGACACCCTCTGCCTCCGCCTTGCGTCTTGCCCGGTGGCGGCCGTCGCCCGGCAGTCGGGTGCCGTCCTGCGCGTGGATCGCCGCCACCAAGGTCTCCAGCCTGTCGCCGAAGCCCGCGGCACCGAACAGTCCGCTGTCGATGGCGATGAAGAGCTGCCCGATGTTCGGCGGGCCGCCCTCGTTGTCGCCGAGAGACGAAGCCTGGAAGGACCAGTTGGCGCCGACCAGCCCGGCCGCCAGAACCTCGACCAGGAGCGCCAAACCGGCACCCTTGTAGCCGCCCAAGGGGGCAATCGAGCCTTTCAGCCCTTCGTTCGGGTCGGTGGTCGGCCGACCGTCCGCATCCAGCGCCCAGGTGTCCGGAATGGACACGCCACGCTCGGCTGCCTGCACCACGTTGACGCGGGCCGTGGTGCTGGAGGACTGATCGACGACGATGGGCGGGGCATCGGCGCGCGGCACGCCGAGCGCGAGCGGGTTGGTGCCGAACAGCGGCTTGGTGCCGCCCCATGGCGCGATGGAGGCGGAGGCGTTGGTGAAGACCAGGCCAATCAGACCTTGCCGGGCGATGCGGTCGGCGAAATAGCCGATCACACCGCTGGCGTAGGAATTGGCCAGGCCCATGGCGGCCAAGCCTTGGCTCCTGGCCAAAGAGAGCAGGGCCGCTTCGCCGGCCTCGTAGGCGGCATGGGCAAAACCGTGTTTGGCGTCGACCAACAGTGCGGCAGGCGCCGTCTGCTTGAGCTCCGGCTGAGCCTGCCCGTCGACTTTGCCGCAGAGCACGTGCTCGCAGTAGTACGGCAGGTAGGCGAGGCCGACGTTGCATATCCCCTCGGCCTCGGCCTCGCGGATGGAGCGCGCGACGCTTGCGGCATTGGCTTCGCTCGCGCCGCAGGCCATCAGGGCGGCCCGACTCAGTTCGTAGACCTCCTGTAACGACAGCGTCACCGGCATGCTCGCCCTCATCCTCCCGGTTTCGGCAAAATCAGCCCAATTTAGGCCGCGGTGTAATGTCTCAAGACGCAAAAGGTCACGAGATGTCCGGGCTTTGGCAAGGTCAACTGGACTCAGGCTCAAGTCGTCGTAGAATTTCCCCGTTCGACCGACTGCGGTCCTGTGCCGCGGCGAAACGGCCGGACAAAGGGGACAACAGCAGGTAGGTGATGTCATGAAGCTCTTGAGCAGGGGCACGCTATGCGCTGCGCTTGTCACCCTCTCTGCTCTGGTCATCGGCGGCAACGCCGCGGTTGCGCAGCAGGTTCAGGACGACAGTGCGCTTCTCGAGCTGGCCAACGAGACCTGGACCGGCGATCTCGACGGTATCGTCGAACGCGGGTTTCTGCGCATCGCGACGGCCTACGATCCGATCCTGTTCTTTTATGACGGTATCGAGCAGCGCGGCGCCGTGCACGACATCGCGCGCAAGCTGGAGAAGCACTTCAGCAGGGCCTATGCGCCGAGAGGACGGCGCATCGATGTCGTGATCAAGCCCATGGCGCGCGACAAGATCCTTCCCAGCGTCGCTCAAGGTCTGACCGACCTTGCCATCGCCGATCTGACCATTACGCCCGAGCGTCAGAAGACCGTCGCCTTCAGCGAGCCGACCGATACGAACATCAGCGAGTTCGTCGTCACCGGGCCCGCCGCAGCGAACGTCGCCAGCTTCGACGACCTTGCCAAGGTGGGTGTGTTCGTGCGCCGCTCCAGCAGCTACTTCGAGCACCTCCAGGCGCTCAACGCCACGCGCCAGACGGAGGGCCTGGCGCCGATACCGGTCACGGCCGCGGACGAACGGCTGGAGGACTACGATCTTCTGGAACTGGTGCAGGCCGGGACCATCCCGGCTGTGATCGTCGACAGCCTGACGGCGGGGCTCTGGGCGCAGGTCTTTGACAAAATCACGGTTCACGACGATCTGGTGGTGGACAGCGGCCAGCAAATCGCCTGGGCTCTCCGCAAGGATTCGCCGAAGCTGCAAAAGGCGGTGGACGGTTTCGTCAAGGAGGTTCGCGAGGGCAGTCGCTTCGGCAACATCCTGGCGCGGCGCTACCTCAAGAACCCGAGGTGGGTGGAAAACGTGATGGCGCGGGAGGCGCGCTCCCGCTACGAACAGACGTTCGATATCATCAAGACCTTTTCAGATCAGTACGACTTCGACTGGCTGATCATCACGGCGCAGGGCTATCAGGAGTCGAGGCTGGATCAAAAGAGGCGCAGCGCATCCGGCGCCGTCGGCATCATGCAGATCCTGCCGGCCACCGCGGCGGGCCCCAACGTCCGCATTCCCGACATCTACAACGCAAAGAACAACGTCCATGCGGGCGTGAAGTACATGCACTTCCTGCGCAAGCAGTACTTCAGCGACCCGGCGATCGATCCGGTGGACCAAGTTCTGCTCTCGTTCGGCGCCTATAACGCCGGGCCCGGCAACATCCACAAGGCACGAAGGCGTGCCGTCCGCATGGGCCTGGACCCCAACAAGTGGTTCGACAATGTCGAGATCGCCGCGGGGCGGGTGATCAGCCGCCAGCCGGTGGACTATGTGCGCAACATCTACAAATACTACGTCGCCTATCAGTTCATGGAGAACCTGAAGGCGCAGCGCAAAGAGGCGCTCGAGGCGGTCGAGCAATAGGCCCTAAGGTCCAATAGCCTGCGCAGCAATCCGCAATTAAATAAGGGTGAACGTCGGTAACGAGTCCCGTGAGGGGACGCGAGGGGAGGTCGACTGTCATGAGACTCTGGAGCCGCAGCCGCGCATCGGTCTTATTTGCCGCCTTTGCAATGGCGCTCTGCTTTGCAGGCGCGGCAGCTGCTCAATCGAGCGAGGACGAGGAAGCGCTGCTGACATTGTCACGAGAGACCTGGAGCGGCGATCTCGACGGTATCGTGGAGCGCGGCTTTCTCCGCATGGCGACGGCCTACAACCCGCTCTTCTTCTCGTATGACGGCATCGAGCGCAGCGGCATCCTCTACGATATCGCCCAAGAGCTGGAGAAGTACCTCAACGAAAAGCATGCTCCGAAGGGCAAGAAGATCGCTGTCGTGATCATGCCCATGCCGCGCGACCAGATCCTGCCGAGCGTGATCGAGGGGCGTGCGGACGTCGCCGCAGCAAATCTCACGATTACGCCGGAGCGGGCGGAGCAGGTGGCCTTCAGCGAGCCGACCTACAAGGAGGTCAGCGAGCTCGTCATTACGGGACCGGCCGCGCCGGACGTTGCCAGCTTCGACGACCTGGTGGAGACCGAGATTCATGTGCGCGAGTCGAGCAGCTATTTCGAGCATCTCACGGCGCTCAATGCGAAGCGGGAAGCGGATGGCAAGGACGCCATCCCGATCGAGGCCGCCGATGAACGCCTGGAGGACTACGACCTGCTCGAGATGGTCGAGAGCGGCATCCTGCCGGCGGTGATCGTCGACAGCCACAAGGCCGCGCTTTGGTCGCAGATCTTCGAGAACATCACCGTGCACGAAGACCTGGCCGTCAACAGCGGCGGCGAGATCGCCTGGGTCGTGCGCCAGGACAGCCCCGAGCTCTTGGCGGCGGTCAACACCTTCGTCGACACCATCCGCAAGGGCAGCATGATCGGCAATGTCCTGATCAAGCGCCACTTCGGGGGCAAGACCTGGGTCGACAACGTGACCCGGGGCGATGCGCGCTCCCGCTACGAAGACACCGTGGATATCATCAAGACCTTTTCGGAGAAGTACGACTTCGACTGGCTGATGATCACCGCGCAGGCCTATCAGGAGTCCCGGCTCGACCAAAGCAAGCGCAGCCATGCCGGCGCCGTCGGCATCATGCAGGTGCTGCCGACCACGGCCGCCGACCCCAATGTCGGAATCCCCGACATCAATGACCCCGAGAACAACGTGCATGCGGGCGTGAAGTATCTACGTTTCCTGCGGGAGCAGTATTTCGACGATCCCGAGATCGAGCCCGTGGACCAGATTCTGCTGTCCTTCGGCGCCTACAACGCCGGGCCCGGCAACATCGCGAAGGCACGCAAGCGGGCGGTGAAGATGGGCCTCGACCCGAACAAGTGGTTCGGCAATGTCGAGGTGGCGGCCGGGCGGGCGATCAGCCGCGAGCCGGTGATCTACGTCCGCAACATCTACAAGTACTACGTCGCCTACAAGCACATGGAGGAGGCGCGGCTCGAACGGGCGCAAGCCGTCGATGCCGTGGCGCAGTGAGCTGCCGCCGCCTTGGCGGCAACGCCAGAACCTGTCGATAGAAGGGGAAAGCCGATGACATCAATTCTCCGGGCCTCGGTCGCACTGGCCGCTGTTGCACTTCTGGTTTCCGCCGTGCCGTCCGTGGCGCAGGAGAAGGACTGCCCCGACGTGGAACCGGTGCTGGCCGGCACGGTGAAGGGCACCATGACGACCGCCGGATTTATCGTCGGCGCGCGCTGGGGTGAGGGGACCTTGACCCTGAACGACGGCACGGTGCGCGACTTCAACGCCTCCGGCGCCAAGCTCCTGGAGACCGGCGTCGCCGAGGTGCAGTTCACCGGCAATGTCTACAATCTCGAAAAGCTCGAGGACTTTCCCGGCGACTACGCCGCCATCAGCCAAGGCCTGACCCTGATCGAGGGGCTGACCGGCTCCGCCGTGCTGACCAATGACAACTGCGTCTACATCGAGGTCGATGCCGAAAGCCAGGGGGTGCGCCTCAGTGCGCCGGCGCCCGGCGGCGTGCTGATCGAGTTCGAAGAGTAGTCCACACTGGCGCAGCCCCACAGGCTGTCATCCCGGCCCCTAGGCGAGCCTGGGACTGCTTGCAGTCCCAGAGCGCGAGACTTGGGAGCCGGGAACCATGTCTCGGCCTTCGCCCGGCGTCGAAATGTTGTTGTGGACGGCCCCCGACGGCATCGGATGTGCCAGAGTGAGTTTATCGACAACTCAAACAGAGGGGACCGTCCATGGTGGAGGTTACA
>JANQMX010000039.1 GCA_028279885.1 Rhodovibrionaceae bacterium | reverse complement strand
CCCCTGCCCTCGCTGGGGGGAGGGAATCGCGATGGCACCGCAGCCCTTTACACCTCCCCCCTTGAGGGGGAGGTCGGCGCGCAGCGCCGGGAGGGGGGTGTAGGTCGATGCCCTACAGCGCCGCAGGCATCAAAGATCAAACCGGCGGGCGAGAGACACCAACGCCGAGTCTCTTTGCGTGAAGCGGAGCGCAGAGCCGCCAGCTTCTTCGAACGCGCGGCAGTTTTGTGCGCTGTCATCGACAAGAACTGCGTCACGGAAGCTCAGTCCGTGCCTCTTCAGCCACGGCCCAAAAAAATGCTTAGGCTCTTCTTTGAGGGCTCCAACCTCGCACGAGCACAGCACATCGTCGAAGCTGTCCCTGATTTCCCGATTCTCATCGATGGCATTGGCGAAGCAGTCCATATTGTCGGTCGCAAGAACAACGAGAGAGTGCTGCCTGATTTTCAGCAGCACCTGCACGATCTCGCCATCGAGGCGCATGGCAGCGCAGTCTTGGGTGAGCCGTTCGAGCATGAAGCCGTCTTTGGCTTTTGGCACGGTGGGTGCATCAAATCGACGGATGGCGTCTTCGGCTGAATGAACCCCGCGCATCCAGTCGCGTACGAACGCCTCATCCGAAAAAACGCGGCGTACGAAGCTCTGCACAGGCACTCTGATCTCGTGTGCCTTCGCAGTCAGAATGCTCGACCAAAATGGGTCGTGATTGAGCACGCCGTTGAAATCGACGAACAGAACTCTTTGCCAAAGCGGCAATCTTGGAGGGCGAGCGGCGAAGGAAGCCCTGACGGGTAGGGACATTCAGTTCTCGAATCGCGCCAAAGGATGGCCCCGCTGCGCTGAAAAACGCATTGCCTGAATCCACATTAGCACGCCGCCAAGCGGGCTGGCACCGTACAGCGCCGTTAGGCGCCCAACTCAAACAGCCAGCGAGTGGCGGGCCTTGCCGGCTTTGAGATAGCTGTCGAAGCAGGCCGCCACCGAGCGGCGGAAGGACTGGCCTTCCTCGGTGAAAACGAGCTGCTGCCCGTTCCATTCGATCAGTCCGTCGCCGCTGAGCTCGTCAAGGCCCTCGAAGGCGTCCGCGACGGCGTCGAGGGGGCGGTCGTGCTCGGCGCAGACGGCGGAGACGTCGATGCGCTCGCCGCACATGACCTGCATGATCAAGCTGCGGCGCAAGAGGTCGTCCGCGCTGAGGCTCAAGCCGCGCTGGGTGGGCAGCCGGCCGGCCTCGATGGCCCGGCGGTAGTCTCCCAGATCGGAGAGGTTTTGGGCATAGCCCTGGGGCAGCGAGCCGATGGCCGAGGCGCCCAGGCCGATCAGCGCCGGCGCGATGTCGGTGGTGTAGCCCTGGAAGTTGCGGCCCAGCTCGCCACGCGCTGCGGCGATGGCCATGGGGTCGTCGGGCCGGGCGAAGTGGTCCATGCCGATCGGCACGAAGCCCAATTCCGAGAGACGGCGGGTGCCGGCTTCGGCTTGCTGGCGCCGGGTCTCCACGTCCGGCAGGTCGGCCTCCTGGATCAGCTGCTGGTGCTTCTTCATCCAGGGCACATGGGCGTAGCCGAACAGCGAGACGCGGTCGGGCTCCAACGCCGCCGCGAGCTCGATGCTGCGGCAGAGATCTTCGACCGACTGCTTGGGCAAGCCGTACATCAGGTCGAAGCTGATCTTCTCGGCGCCGGCGGCGCGCAGCCGCTGAACGCTCTCGGCCACCACCTCGACCGGCTGCACGCGGTTAACCGCCTCCTGCACCGCCGGCGTGAAGTCCTGCAGGCCGAGGCTGACGCGGTTGATGCCCTGCGCCGCCATGGCCGCGATCATGTCGTCGCTCAGGCAGCGCGGGTCGATCTCCATGGCGAGCTCGGCATCGTCGGCGACCGCGAAGGCCGCGCGCACGTCGGTCATCAAGCCGGCGAAATCGTCCGCGGCCAGGATGGTCGGCGTGCCGCCGCCGAAGTGCAGGTGGGTCAACGGCGGCGGGGCCGGCAGGCGCTCCGCGACCAAAGCCAGCTCGCTGCGCAGCAGGGCGGCATAGGCGGAAACCCGCTCGGGCCGCTGGGTGACGGTCGTATGGCAGCCGCAATACCAGCAAAGCTGCTGGCAAAAGGGAACGTGGAGGTAGAGCGATGCGCTGCTGCCGTTCTGCCAGTCGGCCAGCCAGCCGCCGTAGGTCTCCGCATCGACGGCATCGCTGAAGTGCGGCGCCGTGGGATAGCTGGTGTAGCGAGGCAGCCGGGCGCTGCGGTATTTCGAGAGAGGATCGCTCATGGCGAAAGGCTAGGCCACTGGCGGAGCGCGTCCTTGACCTAGCTCAAGCGCCGGCGCTTGCCATGGCGCGAATGGGGGAGTGGGCGGCCCTAAAGGTCGAGCGGCCGGCGGTCGATCGCCTCTTCCCAGCTCTCGAGGTCGTCGCCGAACACCAGGTCGGGGTCGTAGTCGATCACCTCCCAAGTGCCCGCCGCGATCTCGGCTTCCACCTGGCCCGGTCCCCAGCCGGCATAGCCGAAGACGATGCGAAAGCGGCTCGGCCCTTCGTCCTTGGCGATCTGCTGCAGGATGTCGGCATTGCCCGACAGCGCCAGGTCATGCTCCAGGTCGAGGCTGGTTTCCAGCGTCACGTCATCGCTGTGCAGGACGAAGAGGGCGCTAGGGCTGACCGGCCCGCCGTAGTGGAAGGTCAGCGGCTTATCCAACGTCTCTTTCATGTTGAAATGCTCGGCCACGACCTTGAGCGGCAGGCGGGCGACGAACTGGTTGACGACCAGGCCGAAGGCGCCGCCGTCGTCGTGCTCGACAAGGTAAATAACCGACTGCTGAAAGTTCGGATCCTTAAGATCCGGCTGGGCCACGAGAAGCTGTCCGGAGAGCTGCTGTGTCGGTTCGGCGGAAAGGTCGGCGCGTTCTGCAGCAAGCAGCAGAATCGCGAGAACGAGCATGAGACGCAAGCCCAGCCCTTTGAAAAGAAAACCCTTTTGCATTCCGTCGCTCCCCCAAGCGTGAACCCTACGCGTCTCCGCGTGACCTCAGTATAGGGAAAATCGAGGCAAATGCGGCAGAAATTTTTCCACCGGACGGGCTGGCTGAGCGCTGATTTGGTTAACGCATCAGCGGCTTTTTGGTTAACGGTCGCGCCTTGTCTTCTCGGATCTCGTAAGCACAGCCCTTTGGCGAGTAATGCACCGCGGGCTCTTTGCGAGCGCGTCAAAAAGCCCTAAGTAGTGTCCGGGCGTCCGGCGGGGTTTTCGGTCTTCGGTAAGCTCTGTCCGGGTAGCCTGCCCGCGCACCGCTGTGGTGCATCTGTTTCCAGCGCTCGGGTACGACGGCATGCAACTCCGCTTCTCCTTCGCCTCTCTCTTTCTGGTTGCGCTCCTGTTCGGGGTTGGGCTCGCGCCCGGTGTGGCGGACGCCAAGAAGGTCGACGAGTTCCTTTCCTCCGCCGAGGAGGAGTCGGCGGCAGGGCGTTTCGAGGCGGCGGTCATCCATCTCAAGAACGCGGTCCAGGCGGACCCGGAGAATGCCGAGGCGCGCCGCCGCCTGGGTGAGGTCTATCTCAAGCTCTACGCCATTCAGCCGGCCGAGAAGGAACTGCGCCGGGCGCGCGCCTTGGGCGACGAGTCGGTGGAGTTGAGGGCGTCCCTGGCGCGAGCACAGCTGCTGCTGGGCCGCTTCGACGAGGTTCTGGCGCTGACCGACGAGGCGGACGCGCCGACCGGTGCCCTGCGCGACGAGCTCGACGTGCTGCGAGTCCAGGCGCTCTCCTCGCTGGGTCAGCAGGAGGCGGCTTTGAGCCTCTTGGACGCGGTCATGGAACGCGGCGACAATGCCGCGGCGCTGGAGGTTGCAGCGCGCCTGGATATCGCTGCCGGGCGCCTCGGTGCGGCCAAGGAGAAAGCCCGTCGGGCCCACGAGCTCGACCCTGCCAACTCCGACGCCGTTGCGACCTACGCCCGGCTTCTGGTTCAGGAGCGGGCGCTGGAAGAGGCCTATGACATCCTCACGCCGCTGGCGGCGGAGGAGCCCTTCCGCCCCGACACCACCATCCTGCACGCCAGCTTGGCGCTGGAGCTCAGGCGTTTCGAGGAGGCGCGGGCGGCACTCGCGGCCATGCCGCGGCAGATCGCCTTGACGCCTGCCGCCCTGAATCTTCAGGCGCTGCTGTCGCTGCACGACGGCGACTACGAGACGGCGCTGGCCCAGGCCGAGCAGGCCCTCGGGCAGGCGGAGGACTATCTCGCCGCGCAGCGCACTGCCGGATTTGCCAGCCTCGTCCTCGGCAAGACCGAGCGTGGCCGGGAATACCTCTCCGGCTATGTCGGCCGCGTGCCCCAGGACCAGGACGCGCTGCTGCGCCTCGCCTGGGCGGAAACGCAGCTCGGCAATACCGAGACGGCCTATGACATTCTCACCCGGCGTATCTTCGCCGACAGCCAGTCGGAGGCCTATCTGCGGCTGGCGGCAGAGGTTGCCCTGCGCGTCGGCAAGCCGGCGGAATCCCAGTCCTTTATGCAGCGCTATGTCGCCCTGCGCCCCGACGATGTCGAGGCGCGCTCCAGCCTTGGCCTCCTGCAGTTCTCCCAGGGCGAGCGGGAACTGGCCCTTCAGGCTTTGGAGGAGGCGGCCGAAAAGGCGCCGGACTCCGTCAACAACCTGGTGCGCCTCGGCACGGCGCAGCTTGGTGGCGGGGACTTCGAAGGGGCGCTCGCCAGCGCCAAGGAGATCCAGAGCCGGTTCCCAGAGCTGGCCATAGGCTTCAATCTGGAGGGGGCCGTCCATCTGGCGCGCGAGGAGCAGGCAGAGGCGCGCAGCAGTCTGGAGCAGGCGCTGAGCATCGAGCCGGACAACGCCCCGGCCGCCATCAGCTTGGCGCAGTTGCACGTCGCCGAGGACGAGCCCGAGTTGGCCCGCGCGCACTTGGACAGCCTGCTCGAAGACCAGCCCGAGAATGTCCAGGCGCTGCTGCTGCTGGCCCGGCTCGAGGTTGCTGCCGGCGCACTGGATAACGCCGAGGAGCGCATCGAGGAAGCCGTTGAGGTCGGCGTGCCCTCGCCGGTGCCGAACCTGGTGCAGGCCCGCTTCCTGCTGGCCACTGGCCGGCCGTTGGACGCCCGGGCGGCGGTCGTGCCGGCCGTCCAAGGCTACCCCGATCAGCCGGCAGTGTGGGAGACCGACGCCATCGTGCAGGCCGCGGCCGGCGACTTCCCCGCCGCCGTGCGGGCTTACCGCCAGCTTGCCAACCTGCGCCCGGACGACCCGCAGCCCCGCGCCGCGGCGGCCGAGATGCTGCTGCGCGACCGTCGCTTGCGCGAGGCGATCGGAGAGCTGCGCTCGGCGCTGGACCGTGACTCCAACTACATGCCGGCTCGCCTTGGCCTGGTCCGCTTGCTGGTCTTCGACAACCAGCACGAGACGGCCTTCGCCGAGCTCTCCGGCCTGGCCGACGAACGGCCCGACGATCCCAGCGTGGCCGAGATCGCGGCCTTCTATTACCTGCAGGTCGAGGAGGACGCCGCCAAGGCGGAGGCCGAGCTGCAGCGTGCCTTCGATCTTGACCCCACCGGGCAGCGCGCCGGCCAGCTGGCCCAGTTCCTCTGGACCCAGGACCGGCGGGACGAGGCCCTGGCCAAGCTGGACGGCTGGCTGGAGGCCCATGCGGACGACACGCAGATCCAGGACCTGCGCGCCCAGTATCACATCTTCGAGGGTCGCTATGACGAGTCCCGCGTGTCCTACCAGCGCCTGGTCGAGAACCAGCCGAACAACGCAGCCTATCGCAACAACCTGGCCTGGGCCCTGTGGCGCGAAGGCCAGGTCGAGCTGGCCAGGAGCGAGGCCCAGCGCGCCCTGGAGCTGGCGCCGAACAGCGGCGAGATCATGGACACCCTGGCCGTCATCCTGCTCGACCTCGGCGAGAACGAGAAGGCGCTGACCCTGCTGGAACAGGCGGTCGAGCGGGTGCCGCGCAACCCGGACATCCAGGTCCACTACGCCCAGGCCCTCATGGCGACCGGCGAGACCGAGCGGGCGCGCAAGATGCTGGAGGACGTGCTGACCGACTACGGCGAGTTCTACGAGCGCGCCGTCGCCGAAGAGCTGCTTCAGGCGCAGTAGCCGGCCTCGGTCTACCGTCCGGGGCGAGAGGCCGCAGTCCCGCGGCTTGATCAAGCTCAAGGATGCGTCAATATCCCCGTCCTAGGCTGGCTCCCAACGTCACGCCAAGAGATGACAGGGACGGAGAAGATAATGGACGGACAAGGGCCCTTCCTCCCGGACTATGAGAGCGTCTTCGGTCAGGCGGTCGCCCGCGTGCGCGCCGAGGGCCGCTATCGCGTCTTCGCCGACCTGGAGCGCAAGGCCGGCGCCTTCCCCCGCGCCCATAACCATGGGCCCGGCCCCGACGAGGTCACCGTCTGGTGCTCCAACGACTATCTCGGTCAGGGCCAGAACCCGGTGGTGATCGAGGCCCTCAAGCGATCGGCCGAGCGTATGGGCGCCGGTTCCGGCGGCACCCGCAACATCTCCGGCACCCACCACCTGCACGTCCTCTTGGAGAACGAGCTGGCTGCCCTGCATGGCAAGGAAGCGGCCCTGCTCTTCACCTCGGGCTACGTTTCCAATTCCGCCACGCTTTCGACCGTCGGCAAGCTCCTGCCCGGCTGCGTCATCCTGTCGGACTCGCTCAACCACGCCTCGATGATCGACGGCATCCGCCAGTCCGGCTGCGAGAAGCGCATCTTCCAGCACAACGACATCGCCGATCTGGAGCGCAATCTGGCCGAGATCCCGATCGACCGGCCGAAGATGATCGCCTTCGAGTCGCTCTATTCGATGGACGGCGACACCGCCCCCATCGCGGAATTCTGCGACTTGGCCGACCGCTATGGCGCCATGACCTACCTCGACGAGGTCCACGCCGTCGGCCTCTACGGCAAGGGCGGCGGCGGCGTTTCCGAGCGGGACGGGGTCGCCCATCGCCTGACCGTCATCGAGGGCACGCTCGGCAAGGCCTTCGGCTGCATGGGCGGCTACATCGCCGGTTCTCGCGACCTGGTGGACGCGGTGCGCTGCCACGCGCCGGGCTTCATCTTCACCACCTCCCTGGCGCCGGCCATCGTGGGTGCGGCGCTGGAAAGCGTGCGCTACCTGCGGGCCCACGACGAGCTGCGGCAGCAGCACCAGGCCCGCGCCGCCCGCCTCAAGGCCCTGCTGACCGAGGCCGGCCTGCCGCTGATGCCGAGCGAGACCCACATCGTCCCGGTGCTGGTCGGCTGCCCGGTCAAGGCCAAGGCGATCACCGACAAGCTGCTCACCGAGCACGGCATCTACGTGCAGCCGATCAACTACCCCACGGTGCCCAAGGGCACCGAGCGCCTGCGCCTCACCCCGACGCCGCTTCACGATGATGTGATGATGGACCATCTGGTCGCGGCCCTCACCCAGGTCTTCGCCGAGGTGGAGGCCGACGCCCCGGCCCGCGCCGCGGGGTAGGGCCTAAGTCGCTGTACCTTCTCTAAGCCAGGGCACCGAATCCGGCTCACGCGCTGTCGTGCGCGGCCTTGGATCCCACGGTTTCCCGCAGACTTCGGAAAACTCTGAAAGGCGAGCCCATCCCGCCCTTTTTGCGGCTGGCGGCGGGAGAGTGGTCTATTTCACAGTAAAAATTGGGCTGATATGGTCTCGTGGCGCTCTGCTGAGCGGCCGCAGCGCATGACCGCGATGTGGCGTCCTGAAGAAATCTTCAGAAAACCTTCAGGATTTCTGTGGGGACCGCTCTTACGTTGGTCTGAAGCGAAGGCAAGAGAGAGCGAGAGGCACCGCCCCTTGCCGCGCGTCTCCAAAGCTCATGAGGGCCTGACGGTCGCGCATCGTCAGGACAGCAACGCTATGAAGGGAGGGGCAATGGCTCTTCGCTATAAGATAGACGATATCGAAATCAACGTCGAAACGCGCGAGATTTGGTGCCTCGACGCGCGCGTCGCGGTCGAGCCGCAGGTCTTCGACCTGCTGCTGTTTCTGCTCGAAAACCGCCATCGCATGGTTTGCAAGGACGAGCTCGTCGAGACCATCTGGGGTGGGCGGGCGATCTCCGACGGGGCGCTGTCGAGCTGCGTCAAGGCGGCGCGGCGGGCGCTCGGCGACGACGGCCAGCGCCAGTGCATGATCCGGACGGTCCACGGCCGCGGCTTCCGCTTCGTCGGTCCCGTGGAGAATTCTGTGGAGGATCCCGCAGAGGCTCCAGTCGAGACCGCGATGGAGAGCCTGGGCTCAGTGCCAGACAACGCGCCGAGGCTGACCTCCAGCATCCAAGTGGGTCCGGCAAGCGATCCCGCGACCCATCGCGCTTCTTGCCGCGAGCACCACGACGCCTGCGGCTGCCGCGACCACGGACCCCAGAGCGCTGAAGACGACAGGGCGCGGACGCTTTCGAGCCGGCCCTCTCTGGCCTTGCTGCCGTTTCAGGTGCAGGGAGCCGGCAGTGGCCTCGGAATCGCCGAAGGCCTGCACCGGGACATGACCGTGCAGTTCGCCCGCACCCGTTGGCTCTTCGTCAGTGCGCGGGCCAGCGTCATGGCTTTGGCGGCGAAAGGGCTCGAGGGCTCCGAGATCGGCAGCCGGCTGGGCGCGCGCTATCAGCTCGACGGTGCCCTCTTCGTGGCCGACGATCGTCTGCGCATCACCCTGACGCTGACGGATGCCGAACGCTGCTGCGAGATTTGGGCCGAGCGCTTCGAGCGCAAGATCACGGACATCTTCGATCTGCAGGACCAGATCGTCGAGCAGGTGGTCGCCGCCGTGGAATCGGAGATCGAGTGCCAGGAACGTCGGCGCGCGCTGGCGCGGCATCCCGCTTCGCTCGACTCTTGGGGCGCCTACCACCGGGCGCTGTCCCATCTCCTTCGCTTCCGGGCGGAGGATCAGGCGCAGGCGGAAGACTTTCTCTCTCTCGCGGCGCGCCTCGACCCGGACTCGCCGCGCGTCTTCGCGGCCCTGTCGTTCCTGCACTGGCAGCGCGCTTTCCTCGGCCTGGGCTGCGGCTGGTCCGAGGAGGTCGCCCGCACCTTCGACTATGCGCATCGCAGCGTGGCGCTCGACCCGCTCGACCCGTTCTGTCATTGGGCCCTCGGGCGGGCGCATTATCTGGAGGGCGATATCGATGCCGGCGTCGCCGAGCTGTCGCACGCCGTGGCGCTGAGCCCCAGCTTCGCCAATGGTCAGTACTCGCTCGCCTACGGGCTGATGTTCGGCGACGACACGGCGCGGGGCTTGCCGGCCGTCGATCAGGCGTGGCGGCTCAGCCCCTACGACCCCATGCGCTTCGCCTTCTCGGCGGTGCGCGCCATCCTGATGTCTTTCGAAGGCGAACTCGAGACGGCCGCCGACTGGGCCGAGCGTGCCGTGCGGGAGCCGTCCGCGCATCACCACATCACCGCGGTTGCGGCCTGGACCAATGAGCTGGCCGGCCGCCGCGGACGGGCGCTCGGCCATGTCGATAGCCTCAAGGCGGTGGTTCCGGACTACACGCGCGAAGACTTCTTCCGCTGCTTCCCTATCCCCATGCCGAACCGGCAGCCCGTCGAAGGCGCGCTCACGCGGTTGGGGCTTTAGAGATTTCCGCGCTGAGGTTGGAGCGCGGCCTGCGCGGCTAGATCATTTTCTGTCACCCCGGCCCTTAGGCGAGCCCGGGACTGCCCGCAGTCCCGGCGCGCGAGCCTTGGCAGCCGGGGTCCAGCCACAAGCCCGGACCGCGCCTACCGCTGGATTCTCGGGTCTCGCCGCACAGCGGCTCGCCCAAGAATGACGTTCTGAGTGAAGCTGCCAGCGGCGTGGCGCCCCCGGCCCCCGCCTGGTGGTTCTCCCTTCCAGCAAATCCACAGCAAATCTCCAGGAATTCTCCAACGCCTCCTCAAGCGGGTGGCGGGCGACCCGCCTAGGGTTCGAGCCTGAAGACAGGGCGGTTCCGCCGCCCGGTCCTAGAGATCCTGGAGTATGTCATGAATAGAAATCTCGAAGTCCTGGCCGAGAGCCCGGCAACGCCGAGCGCGCTCCTGGAAGTGCCTGCACGGCCTTCGCTCCTGGCGCAGCTGCTGGACGCGCTCAAGCGCTTGGCCAAGCAGCACCGCGACCGCCGCGTGTTGACCCATCTTGACTCGCGCACGCTCGCAGACATCGGCTTGAGCCGTGAGATCTGCGGCGGACGGCTGAGGTATCACCCGACCTCGGAAGCGCACCAGTGATCGCGAAAGCGCTGGTTGTCACGGGCGTCGCTCTGCTGTTGGCGGCGGCGCCCGGCCGAGCGGCGGAGATCGAGCCCGTGGTCGACGCCGATTACTACAACAACGGCCGCTTCCCGGCGGCCCAGGTGGAACTCGGCCGGCTGCTGTTCTTCGACAAGATCCTGAGCGGCAACCGCAATATCGCTTGCGCCACCTGCCATCATCCGCGCCACGCAACGGTGGACGGCCTGGCCCTCGGTATCGGGGAAGGCGGCGTGGGGCTCGGCCCTGAGCGGCGGGTGCCGGAAGGCGCGGCTGTGCACGGTCGCATTCCGCGCAACTCGCCCTCGCTCGCCAATCTCGGCGTCAAGGAGTTTTCCCGCCTGTTCCACGACGGCCGCGTCGAGGCCGATCCCAAGGGCCCTTGGGCCAGCGGCTTCTGGACACCGGCGCGTGAGCAGCTCCCCGAGGGACTAGATAACGCGCTGGCGGCTCAGGCGATGTTCCCCGTCACCTCCGATGTGGAGATGGCGGGCGGGCGCGGCGAGAACGAAATCGCCGATGCCACGGCCCTGCGCCGCTTCGGTGGCGCCAACGGCGTCTGGAACCTGCTTGCCGAACGGCTGCGCAAGATTCCCGAGTACCGGGTGCTTTTCCAGAAGGCCTATCCGGAGGTGCGCGGCGCTGCGGACATCACCTTCGTTCAGGCGGCCAATGCCCTTGCGGCTTTCCAGGCGACGGCCTTCCGTTTCGATGACAGTCCCTTCGACCGCTACCTGCGCACGCAGGATGTGCGGCATCTCTCGCCGCCGGCGCGACTGGGCATGGACTTGTTCTACGGCAAGGCCGGCTGTGCTGCCTGTCACAGCGGCAAGTTTCAGAGCGATCAGGCTTTCCATGCCATCGCCATGCCTCAGATCGGGCCCGGCAAGGGGGACGGTACGGACGCCTCCTATTTCGAGGCGACCGGCTTCCCCGCCCGGCTGGAGGATGTCGGCCGCGCGCCGGTCAGCGGGCGGCCGGCCGATCTCTTCCGCTTCCGCACGCCTTCGCTGCGCAACGTCGCCCTGACCGGTCCCTGGGGCCATGCCGGCGCCTTCGACAGCCTGGAAGCGGTGGTGCGCCATCACCTGGACCCGGCAAGCTCGCTCGAAGCCTACCGCCTGGCGCCGGAGCTTCTGCCGGCGCTTGCCTCAGTCGCTCAGACGGTTGGCCAAGGCTCGGCGCTGCGGGAGCAGCCGATCAATCCGGCTCGCCGTGCGGGCTTCGACCGGCGCGACGGCTGGGTGCAGCAGAGCGCCGCGCTCAGGGCGCGCATTGCCGCGGCGAACGAACGCCCGGCCGTGCCGCTCGACGATGCCGCGATCGCCGACCTGGTGGCCTTTCTCGAAGCGCTCACCGACCCGCGAGCCCGCAACCTGGCGCACCTCGTGCCGGAGCGCGTGCCGAGCCGCCTGCCCGTCGCCGACTGAGCGGCCGACTGAGCAACCGAACCGATTTCCCCGACCATCGTTCGACAGAGACCAAACGATGCTTATCCACGAAAGGACTGATTGATGCGTAGTTCTTCCTTGTCTTTGCCGGTCATCAGCGTTCTTGCCGGCACGGCCCTGGTGTCGGCCATCGCCCTGGCCGACAACTCGAACCAGGACGATGCCCATGACGGGGCCTATGACGGCCCGGTGCGCCACGAGTTAGCCTTCGTCACCCATGTCGAGGTCGACGTGGCCGAGCAGGACGTCTTCATCGAGCATCAGGCCGGCTCGGACCAGGTCTTCCGGCCGGGTCCCGCGGAGCGCAACATGGCGGCCCCGCTCTATGCCGCGGCCGAGCCGCAACACCACGCGCCCTTCGACCCCAAGGCCAACGGCCCCTTCCCCAAGGGTGCGGCGCTGGACATCTCGCTCGGCGATTGGCTTCAGGCCGAAGGCGGCGGCACCTACAGCTGTGTGAACGGCCTGGGCCACATCCAGCTCCACTTCACCGGCTTGGTGCCGGAGGGGGTCTACACCATCTGGCACTACTTCATGGCGACGCCGCCGACCGAGCCCTTCATCGGTACCTATGATCTGCCGCTTGGCAGCCGTGACGGGGCCCAGTCGATCTTCGTCGCCGATGCCAAGGGCAACGCGACCTATGACCGGACCTTCCAGCCCTGCCTGCAGCTTTCCGGTGAGCATCTTGCGGCCGGCTTGGCGCTGAACTGGCATAGCGACGGCAAGACCTACGGTGTGTTGCCGGGTGACTTCGCGAAGAGCGCGCACATCCAGCTCTTCGCCGACCTTCCCCCGCGCGCGGGCCTCTAACCCAGAACACTCTCGTGGATAGACCCCGAGAATAGTCCCCAAGGCCGGCGCTCCCAAGGCCGGCCCCAGGTGGCGGGTCCGGAACGTGAGTCCCGGACCCGCCACCGCCTCCGGTCTCTCGGTGCGGCCCCCACCGACACCGTCGTCGGGCGGCCCACCCCAGCAGGATGCTTTTTGCACAGATGACGACAGCAAACATGGAAACGGCCGCCTGCTTACCGCCCACAACAGCCCGCGGCTCAGCCGCATAGGAGGTGCCCATGCCGGCTAACGCCTGTCTGAAGCTCATGTCCGACCCCTACATGCCAGACCTCTTCGCGCCCGAGCCGCTCGCCATCGAGACGGTCATCGCACTGCACTGCTCGGGCTCGGGCGCGGGGCAATGGCGTGCCCTGGCCGAGGCCCTGGCGCCCCAGGCGGCGCTCGTGGCGCCCGAGCAGTACGGCACGGTCAGCGCCGGCCCTTGGCCCGGGACCAAAGCCTTCTCCCTCGCCGACGAAGCGCAGCACATCATCGGCCTGCTGGACGACGCGGCGCAGCCCGCGCACCTGGTCGGGCATTCCTACGGCGGCGGCGTGGCGCTGCATGCCGCGCTCGCCCGGCCCGATGCGGTGGCGAGCGTTTCGCTCTACGAGCCCTCCGCCTTCTATCTGCTCAGGGCGGCCGGCGCTGCGGCTGCCAAGGAGCTGGCCGAGATCGAGGGTATCGTCGCGGACGTGCGGGAGGGCATCGCCACCGGCAACTACGATGCCGCCATGCAGAGCTTCATCGACTACTGGTGCGGCCCGGGGGCCTGGCAAGGCATGAGACCGAACCTCAGAGACGCGCTCTTGCGCTGGAGCCCCAAGGCCCTGCTCGACTTCCATGCCCTGCTCGAGGAGCCCGTCGCCGCAGAGGACTTCGCGCGGCTGGAGATGCCGGTGCTCTTGATGGTCGGCGAGCACGCGCCCGCCTCGACCCGCAAGGTGGCCGAGCTGCTGTCGGTGCGCTTGCGGAACCTGCGCTGCGTCGAGATCAAACGCGCCGGCCACATGGGGCCCATCACCCACGCCGAGCCGGTCAACCACGCGGTCGTCCGGCACGTCCGCGCCACGAGTACCGCTCTCGCCCTGCGCTGAGTTCGGACGAGCGCGACATCGTCACTTTCGGCGGCGAAAGTCGCTATGCTCGAAGAGGCAGGCGAATTGAACCACCACTGCCAACATGGGGGTCTTTTATTGGCGGTGCATCGCCTTCATGTTCGTCAATCACGCCTTCAAAGTGGGCCGTTGCGCAAGAAGAACGTGCTGGCGTCTGGCATCGTTATGACTTGCTTACTTCGTTGCAGGCGTCATGCCATGCTCATTGAGCTCTATGTTCTGCTGCGCTCTCAAAGTCGAAAGAATCTAGATCCGTTGGGTCGATACCTTGAGATCGTAGCCAACGATCGGAGAATATCGTGTCCAAGTACTTAGTTCCGCTATCACATGCGATCGTGACGATTTTTGCGTCTTCGGGTGCAGTCTGCGCAATACGAAAAGCTTCATAGACAGCTCCGCCTGTAGAGCCTCCGACCAGTAGTCCATGGGACTTCGCGAGATGCCGGCATACCGCAAAGGCATTGCGATCTGGCACCTTTTTTCCCAGGTCTATGACAGAGTAGTCGATCACCAATCCGACATCCGCCCCGGCGGGCGTACCAGTACCGGACTGATGATAGTCGTGTGCCGGCCCACCAAAAATTATGCTTCCCTCCGGCTCCACCCCGACGATGAGAACATCTGGATTCAATTCCTTGAGTTTTGCCGCAGTGCCGCAAAGTGAGCCACCGGTTCCGATTGCTGAGACGAAAGCAAATATATCATCGCCCAGATCAGAGACGAGTTCATCGCACAGCCCCGCATAACCGGCGCTGTTGGCTGGATTGTCGTGCTGTGCCGTCCAGAAAAAACCGTCATTGCTCTCTGCGAGCCGTCTTGCTTCTGCATCACGCAGTGCTGTCGAAAGCTCCCCATCGTTTGCCCCGACAAAGCGAACCGTCCCGCCCAGTGCCTGAACTGCCAGAACTTTGTCCATACTGGCATGGCCGTCCATGATGGCAGTGAATTGCCAGTTCTTCGATGCGCAGAGCATGGAAAGCGCACTTGCCGTATTGCCTGACGACGACTCAACGATCTTCGGTTGGCCTTGAAAACCGTGCAAGCTGGCTTCCAGGTCCACGATCATACTCAACGCCATCCGATCCTTCATCGAACCGGTTGGGTTAAACATTTCCAACTTCAAATATATCGTAGCACCATTGTCCCCCTGGTACAGACGAAGCAGTGGCGTGTTGCCAATTGTTTCAGTCAGAGATTTGATGATCATTGCGTAGTATCCGGATATTGCAACGCGCATCCCGGTGGATTTTCCAGTCTTCATCGTGTTGCAATGCGGCTACTTTTTCTGGTAACGGGATTTGGTGAAATGTACTTTCATTTGAATCCATTTGATAGCCAGCAGTATTTACAAAGCACACGATATCGCCGGGTTCTGGGTGTTGCCGCCAACGCACGGCGCGATTTCTGAGAATGTCGCTTTCCAGGCAGCTTTGTCCGACGAGGTAGTAGTTTTGATGCCTATCTGTTCTTTCTCGTTGTGAACCGATTAGAATCGGGGTCGGTGCGAAATCAGACGAAAACCAGCGTTCGGAAACAGAAAATGACATGCCCTCTAGTATAACAAAAAACTCATTATCGCTCTTTGACTTGGTGGCGATCACTCTCATCAGTGTTACACCGCACTGATCCAGGAGCGCTCGCCCCGGTTCCAAATAAAGCGTGGCGTCGTTATTCGTTAGAAAATCAGAACAGTCCGGACTTTTGAGTGTTCTTCCGATTATAGCCGCCGCATGTTCGAATGTGGCGATCGGAGCTGCATAGGGATATGCGTTGATTTCCGGATTGCCGCTTAGATGGGAACCGTTTCGATAGCACTCGATGCTGTGTGTGGCGGTGTACCGCAAAGGGTAACCGCCCCCAATATCGAAATGGCGGATCAAGACTCCCTCGGTCGCTGCTTCTTCAGCGATTCGTATGGCCCATCGTAAAGCGGCAACCCTTTCCTCGAGAGCGTATTCGTTCAGGTGAAAGGACAAACCAATACTGATTGCATGGCGTGGCTTGATGCTATGGATGCAGCGGAAAAGCTTTTCTTGATCAAGGCCGAATCGAGACTTTATTTGAGATGGAGGTTTTATTCTTAGAAATACGAAGCGATTGTCAGTTGCATGATTGCCAATGCGCAGCAGACGCGTCATTTCTTCTTCAGAGTCGATATGGACAGCCGCGCCGTGGGCGTTTGCCAGATCGAGTAACTCGCACGTCTTGTCCGGACCGGTTACGGATATGTCGCCGCCGCGAACGCCACAGCTCATTGCCGCTACGAATTCCTGGACGGAAGAAACATCCGCGCCCAGCTGTGCTCCCGAGAAGGCCTTTGCCAAGGAGTCAGATTTGCAGGCTTTGTATGCGAACAACGTTTTAGTCTGCGCATAAACCTCTCTGGTACGGTCGCTCCACAGCCGCGCATTTTCAGCGGCTTGACTTGGGAAGAGCACGTGAACGGGCGATCCGAAACAGTCAACGATGTTGCGAAGCCTTGCGCGCTCGCTCAGAAAGTCAGCGCAGCGGAGAGACAGGATAGGCGCGAACTCTTCGTTGCCGGGTCTCACAACAGATCGCCCAGAACGACCGGTTCAAAGTCAATCTGAAGTCTGTAGGTGTGCTTCGTCGTCTTGAAATCCAACAACGCTCCGCTCAGCCCTGCCTGTAAGACTTTCCGAGGCGGAAACGGCGCGCCGCCAGCCCAGCGCACAACACACAAGTTTGGGTCATCGTATGACAGGCGTAGGCAGGGCACCTGTTTCAGCTGAAGCAGATGCGCGGCATGAAAACGATGGTGTCCATCCATGATCACACCGCTGTGATCGTGCACCATAATAGGTGTCGTCCAGATTCCCATTTGCTGAATCTGGGCTGCGAGCGCCCTCATCCGTCCTGGATTGATGTGTTCCGTCGGCTTGAGTTCTTGGATTTCGATGAACTCAACAACGACCGGGTTATCCTTCTTCGCAAGAACGGTTTGGCCGTGCATGTTCAACTCCTCGCTATGTGGTCGCGCCATCGAGCTGTTTTGTGGGAGATTGAAATGTCGCGTCGCGCAGCCATTCAGCCAAAGAGTGCGGGCGCGCAGCATAGTAAGGACTTTCCGCCATCAAGACCCGATGGCAGTCAGCCAGGTTCTTCGTTGGCACCATGGGAAACAGGTGATGCACCAAATGGTAGGAATCGTGCCGCGGGAAAAACAGCCAATGCAGGAACGGATTGGACACTGGATAGTTGCGGGATTTATCTATTTCGTTCTCGTTTCCAATAAGACCCGCATGATCAAACAGATCCGATAAGTAAGCCATGATTGGCAGAACGGTCACAAATGGCACAATCCAATAGTGAGTTATACCGGCTGCCAGCGGCAAATTAAATGGATAACCAGTCGTCCGTGAAGAATCCCCAAGCTGCTGATTGGTAGGGATTATCAGTCTCGGGCAAGTGATCGAGATTGCAAGAAAGTGCTGTGCTGGCGGCGGCTTTCTTGCAATTTGAGCTTCCCGGCTCGGCAGCCTTCGTGATTCCCTAGAGCCTCCTCGAGGCTTCGGGACAGAGCGATGAGCAAGCCGCGCGACGAGCGACACAGGGACCTGTTCCAGCCGTCATTGGATGAGATCATCGACCTCGACCATCCGTTGGCGCGGCTGGCGCGGGAGATCGACTGGGATTTCTTGCACGAGCGTTTCAGCTCGGTATGCCGCGCCGGCCCGGGCCAGCCACCACTGCCGAGCCGCCTGGTGGCCGGGCTGTTCATTCTCAAGCACATGCACGACCTGTCCGACGAGGTCTTGTGCGACCGCTGGCTGGAGAACCCCTATTATCAGTACTTCTGCGGCGAGCAGAGTTTCTGCCACAAGCTGCCCTTCGACCGCTCCTCGCTGAGCCGCTGGCGCCAACGCCTGGGCGAGGCGCAGCTCACGGCCCTGCTGCAGGAAAGCCTATCGGTGGCGCACAAGAGCGGGGCGCTGTCCACCAAGGACCTGGAGCGCGTGGCGGTGGACACGACGGTGCAGCCCAAGGCCATCGCCTTCCCGACCGACGCCCGGTTGCTGCACAGGGCGATCGTCATGCTGGGCAAGCTGGCCAAGAAACATAGCGTGCCGCTGCGGCAGTCCTATGTGCGGGTTGCCAAGCGCGCCGCCCTGATGGCCGGGCGCTATAGCCATGCCAAGCAGTTCAAGCGCCACAACCGGCAACTCAAGTTCCTACGCACCCGCCTGGGCCGGCTGGTCCGCGACATACGGCGCAAGACCGAGGACGACCCGGCGCTGCGCCAGGCCCTCGCGGTCCCGCTGTCACGCGCCGACCAGATCCGCCGCCAGAAGCAGCGCCAGCGCGGCTGGAAGCTCTATTCCTGGCACGCCCCGGAGGTCGAGTGCATCGGTAAAGGCAAGGCCAAGGCGCCCTATGAGTTCGGCTGCAAGGTCTCGGTGACGACCCCGGTGACCAAGCCCAAGGGCGGCCAGTTCGTGCTCCATGCCAAGGCTCTGCATGGCAATCCATACGACGGCCATACGCTCGGCCCGGTGATCGCCGAGATCGAGGCCCTGACCGGCGTCGAGGTCAAACGCATCCATGTCGACAAAGGCTATCGCGGGCACAAGCACCCGAAGAAGTTCAGGGTCTGGATCTCAGGCCAGGTCCGCCGGGTCACCCGGACCATACGCCGAGAGATGAGGCGCCGTGCCGCCGTCGAGCCGGTGATCGGCCATCTCAAGGCCGAGCACCGCATGGAGCGCAACTACCTCAAGGGCCGAGAGGGCGACCGCGCCAACGCCATCCTCGCCGCCGCCGGATACAACTTCAAACTCCTCGTCAGGTGGTTCGAGGCCCTTTTGCGTGCCTTGTTCCAGGCACTCTTGAGGCCAGCCTTCACGCCTCAGAACGCTTGAAAACCCAACCGCGGGGAATCTTCACGGACGACGCTTTATCCAATAGCAGCGACTATCGCGAAGCTCTGCTCCGCGTCTCACCCGCCATCACCACCACATGCTTCGCGCCGTGCAGGGAACTTGCCACACGGCAATGACTTTCCCCAGACTTGCTTCTCTTGTGGCCAGGGCTCGCATGGAGCGAGAGAAGTGCGACGAGAAGGCCGCGGTGGGGCGAAGCACCTGCGGAATCAAGCACAAAAGGCCAAACCAATCTGGTTTACGCCATGCTGCCACGGAGATTACGTCGGTGCGGAGCCGCTCCGCTTCTAAAACGGGCTCGATCACGTTTGGACGGCCGGCGACCGCTTCCCCCGGCTCTGAACGAATTCCGCATTGTTCCGCTCTTCCTGTTCCACTTCCAAGGTTCCTTTCTCCGCAATTTCATTACCCTTCTTTGACAGCTTGCCAAGGCGGCGTATGCAATCATTGCGTGTTTGGAGGCGAGCGCCGGGCGCCGGGCCTACCACAAATGCAAGCGTATCAGCTTCCCGCAGGAATACGCCTGATCTAAAGATCCTTGCGATCGCAAAAGGGTATTCTCGGGTTTTGGTCAACCCAGCGATCTCGGCTCGCTGTCACAATACCGGGAAACAGTGAAACCCTCTGACCTGCTCGCTGCAGTCTTCGAGATAGTTCGACGTCCTCGTGCTCATTCCAATAGAGCAGCGGGCTCCAAGGGAAAGCTTCCCATGCCGACTTGCGAATCATGGTCACGCCGCCAGGAGCGTAGCTGAACCTTGAGTGATCCCGGTACTCCAGCAAACCACCAGTGCTCCAACTATAGTTTTCGCCTTGTACGACCCCCCAGTCGAGCCCACGGCGGCCATCCATCGTACGCACCTTGGGCGTCGCGATAGCGTAGGACGTTCCCCATGTTTGGAATGACTCGAAGAAGGAGGGGGTAAAAGTAAATCGGTCGTGACAAACAGCAATATCGGAATAAGCTGCAAGCTGGCATATCAGGTTTTTCTTTTCCGATATTTTGCCGCTTCTGTTGTCATTCTCAAACACCAACTGCCGTATCTTTGGGCGACCTTCCAACGCAGCGATCCGCTCCGGTGCCACAATCAGAATTTCAATCGGCATAGTCGCGAAGGTCATGGCGCTGTCGATCAGGGCGTTCAGCTCCTCCATGCGGTCGCCTAAGGTCAGCACGCCTACGGTGAGCCCTGACATCGGATCCGAATGCCACTTTTCCGGCGGCGCGACGCAGCGCAGAACCACCCGGCGTACGCCTTGCGGCTCCGCTACGGCCTCCGTAGGCGTGACATTCTGGTTCGCCATTTCGAAGCGCCCTTCGGCAATGGTGTTAACCATCGCCTTCAGGCCGAACCATGTCATATGCTTGTTATCGACGAAGACGAACTCAACCTCTGCGCCCGGCGCGATGTACTTCAGTAGCTCTTGAAGAACCAGCGACCAAAAACGACTTCGGTTGATGCCGACAATCTTGATTCGTCGGGCTGAAAGCAAATCCGACCGCACTTGCCAAAGGCTTAAACCGTTGTCGAACGGAACGACAAGATTGAGCGCGTCGACACTCATCTCGCCTTCTGCAAGTTCTGTTTGCAACGTTACATCGGCTGCGCTCACCTCAGCCTTTGAGTGCGGAACAGCAACGGCCGCCGGCTTATTTTTTGGGGATCTGATGGTATGTTTCACGCGGCGCCGCAGCTTCTTCAGTCTTTTCCTAACAGGCGCGGCGCGCAAACGCCAAAGCACCGAATAGTAACGCTTTGCACCCAGCTCATTGCGGACCCACGATCGTGCGTCCGCGCGCAGCTCAGGTTTCAGTTTCTTAACGTCATTGATCAAGCGATGCTCGCGATACAACTCGCCTCGGCGGAAGAACGCTTCACGCTCCGCGGCGGAGACGAACAGGTCTTCTTCTAGCTCAGCCAGAGATTGCTTCCACTCCTCCATCAGCGCACGATGTTCGGTGAAGTGATCACGCCAACGACGCCCAGTGGTCGAATCTTCGTGGATACGCCACGCGTAATTGCCAGCCTGCGCGTAGCCGACAAGCCGGCGCGCGGCCATCTCCCGCATTATCAGTTTGGCGAAGAACTCCCAGTCGCACAAAAAACTCCAATCGTCACGCATTCCGCCGATATCTTCCAAAGACGTTCTGCGGAACAAAAGGCCAGACGGCAGCGCTGTACAGGTGGATAGATTCTGACGAAAATAGCTTCCAGGCTCAATCAAGCGATAGATCGGCTTATCGACCCACTCGATTTCTGCATCCCGCTCAAAGGCAAGTGCATCCTGAAACAAGACATTAAGATCAGCCCGCTCTTGAAAATGGGCCAGTTCCCAAGCTAGCGCACCTGGCCGTAACAAATCGTCGCTATGTAGGAGGCGGACAATGTCACCAGTGGCCGCGCGCATGCCTTGATTTGTGTTCTTTGCTTGACCAAGCCGTGGTGCCGTGTGGATGTAGTTCGCCTTTCGCTCGGTCTGCTCTCGATAGACGTCAACCAGCTCCTTTATTCGCGTACGATCTTCTTCTTGTGCTGAGTCGTCGCTGATCACCAGCTCGAACGTATCTAGCGCCTGCGAATACACTGATCGTAGGGTCGTCTCAAACAAGTCAACACGGCCGTGCGTCGGTATTACTAGAGATAACGTTGGACTGTCTTTCACAGTGTTTCCTTAGCGACTGGTAAGGTTCGTTAGCGGTGGCTTTTGGCGTGCAAGCAATGGAAATGCTAGTGGCCTAGTCGCGATGTGGACATGCCTCGCCCCACAGTATTCTCTGTGGATTAGTGATGTGGACGGTCTTGGCCATCTTTAATGCATTTACTCGGAAGCCTGTCCAACTCTTGAGTGTTTTAGTGCTGACGGCGTTTCAACATCCCAAGCACCCACGTTGAGCAACGAGCACTGAGACCTCAAGCAGCCAAGCACTACGCGCGCTGCAGAGCTGCGGATGAGTCCTCGACTTCTTGGATGAACTGCGAGATTGCAGCGAAGGTGACATCCTCGACACCATTAACTCGCAAGACGTGGGTGCCCGCATTCTCGGCCGCTTGCACGCCGTATTCGGCGTCCTCGACGACCACCGCCTCGGTCGGCGCGACACCCAGGAGCGCGCAGGTCTCCAAGTAAATCTCGGGATGAGGCTTGGCCCGAGACACATCCTCGTTGGACATGGTCACATCGAGAAACCGAGTCAGGTCGGCCCTGTCCATCATCGCATCGACACTGGCGCGAATGGAGTTCGATGCGACAGCCAGCTTGTAACCGGCTTCTTTCAGTCTCGCCAAAGCATAGCGGTGATGGAACACCGGCCGGCATCGCAGCGCGACAAGGTCCATGGTGTAGGATTGCTTCATCTCGTTGATAAGTGAGTGTAGTTCGCTCGGAAGACCTCTGCTCTCCGTCAGCATGTGAAGCTTGTGCGATGTCGGCAGGCCATCGAAGACGTCGAGATGCTCCTCTCGCCCAATCTTGTAGCCGAAGAGCCCGAGCGCTCTATTCAAAGCTTCATAATGCCAATCGCGCGCGTCGATCAGGACGCCGTCCATGTCGAAGATCACAGCTCGTATCATGATGTCTCTCGAAAGAACTCAAACGCCGCATCCGGATAATCCGTACAAAGAAGCACGTCGTCGAGTCCGCCAAGGCCGGCGTCCCGCAAGGCCTCCCAAAGCGCCTGATGGTCTCTGCGGTGCAGCTCGGGCGACACGATTGCAACCTGCTTTCCGTCGCCGAGGAACCGCTCGATCAAGTCAACGGAGTACCAATCGGAAGAGAAGGCATCCAGCCAAACGCCTCGGGCATCGTCATAGAGCACAGGTGTGCGCTCGAACTCGCTGACCCGCGTAAAGCAGGGCACGCCTTGCTTCTGGTACTGAAGCAGCTCCGGCACTGACATATCGAAACAGAAGGCGTCCAGACTGGGATGGCGGTCCAGTATCTCTTTGATCAGAGTTGCCAGACCGTCGGCTTTGATGTTGATGGCGATGGGAACCCCCGCAACGGTGCAGTGTTCTGCAACTTCAAACAGCGACATCTCGCCGCCAACCGGCACATCATGCGAAACGATCAAGCGTCCCTCGCTATCGCGCACGTCTGTTTCAATCCCATACCCCTGTTGGGGGGCCAATGCGAGCGCAGCACGCGTATTTTTCTCTGCGTCCTCTTTCCAGTGACCGCGGTGTGCAAGTATCGAGCGCTTCATTCGGCGCGCGCTCTATCGTCGCTCTGATGCCGTTGAGTGACACGCCTCGCAATCTGTGTTTCTAAGAATGCTTTCAGGTCGTTGGGGGTACCGAGCCCGTGCATGCCGTCGGCAACAGCGCCAACGGAGTGTACGCCGATTCGGGCTCCGCTTTCGATCATGAGGTTGTAGACGGGGGCTACATAGAACTCCCCATTCACGCGCAGGTCCCGCGCTATCATCTTCTCGGCTGCGCTGACGAAGTCTTTCCCTCGCGCAAAGTTGTAGACGCCGACTGTCGCACAATTCGAGATGACTTCCTTCTCGACGACCCGCGTTGCGAGCTCGGCATCCGACAGCTCGACATAAGACCATTTCGGGTCGTCTGCCCGCATTGTCATGATCAACCCGTCCAGCTCCCGTGGGGCCTTCATGTCAGCCAAGTATCGATTGACGTCGTAATCGACATACTGGTCGCTGTTGGCGATCATCAACGGCGCATCGTTGTCGAAATACTCACGCGCTTTCAGAACCGTGCAGGCGGCTCCTTCAGTGACGCCATGCAGCTCCACGACAACGCAACCGGGCGCCCAGCTCTCCAGCTTTTCTTGTAGTCCGTAGCGTTCGACGTGGTCCGCCTGGCAAATGAAAATAAAGCGGTGATGTTGCCGCGGTCTGAGGTTTTCAATAACCAGCTCGATCATCGCCTTCTCGCCCACGTCGAGAAGAGGTTTCGGTTTGCGAAACCCTGCTGCCTGAAAGCGACTTCCACGCCCTGCCATGGGAACGACAATACTCAGTCTATCATTCATGACACTGAGAACTTCGAGCTTAGATTGTGAGTGCGAATCTGCTGATCCAGCTTGCCTAGAACTCCTAGTTCCTGACCCCCAAAGTATCAAGATTTTTGCTTGTATTCGCTGCCTTGGCCAGGGGCGACAGCCGTGCTGCTTTGATCGCAGCTTGAGGTTTCCGCCAGGACATCGTCGGCCCGCTGCTCCTCGACCTCCTTGAAGGAGCGGCCGCTTTCGCAGTGCCGGGCCCGTTTGCCGGTGAAGGCCTTCCAGCGTCGGAGGATGGTGTCGCAGTAGAGCGGGTCGAGCTCGAGCAGCTGGGCGCATCGCCCGGTCTTCTCGGCGGCTAACCCACCGAAAGTTAGAGGGTAAAGACCCAGATGGAGTCCGGGGAGCGGCGCCCTGTTGCACAACGTAGAGGCCGGATAGCCGATTGCCGACTTCAACCAGGCGTCGGAACGGAGTTTCTTTGATCGTCAGGAGCCGATCATCGATGCCAAGGACGCGCTGCGATAAACTTGTAGCAATTTGCTGTGCGCCGCGTCTAAGCTAACTGAAGGCGCTAACAGGAACGCCATAACTCTGCAGTAAAATGCAGGCGCCGGACAGGGTGGAGAGAGCACGCCCGCCACATATGGATGGTGGCGATCATGACAAAGGATCAGAAAACAAGCGAACCTTGGCGCGTCGGTGTCTTGTTCTCCCGCTCCGGCTTCATGGCCGTGATCGAAGAGACGCAGCTCCGCGGCACCATGACGGCGATCGATGAGATCAACGAGGCCGGCGGCATTAACGGGCGCCCGATCGAGCCGGTTCTCTACGACCCTTCCTCGGAGCCTTCTGCCTTCGGACGCTATGCCAGGAAGCTGATGGTGGACGACGGCATCACCACGATCTTCGGCTGCTATACCTCGAGCAGCCGCAAGGCGACCCTGCCGGTGGTGGAGCGCCTCAACGGCTTGCTCTGGTATCCGACCCTCTACGAAGGCTTCGAGTTCTCGCCCAACGTGATCTACACGGGTGCTGCGCCAAACCAGAACAGCATGGCCCTGTGCCGTTTCCTCATGGCGCACTACGGCAAGCGCTTCTTCTTCATCGGCTCCGACTACATCTATCCGCGCGAGTCGAACCGCATCATGCGGGAGTTCCTGCGCGAGAGCGGGGGCGAAGTGGTGGGTGAGCGCTACGTCAATCTGCGCGGCAAACGGGAAGAGTTCATTCCCATCATGAAGGAGGTGGAGAACCGTCGGCCCGACGTCATCTTCTCCACGGTCGTCGGCGACGGCACCGTCTTCCTCTATCAGACCTATGCCGACTTCGGGCTCGATCCCAAGGTCATGCCGATCGCCAGCCTGACCACGGCCGAGGCGGAAATACGCGCCATGGGCTGCGACGTCGGCGAGGGACACATCACGGCGGCGCCCTACTTCGACGGGCTGAACACCAAGTTCTCCGAGGCATTCAAGCGCCTCTATCGCCGCCGCTATGGCGAAGACGAGCTGACCAACATGTGTGTCGAGGCGGCCTACTTCCAGATGCACATCTTCGCCAAGGCGCTCAGGCGAACCAACTCCATGGACACCGATCTGCTTCGCAACATGGTGCTCGATACCGAGTTCGATGCGCCGCAGGGCCGCGTGTCGATCAACCCGCAGTACGGCCACGCCGATCTCTGGACGCGGATCGGCAAGGCCAACCGCAGGGGACAGTTCGAAATCCAGTACGAGTCGCCATCGCGCGTCAGCGCGGATCCCTATCTGATCGGCTACGGCCGTTGCACGGCCCTTGGATAGCGCGTTGGACCGTCGGAAGCTTACACTCCCGAGCAAGCCGCAGGACCGCGGCGTAGCATCCAAGACGGAGACGGATGCGCTGCGCCGCGCACGCGCTCTGGAACGCTTGAGCATCGGCGTCGTCACCGCCGATGATACGGCAGCAAAAGACCTGCTGCGCGAGCTACAGCGCACGCGCGCGGCCGTCCAGCACATCGCCCCGGGACCGGAGCCGCTGCCTGGGAGCTTCGATGTCCTCTACTGCGATCTCTGCAGCAGCCTGCCGCAGCGCCTTCCCTGGGTCACCGGAGAGCCGACCTCGGCGCTGGTCCTCGTGGTGCGGCCGCAGCAGAACCTCGACCTCTCCCTCTTGGAGAATTGTGCGCCGCACGGCGTCGTGCATCTGCCTCTGGCGCCGCAAGCGGCGCTGACCAGCCTGTCGATCGCCTACGGTTTGTTTCGCTACGAGCGGCGGCTACGTCAGAGGATCGAGAAGCTGGATGACAACCTGCGCACCACGCGCACCGTCGAGCAGGCCAAGCTGATCCTGATGCGCGGTAAGGGCCTGTCCGAGGAGGACGCTTACAATCATCTGCGCAAGCAGGCGATGCATCGCCGGGTCAGCATCGGAGCGCTCGCCTCGGCCATCGTTGACACGCAAGACCTTATTGGTTAGCGTTTATTCCGGTGGCAACGGCGCCACCCAAAATTTGATCGGCAAGGACGCGACCCACTCTTCAGCGCTCGGCGCGCTGGCAGTGGGTCTTTTTGGTTCGCAAACCTGACACGCGCGGACCGGCCGACGCGGCGACGACGCCGTCCAAAAAATCGAGCTTTGGCAATGATGCCCCAATGCGATTCAGCGCGGTCCCGCGCTGCACGGCTTGGGGCATTTTCTATTTCTGGAGGCACAGATGACAATCAAGAGGCGCACGTTTCTCAAGGGCTCCATCGCCGCCGGCGCGTTCTACGCAAGCGGCTTCCCGCACGTCTGGATCAAGGATCATTCGCAGGCTTACGCCGCCGACGGCGAGATCAAGGTCGGCGTGCTGTTCTCGCTGACCGGCACCACCGGCATCATCGAGGAATCGCTCAACAAGGCGACCCTCCTGGCGATCGAAGAGATCAACGACGCCGGCGGCATCAACGGCATGAAGATCGTGCCCGTGGTCGAAGACCCGGCGTCCGACCCGGCGACCTTCGCCGAGAAGGCGCGCAAGCTGGTGCTCGGCGACCGCTGCGTCAGCGTCTTCGGCTCCTACACCTCGGCCAGCCGCAAGGCGGTGCTGCCGGTCTTCGAGAAGCGCAAGAACCTCTATTGGTACCCGACGCTCTACGAAGGGCGGGAGTGCTCGAAGAACGTCATCTATACCGGCGCCGTGCCGAACCAGCAGCAGGACGAGTTCGTCCCCTGGCTGTTCGAGAAGTTCGGCAAGCGCTGGTACCTCATCGGGTCCAACTACATCTACCCGAAGGAGGAGAACAACTACTGCAAGAAGCTCCTGGCTGAACTCGGTGGCGAGGTCGTCAACGAGGAGTACGTGCCGCTCGGGCACTCCGAGTTCTCTTCCGTTATCAACAAGTTCCGCAACGAGAAGCCGGATGTGATCTTCTCGACGGTCGTCGGCGACTCGGTGGTGGCTCTGCACCGCCAGTACCGCGCAGCCGGGCTCGACCCGGAGACCATGCCGATGGCCAGCCTCACCACCTCTGAGAACGAGGTGGCGGCCATGGGCGGCGATGCCGCCGCCGGCCACTTCACCTCGGCGCCCTACTTCATGGTTTGGGAGTCGCCGGAGAACGAGGCTTTCGTGCGCGCCTATCGCGACCGCTGGGGTCAGGACAAGGTGACCCACTTCGTCTCCGAGCCCTCCTACTTCCAGGTCTACATGTTCAAGCAGGCGGTCGAGAAGCTCGCGCCGAGCGACATCGCCCCGGACAACATTCGCGAGGCCGTGAAAGGCGTGGAGCTGACGGCGCCGCAAGGTCAGGTGCGGCTCGACCCGGCAACGCTGCACACCTTCCTCTGGCCGAAGATCGGCGTCTGCAAGTCGGACGGGCAGTTCGAGATCCTGAAGCAATCGAACGAGTGGCTCGAGCCTGTGCCCTACAAGGCCTACCCCAATCAGGTCTGCACGGAGAATGGCCTGAGCGAGGTCTGAGCGAGGTCTGAGCCGGCCGGACGCCGGCCAGGCGTCCGGCTCACGGAGGTCCCGGGGCTCTGCCCGTCATCCCCGGGACGCGCTCTAGCAACGAAGCCACGCGCATATGGACGCTGTTCTTCCGCAGTTGATTACCGGGCTCAGCATCGCCTCGATCCTGCTTCTCGTGGCGCTCGGCCTTGCCATCATCTACGGCACCACCGGGGTCATCAATCTCGCCCACGGCGAGTTCGTGATGCTGGGTGCCTACTCGGCCTGGATGCTGCAAACTGTCATCGGGCTCGGGCTGCTCGAAAGCCTGGTGATCATTTTCCTGATGGTGGCGTTGCTCGGCTGGCTGGTCGAGCGCGGGGTCATCCGGCACCTCTACAAACGACCGCTCGACACCATACTGGCGACCTGGGGCATCGGCGTGATCGCCCAGCAGGCGATTCGGCTGACCGCCGGCGGGGAGCTGCGCTATGTCGAGATGCCGTCCCTGCTGGCTGGCAGCGTGCCGATCTTCGGGGTCGAGACCTCGCTGTTCCGGGTCTTCATCCTGGTTCTGGCGGCGGCGCTCTTCGGGCTGACCTGGTACCTGATGTACCGCACGGACATCGGCATGAAGCTGCGGGCGATCACCCAGAACCGGGAGATGGCCAGCTGCTTCGGCATCAACAGCCGGCGTATCTACAGCCTGACCTTCGCCTACGGCGCCGGTCTCGCGGGGCTGGCCGGTGCCTTGGTCTCGCCGCTCAAGAGCGTCTCGCCGGAGATGGGCACGACTTATGTCATCGACGCCTTCATGGTGGTGGTGCTGGGCGGCGTCGAGAGTCTGATCGGCACCATCGTCAGCTCGGCGATCCTCGGCCAGCTGACCGGCTTCCTGGCCTTCTACAGCAACGACACCATGGCCAAGGCGGTCACGCTGCTGGCCATCGTCATTCTCATCCGATTTCGGCCGCAGGGCCTGTTCTCGAAGAAGGTCCGCGCATGACGGCACGACCCACTGCCTTGCTGAGCCACCTGGAGGGCGCCCGTTAGATGTCGCGGCGTACCCTCATCCAGCTCTGCATCTACGGGGCGGTCTGCCTGGCCATCCTCTTGGTGCCGACCTTCGTCGACGACGCCTTCATCCTCAACAAGTACGGCCGCTATCTGGTGTTCGGCATCCTGGCCATCGCGCTTAGCCTGTCGTGGGGCTACACGGGGATCCTCAACCTCGGCCAGGCGACCTGCTTCGGCCTCGGCTCCTATTGCATGGCCATGGCGCTGAAGCTGCGCACCGTGCCGGTGCACACTGGCTCCGAAGGCCTGCCCGACTTCATGGTCTGGAACAACGTGGAGACGCTGCCCTGGTTCTGGGTGCCGTTCCACTCGCTGAGCTTCGCCCTGATCGCCGGCATCGCGGTGCCGGTGCTCTTCGCCATGCTGCTCGGCTGGTTCATGTTCCGTGGCCGCATCACCGGCGTCTACGTCGCCATCATCACCCTGGCGACCATGGTCGTGGTCAACCTGCTGATCATCGATCAGCAGCGCTTCACCGGCGGCTTCAACGGCATCACCGATCTGGCCCAGCTTGAGATCATGGGCTTCACCTTCGATGCCTACGGCAGCTCGTCTTACTATCTGATCGCCGGGACCTTGACGGTCTGCCTGTTCTTCGCGCTCGCCGTCACCAAGAGTAAGGCGGGCCTGATCATGCAGGCCATCCGCGACCATGAGGATCGCGTTCGCTATTTCGGCTATGACGTAGCCTTCTTCAAGATCTTCGCCTTCTCTGTCTCAGCCGGCATCGCCGGTGTGGCAGGCATGCTCTACACGATCGTCATGGAGTTCGCCTCGCCGACCTTCCTCGGCGTCTCGCTCAGCCTCTCGGTAGTGATCTGGTGCGCGGTCGGCGGGCGGCAGAGTCTCCTGGGGGCGATGCTCGGTGCCATCATCGTCACCGGCATGCAGGGTGCGCTCTCCGAGTCCGAGGCCTTCCTCGACACCTGGATGCTGATCATGGGCTTCGTCTTCGTGCTCGTGGTCTTGCTGCTGCCCAAGGGGCTGGCCGGCGCGGTCGAGATGCTGGTCGACCGCCTGTTCAGGCGCGAGAAGCCGCAGAGCGAACGGTCCGGCTCACCGCAGGCCGCCGGTCAGACGGGGGCTGCCGAATGAACGCCCGTCCGAACGACGACCATCTGGTCATGCGCGACATCCTGGTCAGCTTCAACGGCTTCCACGCCATCGAGGGCTTCAACTTCACCGTCGGCAAGGGCGAACTGCGCTGCCTGATCGGCCCGAACGGTGCCGGCAAGACCACCGCGCTCGATCTCATCTGCGGCAAGATCAAGGTCACCGCGGGCAACATTCTCTTCAAGGGCAAGAGCCTCAACAAACTGGAAGAGCACCAAATCGCTCAGGCCGGAATCGGCCGCAAGTTCCAGGTGCCGAGCGTCTTCAAGGAACTGACGGTGCGCGAGAACCTGGAGGTTGCCTACTGCAAGAGCACCAGCGTTCTCGCCAACGCCGTCCGCTTCGGACACCGCTCGGAAGACGATAGCTTTGAGAAGCTGGCCGAGCTGGTCGGCCTGCAGGATGCCATGGACCGCAGCGCTGGCGAGCTCAGCCACGGCCAGACCCAGTGGCTGGAGATCGCCTTACTGCTCGCCCAGGACCCCGAGCTCATCCTGATGGACGAGCCGACGGCAGGTATGACCCATCACGAGACGCAGAAGACGGCAGAGCTCTTCAAT
The DNA here is from genome assembly GCA_028279885.1 of Rhodovibrionaceae bacterium. Lineage (GTDB taxonomy): Bacteria > Pseudomonadota > Alphaproteobacteria > Kiloniellales > DSM-21159 > JANQMX01. The sequence goes on along the minus strand of JANQMX010000039.1, from coordinate 40,612 downwards.
CGCTTGAAGGGCAACCACACGCTGATTGTCGTCGAGCACGACATGGGCTTCGTCAAAGAGATCGGCGATGTCATCTCGGTCATGCACCAGGGCAAGATGCTGGCAGAAGGCTCGGTCACCGAGATCGAGCAGAATGCCGCGGTGAAGGACGCCTACCTCGGCTCGGGAGGCATCAGCGGTGCTTGATCTCAGCAACGTCGACGCCTTCTACGGCAACAGCCGCGCGCTGCAGGACGTCTCCATGTCGGTCGGCGACGGCGAGTTCGTCAGCATTCTCGGCCGCAACGGCGTCGGCAAGACGACCTGCATGCGGGCGGTGATGGGTTTGATGGATCGCACCACCGGCAGCATCAAGCTCGACGGCACGGAGCTGATCGACAAGGGCACTCACGAGCGCGCCCGCGCCGGCATCGGCTACGTGCCGCAGGGCCGCGGCATCCTTCCCCGCTTCACGGTGCGGGAGAACCTGCGCATGGGCACCTTCGCGACTGAGGATGGCAACGGCGAGCTCGACGCCTGGATCTTCGAGCTCTTCCCCATCCTCAAGGACTTCCTCGACCGGCCCGGCGGCAACCTCTCCGGCGGTCAGCAGCAGCAGCTGGCCATCGGCCGCGCGTTGCTGACCCAGCCGAAGGTCATCCTCTTGGACGAACCGACCGAGGGCATCCAGCCGAACATCGTCGAGCAGATCGAAGAGGTGCTGGTGCAGCTCAATCAGGAGCACGGCATGACCGTCGTGCTGGTCGAGCAGAACGTCGCCTTCGCCCGGCGTGCCTCGCAGCGCTTCGTCATCCTCGACCGCGGAAGCGTCGCCGCGCAGGGCGCGGTCGACGAGCTAAGCGACGAACTCGTTCACCGGCACATGGCTGTTTAGACCAAAGGGCAGGTCGACTGCCCGCAACCCGCCCTGAGTAAGGAGAGTGAAATGTACCACGGAGATATTTCCAGCAGTCACGACACGGTCGGCGTCGCGGTCGTCAACTACAAGATGCCGCGGCTGCACACCAAGGATCAGGTGCTCGAAAACGCGCGCAACATCGCGACCATGATGGAGGGCATGAAGGTCGGCCTGCCCGGCATGGACCTCGTCATCTTCCCCGAGTACAGCACCCACGGGATCATGTACGACGAGAAGGAGATGTACGAAACCGCCTCGGAGTGCCCGGGCGAGGAGACCGAGATCTTCGCGGAGGCCTGTCGCAAGATCAACGTCTGGGGCGTCTTCTCGCTGACCGGCGAGCGCCACGAGGAGCATCCCAACAAGGCGCCCTACAACACCCTCATCCTGATGAACAACAAGGGTGAGATCGTTCAGAAGTACCGCAAGATCATGCCCTGGGTGCCGATCGAAGGCTGGTATCCCGGCAACTGCACCTATGTGTCGGAAGGCCCCAAGGGCCTGAAGATCAGCCTGATCATTTGCGACGACGGCAACTATCCGGAGATCTGGCGGGACTGCGCCATGAAGGGCGCCGAGCTTATCGTGCGCTGCCAGGGCTACATGTACCCCTCGAAGGAGCAGCAGGTCACCATGGCCAAGGCCATGGCCTGGGCCAACAACAGCTATGTCGCGGTCGCCAACGCCACCGGCTTCGACGGTGTCTACTCCTACTTCGGCTATTCGGCGATCGTCGGCTTCGACGGCCGCACCTTGGGCCAGTGCGCGGAAGAGGAGAACGGCATCCAGTACGCCCAGCTCTCCACCTCCGCCATCCGCGATGCGCGCAAGAACATGCAGTCGCAGAATCACCTCTTCAAGCTGCTGCACCGCGGCTACACCGGCACGATCAAGTCCGGCGACGGTGACCGCGGCGTGGCTGCTTGCCCCTACGAGTTCTACAGCAAGTGGGTGAACGATCCCGAGGGCACGCGGGAGATGGTCGAAGCCATGACCCGGACCACGGTCGGCACCGAGGAGTCGCCGATCGAGGGCATCCCCAACCAGAAGACCGCCCATCGTTGATGGGACTGCTGCCGGCAGGGGCGTCACTGGGATGCGCCGGGGACGCCCCTGCTTTTTCGCGTAGACTGACGAGCGCGTACTTCGATGACGGCCGGTGCAGATGCCGGGCCGCTCAGTGAACGAGTGTTGGAACGTGACGAACTTGGACGACTACCGGCTGCTTGAGGAGCCCTACTACAAGCCGCTCGGCAACGAGGTCGCGCTCTTCGAGGCGGCCTATGAGAACCGCATGCCGATGATGCTGAAAGGCCCGACCGGTTGCGGCAAGACGCGCTTCATCGAACACATGGCCTGGCGGCTCGGCAAGCCGCTGATCACCGTGTCTTGCCATGAAGACATGACGGCCTCCGACCTGGTCGGGCGGTTCCTGCTCGATGTGGAGGGCACCGTTTGGCACGACGGGCCGCTGACTCAGGCGGTCCGGTATGGCGCCATCTGCTATCTCGATGAAATCGTCGAGGCGCGGCAGGACACCACGGTTATCATTCACTCGCTGACGGACGACCGCCGCATGCTGCCGCTCGAGAAGAAGAGCGAGGTGGTGCGGGCCCATCCGGACTTTCATTTGGTCATTTCCTACAACCCCGGTTACCAGAGCGTGCTCAAGGACCTGAAGGAGTCGACCAAGCAGCGCTTCGGCGCCATCGCCTTCAGCTATCCGGAGCAGGCCCTGGAAGCCGAGATCGTTTCCCACGAGTCGGGGGTCGAGCGGGGCGTGGCCTCGACCCTGGTCAAGATCGCCGAGCGCTCCCGGAACCTGCGCGGGCACGGGCTGGACGAGGGCGCCTCCACCAGAATGCTGATCCACGCGGGGCAGCTCATCGCGCGCGGCGTGCCGCTGGGCGAAGCCTGCGAAGTCGCCCTGGTGCTGCCGATCACCGATGACCCGGACATCAGGGACGCGCTCAGCTCGTCGATCGCCGCCTGTGCGTAAGGACGACGCCGGCTATGACGGTTACGGAGCTCAAGCAGCTGCTGCAGATCGGCAGCGGCTCGGATGAGGCGGAACCCTCGGTCCTGACCGAAGAGGTCCGCGCCGTCTTCGACGAAACGGAGATCGCGCGCTGGCTGCGCGCCTCGCGCAAGCTGGAGCAGGCCGGCTACGGCTATAGCGTGGTCCGCCGCTACGTGCGCCACTCCGTCGCCGTGGGCCGCCTGGTCAGTCCCATCGCCGCCATCGATCTGGCCGACGCGGTCTCCATCCTGGCGATCAAGTCGGGCCTCGCGACGGCGGAGAAGCTGCCGCCAGCGGCGGAGCGGGCGGCGGAGCGTCTGCAGAACGATCAACTCTACCACGCCTGGCTCGGCTTGATGCAGCGGGTTGCCGCCATCGCGCCGGAGTCCATGGCCTCGCTTCTGGGGCGCATGGACTACCTCATGGCCCACCTCAACGTCTCACGCCTGGAGGCCTGGGTCCTTGCCGGGGTGCGCGCCAGCGGCGGCGACCCGGAGCGGCGCTTGCGCTTCTTCGAATTCATCGATCCTGAGGCGGAGCGTTGGCTGCAGCGGGAAGCGGGCGAGGTCATTTTCGCCGATGTCGAAAGGCGCCTGAAGATCTATCTCGCCGCACTTTGGGACCTGCACAATCCCATGCGGGAGCCGCCGGTGAATGCACCGGTGGTGGCGCGGCGGCGCTCCAGCTTCGACCGCGGCATCATTCGTCTGCCAACCTCCTACACCGGTTTCCGCGGCCAAGACGCGGAAGACCTTTACCGCGCCGCCGTCGCCCACGTCGGCGCCCATCTGGTCTTCTCCGGCGAACGCTATCCGCTGAAGAAGCTTAAGCCGCTGCAGGTTGCCCTGATCTCCTTGATCGAGGACGCCCGGGTCGAGCAGCTCGCCATACGGCAGTTCCCCGGCCTCCGGCGGCTGTGGCTCCAGTTCCATATCGCGCAGGCGACGGGGGCGCTGACCGCGCCGAGCCTCTTTGCCCGGCTGTCTCGCGCCCTGATCGACCCGGACTTCAGCGACGTGGACGGCTTCGTCCAACGCGGGCGAGAGCTGTTCTATGCCCGCGAGGCGGACTGGGAGGACCCGCAGCTCAGCCGAGAGCTCGGCGGCCTGCTTGGCAACACCCTTGGGCAGATGCGCATTCAGTTCAATGCGCGCACCTATGTGGTGGAGCCGCCCTACCGCGACGACAACCTCGGGCTCTGGGACTTCGACGAGGATCTGTCGCAGGAGACCCTGGAGGCTGAGCAGCTGTTCGATTCCGTGCGCATCGAGCAGCAGGACGAGGAGGACGAGACGCCGCCGGACCGGGAACGCGAGGAGGTCGAGGAGGTTCCCGACGAGGAACAGCCGCAGGCACGCTCGCGCAGCATCGAGGTCGACGGCATCCCGGTCGCGCGCTATCCGGAATACGACTACGTCACTGGCCGCGAACGGCCGGAGTGGACCACGATCATCGAGTATCTGCCGCCGCCCGGCTCAGCCGACAGGATCGATACTTTCCTCGCCGAGCGCAGCGACGTGGTCAATCGCATCTCCAACCTGATCAACGCGGCGCGAGTCGGCCGTCATCAACGGCACAAGCGACAGATGGAGGGAGAGTATCTCGACATCGACGCCACCATCGAGGCGGCGATCAGCTGCCGCGCCGGGGAGACGCCGGATCCTCGGGTCTATGGCCGCTGGGAACGGCGCGAACGCAACCTCTCCATCCTCGTGCTGCTCGACATCTCCGAATCGACCCGAGACACGGTGCTTGGATCACACCTCTCGGTGCTCGATCTGGAGCGCCAAGCCACTGCGCTCTTGGCGCACGCCATGTCCGGCATCGGCGATCCCTTCGCGCTGGCCGCCTTCTGCTCGGACCGTCGCGAAGCCGTGCATTACTACCGGGTCAAAGATTTTTCCGTGCCTTACGACGCCCTGTCGAAGGCCCGGTTGGCCGGCCTGGAAAGCGGCCTGTCGACGCGCATCGGCGCGGCCATGCGCCATGCGGCTGCTGACCTGGAACGCCAGTTGACGCACCGCAAGCTGCTGCTGGTGGTGACCGATGGCGAGCCCTCGGACGTGGACGTGAGCGACCGCAAATATCTGGTGGAGGATGCGCGCAAGGCGGTGCAGTCCCTGTCGCAGAAGGGCGTCGACGTCTTTTGCGTCGGCTTGGATTCAGGCGGCGACAGCTATCTGACCCGTATCTTCGGGCGCCGCAGCGTGGTGCAGATCGATCGCCTCGATTCGCTGCCTGAAAAGCTGCCACTGCTCTACCTGCGTCTGACGAACTGAGCTAGTGCGCCGAGACTATCGGATCGGATCACCGCCGAGTTTGTCGCGCCTTCCCCGGATTTAGTCCGGGGGAAGGCGGACAGGTCGCTGCTTCGGTTCGGCAAGCTATCCGCCCGGCAGATTTAGAGCCGATGGCTTGGCTATCGAAGCCACCAGCGCGCTCCAGCAACAAGGCATCCTGGTAGGTGCGAACCGAGAGGCTCTTGTGGGCCGGTTTTAGATGCAATCATGACGCTGGGGCCTGTAACAGGTCCAGCTGTTGGCGCCGGCCGACGGCGCATAGTGCCGTTGCTGAATTGATCTCATCTACGGCCTGAGATCATCGCTTTTTCTCACGGTGCACGAGGTCCCTACCTTCGTTCCAACTGTTCTCGGCCGGGTACTGTTCGAGCGAAAGGAGATGAACTGACGATCCCAGGTGAACGGACTACATTGTGGGTGGCGTTGCCTACACGACCGAGCAGACCTATCGCGGCCGCGCGACCCCATTCTCGATTCGAGTGGGCTTCGCCAACGTGGGCAAGGTTGTCTTCGAACTCATGCAACCGCTCGACGACAACTCGATCTTCGCTGAGCATCTAAGAGAAAAGGATGAGGGCCTTCACCACGTCTGCTTCTCGCTCGACAGCATTCCTTGGGAGGACCGCATCGCTGCTTCAGTCTCGCTCAGCTCTGGCCATTACGGCTTGGAGGAGAACGTTCGAGGCCGCCATCGTCTCCGCGAAAGGCACGTCTTCCCGTTCATTGTGCGTGATGCCGTCCACGCAGGGACTGAACAACAGAGCCGTCGGTGCCACGCGGCTAAGATAGTAGGCGTCGTGGCCGGCCTGGCTCTTGATCTCCATATGAGGCACGCCAAGCCGCTCGGCCGCCTGGCGGACCAGGGCGTTGCAGTCGGCATCGAAGACTTCATCGCCGAAGTACCAGGTGCTGACGATCTCCGCCTCGACGCGGGCACGCTCCGCGCTTCGAACGATTGCCTGCTGCAAGTCGCTGCGCATCGCCTCGGCGACCGCCGGGTCTTCGTGGCGGACGTCGACCGTGACCTCTGCCCAACTGGAGAGGATCCCCGGCTTGTTCGGCCAGGCTACAAGGCGCGCCGCCGTCGCCTTTCCGATGGGTGCGTAGGCGAGCCCGATCTCGTTCGTCGCCGCTGCGATCATGGCGGCACCGACCAGCGCATTGCGGCGCTGGTCCATCGGTGTTGGGCCGGTGTGGGCGGTCTCTCCCGTCAGGCGGATGACCATGCCATGAACGGTGTAGCCGCCCGTCACGATGCCGAGCGGTCTATCGTTTTCTTGGAGCAGCGGTCCCTGTTCGATGTGGAGCTCGAAGTAGGAATCCAGCGCGCGGCCGCCGACCGGTTCATCGCCACGGAACCCGGTGGCTGCCAGCGCCTCCCCATAGGTTACGCCGTCGTCGTCGGTTCGCTCGTAGAGCCAGTCGAGGCTTTGCACGCCGGCAAATACGGCGGACGCCATCATCGGCGGCGCAAAGCGGGCGCCCTCTTCGTTCGCCCAGTTCACCACCTCGATCGGACGTTTCGGGATGATACCGGCTTCCTTGAGACTCTGGATCACTTCGAAACCGGCCAGCACGCCTAGGATACCGTCGAAGCGACCGCCTGCGACCTGGGTGTCCAAATGGCTACCGACCAGCACAGGGGGCAACTCCTCGCGCCCGGACAGCCGGATGAAGATGTTTCCGGCCCGGTCGACGCTGACGGGAAAGCCATCCGCCTCGGCCCAGGCGACCAGCTGGCGCCGCATGGCCGCATCTTCTTCGGTCAAGGCCAGTCGCTTCAAGCCGCCGGCCTCTCCCGTCCCGATCTCCGCCGAGCGCATCAGCCGGCTCCAAAGCCGGTCCTCATTTATTCGGAGGTTTCCACCGGTCATCTCGCGATCCTTTTTCTCGGTTCCGCACGGGCTCTTTCGCAGGCGAGTATTCCGGCCCGCACCAAGGAGACCAAGTAGAAAGGAAATAAGTGCTGCTATTTCAAATAGTCAAAGACGCGATAGTCCATGCCGATCAGGGGCAGAAACCAAGGTGAGCCGGCCGGCGCCGGCATCGGTGGAGTCGCCGCGGCGCTCGGGGGATCAAGCAGTGGTTTCCGATCACGCCTATAGGCGGCAACACAGCCGCAGGGCGTCGAACATGGCGGCCTGCACATTCCGGCTGCCCGCGGCGTCCCCGATGCGAAAGAGCATGTAGCCCCCGGACTGCGGATAGGATTGAGGCCGCCCCTCCGCAAAGGAGTCCAAGTCCAATTGCCCATGGTTCACCGCGCCGGCGCGAAGAGCTTCGAATAGCCCGTCGACCGGTTGCGAGCCGTTCTCGACAATAACGTCCGCTACCTCGAGACGGCTCTCAGTCCCGGTCAGGTCGGACACCAAGGTCGCGACCAATCCATTGCCCGCGCGTCCGACGGACACCAACGAATGATCACCAACGGCCGAGATACTTTCTTCTGCCAGGCGCTTCTTCCAGACCACGCGCTCTCCATAGGCCAGTTCCTTGGCCGGAACATCGTCGACCATATAGAAGCGCACCTGCTTGCCTGTGCGGGCAAGAAACTCAGCCACCGTCGGCGCCGTGTGTCGGCCAGTTCCATCATACACCAGGACATGGTCGCCTACCTGCGCAGTTCGGCCTAAGACATCCCAGGCACTGGTGCAGAGATCACCGCCCTCAATCAGGTCGAAATCAGGAATGCCGCCGGTTGCAACGATCACCACGTCAGGCGCTTCAGTTAAGATATCGTCTGCTTCGGCATAGATGTTCAGTCGTGTATCGACACCCAGACGAGCGAGCTCGTCCTCGCGCCATTCAATGATTCCTCGCACGTCCCGGCGCCACGACGCTGTTTCAGCCAGACGCAATTGCCCGCCCATGGTACTCGCGGCCTCGAAGAGCACGACGCGATGCCCTCGTTCGGCCGAGATGCGAGCCGCCTCCAAGCCAGCCGGCCCGCCGCCGACAACCACGACTTTATGCACTGGGCCTGTGGTGGGCTCGATTACCTGTGGCCAGAAGCGTTCGCGCCCAGTCGCAGGATTGTGCAGACATGTAGGCCGGTTTTCGCTCATGCAGTGAACCGCGCCGACACAAGGGCGAATGCGGTCCTCCTCGCCGCGCATGATCTTTGCGACGATGTTGGGATCAGCGATATGGGCGCGCGTCATAGCGACCATATCGAGCAGGCCATCACGGATGGCATGGCGCGCCGTGGCGATGTCGTTGATCTTTGCCGCGTGGAATACCGGCAAGCCGATCTCGCGTTTGAACGCCGCGGCTTTTGAAAGCCACGGGGCCTGTCGCTCCTGCATGCCGGGCATACAATCGACGACCAATGCAAGCTCCGTGTCCAAACGCCCATAATTCGCGTTAACGAAGTCTACGAGGCCGCGCTCTTCGAACAGCTTCAGGATTGCGAGACAATCGTCGAAGTCCTGGCCACCCTCTATCCCCTCGTCGATCGCATACCGCATGCCGACGATAAAGTCGTCGCCGACGCGTTTACGGATTTCCTCCATCACCATCAGACCGAAGCGTGCGCGGTTTTCAGCGCTGCCGCCGAACTCATCTGCGCGTTTGTTTGTGTCGGGCGAGAGGAACTGGCCAATCAAATGGCCATGAGTCATGACTTCGAGGCCGTCCAGACCGCCTTCCTTACAGCGAAAGGCGGCGCGTCCGAAATCGCGGACGATGCGCTCGATCTCTTGGCGGTTGATCTGGCGCGGGATGGAGCGATGTCCGCGTTCGCGGATCGGTGACGGCGCAAGAGTTGGCATCCAAGATTGCGTGTTGGTTTCGGCACGCCGGCCCAAATGGGTCACTTGGATCATCAAGGCTGCGCCTTCTGCATGAACGCGCTCGGAAAACTGCTGCAGATACGGAATGACCGCGTCTGTTGACACGCTCAACTGGCCACCGGCCCACTTGGAGTCCGTCGATACGTAGGACGACCCCCCAAACATTGTCAGTGCTAGCCCGCCACGCGCCTTCGCCACATGATAGGCCTGATAGGCTTCGCCCGGCATATGATCGGCGTCACCCAAGCCGCAGGCGTGGCTGGTAGACATAATACGGTTACGCAACGCGAGATGCTTAAGGCGAAAGGGTTTGAGCAGCGGATCGGTGCGGAACGTATTCATGGTGGTCTGCCCCACGGTTGGTACCAGTAACTAGGCTATACCTTGCTCCGTGACGGGGGAGTCGTGATCGGTCCGGAGCCATTGGGTAGCGAAAGGCCGAGCCGCGGCAGCCAGGCCCGAATGGATTTCTCGGTCAGGACAAGGCTCATCTCACGTAATCCAACACGCGGTAATAGGCGCCGATCAGGGGCAGGAACCACGATGAGCTGGCCGGCGCCGGGACGGGCGGCCAGGAAAGGTCGCGGAAGGGGTTGGCCGCAGCTTCCCCGGCCATGGCCTGTGCCATCACCTCACCCATGTAGACCGACATCTGCACGCCGTGGCCGCTGTAGCCCATGGAATAGAAGAGGCCGTCCTGCTGGCCGGCCCGTGGCAGGCGATCGGTGGTGATGTCGAGCAGGCCACCCCAGCAGTAGGCGATCTCGGTCCCGGCCAACTGCGGAAAGATCTGGAGCATGGTGCGCTCAAGGATGCGACCGCTCTTGGCGTCGGAGTCCGGGCTGGAGAGGGCGAAGCGCGCGCGGCCACCGAAGATCAGCCGGTCGTCCGGCGAGATGCGGAAGTAGTTGCCGATATTCTTCGTCGTAACTCCCGTGCGGCGGGTCGGCATGATGCTGTCGACCTGCTCGGACGTCAGGGGCTCGGTGGCGATGATGAAGCTGCCGACCGGCACGATGCGGCGTCGAAAGAAGGGAAGGGCATCGCCGGTTTCGGCCCCGGTCGCCACCAGCACCTTCTCCGCCCGCAGGGTCCCCCTCGAACAGTGCACCTCATAGCGCGTTCCTGCCAGGCGGTTCAGGCCGCTCACCTCAGCCTGCTCGAAGATGCGGGCGCCTTGTCGGCTGGCGGCTTCGGCTAGGCCGATTCCGAAGCGCCCGACGTGCAGCATGGCGCTGCGGCGGTACAGCAGCCCGCCATGGAACTGAGACGACTTCACTTCCCGCTCGAGCTCTGCGGCAGGGAGCAACTCCGTATCGCTGTCGATGTCTTGGGACAGCAATTCGTGCGTCTTGACCAAATCATCGTAGTGCCGTGGCTTGGCGGCGAGCTTGATCTTGCCACTGCGCCGAAAGCTGCAATCGATGGCCTCTTCCTCAACCAGCTGCTCGACTCGATCGACCGCGGCATCGAAGGCGTGATAGAGCGCCCGCGCCCGATCTGGCCCCAACGTCTTGGCAAGGCCGGCGACGTTGTGCGCCAGCCCATTGTTGCAGTGTCCGCCATTGCGGCCCGAGGCGGCGCCGACCACCTTGCCGGCCTCCAGCACCACGACGTCGACACCGCGCCGCGCAAGGGCCAAGGCAGCCGCCAGGCCAGTCAAACCGCCACCGATGATGGCGACATCGCACTTGCCCGGCAATTGCTCTACGGCACCGGAGGTGAAGTCCGGTGCCGTGTCGAGCCAGTAGGGGGTGAGCTTCATCGGAAAGCGCTTGTTTTCTAGAGGCCAAGCACTCCCGGCAAACCGCTGATATCCTTGATTTCGTGGTAGCCGAAAGCGGGGTTCGAAGGCTCGTAGCCGCGGTTGACGTAGACCTTGTTGTCGATGTGCATGTAGTAGGCCGACTGAAGGTCGTAGCGCAGGCTGGCCGAGACGTGCAGCAGGTCCTCCGGCCCGCAGCCAAGCTGATCGAGCATGTACTCGAAGGCTTGGAACCGCGGCTTGTAGGCCTGCGCCTGCTGGGCGGTGTAGATGGCATGGAAAGGCGCGCCAAGCTTGTCGACGTTCGACTGGATCTGATCGTCGGAGGCGTTCGACAGAATGACCAGCGGATAGTGCTTGGCAACCCGCGCCAGCGGCTCGGCGACATCCGGGTGTGGCCCCCAATTCGGGATGTCGTTGTAGTAGAACTCCGCTTCCGACTCCAAATACTCGACATCCCACAGCGCGCAGGTCCGGCGCACGGCGTTCATGATCACCTGCTTGTAGGGCTTCCAGTCGCCGAGGATCTCGTCATAGCGGTAGGAGTTGAAGTCCTGGACGAAGCGGTCGATGGCGCCGTCCGGCACGCGATCGGCGTACATCTCCTTGGCGATCCGGCTCATCTGGAACCAGGTCAGGGTGCCGTAGCAATCGAAGGTGATGTACTTGGGTCGAAACTGCGTCATTGCGCTCTCCTTCTTTGGTTTGTTTTTCGGGTTAGGCGGCAGGGAAGGCTGTCCGGTTTGGAACGGGGAAACCGGAGATGGGACGTGTTGCGGGCGGTCAGATCTCTCCCAAGCTACGGTGGCAGGCGATCTGGTGCCCGGGAGACGGCGTGCGAATAGGCGGCAGCTCGCTGTCGCACGTGCCTTCGATCGATAACGGGCAGCGACGGCTGAAGGGACAACCGATGGCGGATATCTCCACCGCCCGCGCAATGCCGGCCGCGGCCTCGCGCGTCGTCATGCTGTCTTCCAGCCAGCCGACGCGCAGCTCCGGGACCGAGGTGATCAGCAGCCGGGTATAGGGATGGTAGGGCGGCGAGAGGACCTGGTTGACCGGTCCCTGCTCGACCACGCGTCCGGCGTAGAGCACGACGATTTCATCGGCAAAGGAGGCGACGGTCGAAAGGTCGTGGCTGATGAAGACGAAAGAGACCTGGAGGTCGCGACGCAGGCTCTTCAGCAATTCGATGATGTTGGCACCGACGATGGTGTCGAGCGCGGAGGTGACCTCGTCGCAGAGCAGCACCTCCGGGTCGGCGGCCAGGGCGCGTGCCAGGTTCACCCTTTGCTTCTGCCCGCCCGATAGCTCCTGCGGATAGCGGTATGCGAACTCCGCCGGCAGCTCAACCATCTGCAGCAGCTCGGCCACGCGCTTGCGCTTCGCCGCGCCCTTGAGGCCGAGATAGAACTGCGCCGGGCGGCCCACGATGTCGCCGACCCGCTGCCGGGGATTGAGCGCAGTGTCGGCCATCTGAAAGACGATCTGCACCTTGCGCAGCTCTTCGCGCGAACGCTCCTTGAGGCTGGGTGCCAAGGTCTGGCCGTCGAGCGCAATCTCTCCACCCATGGCGGGCAACAGGCCGGCGAAGACGCGCGCCAAGGTCGATTTCCCGCAGCCGGACTCACCGATCATGCCGACGACCTGTCCGCGTTTCACGGCGACGTTGATGTCCTTCAAGACCAGCGCCAGGGGCTTGCCGCCGCTTGCGATGCGATAGCCGGCGCTGATGTTCTTGGCTTCCAGGGCGGGAATGCTCTGCTGCCCCGACGTGTCGGCCTCGGCATCCTCGCCGGCTGCGGGCGGCGGTCGCACGGCGGCCATCAAGCGCCGGGTGTAGGGGTGGGTCGGGCGATTGATGATCTGGTCCGCCGGCCCCTGCTCCTGGATGGCGCCGTTATAGAGCACGACGATGTGATCGGCGATCTGCGCGACGACGGCCAGGTCGTGGGTGACGTAGATGGCGGCCGAGCCTTCTTCGCGGATCACCTCCTTGATCGCCTTCAGCACCTCGATCTGGGTTGTGACATCGAGCGCCGTGGTCGGCTCGTCCAGCACCAGCAAGTCCGGCTTGCCGCAGAGCGCCATGGCGGCCATCAGGCGCTGAAGCTGGCCGCCCGACACCTGGTGCGGATAGCGCCGGCCAAGGCGCTCTGGGTCGGGCAGTTCGAGCGCGCGGTAGAGGCTTTCGGCGCGCCGGTCCGCCTCCTCCTGGGTCAGGATGCCGTGCAGGACCGAGGACTCGGTGACCTGCTCGCCGATCTTGATCGCCGGGTTGAAGGTGGCGGCTGCGCTCTGCGCCAGATAGGCGACGCGCTGGCCGCGCAGCTTGCGCTGCTCCTGCCGCGGCATGGTCAGCACATCGCTGCCCTGCAGGGTGACTTCGCCGCCGGTGAACTCGAGCCCGGGCTTCGTGAAGGCGAGTGCCGAGAGGGCGATGGTCGTCTTGCCGGAGCCGGACTCGCCGATCAGAGCGACGACTTCGGAGGGCTTCACCTCGAAGTTGACCCCTTTGACGATGGGTTGCGTGGTGCCGTCATCCTTGCTTGCGGACACCCAAAGATCGCGCACCTCCAGCAGAGCCGACATCAGATCATCTTCTTGGCCAGGCTGCCGCCGGCATGGGCCGAGACGTCGTCGACGATCAGGTTGATGGCGATGGTCAGACTGCCTATGGCGGCGGCCGGTGCGAGAGAGGCGATGGCGCCGCCGGAGAAGCCGTTGCCGAGCCCCTGGAGATTCTCCCGCACCATGCTGCCCCAGTCGGCGGTTGGAGGCTGCACGCCGAGGCCGAGGAAGCTCAGTGTCGAAATGAAGAGGATGATGAAGATCAGGCGAAGGCCGAAGTCGGTGGCGATCGGCATGACGGCGTTCGGCAGAATTTCGCGGGTGATGATCCACCAGAGCCCTTCGCCCCGGGCGCGGGCCGCCTCCACGAAATCCTGCACCATGATGTCTTGGCCCAGGGCGCGGGCGATGCGGAAGATGCCCGCGGCATAGACCAGTCCCGCCAGGACGATCAGTAATGGAATCGACGAGCCGAAAGCCGCGATGATGATCAGGGCTAGCATGATCGTCGGTATCGAGAGGATGGCGTCGTCGAGGCGGCTGAGCACCATATCGGTCCAACCCCCGGCGACGGCGGCCGTGATGCCGAGCGTAATGCCGATCAAATAGGCGAGCAGGGTAGCGGCGAAGGCGATGCCCAGGGTCGTACGCGCGCCCCAGAGGACGCGCGAGAAGATGTCCCGCCCCAGGTAGTCGGTGCCCAGCCAGGTCTGCGCGCTCGGCGGCAGGAAGCTGGGGTCGAGGTAGTAGTTGCCTTGCAGGTCTTCTTCGATGAACTCGGCTTCATGATAGGGCGCGATGAAGGAGCCGGTCAGAGCCATGAGAACCCAGAAAACGATGATACCGACTGAGATCTTGCCGGCCCAGGAGAGCTTCAGACGCTGCCGCGGTGGCGCGTCCGGCAACTCTTCGAAGCTCTGGTCACCGGGCGGCCTTTCGACCGCTGCCTTGATCGCATCGCCGGTCATTTTGGATGCCTCAGCCGAGGGTTCGACAGGATCGCGGCGATGTCGGCGATGAGAATCAGGGTGATGTAGGTAGTGCAGAAGATCATCCCACAGGCCTGAACCACGGCCATGTCGCGAGCCTGCACGCCGTCGACCATCAGCTTGGCCAGCCCGGGGTAGGCGAAGATGGTTTCGACCACCACAACACCGCTGACCAGATAGGCCAGGTTGAGGGCGATGATGTTGACAATCGGCCCGATAGCGTTGGGCAAGGCGTGGCGCAGGATGATTCGCCGCCGCGGGACACCCTTGAGAATGGCCATTTCGATATAAGGCGAGCTCATCACGTTGAGGACGCCGGCTCGGGTCATGCGGATCATCTGGGCCGCCACCACCGTAACCAGGGTGGCGATCGGTAGGGCCAGCGCGCGCAAGGTTTGCCAGAAAGACTCCGTGCCGCTGAGATAGGACACGGCGGGTAGCCAGTTGAGCTCCACCGATAGGAGGAGAATCAGAAGGATCGCGACCAGGAAGTCCGGTACGGCGACCAGTCCCAAGGTCGCCGTGGTGACGATCCGGTCGATCAGGCCGCCTGGGAACATGGCGGCGAGCAGTCCGATGGTCACCGAAATCGGGATGGCGATCGCCGAGACCATGCCCGCCATGAACAGCGTGTTGCCGATGCGGTGCTCGATCAGGCTGGCGATCGTTGCACCGCCGGCGACCGAGACGCCGAGATTGCCGCTCAACAGGCGCTCGACCCACACCAGGTATTGCATGTAGGCCGGCTTATCGAGGCCCATTTCGCGGCGCAGGGCCGCAACGCTTTCGGGTGTGGCGTCCTGGCCCAGCCGAATCTCAGCAGCATCCCCCGGCAGGATCTGAGTGATGGCGAAGATCAGCACCGACACCACCCAGACCAGCAGGAAGCCGATGGCGATACGACGAAAGGTCAGTTGCCACATAAACGTCTGCGCTCCGCAGCCAACGTTGTCGCCTCGGGTCAGCTTGGACTCTCCGAATGAGAAAGCCCAGGCTGACCTCTTGGCGTCGGCTGTTTAGGCGTCGAGCCAGATGTACTCCGGCCACTCCATGCCGCCGAAGGGAGCGAGCGGGACCCGCGGGAAGCCCTTCAGGTTCGTGACCTTGGCGTCGATGTAGGCGCCATGCGTTGCGATCAGAACGCCACTGTTATCGGAACAGAGACGCTGCATCTCGCAGTTCATTTCATAGCGCTTGGCCGGGTCCAACTCGGCGCGCGCCATTGCAAGGAGCTGATCGAAGCGCTCGTTCTTCCACCGTGATTCGTTCCACGGCGCGTCCGACTTGAAGCCGATCGTCATCATCATGTTGGCGGTCGGGCGCATGTTCCAGGAACCCACGTGCATGGGTGCCTTGAGCCAGGTCGTGCTCCAATAGCCGTCGGTGGGCACGCGATTGATCCGCAGGTTGACGCCAAGCTTGGCCAGCTCGCGCTGCATCATCAGACTGCGGTCCATCAGACCGGCCGCCACATCGGCAACATCGATCGTTGCTTCCGTGATGCCGGACTTGTTGAGCAGGAACTTCGCCTTGTCCGGATCGTAGGCCCGCACGCCCTGTTCCTTGCACCAGTCGACGCCATAGGCCGGACCGACCGGCTGATCGTTGCCGAGGTCGCCATAGCCCTTTTGAATCACGTTCAGCACGCGATCCCGGCGCTGTAGGTGCTTCAAGGCCATGACGAAATCGGGGTTGTTGCCGGGCGCCATGTCGAGCCGGGCAACCATGGTGTTGCAGGCGCCGGAGGGAACGGCAAAGACCTCGACGCCCTCGGTTGCCTCGACCTGCGGGATGGCCTGCGGGTTCAGGCTGCCCATCATGTGGATGTCGCCGGAAATGAGCGCGTTGACTCGGGCCACATTGTCGGTGATGCCGAAAACCTCGACCTGCTCGATGTAAGGTCCGCCCTCGTTCCAGTAGTTGTCGTTACGCGTATGGATGGAGCGCACGCCGGGCTTGAACTCCGTGACCTTGTAAGGCCCGGTGCCGAGCGGCATCTGGAAGTCGGTGGTCCCGTCCTTGATGATTCTGAAGTGAAAGGTGCCAAGCGCGACAGGCAGCTCGGCGTTGGGTGCGTCTAATACCGCGCGCACCGTATGATTGTCGTCCTTCACCCACTCCCGGATGTCGCTGACCAGAACCTTGGCTTTCGACGTCGAGTCTTCGCCCAGATGCCGGTTCATGGAATAGATCACATCGTCCGCCGTCAGCGGCGAGCCGTCGTGCCACTCAACCCCCTTGCGAAGCTTGAAGGTCCATTCCGTGGCGTCGGCATTGGCTTCGAACGACTCGGCCAGCTCCGGGCCCGCGGTCAGGTCCGCGCCGATGCGGCAGAGGTTGTTGTAGGTCAGCCGGCTGCGCCCATAGTCGATGGTATTCGTGGCCAGGATCGGGTCGAGGGTGTCCGAGGGGCCGTGCTGCGCCCAGGCGAAGCGGATCTGGCCGCCGCGCTTGGGGGTCTCTGCCAAGGCCTTCTCGGCCGAGGCGACCATGCTGCCGGCAAAAGCAATACCGGCGCCGGCCGCCGTCAGCATGCCGAGCACGTCGCGGCGAGTCGCGCCGCGCCGTAAGGCATCTTCAATCATCAAGCGGTCCTGAACGCGCACGAGATGTCCCAGATCATCTTTGAAGCGTGTCATTTTCTCTTCCTTTCCCTGTGGCAGCACTCTTTCTTGGAGGCTGCCTGTCTGTCGTTACTCCCTGATACAGACGGCACCTGCGGCCATTCCTTGTTCGTCGTGCGGCGGTGGCCGCAACCAACTATGGCCTCTGTGCCTTTTTCTCCCTCCTTATAGTGTTGTTTTTAGGGTGCTGAGCCCCGCTGCCTTCCGAAGCGATCAAGCGATCAACCGCAGAATCGACGGAACGTACGCAGCCAGTTGCCGCCCATGATCGCCGTCACCGCATCTCGGTCGTAGCCGCGGTCCAGCAGGCCTTGCGTCAGGTTCGGAAGCTTCGCCACAGTCTCAATCCCGATCGGATAGGACTGGCGCCCGAAGGCGGAGACCGGGCCGAAGATGTCCGGGCGCCGGGTGCGCCAGGTCACCACGCTGGGCGGCGCCACGACGGTCTTCTGCTCGCCGTACTTCTCGACGTAATCCAGCCCGATACCGACGCTTTCGACGCCGGACAGCTTGGTCAGGTGGTCGACGTGATCCAGCAGGTCGTCCAAGGTCGGTGTGTCGTCGGCAAGCGATTGCGGCAGGCCGCAGACGCCGATCATGCCGCCTTTCTCGGCCATCGCCTTGACGGTGTCGTCGGTCGTGTTGCGCCCATTGGCTCTGAGGCCGTCGGCGTTGGAATGGGTACAGACGGGTGCCTTTGCCATGGCCGTGGTCTCGGCACGGGTGCGGTGACCGCAGTGCGAGAGGTCGATCATGATCGGCAGCTCGTTGGCCATCTCGACCAGCTCTTCGCCGAGATAGGAAAGGCCCGCGTCGCGCTTCTCGCCGCAGCCGTCGCCGAAGGCGTTGGCAGTTGTGTAGGCGAGGCCCAGGAAGCGAAGCCCCATTCTCACCAAGAGCTCGAGGCGCCAGAGCTTATCCTCCAGCATTGAAGCACCCTGCGTGCCGAAGACGATGCCGAGCTTGCCTTGCTTCTGGGCCGCCAGGAGGTCATCGGCGGTGAGGCAGAACGTCAGGTCCGGGCTCTTCTCGATGGTCGTCAGATAGCTCTCGACCCGGCGCAACGTCTCGTCCCAGGACTCCTCCAAGGCGAAGGTGACGTTCGCGGCGTTGACGCCGCCGGCCAGGCAGCGCTCGGTGTATTTGTCCTCGAGCACATAGGCGATGGCCAAGCCGTCGAAGACAAAGGTCTCGTCATGGAAGCGGCGGGTTTCCTCGTCGGCGCTCAGCTCGGCGTCTTTGCCGGAAGTGGCGGCGGTTACGGCGGTCATCGTGGTGACGTCTCCATTGCTTGGACAGAACTGGTGGCATGCGTGGGCGCGGCGGTCTCGGAGGCGAAGCGCGCGATCGAAAAGGGCTCGATGGGTGTCGTCGTCTCGCCGCGGTCGATCAACTCGGCCATGACGTCGCCGACCCCCGGGCCGAGCTGGAAGCCGTGGCCGCAGAAGCCGAAGGCGTAGTAGAGGCCCGGCTCCCGCGCGCTCGGCCCCATGATCGGCAGGTCGTCGGGCAAGTAGCCCTCGATGCCGCTCCAGGTCCGGATAATGCTGAGTGAACCCAAGGCAGGGATGAGGCGCTGGAGCTGCACAAGCTGCCCCAGCGTGTTTTGCGGCAGGACATAGGCGCGCCGAATGTCGGCATGGGCCGGGCCGCGCGGTCCGCCGCCGAAGACGATGTTGCCGCGGGTGACCTGGCGCAGGTAGATGACCTCTTTCTCCTTGGCGGTCGCAAGGCCGACGACCGGCTCGATGGCGTAGGGCATCGGTTCGGTGACTGCCATCTGCGGGCCGCGCGCGACGATGGGGACGGGCTCGCCGAACTGCTCGGACAGGGCATTGCCCCAGGCGCCGGCGGTGACCAGCACCGCCGGGCTGCGAAACACGCGGCCGTCGCTGCAGCCAACCTCGAAGTCCTCGCCGGCTTTCGTGATCGACAGGACCTCGGTTTGCTCGAAGACCTGGGCGCCGGCGCGGGCGGCGGCCCGGCCGAAGGCGGGGGCTGCGAGGCGCGGATTGGCGTGGCCATCTCTGGGCGAGTAGATTGCCGCAATGGGCTCGGGGCCGACAAAGGGGAAGCGCGCCTTCAGGGCGTTGCGGCCCAGGATTTCGAGGTCGAGATCGTAGGCTTTGGCGTCGGCGGCATACTGCTCCAGCCGGCCAAGCTGTTCTTTGCAATAGCAAAGCCTGAGATAGCCGGTGGGAATGAACTCGGCATCCTCCCCGATCAGTTCATCGAGGCGTCCCCAGATCTCCCGTGAGCGGTTTGCCAGCGGCAACTGCGGCAGGAAGCGGCCTTGGCGGCGCACGTTTCCGAAGTTCACGCCGCTGGCCTGCTGTCCGACCAGGTCGCGTTCGATCAGGATCACCGAACGGCCACGCTGCCGCAGGAAGAACGCGGCCGACGCACCCATGAAGCCGCCGCCGATGACGATCACGTCTGCCTGCTGCCGCGTCATGGCGATGTCACTCCCGCGGCGACGGGCAGCGGTTTGACCGGGGCCTGACCGCGCAAGCGACCGACCTGCTCCAACGGCAGCCCCGCGGCCGCGGCCACCACCTCGGCCGCCGCGTGGCCGCAATAGCGGCCTTGGCAGCGGCCCATGCCGACGCGGCTGAACGCCTTGGCGCGATTGAGTTCGGTTGCGCCTTTCTCGCTGGCGACAGCGCGCAGCTCGCCGGCGGTGATGCACTCGCAGCGGCAGATCACGGTGTCGTCGGAGAGCTCCGCGGCAGCCTGGTGCGGCCAGGGGAAGGCCTCGCTGATGCCTTGGCGGAAGCGTTCGCTGCGCGCAATCGTCTTCGCCAGCCGGGCCATCTCCGTGGCGGAGACGGTATGTCCTCGGTCTTTAAGCGCGGCGAGCGCGGCCAGGCGCCCGGCGGCCTCGGCGCCGTCTGCGCCCAAGGTGCGGCTGCTGTCGCCGGCAAGGTAGACACCCTTGACCGAGCTGCGCCCCTCGGCATCGACCTCGGGCTGCCACTGCCGCGTCTTGGCATCGAAGCGGAAGGCGCAGCGCGCTAGGTCGGCCAATTGCGTTTCCGGGCGCAGGTGATAGCCCAGCCCGACGGCATCGCAGGCGATCGTCCGGACCTCGCCTTCCGGCAGGCGGACCGTGACCGCCTCGACGCCCTGCTCGTCGCTGCCTTCGATGGCCAGCGGGTGGATGCCGCTCAGGACTTCGACGCCGCTCCGACGCAGATGGCGATCCAGGGCGATCCCTTTGAAGAGAACGTCGGGTCGCGCCATCAGCTTGGGCAGGGCTTTGACGCGAAGCTGCCGCGGCGCGGTGTCGAGGACGGCCGCCACCGAGGCGCCTGCCTTTATGTACTGCGAGGCCACCAGATAGAGTAGTGGCCCCGACCCCAGGAAAACTACGCGCCGGCCGATCGCGCAGGCCTGCGCTTTCAAGGCGATCTGCGATCCGCCCAGGCTATAGACACCTGCTCGGTTCCAGCCGCGCACCGGCATGATGCGATCGGTAGCACCGGCCGCGATGATGAGCGCGCCGTAGGTCAACGCATCGGACTGCGCGCCTCGAACTAGGTGCAGACGGTTGTCCGCGATGTTCCAGGCCAGGGTCTCCGGCCGATAGTCGATCTGAGGCTGCAGGCGCGCGAAGCTATCGTGCAGGTTGGCCGCCCGCGTCGCTTCGGTCCCGTAGAGCTCGGATTTGGCGCGGCGAAAGCCTTCGGGCTGGCGGCGGTAGATCTGGCCGCCGTCGCGACGCTCTTCGTCGATCACGGTGGGACGCAGCCCGGCGTCGACCAGTGCTTCCGTTGCTCGCACGCCGGCCGGCCCGGCGCCGACGACTATGATGCGATCTTCAGCCATTCCCGTCCGGGTGCTTGAGTCAGAATGCGCATGCCGGGCTTCAGCGGTGTCGTACAGGCGCGCAGGCGTTCGCCGCTCTCGCTCCAAAGCCAGCAGTCCTGGCAGGCGCCCATCAGGCAGAAGCCGGAGCGTGCGCCGTCGCCGAACTCCGAGACGCGCAGGCGGTCGGTCTGGTTCAACACGGCGACCAGGAGCGTGTCGCCGTCGAGGCCGCTTGCCGGCTTACCATCGATGGAGAAGGCCAAGGGCGCGCGGTCCAGCTCGCCCAGGCGAACGAAGCGGCCAGTCATCGAAGATCTCTCGCCACCCTTTGCATGATGTGCCCTGCCTTCCACTGTTTTGTCTGCGGCGCTTTTGCATCGCCGTGATCGAGACCCGATGTTCGCGCGCCGCCGATCCTGCGACCAATACATTCTGGAGGGAGAGCTATAACCTGCTGTTATGGACGCTGGCGCTCGAACGCCTGGCTCTGAAGGCCGGCACAAAGGGCAGTCGCTACGTTCCGGCGCGAATGCGCGCCTTGGCGTCTGCCAGCTTTGTGCCGGCATCGCGAATGCAGGCTTGCTCGTGCGCGAGCCATTGGCGGTCGCGGGCTAGCGTGGCCTGCGCCATATCCAGCTGCTTGGTGATCTCAGATTGGTGCGCGCTGCCGGCGGTGACCCGCGTGTTGAGGAAGTTGACGGGGTCGAGCTGCGCTTGAACCCAGCTTGTCTCCAACTCGAGCGCGCGCCCGATAGCGTCCCCTGCCGCCTCGTCCAGATGCCGTCCCGTCACCTCATGCGGCTTGATACCCGCCGTCAGACAATTGCGAACAAGGCGCGCGACGACGTGGTGGGCCTCACGAAAGCTCACGCCGCTTTGGTCCGCGATGCTGTCGGCGAGACCGCTGGCCGTGCTCCAATAGACCCCTGCATTCCGGCGCATGACATCGGTCTTGAACGTGATGGTGTCGTACACGCCGGCGAGCAATTCGAGACAGTGCCAGGTGGTGTTGGCGGGCTTGGCCAGCAGGTCGGGCGAATAGTGGATGTCGCAATCGATCGTCGTGGCCGAGCGGCTGATACTGGCCGCGCTGGCGTACCAGCCGACGGCATCGCCGGCGCATCCGCGCAGATACTCGGCCGAGCCGGCGTTCTTCTTCTGCGGCATCAGGGTCGAGGTCGAGCAGAAGCCATCGTCGAGCTCGGCCAGGCCAAACTCCCATGAGTGCCAGACGACCAGATCGGATGCCGAGCGGCCGACGTCGTTCATCAGCATCGAGAGGACGGCGTTGTATTCGAGCAGCCAATCGCTGGTGAACAGGCCGGCGTCCATGGCGTTGTACACCAGGGCCTCGTGGCCCAGCAGCTCGCAGACGCGCCTCCTATCCAGCGGCCATCCGCTGCCCACGAGCGCGGCGCCGCCGAGCGCGCTGCGGTTGGTGCGGTGGTAGCAGGCCTGGAGGCGCTCCGCGTGGCGGGCGAAGACATCGAAGGTCTTCAAGAGGTAGTGGCCAAGCACCCAAGGCTGGGCATGCTGGAGGTGGCTCCACCCCGGCATGATCGTCTCGCGATGCTCCTCGGCCAGTCGTAGCAGGAGTGCGAGGAGGCTAGTCAGCGAGCCGTAAACCCGAAGGAGGCAGTTGCGAGCGTAGAGGCGTTTGACGGCCGCGATGGCATCGATCCGGCTGCGTCCCGTATGCAGCCGCCCGCCGGCGTCGGGCCCGGCTTCGGCCACATAGAAGTCGAGGGCTTGGGGCAGCAGCGAGTCGCCAGCGCGGTCGAGCGGGAAGTCGCCCGCTTCGGCGAGCGCCATGGCTTTCTCCAAGGCGTCGAGCAGGCGCCGGGCTTGTTCGCGCGTAATCATGCCCTGTTCGGCGATCATGATCGTATGCGCCGTATCGACCATGATCTGCTCCGGGATCCAGCTCTTCTCCGCGTCCAGGAGCAGTGCCGTCATGTGATCGATGGCGCGTGGGTCTTTCGCCTTCAACCGGCCCGCCGGACGCGGCGATGCACCGTCTTGCTGTCTCTTGCTCATGCCGAGAGGTGTGATGTGGTTGCTGATCACCGATGTTTGCCTGCCGGCAAATCCGCTACCAATACAATGTCGACGGTGTTACATAACCCTTGGTTATAGTTGGGTTTGAACGCCGTGAGATGAACGCACGCCAGCTTGAAGTCTTCCGCGCCATTATGCGTCACGGGACCCTGACCGCCGCGGCAGAGGCGCTGAACGTCTCTCAGCCCGCGGTCAGCAAGGTTCTGCGACACTTCGAAAGCCAGATCGGCTATCGGCTGTTCGAGCGGCTCGGCGGGCGACTGGTGCCGACCTCGGAAGCGCACGTCCTGATCGCCGACGCTGACCGGATATTTCGCGAGATCGAAGCGCTGAAGGTCCTCTCCGAGCGGATCCGGGACAAGCAGCTCGGGCTGTTGCGCATCGCCGCCAGCACCCCCTCGACCTTCGGGCTACTGCCCGCGGCGACCAAGCGGTTTCGCAAGCGCAACCCCAGCATCCGCATGAGCCTGACCACTCTGCCCGCGGAGAAGATCTGCGAGCACATCGTCATCGGCGACATCGACCTCGGCGTGACGATGATCGCGTTGGAAGAGCCGGGCATTCACTCCCAGATCATCGGCAGCGCCGAAGTCGTCGCCGTGCTTCCCTCGGACTCTCCGCTGGTCGAGCGCGATCACATCGGGCCCGAGGATCTGCGGGAGCAAACCCTGATCAGCTACAATTCGAACACCCATGCGGGTCAGAAGCTGGATCGCCATTTCCGCGCCGCCGGGTTCACGCGGCAGACGCAGATCGAGATCACCATGTCCATCACGGCCGCGCCCCTCGTGCAGCGGGGACTCGGCGTGGCGTTGGTCGATGGCCTTGTGCCTTGGGAGAGCTTCGGGGGTCTGGTCGTGCGCCCCTTCATTCCCCGCGCCGCCATGGACATCGTGGTGGGCACCAACACGGTCCTGCCCAAGTCCCGCTTCGTGAACGAGTTCGCCCGCGATCTCGAGGCCGCCGTGTCCGATCTCGAGCGGTAACGTCTGCCATGGCTGAGGGTGTGCGGAGCGACCCTCAGTGGCCAATGTCGATCAGGACACTCTTCTTGCGCAGGTTGGCTTCGAAGGCCTCGCGGCCGAGGTCTTTTCCGATCCCCGAGCGCTTGAAGCCGCCGGTTGGGATCGCGAAGTCTTCGCTGCGCCCATAGCGGTTGACCCAGACCGTGCCGACCTCCAGGCGCCGGATGGTTCGCAAGGCGCGGGAGAGGTCGCTGGTGTAAAGCCCGGCCGCCAAGCCGTAGACCGGGTGCTCCGCCAAGGCGAGGCCCTCCTCCTCGTCCTCGAAGCTCTGCACCGTCAGCACCGGGCCGAAGACCTCCTCGCGGACGGCATCCATCTCGCCGGTGACACCTGCCAGGATCGTCGGCGCGTAGAAGGCGCCCTCATCGTCAGCCGCAAGAGGGCGGCCACCGATCAGGAGCTCGGCGCCCTGGCCGACGGTGCTTTTCACCAGGCTGTCGATGCGGTCGAACTGCTTGGTTGAGATGATCGGCGAGAAGCCGGTCGCTTCCCGCCACGTGGGCCCGGGCGTGACCTGCGACATCAAGGCGGTGGTGCGCTCCAGCAGCTCGTCCTGCAGCCGGCGGTGAACGACCAGACGCGAGCCGGAGACGCAGACCTGTCCGGCATTGCCGAGGATGCCCCGCGCCACGCAGCGCGCCGCCAGCGCGGCATCGGCGTCCTCGAACACCAACTGCGGGCTCTTGCCGCCGAGTTCCAGCGTCACCGGCTTGATGCCGCTCTCCGCGCTCGCCGTCATGATGGCGGCGCCGGTCGCGGTTGAGCCGGTGAAGGTGATCTTGGCCACGTCAGGATGGCGGCAAAGCGCATCGCCGGTTGTCGGTCCGTCGCCCTGGACGACGTTGAACAGGCCTGCCGGCATCCCCGCCTCGATGGCCAGCTTGGCCAGATGGAGGGCGGACAGCGGCGTCAGCTCCGACGGCTTGAGGACGACGGCGTTGCCCGCGGCCAAGGCCGGCGCAAGCTTCCAACCGGCCATGACCAAGGGAAAGTTCCAGGGTGCGATGGCGGCGACGACGCTATATGGCTCGGTGACGGTGAAGCCGAACTGACCCTCGGCGGTCGGCGCGACGTCACCGCCATGCTTGTCGGCCAGCTCTGCGAAGAAGCGGATCGTCTTGGCCAGGTAAGGGACGTCCCAGCCAGTCGCTTGGGCGATAGGCCGGGTCGAACCGAGCGCTTCGAGCTGCGCCAGCTCGTTGCACTGTCTGTCGATCAAGTCGGCCCAGCGCCGCAGTATGTCTGCCCGCGCACGGGGCGCCTGCTTCGCCCAGTCGCTGCTGCGCTGGGCATCGCGTGCATTGCGAACCGCCCGGTCGACCGTTTCGGCATCCGCCGTCGGCACCTCGCTGTAGACCGCGCCGTCGCTTGGGCGGCGGACGGCAATGGGTTCGTTTGGGTCGGGCTTTAGGGCGCCATCGATAAAGTGGCCTTTGGGTAGCTCAAGCGTGGCGGGGTAAAAATCAAGCATGGCGTTGCTTCTGGCAGACTGGCGGAACAACGATGTTCGCGTGCCTTGCGCCCGGCCGCCAATATCGTCTGAGCGGCAATCTATAACTGAGAGTTATGATTGCCTTGCGGTCTCTTCGGTTGAGTCGCGAGTCTCCGGACCGTAGGGTCCGCAGCGCTCGCCAGAACTGGGCCGGCTTTCAGAAGGACCGCGTCTTGTCTCCGTCCGGCATTTCGATCGCGCCCATGGACTCGAAACACCTTACCGAGGCTCGGGCCTTGTCGGAGGCGGAGCGCTGGCCACATACGATCAAGGATTGGGACTTCATGCTTGCGCTCGGCCGCGGCGCCGTCGCGCTCGACGGCGATCGGGTCATCGGCACCATCATGTGGTGGCCGAACGGGGAGAGTCACTCAACGCTCGGCATGGTCATCGTCGCACGGGAGCGGCAGAGGCAGGGGCTCGGTCGGTCGCTCATGGAAGAGGCCTTGGCCGAGATTGGCTCGAGGCAGGTCACGCTCTATGCCACGAAGGAAGGTATGCCTCTCTATACCGAGCAGGGCTTCGAGAAGATCGACGTCGTCGAACAGCATCAGGGCCAGCCGACGCTGCCGGACGCCGGGGCAGCGTCCAACGAGACCCCGGTTCGTTCGATGGGACAAGACGATTTTGCTGCGATCGTCGCCCTGGATGCAGAGGAAACGGGGCGGCCGCGAGGCGTAATGTTGCAGGCACTCACCAAAGCAGGGGAGGGCTTGGTGGCGGAGCGTGGCGGACAGTTGCGGGGCTATGCCTTGGCCCGTCCGTTCGGCCTCGGCTACGTCATCGGCCCGGTCGTGGCAGAGGATGACCGGCTCGCCAAGACGCTTGTGCGGACCTGGATTGAAAGACTGAGCGACGGCTTCGTTCGTATCGACGTGCGCGCGGCCAGCGGCCTGTCAGGCTGGCTTGCCGCGCATGGTCTTTCCAACGTTGGCGAGGGCGTCACGATGGTGCGTGGTGGAGCGCCTGATGGCCGTCAGCTGTCGCCCCGTCTCTTCGCACTGGCCAGCCAGGCGTTGGGTTGACGGTCAAGGCCTCAGTAAAATGAAGGTGTGCAGGTCCAGATGACCTTGGTCGGTCGGTCGCCGACGCACCAGAAGCGCACCATTCGCCGGGCGTCGAAGGCGAAGGAGTCGCCCTGTCCCAGCTCGAAGACCTGTCCGTCCAATTCGAGCCCGAGCACGCCTTCCAGAACCGTGCCGCACTTCGCGCCCTCGGCGTTGTTGTAGGGGTCTTCACCGGACCCGCCTTGCGGTTGGACGATGATCAGCATCATCTGAATCTGCGGGCACTCGTCGGGGGTCAGCATCTCCTTGATGATGCCCTTGCCGCTGAGGTCGAGGATGCGCCGCTCGTGCTTGCGGACAACGACCCCTTGGTCCGCTGGATTGGTTTCGGTGTTGTGGTCGAAGAGCCAGCCCATCGGCATGTCCAAGGCGGCGCAGATCTGCTTCAGCGACCGGATGGATGGCGCCGAGATGCCGCGTTCGATCTGGCTGAGCTGGGCGACCGAAATCCTGCTTTCCTGCGCCACGTCTTTTAGTGCCAGGCCCTTGGCCTTCCGACGCAATCTCAGCTTCATGCCGATCGACGTGTCGCCGTCCCTAATGTCCACTTTTTGCTCGGTTGCCCTCAACGCCACTCTCCATACATCCCGGTTCCAACGACTGAACACATCATAACGTACTCACGCAATTCCTAGTGGCATCTTGCCGATCGATCCGTCTACCCGCGTGCAGCCTCGCCGCTTGCCTTGAGCGAGAGAAAGGCCCCCAAGATGATGAGAACGGCGCTCGCCAACAAGCTTGGACTGAGCGGTTCGTCAAGCACCCAATAGCTAAGGCAGACCCCGAAGACCGGCGAGAGCAGAAGAAACTGCCCCGCCGATGTCGCCGAGGTCCGGCTCAAGGCACGGGCCCAGCACCAGAAGCCAAGACTGGTCGGTAGCAACCAGTTGTAGACCAATATGGCGGTGAAGCTGGGTGACAACGTCAGCGGCTCGTCGAACTCCAGCACCAGCGCCGCCATGGTGGTCAAGGCGCCGCCGCAGGCAATCTGCCAAAAAACCTGTGACGAGAAGGGGCTTTGCCAAACTCGACGTCGATAAAGCACGGCACCGAGCGCCCAAGCTATGGTTCCCATGAGCGCGATGGTGGAGCCGAAGATCACCTCCTGCTCATGCCAGCTCATCTGCCAGGGCTCGGTCAGCACGACCAACCCGCCTAGCCCCAAGGCCGTGCCGAAGACCAGGCGCGGGCTGATGCGCTCGCCGAGCAGCGGTACGCTGAACAGCATGGCCCAAACGGCCATGGAGTAGGCAATCAGGACGGTACGCCCTGCCTCGATCCAAAGCATGGCGATGGCGGTCAGCACCGTCATCACCGAGATTTGAAAGAAGCCGATGACGGCCAGTGCCGTGCGTTCGCCGCGGTAAGGCAGCAATTGCCGGCCACGCCCGAAAAGAATCATCGCCCCTGCGATCACGACGGCAGCCCCGCAAAAGCGCAGCGCGCTGAAGGTGAGCGGCCCGCCGTCTTCCAGGGCGATCTTGACCAAGGTGTAGTTGCCACCCCAGGCAAAGACGAGGACGCTAAGATAGCCAAGCGTCACAAGTGTCTGAACAAGCGGTGTTTCACGAGCGGTCAAAGCAGGTCCGATCCCGCTTATCTGATGGCCGGCCTTGCGGGGACTCTGCCGGTCGGCAGTGCCCAAATTTTTATCACACTAAAATTTTCTCGTGATTTATTCAATAGAGTGGATATTTTGGAGCAGTGAATTCGAAAGCTATCCGCGAATTTCGGGAGTGAGGAATGCGCGTTGGGATTGAAGTCGGTGGCACCTTCACGGATTTCGTGCGGATCGGGCCGGAGGGTGTTCGTGTCGTCAAAGTACCCAGCGTCCCGTCAAGCCCGGACGTCGGCGCTTTCAACGCCCTGGTGAAGTCCGGCGTCGCGATCACCGAGATCCTCGACTTGGCACACGGCTCAACCGTTGCCACCAACGCAGTGCTGGAGCGCAAAGGCTTCGCAACGGCCTTGATCACGACGCGCGGTTTTCGCGATGTGCTTGCCTTGCAGCGCCACAACCGCACGCGGATCTACGACTTGGAGTACCAGAAGCCGGACCCTGTCGTGAGCCGGGCCGACAGCTTCGAGATCAGCGAACGCGTTCTCTCGGACGGAACGGTCTTGCAGCCGCTGGATGAGCAGCAAGTCGTCGAGGCACTCATCCCGGCGTTGAAGCAGGGTGGCTACGAGGCCGTCGGGGTCTGCTTGCTGAACTCCTACGTCAATCCGGCCCATGAGGTTGCGCTGCGCGATCTCATCAAGGCGCACCTGCCTGACCTGCACGTGACCTTGTCTTCGGAGGTGACCAGGGAGTTCCGCGAGTACGAGCGCGCCTCGACGGTGACCGTCTCCGCCTACGTGCAGCCGGTTATCGACCGCTATATCGCGCGGTTCGAGGACCGCTTGGCAGAAGAAGGCTTCTCCGGCCGCTTCAGCGTCATGCAGTCCAATGGCGGACGCCTTCCGGCCCAGGCCATTCGCGACAGCGCGGTGACCGCTTTGCTTTCGGGCCCTGCGGCCGGGGTGATGGGGGCCGCGCGCCAGGCAGCACGCTCCGGCTACGGCAACCTTATCACCCTCGACATCGGCGGCACGTCGACTGACGTCTGCGTGGTGACCGACGGCAAGCCGGAGCTGACCAACGAGTTCACCATCGACGGTTTACCCATCCGCATCCCCGTGGTCGACATCAATACGGTGGGCGCCGGCGGTGGCAGCATCGTCTGGGTGGATGACGGCGGGATGCTGCGGGTCGGCCCGCATTCGGCCGGCGCCGACCCCGGGCCGGCCTGCTACGGCCGCGGCGGCGATAAGCCGACCATCACAGACGCCCATGTCATCCGCCAGACGATTCGCCCGGAAGCCTTCCTTGGCGGTGAGATGCCGATCCACCCGGACGCCTCGCGCGCGGTCTTCGCGCCCATCGCGGCGCGCTTTGGCATGTCGGTCGAGCAAGCGGCGGACAGCGCGATCGAGCTCGCCAATGCCAACATCGTGCGCGCCATTCAGTTGATCTCGACCGAACGGGGCAAGGACCCACGGGACTACGTGCTGGTGCCCTACGGCGGTGCCGGCCCGCTGCATGCGGCTCAGGTGGCGGAGGATCTGGGGGTTGGCACCATCGTCGTGCCGCCGAATGCCGGGGTTCTTTCCGCCTATGGCCTGATCGCATCCGATTTCGTCCAGTTCGAGTCGCTCACGCGGCGCGCGCCGGTCGACGACAACGCCGGTGACCTTGTCCGCGAGGTCTTCGAGAGCATGAAGGCGCGGGCCGTCGAGCGCTTCGAGCATCTGGCGCTGGGTGGCGACGTGAAGCTCGATTTCATTGCCGACATGCGCTTTGTCGGGCAGGCTTTCGAGGTGCCGGTCACCTTGAGCGAAGACGATGTCCGGCAGGTCGACCGGGAGCTGATCAGCAAGATGTTCGGCCAAGCGCACGAGAAGATCTATTTCTTCGGGGCAGACTCGGACAAGCCGATCGAGTTCGTTTCCTTCCGCCTCGGCATCACGGCCGAGCTTGGCGAGCTGCCGCTGTTGCAGGAAGAGCGCAGCTATCGGGTGCCGCGCGGCGAGATCGAATTGTTCGACCGGCGCCGCGCCTGGCAGGGCACGCTGCTCAGCCGCAGCGATCTTGCGGAAGGGGAAACCCTGAGTGGCCCCCTGCTGCTCGAGGACCCGACCTCGACCCTCTTCGTGCCGGCCGGCTGGCAGGCAGTCACCGACGAACAGCAGAACCTGGTTCTCAAGAGGATGGCCTAATGCCCGATGGTATCTCCACGACGAAGCTCGACCCGGTCGACTATGCGGTGGTCAGCCAAGGGCTGATCGCGGCCGCCCGCGAGATGGGCGTGAAGCTCATCCGCTCCGCCTACTCCAACATCGTCCGCGAAGCCTCCGACGCGTCCGCCGCGCTGCTCGATAGAGACGGCAACGTGGTGGCGCAGGCCGAGCTCATTCCCATGCAGCTCGGTCCCATGGCAGACACCTTCCGCGCCTGCGCCGAGCTCTACCCCGTCTCGGAGCTGCAGGAGGGCGACTTCTACATCAACAACGATCCCTTCGCTGGCGGCCAGCATCTGCAGGACGTCTTCATCTACTCGCCGATCTTCGTCGAAGGGGAGCTGATCGGCTTTTCGGGAACGGTCGCGCATCATCTCGACCTGGGTGGCGGCAATCCTGGGCTGACCGCGACGGCTGCCGATGTGCACGCGGAGGGCTTCATCTTTCCGCCGTCCCGCTACAACTACCGAAGGGACTGGAACGGCGGGCCGCTGGAGCGTCTGGTTGCCGCAAACATCCGGGTGCCGGCACAGACGATCGGCGATTTCAACGCCCAGTTCGCGGCCAACGCCATCGGCATGCAGCGGGTGCAGCAGCTTGCCGCCAAGTACGGCGCCGGAACCTTGAAGGCCGTCATGGCCGAGCTTTTGGACTATTCGGAACGGCGGGTCCGGGCGGCGCTGCGCGCGGTGCCGGACGGCACATATCATGGCGAGGATGCAGTCGACGACGACGGCATCACCGATGAGCCCCTTGTGGTTAAGGCGGCCGTCACGGTGTCCGGCGAAACGATCAGCGTGGACTTCGCCGGCACTTGCGAGCAGGTCACCCGCAACCTCAACTGCCCCTTCTCCTCGACCGTGTCGGCCTCCTTGAGCGCTATCAAGTCGGTGCTGACCAGCTCCGACATTCCCTTCAACGAGGGGGTGAAGCGGCCGATCTCCATCACGGCGCCGCAGGGCTCGCTGCTCAACCCGAACTATCCGGCGCCGGTGCGCGCCCGCATGGAGGCAGGCTACCGCGCCTTCAACGCGGTCATGAAGGCCATGGCCCAGGTCGTGCCGGAAAAGGTCATTGCCGGCGGCAACGACACGACGATCGTCACCTCGATCTCGCATCTGGAGGAGGGGCGCTACCGTGTCTACCTGGAGGTCTTCGGCGGTGGCTATGGGGCCTCGCCCAACGTCGATGGCTGCAACGCGGTCGATGCGCCGCTCTCGAACTGCGCCAACACCCCGATCGAAGCCACGGACATGGACTTCTCGCATTTCCGTATCGTCGGCTACGGCCTGCTGCCGGACACCTGCGGTCACGGCAAGCATCGCGGTGGGCTCGGTTTCTATCGGCGCTACGAAATCCTGAAGGACGACGTCAACTTCGCCATCTATGCCGACCGCTTCCGGCTGTCGCCCTACGGCCTGTTCGGCGGCACCGACGGCGAGCGCTCGCGCTGCTTCGTCGAACGCAACGGCGAGGTCATCGAGATCAAGAGCAAGGATGCGCTCGACCTGCGCAAGGGCGACTATCTCAATCTCTATACGGCGGGGGGAGGCGGTTACGGCTCGGTTGAAGAGCGCGATGCCGCCGACATCGTGCGGGACATCCGCCATGGCTATCTGACAGCGGACACCGCCCGGCAGGTTTACGGCGCGGAAAAAGTCGGCGGATGACCGAGCGCGCCGTCAGCCTCGGCATCGATATTGGCGGCACCTTCACCGATGTGGTCTGCGTGACCGGTGACGGGCCGAAGATCTTCAAGGTCCCTTCTTCTCGATCCAATCCCAATCTTGCGGTCACAGAAGCGTTGCGGCGCCTTCAGGAAGAGCATGGCGTAGCACCGCAGTCCATCGGACGCTTCGTTCACGGCACCACCGTGGCGACCAACGCCATTCTCGAGCGCAAGGGGGCGTCGGTCGGTCTGATCATGACCGAAGGCTTCCGGGACGTGATCGAGATCGGCCGGCAGATGCGGCACGAGATGTACGATCTCAAGCTCAAGCCGCAGACACCGACCTGGCTGGCCCCCGGCGTGCGGCGTGTCGAGGTGCGCGAGCGCATTGCCGCCGACGGGCAGGTGGTCGTGCCGATCGATCCCGACAGCATCCGCAGCGCCGTCGAGACGCTGGTCGAGCAGGACGTCGAAGCCATCGCCGTCTGCCTGCTGTTCTCCTTCCTCGATGCCTCCCACGAGCGGGTCGTGCGCGACTATATCCAAGAGGCCTATCCGGATTTGCCGGTGTCCTTGTCGTCCGAGGTGGACCCGGCCTTTCGCGAGTACGAGCGCTGTCTGGTCACGGCTTTCGACAGCTACGTGAAGCCCGTCGTCGACCGTTACCTCGGAGACATGGAGGCGACCCTCGAGTCCCTCGATATCCCGGCGCCGCTTCAGCTCATGCAGTCGCGCGGCGGACTCGCGGTGTCCAGCGTCGCCAGAAAGCGGCCTGTTCGCATGTTCCTGTCCGGCCCCGCCGCCGGTGTCATCGGCGGGCTATCGGAAGCGGCCGAAGCGGGTATCGACGGGATCATCACCGTCGATGTCGGTGGCACCTCCACCGATGTTGCCCTGGTGAACGGTGGCGCGCCGCTGGTCCGCAGCGAAACGCAGATTGCCGGCTATGCCGTGCGCGTTCCCATGGTCGACATAGAGACCTTGGGCGCCGGTGGGGGGAGCATTTGTTGGCTCGACAGTGCCGGAGGACTCAGGGTCGGGCCGCAGTCGGCCGGCTCCGAGCCGGGACCGGCCTGCTATGGCCGCGGCGGCAGCGAGCCGACCGTCACCGATGCCTCCATCGTGCTCGGCTATGTCGACCCGGCGCGCTTTGCCGGCGGGCGCGTGCGGCTCTACCCCGAGCGCGCGGCAGAGGCCATTCAAGAGCGCATCGCAGGGCCGATGGGCTTGTCCGTCGAGCAGGCAGCGCTCGGCATTCACCGGATCGCCAATGCTCAGATTTCCGAAGGCGTGCGCCTGGTCTCGCTCAATCGCGGGCTCGATCCCCGAGAGTACACCTTGGTGCCGTTGGGCGGGGCCGGCGCGCTCCATGCCGTGCCGGTTGCGGAAGAGCTGGGCGTCGAGCGCGTCTTGGTCCCACGCTTCCCGGGTGTTCTCTGTGCGGGCGGCTTGCTGTCGGCTCCGATCGAGCACGAGATAAGCGCCGCCTATCCGGTGCCCTTCGAAAAGGCCGACCCGCTTGCTATTCGGACGTTCCTGGACGGTTTGGACCGTCAGGCAGAAGAGTTGATGAAGGCGGAGTTCATCGGGTCTCTGCCGGTTCAGCAGAGCTACGCTGCCGATGTCTGCTATGTAGGGCAAAGCACCGGTATCGAGGTGCCGTTCGATCCGGGGGCGCCGGAGATGCTGAAGCGTCTGTACGAGGCGTTCGAGGAGACCCACACGCGAATCTACGGGCACGCCAGCGGCGCCCCGGCGAAGTTCGTCAACTTGCGTTGCGTGCAGCGGGCGCAGCTTGCCGCGCCGAGCCTGAGCGACCGTGGGCAGCGCAACGGCGCACTGGCGGACAGGACGCTGCGCAAGGTCCGGTTTCAGGACTGGCCGGATGCGGTCGAGGCCCATGTCGTTGACAGAGACGGCTTGGCCGTCGGCGACCGGCTCGACGGCCCGGCGGTGATCGAGCAACCGGACTCCACGACCTTGCTGCCACCGGGCTGGCAAGCCCGCGTGCTGGACAGCCGGGCTCTGTTAATCGAACGAAGAGACGCGACATGACCGGAACGAGCGAGGGCATCGACCCGATCACTCTGGAGGTGGTGCGCAACAAGCTCGACACCATCGCTCAGGAGATGGAGATCACCCTCTTCAAGAGTTCCTGCTCGCCCATCGTCAAGGAGGGCCTGGATGCCTCGGCATCCCTTTTCACCCTCGAGGGCGTGACCTTGGCGCAGGCCTGCGCCGTGCCGATTCACCTCGGAACCTTGATTCCCGCGGTGAAGGAAATGCTGCGGAAGTTCCCGCCGCAGAGCATGCAGGACGGTGACATCTATCTGTTGAACGACCCCTATCATGGGGGCACGCATCTGCCTGATGTCGCCGTTATGATGCCGGTGTTTCACGGCGGGCGGCCGATCGCGCTCGCTGCGACCATGACCCACCACCAGGATGTGGGTGGGATGAGCGCTGGGTCCGTGCCGACCAACGCCACGGAGATCCATCAGGAGGGCTTGCGCCTGCCGGTGGTGCGCTGGGCCAGAGCCGGCCAATTCGACGAGACCCTGACCGAGCTGCTGCGCCTCAACGTCCGCATGCCCGATCTCTTTCTCGGCGACCTTCATGCCCAGATCGCAGCCGCCAAGATCGGCGCCATCCGGCTGAACGACCTCGCCACCAAGTACGGAGGCAATGCGGCGCTCGCCATGTTCGGCGCCTTGATCGATCGCGCCGAGGAGATGACGCGCGCCGCCATCCGGCGCATTCCGCAAGGCACCTACCGCTTCGTCGACTGGCTGGACAACGACGGCATCGATCTCGATCAGCGCATCCGCATCGAGGTCGCAGCGACGGTGGGCGATGGCGAGATCCACTTCGATCTGACGGGCACGGGGCCGCAGGTGCGCGGGCCGGTGAACTGCGTGCCGTCCGGCAGTCTCGCGGCCGCCTGCTTCGCCGTGCGGGCCGTGACCGACCCGGCCATTCCAAACAATGGCGGCTGCTTTCGTGCCATCAGCCTGACCCTGCCGGAAGGCTCGCTGGTCAATCCGCAAGAGCCGGCGCCGGTGAACGCGCGCACCGCGACGATCAAGCGGATCACCGGTTGCATGCTCTCCGCCCTGGCACAGGCGCTGCCGGACAAGGTGCCGGCGCCCGCTGCCGGACAACTGCTGGTCCTCGCCTTTGGTGGTGCTTGGGAGGATGGCCGTCCCTTCGTAACCGCCGAGCTGATCGCCGGCGGCAGCGGCGCTGGGTCTGACCGCGACGGGGTCGACGCCATCGAGACCGATGCGACCAACTGCATGAACCTGTCCGCCGAGGCCATGGAGATGGAGGCACCCATTCGGATCACGCGCATGGCGCTTCGCACCGACTCCGGAGGGGGCGGGACGTTTCGCGGCGGTCTGGGTTTGATCAAGGAGTTCGAGATCCTGGACAAGGTGAAGGGCCCCGTCAGCCTCTCCCACCGCGGCGAGCGCCATTTCGTCGCCGCCTCCGGCCTGGCCGGCGGCGAGAGCGGCGCCAAGGCGCATTCCGAGATTATCCGCGGCGACGGCCGGCGCGAGGTGATAAGCTCCAAGATCGTCACCGACCTGAAGGCCGGCGACCGCTTGCTGGTCGAGACGGCCGGTGGCGGTGGCTGGGGGCCTCAGCTTGAACGCGCGGCCGACGCCGTCGCGCTTGACGATGCCAATGGCAAGGTGAGTCAGCCATAAAGAGCGACCGGCTGTTGCGCGGGAAGGCCGGCGACCCGGCCGCTGGAATGGGAAAGGGCTGAACGTCGCATGGGTGAGGGGAACGCTGCCGCACGGCAGTCGGTGTTCGAGAAGGTCATCAGAGGATTGTCGCGGGGCCTCGCCGTCGTGGCGGGGATCAGCCTGCTGTTGATGATGATCCAGATGGTGCTCGACGTCTTCCTGTCGAACGTCTTTCTCAGCCCGATCGAAAGTAACCTGGAGATCGTCTCGATCTATCACATGGTGGCGGTCGTCTTCCTGCCGCTCGCCATGGTCGAGCTGCGGCACGAGCATATTCATGTGGATCTCGTGGTGCGGCTCATGCCCCGCGTGATGCAGCGGGTGATCTACGTCGCCGGCAGCCTGGTCAGCGCGGCTTTCTTTGGCATCCTCGCCTACCAGACTCTGCTCGACGCGATACGCTCCTACCGCATCGGCGAAATGGTCATGGGCGTGACCTACGTTGAGATCTGGTTGGCGAAGTTCATCCTGCCCATCAGCTTCTTCGCCATTCTGCTCGCCGTGCTCCTCCACACTTGGAAGGCGCTGCGCGATCCGGCCTTCGATCCGACCCCGGCGGCGCAGTCGGCCGTCGACCCCTCCTAGCTATCGTCGTCGTGGGTGGGGCTGAGACATGAGCAACGTTGCCATCGGTTTTCTGGGACTGGGTGCCGGGCTGCTGCTGATCGCCTTGCGCATTCAGATCGGCGTTGCCGTAGGCATCGTCTCCTTCTTCGGCATTGCCGTCATCCTCAACATGAAGGCTGCCTGGGGCATGCTGACCGCCGTGCCCTTCAACTTCGTCGGTGACTGGAACCTGACGGCCATACCCATGTTCCTGCTGATGGGCTACGTCGCCTCGTCGGCCGGCCTGACGCAGGGTTTGTTCCAGGCCATGCGGATCTTTCTGTCGCGCATGCCGGGGGGCCTCGCCATCGCCAGCGTCGGCGCCTGCGCGCTCATGTCGGCGGCCTCGGGTTCCAGCGTGGCCACTGCGTCCTCGATGGCGCGTATCGCCACGCCCGAGATGCTGCGCTACCGCTACGACCCAGGCCTGGCGACCGGCGTGGTGGCGACCGCCGGGACCTTGGGCTCCCTCATCCCGCCCAGCATCCTGATGGTGCTCTACGGCTATTACGCCGAGGTCTCCATCGCCAAGCTGTTCATCGCCGGCGTCATTCCGGGGCTGCTGTCCGCAGTGATGCTCTCGGTGATGATCGTGGCACGCGTGACCGTGAAGCCGTCGCTGGCGCCGCGCGTGGAGGAGAGTTTTACCGCCCAGGAGAAGCTGGACGCGATCAAGGAAATCTGGCCTCTGCCGGTACTGGTCTTCGGCGTGCTGATCGGCATCTTCGTCGGTCTCTTTACGCCGACTGAGGCCGGCGCCGTCGGCGCCTTCCTTGCGCTTGTGCTGGCCCTGCTGCGGGGCCGCTTGACGCTCCCGGTACTGCGCGATGCGGTCGTCAGCACGCTGTCGAGCACGGCCGGCATCTTCATGGTGGTGATCGGCACCGTGCTTCTGACCCGCTTCATGGCCTTGAGCGGCGTTCCGAACTTCATCGCCAGCGAGCTGCTTACGCTGGGCAGCAGCGAACTGATGATCATCCTGATGGTCGTCGTGCTCTATCTGCTGCTCGGCATGTTTCTCGACTCCATCGGTATCCTGCTGCTCACCTTGCCGATCATCCTGCCGGTCGCCCGCGATGCCGGGATCGAGCTGATCTGGTTCGGCGTCATTCTGATCAAGCTCTTGGAGATCGGATTGATCACCCCGCCCGTGGGCCTCAACGTCTATGTCATGAAGGGCGCGCTCGGCAGCCTGGTGAAGCTGCAGCAGATTTTTGCCGGCGTCACCTGGTTCGTGGTCGCCGAGATGATCACCTTGGCGCTGATCGTGGCCTTCCCGCTGCTCTCGCTCTGGCTGCCGGCGCTGATGGACTAACGCAGACCGGCGAGCATCCACGGCAAAGAAAAAGGGCGCCTCAGCGAGGCGCCCTTCAAGTGGTCTGCAGGGTAAGCTGCTTATTGTCCGTAGCTCGCCGCGTCGACCTTGGCGTAAAGGTTGTCGTGCAAGATCTTCTTCAGCGCCGCCGCATCGCTGCGGTCGACCCCTTCCAGCAGCTTCTCCCACTTCTCGACCGTCGCCTCGAAGCGGGAGATCAGCGCCTCGGGGTCATCCAGCCCGAAGCGCTCCTTGCCTTGCTGAATGGCATAGGGGCGCACGACGTCCCGCGAGAAGACTTCCATCTCCGCCATGGTGGCTTCAGAGGGGCCGGTCACGGTGACGCCGTGGGACGGTGCCTCGTCCAAGGCTTCCTGCGCCAGGGCGACGTAGCCGATCATGGTATCGACGATGGCGTCGCCAACGGTGTCCATGATGACGCGGCGCTGCTCGTCGGTCAGGTCGGCCCAGAAGTCCTTGTTAAAGCCGTACTGCCAGCCGGCAAAATAGACGCCGAGCGGAATGGTGTAGGTGTGCTTCGCCACGTCCCAGAGCGAACGGCTCTTGAGATCGTTGGCGGCGTTCGACGCACAGTCGAGCTGACCGCGCTCGAGTCCGGTGAACATCTCGGACGAGGGCACGCTGACAGGCACGGCCCCGACGCTGCGCGCCCACTCCGCGTGGATTGGGCCGGGCGTCCTGATCTTCATGCCTTTCAGGTCCGCGACATCCTTCACCTCGCTGGAGCAGAAGATATTGTACTGCGGCGTCGCATAGCCGCCGACGAAGACGATGCCGAGTTCGTCGAAGCGCTTCTGCATCTCGGGGTCGTTGATGTAGAAGTCGGTGACGGCGAAGGACGCCGTCATGATGTCGCGAAGATTGAACCCGAGAATGGAGAGGGTGTTGTCTTCCGGCAGCTCCGCCGGCGTGTAGGTCCCCGCATGATAGGTCAGCTGCGCAATGCCGTCGCGCAGGCCGCTCAGGTGCGCTTGAGGCGGCAGAAGCGCCGTGCCGGTGAAGAGGTTGGGTTTGAGCGCGCCGTCGGACGCTGTTTCCAACGCCTTGGCCCAATCGACGTAGCCGATACCGGTGAGCGGATGGGTGGTTGGGAACCAGATGCTCGCGTTGAACTCGGTTTCCGCCTGTGCCGGCAAGCCGGCGCCGAGCACGGCGCAAAGGCCGGCTGCTGCTAGGGTTCGCCTCACTGTGTGCCTCCTGTTGTTGAGCCCCATTTCGTGGGTTCGACAGAACGCCTTGCTGGCGTTCGTCTGCCCATCGTAAAGCCAACGACAGAGATTTCAATGAGCATGAAAAAAATAGGCGGAAATTTTCATTGAGAATTTATCGCATGATGTGTCGCGGTTTAGATCTTTGGCGCCTTGTCAACACAATGCGATTTGAGGGCCAAGCGCCTGCGCCTATATTCGTGCTATGGCGGCACCAGGAGGAGCCGGGATGAAACACCATTGGGTCAGTGGCTTTTTGCTTGCCGGAGCCTTGCTGTTGGCAGCCTGCGGCACACCGACGCCTTATCAGCCGGTGGCCGATGGCTTCGGCTATGCCGAGCAGCCACTCGAAACGGATCGTTATCGCGTCACCTTTTCCGGCAACAGCCTGACAGCGCGCGAAACGGTCGAGAACTACCTGCTGTACCGGGCCGCCGAGGTGACGCTGGAGAGGGGGTTCGATTACTTCATCGTCGCCGAAGAGGACGTGGAGCGGAACACCCAGTACCGCACCACCTACAGCGGTGTCGGGGCACCTTTCGGCAGCTTCTATGGCACGCGCTTTCGCGGCGCCTACTTCGGCAGTGGGTTTTCGACCGCAACGAGCCGTCCGATCAACAGCTATGAGGCCTATGCCAACATTCTCCTGCGCCGTGGAGAGAAGCCGGCCGACGATCCGGAAGCCTACGACGCTCGTGATGTGCTTGCGCGCCTCGACCCCTCCATTGTCCGTGAGGCGGCACACTAAGCTTCCGCAGCACCTAATCCTTCGGCTAACGTCTCAGGCTCTTCTAGAGCGGAATGAGGTTTATTTGAATCGTTTTGGGATTCCCAAATCGGTTGGTTTTTGATTCATCATGTTTGCCGGGTGAGGAGGCCGGCAAACATGCCAAGACCCTATTCGATGGATCTTCGTGCGCGTGTTGTCAGGGCGGTGGAGAATGAAGGTTTGTCCCGCCGCCAGGCGGCGGAACGCTTCGGCATTGCGCCCTCGACGGCGGTTCACTGGCTGAGGCGCTACCGTGAGAAGGGGAGCGTCGCGCCGGGTCAGATGGGTGGGCACCGGCCGAAGAAAATCGCCGGTGCGCACCGCAGCTGGCTGCTCGCGCGCTGCCGGGAGGAAAAGGGCTTCACGCTTGTGGGCCTGGTCCGCGAGTTGGCGGAGCGCGGCCTTGAGGTTGACTACCGCACGGTGTGGAGCTTCGTGCATGAAGAGAAGCTGAGCTTCAAAAAAAACCGCCGTCGCCAGCGAGCGTGACCGCCCTGACGTGGCCCGCCGGCGCGCGCAGTGGATGAAGTACCGCGGCCGCGTCGCCCCGCAGCGCCTGGTCTTTATTGATGAGACTTGGACCCGGACCAACATGGCCCCGCTCAGGGGCTGGGCTCCCAAGGGCCAGAGGCTTCTGGCCAAGGTCCCGCACGGCAGATGGAAGACCATGACCTTCCTCGCCGCCCTGCGCCATGACCGCATCGAAGCGCCCTGGCTGATCGACGGACCGATCAATGGTGAGCGCTTCCGGCTCTATGTCGAGAAACTCCTTGTCCCGAGCTTAAAGCCCGGCGATATCGTCATCGCCGACAATCTGGGAAGCCACAAAGGCAAGGCCGTGCGCCAAGCCATCCGCGCCGCCGGCGCGCATCTGCTGTTCCTGCCCAAATACTCCCCCGACCTCAACCCGATCGAGCAGCTCTTCTCAAAGCTCAAGCACCTGCTCAGAAAGGCCGCCGCCAGAACTCCAGAGGAAATCTGCGCCGCAATCAGCCAAATCCTACAGCACTACTCCCCCCAAGAATGCAGAAACTACTTCACCAATGCCGGTTATGAGCAAACCTAAACGCATTCCGCTCTAG
>JANQMX010000035.1 GCA_028279885.1 Rhodovibrionaceae bacterium | reverse complement strand
TCGCCGACCGACTTCATGGAGGTGGTGAGCAGCGGGTCCGTGCCCTTGAACTTCTCGAAGGTGAAGCGCGGGATCTTGGTGACCACGTAGTCGATGCTGGGCTCGAAGGAGGCCGGCGTCACCTTGGTGATGTCGTTCGGCAATTCGTCCAGCGTGTAGCCCACCGCCAGCTTCGCTGCGACCTTGGCGATGGGAAAGCCTGTCGCTTTGGAGGCCAGCGCCGAGCTGCGCGAGACGCGGGGGTTCATCTCGATGACGACCATGCGGCCGTCGTTGGGGTTGATGGCGAACTGCACGTTGGAGCCGCCGGTGTCGACGCCGATCTCCCGCAGGCAGTTGATCGAAGCGTTGCGGAGCAGCTGGTATTCCTTGTCGGTCAGCGTCAGCGCTGGCGCCACGGTGATGGAGTCGCCCGTGTGAATGCCCATCGGGTCGATGTTCTCGATCGAGCAGACGATGATGCAGTTGTCGGCCTTGTCGCGCACCACCTCCATCTCGAACTCCTTCCAGCCGAGCACGGATTCCTCGATAAGGACCTGCTTGACCGGAGAGGCTTTGAGGCCGCCCAGGACGATCTCTTCGAACTCCTGGGGGTTGTAGGCGATGCCGCCGCCGGTACCGCCCAGGGTGAAGGAGGGGCGAATGATGGCCGGCAGGCCGATCTCGTCAAGCGCTTCGAGCGCCTCTTCGTAGCTGCCCACCAGATGCGAGCGGGGCGAGGCCAGACCGATCTTGTCCATCGCCTTGCGGAACAGCTCGCGGTCCTCGGCCTTGTCGATCACGTCGGCCTTGGCGCCGATCATCTCCACGCCGAGCTGCGCAAGCGTACCGTCGCGGTCAAGCGCGAGGCAGGTGTTGAGCGCCGTTTGCCCGCCCATGGTCGGCAAGAGCGCATCGGGCTTCTCGCGTTCGATCACCTTGGCGACCATTTCCGGGGTGATCGGCTCGACGTAGGTGGCGTCGGCCAAGCCCGGGTCGGTCATGATCGTCGCCGGGTTGGAGTTGACCAGGATGACGCGGTAGCCCTCGTCCTTCAGGGCCTTGCAGGCTTGCGTGCCGGAATAGTCGAACTCGCAGGCCTGTCCGATGATGATCGGACCGGCCCCAATGATCATGATCGAGCTGAGGTCTTGACGTTTAGGCATGGTGCGGCGTTGCGAAGCGATGCTGTGATAGTTGTCTC
The DNA here is from genome assembly GCA_028279885.1 of Rhodovibrionaceae bacterium. Lineage (GTDB taxonomy): Bacteria > Pseudomonadota > Alphaproteobacteria > Kiloniellales > DSM-21159 > JANQMX01. Next base: position 6,430 of record JANQMX010000035.1, on the reverse strand, counting down.
AGTTGTCCGCGCAAGGCGGAATGTGGCGCGGTCCGCCGAGGATCAAGTGGAGCGCGCATGCTTGCTCCGCTCCATCAGCTCGACGAAGCGCTTGAAGAGGTAGTGGCTGTCCTGCGGGCCGGGCGAGGCCTCGGGATGGTGCTGCACCGAGAAGACCGGGCGGTCGTCGAGCGACAGGCCCTCGTTGCTGCCGTCGAACAGGCTGACGTGGGTGGCGGTGACGCCGCTCGGCAGGCTGTCGTCCTTCACCACGAAGCCGTGATTCTGGCTGGTGATCTCGACCCGCCCGCTGGCGAGCTCCTTGACCGGGTGGTTGGCGCCGCGATGGCCCAGGTGCATCTTCTCGGTGGTGGCGCCGAGGGCGAGCGCCAGGAGCTGGTGGCCGAGGCAGATGCCGAAGATCGGCAGGCTCGGCTGCTCCAGCAGCGCCTTGATCGTCGGCACGGCGTAAACGCCCGTCGCCGCCGGGTCGCCGGGACCATTGGAAAGAAAGATGCCGTCGGGCTGGCGCGCCAGGATCTCTTCGGCCGTGGTCTCCGCCGGCACCACGGTCACGTCGCAGCCGAGATCCGCCAGGCAGCGCAGGATGTTGCGCTTGGCACCGAAATCCATGGCCACCACCCGGAAGCGCGGGGCCGAGAGTTCGCCGTAGCCTTCCCCGAGCCGCCAGGCGGTCTCCCGCCAGTCGTAGCTCTGCCGGCAGGTCACCTCCTTGGCCAAGTCCATCCCGGCGAGCCCACTCCAGGCGCGGGCCTGCTCCAGCAGCGCCGGCAGATCGAACTGCCCGTCCGGCGCATGGGCAATCACGGCTTTGGGGGCGCCGAGATCGCGCACCCGCCGCGTGAGCTGCCGGGTGTCGGCGCCGCACAGCCCGACCAGGCCGTGGGACAGGAGCCAAGCGTGCAGGCCTTGCTCTGCCCGCCAGTTGGAGGGCTCGGTCACGTCTTCGCGCAGGACACAGCCGCGTGCGGCCGGCGTTATTGTCTCGACGTCCTCTGCATTGGTCCCCACATTGCCGATATGTGGCGTGGTAAACGTGATGATCTGGCCGGCATAAGAGGGATCGGTCAGAATCTCCTGATAGCCCGTCATCGACGTGTTGAAGCAGAGTTCCCCGACCGTGTTGCCTTCCCGTCCGATGCCGCGACCCCAGAACACGCTGCCGTCCTCCAGGACCAAGGCTGCGGTGGCGCCTTCGGGCGGCACGGTATTGGCGCGCGAAATGAAAGACCTCTCTTCGCGGGAGAGAGGGGCGGATATGTCGTGCGGCATATGGGCTAATCTCATCCGCCTTGGCCGCAAGGCCCGCGGCCGGAGGCGCGCAGGTCGTGACGGTGTTCAGCGGCGGGTTTGCTTAAAGAGGTTCTGGGGGTATATAGCCGCTCCCGCCGTTCCCGCAAGCACTCAAGTTGAGTGGCCTGAGAACGTGAAGATGCCTTCGGCAATTCCTGCTTCCCGCCGCTTGGCGCAAAGGGTCCTTGTGGGCCGACAAAGCGAGGAGATCTTCGGAGCATGTTGCGCGACGAGCTGAACCACTCTCTCAAGGAGGCCATGCGGGCGCGTGACCAGCAGGCCCTGACCACGGTGCGGCTGATTCTGGCAGCCTTGAAGGACCGCGACATCCAAGCGCGCAGCGAAGGACAGGGCGACGGCATCGGCGACGACGAGATCTTGGATATGCTGACCAAGATGGTGAAGCAGCGGCGCGAGGCCATGTCGCTCTATGAAAAGGGCAATCGACAGGATCTGGTCGACAAAGAGCAGAACGAGATCGAGGTGATTCAGCGCTTCCTGCCGCAGCAGCTTAGTGAGGCCGAGCTGGAAACGGCCGTTCAGCAGGCCATCGGCGAGCTGGAGGCAGACAGCGTGAAGGACATGGGCCGCGTCATGGGGGTGCTGAAGCAGCGCTACGCCGGCCGGATGGACTTCGGCAAGGCAAGCGGACTCGCCAAGGCCAAGCTCAGCCAGTCCTGACATCCCCGCTTTACACATGTTTCGACTGCGGCGCGCGTTGGACAGACTCTGACGGCACGCGCAGCCTGACGAGCTATTCGCCAGGACAAGAGGGCCAATGGCCTTTCCGCCGGAATTTCTCGAAGAGCTGCGCAACCGCCTGCCGCTGCAGGAGGTGATCGGCCGCCGTGTGAAGCTGACCAAGCGCGGGCGCGAGTACGTCGGGCTCAGCCCCTTCAATGCAGAGAAGACGCCGTCCTTCACCGTGGTGCCGGAGAAGGGCTTCTATCACTGCTTCAGCAGTGGCGAGCACGGCGATGTCATCAGCTGGGTGATGAAGACGGAAGGTTTGAGCTTCGCCGACGCGGTGGAGCGCTTGGCCGGGCAAGCCGGGCTCGCCATGCCGCGGTCTTCGCCGGCCGAACGGCAAGCGGCGGAGCGCCGCCGCGGCCTGCAGGAGGCGCTGGAGGCGGCCTGCAGCTGGTTCGAGGAGCAGCTGCAGGCAACGGCCGGGCAGGCGGCGCTTGCCTATCTGGAAAGTCGCGGCCTGACGCAGGAGACCATCGCGGCCTTTCGGCTAGGCTATGCGCCGGACGCCCGCGGCCTGCTGCGCCGCACGCTCAATGCCCAGGGTTTTGCCGACCCTGCTTTGATCAGCGCCGGCCTGATCAAGCAGCCGGAAGAGGGCGGCGAGCCGCGCGACTACTTCTTCAACCGTGTCATCTTCCCCATCGCCGACCGGCAGGGCCGCATCCTGGCCTTCGGCGGGCGGGCGATGGCCAAGGACGCCCGCGCCAAGTATCTCAACTCGCCGGACAGCGAGGTCTTCCACAAGGGCCAGGTGCTCTACAACCTGCATCGGGCGCGCCGGGCCGCGCACGATACGGGCGAGCTGATCGTCGCCGAGGGCTATATGGACGTCATTGCCCTCGATCAGGCCGGCTTTCCCGCCGCCGTCGCCCCCCTCGGCACCGCCCTGACGGAGCTGCAGATCCAGGAAGCCTGGCGTTTGGCGCCTGAGCCGACTGTCTGTTTGGACGGCGATACGGCCGGGCAGCGCGCCGCCTTTCGCGCCCTCGACCGGGCTTTGCCGCTGCTGCGGGCCGGCAAGAGCCTTAGGTTCGCGACCTTGCCGAAGGGCGAAGACCCGGACAGCCTGGTGCGAGGCCAAGGCCCGGCCGCCTTTCGCGACTGCCTGGCGCATGCCCGCCCGCTGGTCGAGGTGCTCTGGGACAGGGAAACGGCCGGCCAGCGTTTCGAGACGCCGGAACAGCGGGCCGGCTTGCGGCGGCGGCTTCTGGATGCTGCATCGGCCATTCGGGAGCCCGATCTGCGGGAAGAGTACCGGCTGGTCCTCCAGGAGCGCTTCGATGGGGTCTTCCGCAAGGCGCGGGGCCGGCGGACGGCGAAAGACGGCGGTCCCCGCCGGATCGCGGCTCGCTATGCCAAGCCCTCCCCCCGACAACTGGCGCTCAGAGAGTTGAAGGGCTTTTGGGCCACGCTGATCAACCATCCCGGGCTGATGGAGGACCTGGTCGAGGACATCGCGGCGCTGGAAATCGCCGAACCTGAGCTCGACCGCTTGCGGGAGAGGCTCCTGAGCTGGTGCAGCGAAGAACTAAACGCCGGCCGGCCGCTTGACGCGGAACGGCTGCAAGCCCACTTGTCACAAGCCGGGTTCGACGAGCTGGTGAAGTCTCTTTTAAGAGATGAAGTTTACAAATATGCGCCCAACGCGCGACGAGAGACGGATCCGCAGGCTGCCAGGCGGGACGTTCTCGTTCAGTTGAAGGGGTTGGCGACGCGCCGCAAGGTCGGCGCGGCGTAGAGGTCACTTTGGCGGAGCGACGCAGACGCGGGGGAGTTCGCGGTTGCTGTTGAAACTGACCCACACCAAGGGTTTGGACCTTCGTGCGCAATATGCGACGAGGGCTTACGTGGCGTCTTGAAACATGATTGATAGGCCGCTAATCAAAACTATTTCCACAAGTGTTTGGAAGTTTAAACAGCTCGCCGGCTAAATACCGTCTAAAAGGGTTGATATTGATGGCTACGAAAGCAACCGAGAAGACCAGCGCCGAGGACAGCCGCGAAGAGGCGAGCGACGGCGGCGTGGTCGACAGCACGCAGGAGGCCGTCAAGAAGATGTTGGCGCGCGCGAAGGAGCGCGGCTACGTCACCTATGACGAATTGAACGAGGCCCTGCCGTCAGACAAGTTCAGCTCCGAGCAAATCGAAGACGTCATGGCGGCGCTCTCGGAGATGGGCATCAATGCCATCGAGAGCGAAGAGCAGGAAGAGAACGCCCAGCAGGAAGAGGCGGCGGAAGAGACCTCGACGCGTCCCAGCGGCAACCTGAGCGACGATGCCGGGCGCACGGACGATCCCGTACGCATGTACTTGCGCGAGATGGGTACGGTCGAGCTCTTGTCCCGCGAGGGCGAGATCGCCATCGCCAAGCGCATCGAGGCCGGCCGCGAGAAGATGATCGGCGGTCTGTGCGAAAGCCCCCTCACGATCCGAGCGCTGCTCGCCTGGCGTCAGGCGCTGATCGACGGTCAGATCCTGCTGCGTGACATCATCGATCTCGACGCCACCTACGGCGGCAGCCCGGACGACGAAAAGCCCGAGGATGCCGAGGACGAGGACGTCGAAGCGGAAGCCGGCGCCGAGGACGAAGAAAGTAAGGAAGAGACCAAAGCCGAAGGCGAAGGCGAGGGCGAAGAGGACGAGGAGAACATCGACGAGGAGGAGAACAGTCTCTCCCTCGCCGCCATGGAGCTGCAGCTGCTGCCCGAGGTTCTCGAGACCCTCGATACGATCTATGGCGTCTATGGCAAGTTCGCCAAGGTCCAGGAAAAGCGTCTGACCCTGATGCAAAAGGGTGAGGCCATCCCCAAGCAGACCGAGACGCGCTACGAGAACCTCAAGCGCGAGCTGCAGGATGCGATGGACACGGTGCATCTCAACAATGCGCGCATCGAGCAGTTGGTCGAGCAGCTCTATGCGCACAACAAGCAGCTCGTTGCGCTCGAAGGCAAGCTGCTGCGCCGGGCCGAGAAGCACAAGGTCGACCGCGACGACTTCCTCAAGCACTACTATGGCAGGGAGTTGGATCCGCGCTGGCTGTCCAAGGTCAAGCGCCTGAGCGGCAAGGGTTGGGCCAACTTCGCCGAGAAGGAAGGCGATCACGTCAAGGAAATCCGCGGTCAGATTGCCGAGATCGCCGCCTCTTCCGGGCTGCCGATCAGCGAGTTCCGCCGCATCGCCAACACCGTGCGCACCGGCGAGCGTGAGGCCAGCAAGGCCAAGACCGAGATGGTCGAGGCCAACCTGCGTCTCGTGATCTCGATCGCAAAGAAGTACACCAACCGCGGCCTGCAATTCCTGGATCTGATCCAGGAAGGCAACATCGGCCTGATGAAGGCGGTCGATAAGTTCGAGTACCGCCGCGGCTACAAGTTCTCGACCTACGCCACTTGGTGGATCCGTCAGGCGATCACCCGTTCCATCGCCGATCAGGCCCGCACCATCCGTATCCCGGTGCACATGATTGAGACGATCAACAAGCTGGTGCGGACCAGCCGCCAGATGCTGCACGAGATCGGCCGCGAGCCCACCCCGGAGGAGCTGGCCGAGCGCTTGGTCATGCCGCTGGAGAAGGTGCGCAAGGTGCTCAAGATCGCCAAGGAGCCGATCTCCCTCGAAACCCCGATTGGCGATGAGGAAGACAGCCATCTCGGCGATTTCATCGAGGACAAGAACGCCATCATCCCGCTCGACTCGGCCATCCAGTCGAACCTGCGGGAGACCACGACCCGCGTGCTTGCCAGCCTGACGCCCCGCGAGGAGCGGGTGCTGCGCATGCGCTTCGGCATCGGCATGAACACCGACCACACCTTGGAAGAGGTCGGTCAGCAGTTCTCCGTGACCCGCGAGCGTATCCGGCAGATCGAGGCGAAGGCCTTGCGCAAGCTCAAGCATCCGAGCCGCAGCCGCAAGCTGCGCAGCTTCCTCGATACCTAAGCGCCCGTACCGCCGGGTTTTTCGCAAGCCTGCCGCCCAGGTCTATCAGCTTCGGCCTCTGACCCGGCGCGATCTGCCATTGCTTGCCCGCTGGCTTCGCCAACCGCACGTTCGTCAGTGGTGGGGGCACGCACCCACGCAGCTGGGCATGATCCGCCGTGGCTACGGTCAGCCGGGATGGGACAGCTTCATCCTCTGCTTGCAAGGGCGCGCGATCGGTTACCTTCAATGCTTCGATCTCGCGCGGGACACGGGACGCACCTTTCCGTTGGAGCGCCGCGCGACCCGCGGCATCGATCTCTTCATTGGCGAGCCCGCATACCTCGGACAGGGCCACGGTGCCGCGTTTCTGCAGCTAGAGCTTTTCCGTGTTTTTCCGAATCGAAAAAGCCTTCCCAAATCGGGTGGTGATCTGATTCACCCTGCTTGCTGGGATTGGAGGCCAGCAAGC
>JANQMX010000031.1 GCA_028279885.1 Rhodovibrionaceae bacterium | reverse complement strand
GCGATGGCCGTCTTGTCGAGCACCAGCACGTCCTTGCCGCCCCCGAGGCCCTTGGCCTCGAGCTCGGCCGCCAGGTGCCAGGCAGTGGATAGGCCGTGGATGCCGGCGCCGATCACGAGGTACTTGCTGTGGCTGGGAAGCGCCATGGTGGGTGTCTCCTAATGCGCTCACATGCGGAGCGGGGCGTTGGTCTCGATTTCCCCGACGCTACGCGGCTTTTCAGGCGCCCGTATGGCCACGATCCGACAGATGCGCGCCCCGATTCGACATGGAGACATTGCTGGTTTGGCTTCGTGACCCAGGCTGGAACAACCGACGTTGCTGGGAGGGTCGCTTTCGTGTCGAGTTCGGAACGCTGCTAAGGCAGACAATGTTTGGCAAACGTCAAGCGATGATATGCTCGCCACAACCTATAATTAGTTTTCATGAAATCAAATCAGTGTAAAGAAGAGATGCCTCGATTGTGGTTGGATTTCTATTGCGAGATTAGGAGCGTGTTATGGTTGGAGTATTCGGTGCCGTTGTTCGGCGGCATACAGTCTACATCAGAGAAATTTGGCGAATTTTCTATGTGTTTCCCGTGGTGGCTGTGCTGCTATCTTCGTGTGACACCGCTGAAGTTAAGCAGGTTGAGTATATGGAGCGGCCTGTTGTGTACAACGAAGGTGAGGGCAATTGGGATGCTATCACGACGAGCATATTTAATAAAATAGCAAGCATCAATACATTTGCATTTGTTATTCCCTTGTTTGATGAATGGGAAGATATGCACAGGGCGGATGGCGATATAGACCAAGAATTATTAAATAGCCAATATCTTCTTCTTTATACGCCTGGCGAAGCGCCCGTTAACAATGTGTGGTACATTGTTGCAATGAATGGCGCGGAAGAAACGGCAAGCGTGATTGGCCGTGGCGGTGAGATAGAGTACTTGATAGGCGATATGTATGACGCCCCTGGCTTTGATGAGAACGATACGCGGCAGTGTGTTGGATGGACTCCGTTGTTTCCCCAACAAAGACGAGTCCAATCCTGTCGGGAAACAGATTGTGGCGTCACCTTGTATTTGAACGGCACAAACGGGAGTCCTGACTTTACTGCAGTCCAAGGCAGAAAAGGGTGGCATCTCCTTGTGCGAGAAGGGCAAGGGCGCAGCAGTCAGGACTGCGTCTTTGATACGGGCAAGGCTTCTGGTTTGCTCGAACTTGGTGAACGATAACCAAGTCTACCCTTCAGCTATCAGCGTTAAGCTGATAACGGAGGCGCAGTTGTTGCGTCTGTTGAGTGCGGGCGTTCTGCTAGGCAGCTGTTAAGTGTGTCTTTGCGGCCAATCCCCGCCACTCGCTGATAGGGCGGCTTTGGAAGGTCGTGCGGCGCATCTCGCGGCGGAAGCCGTGGTAGTCGTTGATGGCGTAGTGCTGGGTGGAATAGTTGTCCCAGATGGCCATGGCCCCGGCGGTCCAGCGCAGGCGGCAGCAGAACTCGGGCAGGGTCGACTGCTCGAAGAGCAGCTTGAGGATCGGCCGGCTGTCCTCTTCGTTCATCCCGTCGAGACGCATGGTGTAGGTCGGGTTGACGTAGAGCGAGCGGGCGCCGGTCACCGGGTGGGTCAGGACGGCGGGGTGAAAGCGCTCCTTGTCCGCCTCCGGGTCGCCGCGCTTGGTCGAGCCCTTCATGGCCTGCTCCTCGACCGGCGGCGCCCACTTGATGCCGTAGGGCTTGCCCACGTGGACGGCGTCGCGGCCGTCGAGCAGCTCCTTGAGCGTCTCGGGCAGGGCCTCCCAGGCGGCGCGCTGATTGGCCCAGAGGGTGTCGCCGCCGTAGGGCGGCACCTCGATGGCGGCCAGCACCGAGCCGTTGGGCGGCGTTTCGATGAAGCTCAGGTCGGTGTGCCAGCCGCCGCCGAAGACGCCGGTGCGCTCGGAGGCTTCCTTGATGACCGAGGTCATCTCCGGGTGCTCGTCCGGGCCGGGGCCGTAGGGATTGACCGCCGGGCGGCCGAAAACCTGGGCGAGGGCGCGGTGCTGCGGCACGTCGAGGAACTGATCGCGGATGACCAGCAGCAGGTGGCTATCGAGCGCCTGGCGCAGCGCCTCGGCCAGGTCGGCCGAGATCGGCTGCTTCAAGTCGATGCCGGTGATCTCCGCGCCGATGGCGCCGGTGATGGGGTGGAGTTGCATGAGCGAGTGGCCTTATCCTGAGAGCGGATAAAGCGTAGCTCTCTGGATGCAGCGATGCCAATGGCGGGCGCGCATGTCTGCCCGGACGTCCCCTCAAACTGTCATGCTCGTGCTTGACACGAGCATCCGTTCATCGGCCCGCGTCAGGCCTAACCATGGATCCCGGCTCGCGGGCTTCGCCCTTGGCCGGGATGACAGTCCGAGAAGGCCCGCATCCATTTCCGCACCACTTGTCGTCACCCCGGCCTTGAGCCGGGGGCCATGTCGAAGCCGGGCGCAGGCCTCACCATGGTTCCCGGCTCGCTAACGCGGCCGGGATGACAAGAGGAGGGGCGGCCTAGCCGGAGGGTGACAGAATAGGGTGAGCGACCACCACCGCCGCCCTAAGCCAACCGCATCTCCGGGATGTCGCCCTCGACGATGAGGGTGGCGCCGGTCGCCGCCACGATGTCTTCGACCGAGACGCCGGGGCCGCGCTCGCGCAGCACCAGGCCGTCCTCGGTGGGCTCGATCACCGCCATCTCGGTGACGATCAGGCTGACCCGGCGGGCGGCGGTCAGCGGCAGGGTGCATTCGGGCACGATCTTGTGGTTGCCCTTGGCGGTGTGAACCATGGCCACCACCACGCGCTTGGCGCCGGAGACCAGGTCCATGGCGCCGCCCATGCCCGGTACCATCTTGCCCGGCACCATCCAGTTGGCGAGGTAGCCGCGCTCATCGACCTGCAGGCCGCCAAGCACGGTCATGTCGAGATGGCCGCCACGAATCAGGCCGAAGCTCATGGCGCTGTCGATGGAGGCGGCACCCGGCACGGCGGTGACGAAGCCGCCGCCCGCGTCGGTCAGGTTGACGTCCTCCATGCCCTCGGGCGGGCGGGCCCCGAGGCCGATCACGCCGTTCTCCGCCTGGAAGAAGACGTTCACCTCCTCCGGCAGGTAGTTGGCCACCAGGCTGGGCAGGCCGATGCCGAGATTGACCAGGCTGTCGGGCTCGACCTCCTGCGCCACCCGGCGGGCGATGATCTCCTTGGGCGACATGACGGCGGGCGCGTCAGCGACAATCTCAGCCGTGCTCATCAGGCGGCCCTCCTTTCCAGCATGTGGTCGACCAGGACGCCGGGGGTCTTCACCGCGTCCGGCGAGATGACGCCGATGGGCACGATGTGCTCCGGCTCGGCGATGACATGGTCGGCGGCCAGCGCCATGACCGGATTGAAATTGTGCGCCGTCAGGGAGTACTCGAGATTGCCCACATAGTCGGCCTGGCGCGCGGCGATGAGGGCATAGTCGCCGCGGATGGGCGGCTCCAGAAGGTAACGTTTGCCGCCGGTCTCGACGATCTGCTTGCCGTCCTCCACCGGGGTGCCGAGGCCGGTCTGGGTCAAGACGCCGCCGAGGCCGACGCCGCCGGCGCGGATGCGCTCCACCAGGGTGCCCTGCGGCACCAGTTCCACCTCCATCTCCTCGGCGATCATCTTGGCTTGGGTCTCGGGATTGAGGCCGATGTGGGAGACGACGGCCTTGGCGATGGCCCCGGCGCTGACCAGCTTGCCGATGCCGTGGCCGGGCATGGCGGTGTCGTTCGCCACCACGGTCAGGTCCTTGGCGCCGCGCGCCACCAGGGCGTCGATCAATCGATGCGGTGAGCCGACCCCCATGAAGCCGCCGATCAGCAGCACGGCGCCGTCGGGAACCAGCTCGGCCGCCTCGGCGGCTTTAACGGCGCGTTTCATGGCAAGCCTCTCCTTCTGACACAGCGCTGACTTCGCTATATAGGGCGACTTTAGCGGGCGGCTGTGACAGTTTGTTGGAGGCGCCTTGGTCGCTCGGCCGGGGCTCGAATCACTCCAACTTTGAGGGAAACTGCCATGCCCAGCGATCAGCCGGCACCGCGCGCCTACCTTTCGCAGCAGGACATCGCCGAGGCGCTGACGCTGCACCTCAGCCATCCCTGGAACGACAAATCAGAGGTTTTCATGACCCGCCTGTCGGAGCCGGCGGGTCTCTCGCGCCTCTCGCTGGCCATCGGGCGCGTGCCGCCGGGCAAGGAGAGCTTCGTCTATCACCGCCACGAGCGCGACGAGGAATTCCTTTTCATCCTCTCCGGGCGCGGTATCGTCGAGATCGGCGAGGAGAGCTTCGAGGTCGGCCCCGGCGACTTCATGGCCTTTCCCGCGCCGCACGGCCCGGCGCATCACCTCAGGAATCCCTTTGAGGAGGACTTGGTCTATCTGATGGGCGGGGAGCACTCGGGCCTCGACGTGGGTCACTTCCCGCGGCTCGGTCGGCGCATCATCTTCGGGCCGAGCGGCATCTTCGGCGTCGAGGAGGGCGACTGCCGCGAGATGACCTTGGTCAGTTCTTCGCCGAAAAGCCGGCCGGCTGAGCCTCACTCCCCGTCGTCGGGGTTATAGCCCGGCGGGTACTTCTCCCAGGGATAGCCTTCGAGCGCCATGGCGTAGCCGACGTCGAAGAGCTTGTTCATGTAAACCGTGTCGAACTCCTCCTCGCGCTCGGCGTCGAAGCTCGCGGGGATGTGGGCCAGGTTGTAGTCGATCTCGTCCCGCTCGGCGGCGAGGTAGATACGGTAGAGGTCGCCGACGCCCTGGGTCTGGATGAGGCTCGAGATGGCGCGCCCGGCGATGGTGAAGATGCTCCGCTCGATGTCGGCCCACTCCGGGTCGAGCCGGGCGTTGCGAATGAGGTAGATCTCGCGCTCTCGGGTGTCGGCGACGCGGTACTCCTCCGCAATCTCCTCGATATTGAGCGAGGGCGGATAGATGAAGACCTGGGTAATGGCGCCGCCGTCGACGTGCATCTCCTGGTAAGGCTGGCCGTCCGCCTCGACATCGATCATCACCGGCGGGAAGGCGCCGGGGATGGCGGCGGAAGCGACCAGCACGGAGCGAAAGAGGGTCAAGGCATCCGGATGGCCGCTCTTGGCGATCTTGCCGATGTTCCAGACGATGGGGCGTTGGGCATCGAGGTTGGTGGTGGCGATCAGCAGCAGGCGGCCCTTGTCGTGCTCCTCGGCAATGCGCTGCATCATCTCTTCGTCGGCATAGCGGGCGACGGTGTCCCACAGCGGGCCGTTGTCGGCTGCGCTGTCGCCGAAGATGATCTCGAGGAAGGGACGGCGGCGCAGCACGTCGTCGGCCGAGATGGTGGTGTAGACCTCGCGCAGCTCATCGTCGTAGTCCGGGCCGAGAAAGGCGAAGGGGGCCGTCAGCGCACCGGTGCTGACGCCGGTCACCACCTTGAACTCGGGACGATCGCCGCGCGCCGTCCAACCGACCAGCAAACCCGCGCCAAAGGCGCCGTTGTCGCCGCCGCCGGAGATGGCCAGGTAGCGGGCCGGCGGCAAAGACTCGGCCGAGGCGGCGTTCTTGTGCTGCGGATTGTTCTCCAGAGCTGCCGTTCGGCCGTTGTGGTGGGCGACCTCGCGGCGATAGGCCTGGACCGCATCCTCGACGAACGGCGTCGGGTCGTCGTCGATGAAATAGCGGACGTCGGCCAGGCCCGGCACGTTGGCCTGGGTATAAAGCTCGTCTGGCACGGCCGGCATGCGCTCCGGAGAGGCGCAGGCGGCAAGGCCGAGTCCCAAGAGAAGCGGGACGACTATGATCCGAAGCGGTTGCGCCATCCGTCTATCGCTCCTTCGACAGGGCTTAGAGCCAACCTCGCTCGCGATAGGCCTCTTCGACGACATCCGCAACCTCCTCCGCCGTGCGTTCGGCGGCACCCTCCAAGGTCTCCGGGTCGATCTCCCGGACCGTGCTTGCGGCACCGGAGATGACCGCGCTGGTGGCCGCGCGTCCGGCGGCCGCGCCGACACCGACCGGGGCGAGGACCCCGGGCATCTGACCGCCGGCTGCTTCGACCTCGGCCGAGCCGAGCGGAGAGAGCCCGTTTGCTGTCTGTTGATAGCCTTCGACCAGGGTCCTCAGCTCGGCTGCGCCGGCGCCGAAGCCGATCAACATCCGTTGCAGACGGCTGCCTTCATCGACCGTGACGAAGCCGCCTTTGATGACGCCGTCGCCGATCTGGGGCTGATTGCCTTCAGCCGCCTGCACCGCCGGGATGCCGCGGGAGTCGAGCTCGGCCGTCAGCTTATCGGTGACCAGTGCACCGAGCTCGCGGCCCAGGGCAATCTCCTCTTCGCTTTGCGGCGTGTCCCGCGTGGCGTAGAGGCCGGCCAGGGCCGAGTCAGGCGGCACGTCCTGGGGTGTCGCGGCGAAGTCGTAGACGACGATGCGCGCCGGCTTGGCGAGCTCGCCTTCGTAGCGGTTCTGAGAGGTGACCTCGCTGGAGGCACAGCCGGCGATCGACAGCAGGCCGATCAGGCAGGCCACCCGGTGCCATGGCGACGTGAAAGCGGTGCTCTGTGCAGAGTGCATCTCTCGGTTCCTTTCATGGCCGCTGGCTGTGCACTAGGCTTGCCGTCTCACGAGGTGCCGCTCGCCGGGCGCAGCCGAAGAGATGTTTCATCTTTTCCAAGTGTAAGTAACGAGGCGGCGCTAGTCATGCGGGAGCGTGTTGATCAATGGTAGAAGGCAAAGCGGAAAGATCGGACCTTTGCATCCGCCCGGCACAGGCTGCGGATCTTGCCGCCGTCACCGCCTGCGCCGAGGCGGCCTACGCCAAGTACGTCGCGCGTATCGGCAAGAAGCCGGCGCCGATGGTGGCCGATTTCGCCAGCCAGATCGCGGCCGGGCAGGTGCAGGTCGCCGTGGCTCAAAGCGGTTCAGCCGGCGAAGAATTGCTCGGCTATGTGGTTTGCTATCCCAAGGACGGTCAGCTGCATCTGGAGAATGTCGCGGTCCGGCCCGAGGCACAGGGGCGTGGGGCAGGGCGGGCACTGATCGGCTTCGTCGAGGACAAGGCGAAGGCGGAGGGGCTGCCGGCCGTCGAACTCTACACCAACGCCAAGATGACCGAGAACCTGGCGCTTTATCCGGCGCTCGGCTACCGGGAGACCGAGCGCCGCACCGAAGACGGCTTCGACCGGGTGTTCTTTATCAAGGAGCTGACCTAGCTTGACCAGGTTCCAGGCAGCGACGGACGAGAGGGCGCATGACGGCAGGCAACGACAACCCAATTGCCATCCGGATGATCGACCACGTGGTCATCCGCACAAGGGCCTTGTCGCCGATGCTCGCTTTCTACAGCGAGGTGCTCGGCTGCCCGGTCGAGCGGGAGCAGGAGAAGTTCGGCCTCATTCAGCTGCGTGCCGGGGACTCGCTAATCGACCTGCTCGACCCGGACGGTGAGCTGGCCCGTGCCTTTCCGGAGCCACCCTCGGCCGAAGGGCCGAACATGGATCACGTCTGTTTGCAGGTGGAGCCCTGGGACGCGGGAGCCATCCGCGAATACCTCGCGGCCCACGGGGTGGAAGCGCCGGAGCCCGTGTCGCGTTACGGCGCCAAGGGCAGCGGCCCCTCGATCTACATCAGCGACCCGGACGGCAATACGGTCGAGCTGAAAGGTCCGCCTGACGCCTGATAGGTTCGAGGGTCAGTCTTGGGACGTGAGGCCGTGTCGCCGGCAGTGTGCCTCATAGATCGGCTTGAGCTCGTCTTCGCCGATCAGATCGCCCGGCTCGTCACGATAGTTGGCGCGGTGCTGCACCGGCTGACCCTGCCAGTTTCGCTCCATCGCCGCGCGCTCTGACGACTTGAGAAACCCGTCGCACCACTCGTTGAAGGCCTTGAGCAGGCGGTAGGACTGCGCCTCAGCCGCGACGGCAGCGGTGTAGTAGTAGGGAACCTGTGGGATGTTGCCCGGAATGATCTCGATGCGGTCTTTCCAGGGGCTCTCTCGGTTCGTCGCCGCCCAGTAGTAGATCGGCAGGTCGACGGCGAAGGCATGGACGATACCGTCGGCGAGGCAGTCGTGGATGCGGCTCTGGTCCGAATAGGCGATGAGGTTTTCCAGGCGCAGCTTGCCGCCCGGCTTGTCGGCATTCTCGTTCCAGCGCACGCCGGCCTCCTCCAGCACCGTGAAGGCGCCCGGATCGTTGATGATGCCGAGAACCTTGCCGTCCAAGTCGCCGAGGCCCTTGATCGACTCGTCTCCGGGACGACGGCAAAGCACGTAGTGCAGCCAGGTGTAGGTCTCCGAGTAGGCAATGCCTTCATAGTCGGCGCTGGGTGGCAGCGCGCTGATGATGATGTCGGCCTCCTCTTCGCCAGGCTGGCGCCCGGTGTAGAGCAGCTCGGTCAGGAGATCCCAGGGATGCTCGACGAATTCGCAGTCGACGCCGAGCCAGCTGGCGAAGGCCTGCGCGTACTCGACGTCTAGCCCGCGCAGGGGATCGCCGGGTTTGAGCCGAAAGGACAGGCCGACGAAGCTCGGCTCTATGGCGACGCGAAGCCGGCCGCGCACCTGCACCGCCTCCAGGCGATCGTAGTCTGCGCGCGCGTGGATGTGGCTTTCGCTCAGGATTCGGGCGATGGTCTGGGAATCGAGCGCGTTGCCGCGAAAGCCGCCGGCGGCCTTTTGCATGACATTGGCGGCCCACTGCGCCTTGTGCTGCGCCCGCTCTGAGGCGGTGCGAGAGCCCTCCAGCATCTCGAAGACGATGGCGTTGTTTTCCTGCACTTCGGTGAGCCGGCCGTCGGTCTGCTCAAAGCGGGTCTGCAGGCTGCTGAGCGACTCCTGAACCGAATTCATCAGCTCGCTCAGGGTCGTCTCGATTTCCGAAAGGTCCGTCTGGATGCGCTGATTGACGTCGGCAAGGTCCAGGGTTTCCGTCGCGACCTTGGCGTTCTGCGTCGTCTTCTGGGCGAACTCCCGAACCTCTTGGGCGACGACGGCGAAGCCGCGGCCGTGCTCGCCAGCCCGGTTGGCCTCGATGGTGGCGTTGAGCGACAGCATCTTCACCGACTTGCCGATCGCTTCGATGTCCTGCATGACGCTCGCTGCCTGCGTCGTCTTCTCCTGCAGCACCTCGGCGATGTTCCGCAGCTCTTGACCGATCCGCTCTAGAGAGGACTGCAGCCGGCTCACGGTGGTCTCCCGCAGGTTCGCAGCCAGGGCCGTACTGTCGTCGATCTCGCTCCCTGCCGCCTTCAAGCTGTCAGCCAGCAACTTCGAGCGCATGTCGATTTCGTTCAGGTATTGTTCCTGAAGCGAGCCGGCACGCAGTGCATGACTTTGCAACCTGCCGACGTAGGCAAGAATTTGGTTGAGCCGGCCGAGATCGTCGTCGCCCGGCACTGGCTCAATGGTCTCATCTTCGTTGCAGGTTTTGTCCAACTCTGGTGTGGCTGGGTGGCTCATAAGCGGCTCTGCATCGTGGTGTGAAATCCGTTCGGCCCGCCGAGAAATGACGGCAAAGCCTTGATAAGACTTTAAGTGCCTACGCGTTGCAGGGCTTTTTTGTCGATTGCAGCGTTCCTTCGAAGGGCGGCCAAGGGGCAACCTCAGCAAGCCTTCGCACGTTTCGATCGACCGATGCCTGGCGCAACAGCGAGCCGCCCGGTCTTCTCTAGCCGGGGGTGGTGGCAAACCGTCGCGTGTTGGTGTGGGGGCGGGGAACTTTCTCGCAATGGTCGTGATGCTGACCATTAAACCATTGATGAGATGTGGTTTTTCATTGGTTCGGTCTTTTCCTCATCCACATCAACAGGCCTCGTGACGGCAGCTCCGCGTCCAGGCAGAATGCCGCCCGGCGGATTGTCTTCCGCGTGAACACAAGAAAACTCGAGGTGTCCATGAGCGCAGCGCAGAGCAATAAGCGCTATCGAATCGCATTGATCCCCGGCGACGGCATCGGCCAAGAGGTGGTGCCGGAGGGCGTCCGGGCGCTGGAGGCCGCAGGCCGGAGCTTCGGTTTCTCCTTCGATTGGCAGCAGCACGACTGGTCTTGCGCGCTTTATAAGCAAACCGGCCACATGATGCCGGAAGACGGGGTGGAAGAAGTTCGCGGCAGCGACGCCATCCTGCTCGGCGCGGTCGGCTATCCCGGTGTGCCCGATCACATTTCTCTTTGGGGCTTGCTAATCCCGCTCAGGCGGGAGCTGGGGCAGTACGTCAACCTGCGCCCCGTGCGTCTGTTGAAGGGCATCACTTCGCCGCTGGCCGGCCGCGGTCCCGAGGACATCGACTTCATCGTGGTGCGGGAGAATAACGAGGGCGAATACTCGGAGATCGGCGGCCGGCTCTATCGCGGCACCGAGGACGAGGTGGCGGTGCAGGAAGCCGTGTTCACCCGGCGCGGCACCGATCGCATCCTGCGCTACGCCTTTGAGCTGGCGAAGACCCGGCCGCGCCGGCACCTGACCTCGGCGACCAAGTCCAACGGCATCGTTCACACCATGCCCTTCTGGGACGAGCGCTTCGAAGTGGTCGCGGCCGACTATCCCGAGGTGGAGACGGCGCAATACCACATCGATATCCTGACCGCCCATTTCGTGCAGCATCCCGACTGGTTCGACGTCGTTGTGGGCTCGAACCTCTTCGGCGACATCCTCTCTGACCTCGGTCCGGCGGTGGCCGGCTCCATCGGCATCGCGCCCT
This sequence comes from Rhodovibrionaceae bacterium, assembly GCA_028279885.1. Taxonomy (GTDB): domain Bacteria; phylum Pseudomonadota; class Alphaproteobacteria; order Kiloniellales; family DSM-21159; genus JANQMX01. The sequence continues at coordinate 49,018 of JANQMX010000031.1, read as the reverse complement.
CGGCCAACATCAATCCGGAGCGGACCGCGCCCTCCATGTTCGAGCCTGTGCACGGCAGCGCGCCCGACATTGCAGGGCAGGGGATCGCCAATCCCGTCGCCACCGTCTGGTCGGCGGCGCAGATGCTGGAGCATCTCGGCGAGGAGGCCGCGGCGGCGGCCATGCTCACAGCCATCGAGGCGGTGTTAGGCGAGTCGGGCCTGCGCACCCGCGACTTGGGCGGGACGGCCGATACGGTCACCTGCGGTAGAGCCATCGCCGAGGCCATCGAGAGCGGCGCCTGAGATGGCGGAGCTCTTTCCCGGTTTCGAGGGGCGCCGTATCGCGACGGAGGGCGCGGAGGTCTTCTGCCGTACTGGGGGGGAGGGGCCGCCCCTTCTGCTGCTGCACGGCTATCCGCAGACCGGGGCCATGTGGCACAAGGTGGCGCCCGCCCTGGCGGCCCGCTTCAGCTTGGTGATCGCCGACCTGCGCGGCTACGGCCGTTCCGCCAAGCCGGAGACGACGGCCGACCACGCGCCTTACGCGAAGCGCGCCATGGCCCGGGACATGGCGCAGGTCATGACGGCGCTTGGCCATGAACGCTTTTTCCTGGCGGGCCACGACCGGGGCGGGCGGGTTGCCCATCGGCTGGCACTGGACCATGCAGAGCGGGTCGTGCGCCTGGCCGTGCTCGACATCGCGCCGACCCGCGAGATGTACCGCAACACCGACGAGGCCTTCGCACGCGCCTACTGGCACTGGTTCTATCTAATCCGGCCGGCGCCCATGCCGGAACGGATGATCGGCGCCGACCCGGACGCCTTCTTGAAGGAAAAGCTCTCCGGATTGACAGGCACGCTCGAGAACTTCGATGAGCGGGCCCTGGCCGAATACCTCGATGGATTTCGCAATCCGGCAACCATCCATGCGTCCTGCGAGGACTACCGCGCCGCCGCGACGATCGACCTGGCCCACGACGATGCCGACGGCGGCCACAAGGTCGCCTGTCCGCTTCTGGTGCTCTGGGGGCTGAAAGGAGTCATCGAGCGCTGCTTCGATCCCTTGGCGCTTTGGCGCCAGCGGGCCGAGCAGGTGGAAGGCTTCGCTCTGCCGTGTTCTCACTATCTTGCGGAGGAACTGCCCGAGGCGACCGCCCAGGCGCTAGGCGAGTTCTTCGCCGCCGACGCGAAGTCGCTTTAAGTCGCCGAGACAGGCGATCTCGGGACGGGATCGTCGACCAGCGTTCCGTCGGCTTTTATCACCGTGCGCCAGACCGTGGCGCGATAGCGGAAGGTGAGGCGGGTGTTGCCGGCATCTTCCTGCTCGCCGCGCTCCACCGTGCTGTAGACCAGCCCTTTGCGCATTTCGCGCTTAAGCGTCTCGCTGGAGAGGCCAAGCTTGGAGGCCAGAAGCTCCGCATCGATGGTGATCTCACCGTCAACGACGCTGGCGCCACTGGGGTGTGGAGAGGTCACGAGGTCTTCCTGTTGCGGCGCGCGCGAGCCGCGGCATCCGATGGCGCCGTCTCGAAGTTGACGCAGAGGTCGTCCAGGTCGTTCGCTGCCAGCGGCTGCTCCAAGAGGTCGCAGGCATAGCTCTGTTCCTCGCCGGACTTGCGGAGCGCACAGGCGAGATGGCAGCAAAAGCGGCAGCTGCCGAAGGACGGCTTGCCGCGTGAGCCCGCAACCTCTTCCGTCAAGCGCTTGAGACTGGACGCAAGCTGGTTGCGGACGCCCGGCGCAAGCTTGCCGATCGCTTCGGACAGAGCATCGAGAGGGTCTTGGCTGAGTGCGCTGCGCCCCTTGTCGGTCAAGTCGAAGCGGACGCTGCGCCCGTCCAAATCCGAGCGGCTGCGAGTCAGGTATCCTTCGGACACCAGGCCCTTCACCGTCTGCGAAGCCGTGCCGCGCGTGGTCGCGTGAAACTCGGCAAAGGCCGACACGGTGCGGGAGAAGCGGTTGGCGCGCGCAAAGAAGCGCAGCGTGCTCCACTGCGCGGCGGTGAGCCCGCAAACCTGGCCGTCGCCGGCACTCATGCGCGCCAGCTGGGCGATGGATTGTGCAATGCTGCGGTTATCCATCGAGCACTCCCTTCGACAAAAAAATAGTATCGATCCCAAACTATCTTGACAAGGAATTAGTTTCGAATCGATACTATCTTTGTGTTGAATGCATGCCCAGTCAGCTGGCTTGAATGCAAGGGGTGACGTTGCCGTGAAAATCAGTCGCAGTGCTTATCTGGCTGTCGAGTGTCTGGTCCGGCTTGTCGGCTTCAGCCGCGAAGAGCCCTGCAGCGGCGCAAGCCTGGCACGTCAGCTCGAGCTTTCTGTCCCTGACACGGAGTCACTGGTCTCGCAGCTCTGCGCCGCCGGTCTGGTGGAGGGCAGGGATGGGCTTGATGGCGGCTACTACCTGACCCGTCCCGCCCACCGGGTCACGGTATTCGAAGCGCTGCAAGCCTTCGACGAGCCGCATTTGCCTGGGGCCAAGGTCGGCAATCGTCATCAAACGGTCGCTGACCTTAGCGGCACCGACCTGCTTTGGGAGTCCCTCAAGGGCTACGTCCTGTTGTTCCTTCAGGGCGTCTCGCTGGCCGACATTGCGCCGGACTCGCCCGAAGCGCTGGACCGCGGGCCTTCGGGGAGCGGCCTTGTCATCCCGTTCGATGCGCCGACCACCGCAAAGCACTGACGCTTACCCGACAACCGGCTTAACGGCACAGCGGGCGGAAGGACGCAATGGCGCTCACCTATGCCAAGTTCAGAAATGACGAAGGCGTGGCGGCAATCGCCATTGGCGTCAGGGAATTCAAGTGCGCTGGTGCCACGCCGCCGCACGACCATCCGCACGTCTACCTGAACATGGGGTCTGCCGGGTCTATCGACTGCCCCTATTGCGGAACGCGATTCATCTTCAAGGCCAGTCTCCGGCGCGACCAAACCGAGCCGCCGGGCAACTTCCTGGAAGAGGAAGTCGCGGAGTAGCCGGTCGTTACTTCGCCGAGGCGGTCACTGAACGCTTCGTCGCTGGTGACGGAAAGCCATCGAACAGTCGTTTCAGCCACCGCCTGATGGGGGAAGAGCGCGCTTTCGAAAGCGCGCCAGCCCTATGGTTTCCTGTGGCCAAATCCCGCGCGATATCCTTGGGCAGGTCTCGCATCCAGGGCTCTTGCTCCATGGCCCGCGTTCGGTCGAAGTGGTAGAGCATCCACTGCTGATAGTCGTGGTAAGGTCCCATGGCGGAGAAGCTAGCGAGCCCCTCCTGACAGCATGCCGTCAGGAGCCTTGCGCTATGCTGTTTCTAAGGAGTGAGGAGCATATGCGCCGGGCCGACCGCCTTTTCGAAATCATCCAGATTCTGCGCCGGCGCAAGCTTGCCAGGGCTCGCGACCTGGCCGAGCACTTCGAAGTCTCTGAGCGGACGATCTACCGCGACATTCAGGACCTGATCGTGAGCGGGGTCCCAATCGAAGGAGAGGCCGGTGTCGGTTACGTCTTGCGTGGCGGCTTCGACCTGCCGCCGCTGATGTTCAACGAAAGGGAACTGGAGGCTTTGGTGCTCGGCGCCCGCATGGTGCAGAGCTGGTCCGATGCGGAACTGGCTGAGGCGGCCGCAGACGTGATCGCCAAGGTCGAGACGGTGATCCCTGCGGCCTTGCGCGAGCATATGGCCAAGACGGCGCTGATAGCGCCGGCTCGCCACTATGCCGAGCCAGTCAAGGTCGACATGCAAGCGCTGCGGGCCGCCGTGCGCGAGCGCCGCAAGCTTCGGCTCAGCTACCGCGACGAGCAGGACCGCGCGTCCGAGCGGGAGGTGCGCCCCTTGGCCCTGGCCTTTTATGGGCCAGTCTGGCTGCTGGTCGCCTGGTGCGAGCTGCGCGTCGATTTCCGCTGCTTCCGTCTCGACCGTATCGCTGAGGTCTCGGTTCTGGCGGAGCGCTATCGGCTGGAGCCGGGCCGCACCTTGCAGGATTTTCTCAAGCGGGACGGCGAATAGCGACGACCAAAGGGCCGGCAATCGCCTGGCACAGGGCAGGCTTGCCGCCGGATTGCTTGAATCTCCCTGGCTTTAAGGCCATCTATTGCGCGTCGCAGCACGGAAAGGGGATGCGCGACTCAAGCGCATGCCTTACCTTCCCGTTTCGCTTTTGGGCTCACGACCGGATAGCGTTGTACTTTGTGGAGCAAGCCGGCATACCGGCCGACTTGGGCTGTGCCTCGCAGCGTTGACCAGAAGACACCATGAAAGGAGTTCAGGTTGTCGAAAGAAGACCTGCTCGAATTTGAAGGCGTCGTAACCGACGTCCTGCCAGACGCGCGCTTCCGCGTGAAGCTGTCGAACGACCACGAGATCACGGCCTACGCATCAGGTCGGATGAAGAAGCACCGTATCCGCACCCTGGTCGGCGACCGGGTGACCGTCGAGTTGACACCCTACGATCTCGACAAAGGTCGGATTACCTTCCGCCACAAGGATACGACGCCGGCGCCGGCAAACCGCGCCCAGCAGCGCCGCAATTTCCGCCGCCGCTGAGCCGCCGCTCGCCGCCGCTGCTACCGCGGGGGACTAGTCCTTCGCCACCGGCAAGAGCATGATCGGGCAGGCGACCTTGCCGATCAGCTGCTCGGAGACGCTACCGAACAGCAGATCACGCAAGAAGCTCGATTCGTGGGCGGCCATGACCAGGAACTCGGGCTCGAGTTTCTCCACCTGTTGCGCGATTTTCTCGGTCGGCGAGCCCTGGATCAGCAGGGCCTCGGCGGTAATGCCCGTCGCTCTCGCACGATCGCCAAGCGACTGCACCTCCCGGTGAGCCTCTCTGATCTCCGCGGCGATTTCCACCCTGTCGGGCTGGGCCGCTGCGACGATTCCCACCTCCGGCGCCGGCGGCACCACCGGTAGCTCCGACTCGCCGATATCGCCGGTTACGTGGATGATGGTCAGCTCGGCATTGAGCCGCTTGGCATAGTCGGCGGCGGCGTCGACCACACGCAGAGAATCGGTGCTGAGGTCAACCGCTGCCAGAATGCGTGTCATCTCCGTTTCTCCCCATGGCTGGTCTATTGTCGGGCCGGCCGACGGTCACCGTTGATAGCGGAAGCCGATCTTCAGGCCCACCTGATAATGCGCAACCTTGCCATCCTCAATATGGCCGCGGATCTCCGTGACCTCGAACCAGTCGAGATTGCGCAGGCTCTCGGAGGCCGTCGCAATGGCGTTGTCGATGGCCTCTTCAACTGAGCGTCCCGACGAACCGTAGATCTCGCTGATGCTATAGACATGGTCGGTCATGATGACATCTCCCTTGGGTTAGTTGGGCTTGGTTTCTGCAGTGGCTGCCAAGCCGGCCTGTCAGACTAGCACGCCTTGTCTTGCGCCGGTGCCTTTCGGCTGCGATGGAATGGGGAGGGCAGAAGAAGGAAGGGCTGAGCAGAATGCCGAACGAAGCGAAAGCTGGGACCCGAGGGGCGCCGCTGCACGTTCACGTCAAGACGTCGCCCGACAGCGAGGCGGTCTTCCGCATCACCCCGGAGCTGTTCGAGCAAGCGATGGCCCGCCACCCGGCGCTGGCGGACCGGGTCTCGGTCAGCTTCAACGCCGGATTGGAGGGCTTCGCCGATGCAATGGTGGACGCCGACGTGCTGGTCACTTGGGACATGCCGCGCAAGGGCGTGGCCGGCTATGCGCCGCGGCTCAAGTGGATCCATGTGATCGGGGCCGGCATCGAGCACCTGCAGCCGCTCGACTGGCTGCCGTCCGGCGTCGCGCTGATCAACAACAAGGGCGTACATGCCCCGAAGGCGGGCGAGTACGGCCTGATGGCGCTGCTGATGCTGAACAGCGCCATGCCGCAGCTGATTACCCAGCAACGCGCGCATCGCTATCGCGAGATCTTCACCGGAACCCTGACTGGCAAGACCTTGCTGATCGTCGGTCTGGGAGAGATGGGAAGCGCCGTGGCGCGCGCGGCGCGGCTGCACGGTCTCGAGATCCAGGCCATCCGGCGCGGCGGCGAGGAAAGCCCGCTGGCGGATGCGGTTCACAGGCCGGATGCCCTGGATACGCTGCTGCCGCAAGCGGACTTCCTGCTGCTGACCACGCCCTTGACGGAGGAGACGCGCGGGCTGATCGACCGGCGGCGCCTGGCCCTGCTGAAGCCCTCGGCCGGCTTGATCAACATGAGCCGCGCCGGTGTCGTGGACTACGCCGCCCTGGCCGACGCGTTAACCAGCGGGCAGCTTGCCGGTGCCCTGCTCGATGTCTTCGACCCGGAACCCTTGCCCGCCGACTCGCCGCTCTGGGACGTGCCGAACCTGATCATGACCCCCCACGTCTCGTCCGACGATCTCGATGCCTATATTCCGCGCACGCTCGATCTGCTGTTCGAGAACCTGCGCCACCATTTCGCCGGAGAACCACTCAAGAACAGCGTGCGGCCTGAGCTCGGCTATTAGTACCTTTCTCTAAAGCACTCGAATAGCGACCGGTTCTTCTCGATTGCGCAGTTGCTGCCGCGGCGCCGGGCGCAAGCCTTCGGCCTGCGCAGGGTCGTGCAAAGCGGCGATCAGCGCCTCGCTGACCACCAGACTCACACCAAGCGATCGACTGCAGCCCTCCAGTCGGCTGGCCACGTTGACCGTGTCGCCGAGCACGGCCCACTCGAGGCGCCGTTCCGAGCCCACATTGCCGATGACAACGGGGCCGTAGTGGAGCCCCAGCGAGAGCTGGACCGAGGGTTGGCCCGCGCGGAGGCGTTCCTCGTTCCATTTGCCGATTGTGGCCATCATGGCGCGCGCCGCCTTCAGTGCGTTGTCGGCATCCTCCGGATCGACCGTCGGGTTGCCGAAGGTTGCCATCAATCCGTCGCCGAGAAACTTGTCGAGGGTACCGCCGTGGCTGAAGACGCAGTTCTCGAGCCGGCTGTGGAAGTCTCGCAGCAGCGCGATGGTCTCTTGCGGGCTCTCTTCCTCGGCCAGATGGGTGAAGCCGACGATGTCGGCGAAGAGCACCGCGACAGACTGTTCACGCACCGAAGCCAGAGGGGCGTCCTGATGCGAGAGGGCATCGACCACGGTTGGCGCGAAATAGCGGGCGAGATTGGTGCGTTCCCGCGCCGTGGCCGCTTCGCTGAGGACCAGGTCTCGCGCACGGGCTACGGCCATGGCGAGGAGCACACTGGTGATGGCGATGGCGACGGCCTCGTTCAGCCGGGCCTGCAGCAGCACCGCGGATGGGTCCAGCAGCAGTTCCAAAGGGCTATCGCCCCAGAGCGGCACGGTTTCGCTGTCCAGGAAGAGAATCTGTCCAACTGCGCCCAGCATCCAGAGCACACCGGCTGTGATGCCGGTCGCCAAGGCGAGGCGGGGCTCATAGGTCAGCGCCGTGCCGGCCAGCAGCATGAAGTAGAACGCGAAGACGCCGAAACGCGCCATCATCTGCGGGTAGTCTTCGCCGGCTGCCCAAGGGTTGGCGACGAGGAGCAGCACCGTCATGACCAGGAGATCGAGGCCGGCGAAGAGGTAGCTCGTCCAGCTGCGCAGGCCCTTGCGGCGGGCGTAGTAGAGCTGCAGCCAAGGCAGCAGGGCAAAGACGGCGAGGCCTACGGCATTGACCGCGAAGTAGTCGGGTGTTTGGACGACAGCGAAGAAGATCGCCAGCACGGCCAAGGTGAGGCAGCGGCCGCGCGCAGCGTCAGCAAGGCCGGCCAGGGACTCCGCTTCCAGGGTTTGCTCAACCCTGACGCCTTCGTTTTCCCGGTTTTCCGGCGTAAGGAAGGAGTCGTGCGCCGTCATGGAGTCTTTCCTCGTGGCCTACCCGCAATTGGGAGGCGCAGCATGGTGCTCCGAGCCACGCCGCGCAATCCGCCACTTTTCTTGCGGAGCAACGAGCATGCCGCTAATCGTCCGGCTGTCGTCGATTTGAAGACAGCCGCTATAGGTCGTCGCGGCTAGCGTCCCGCGCGTGCGTCCGCACGAGCAACCAAGACAGTCCGGTCAAAAGCAGGTCGGCCTAATTGCGCCGAAAGGGAGTTGTCGTCATGCCGAAATCCGATATCGAGATCGCCCGCGAAGCCACCATGAAGCCCATCGCCGAGGTTGGCGGTGAGAAGCTGGGTATTCCGGCCGACGCGCTGCACAACTACGGCCCTCACAAGGCCAAGGTCTCGATGGATTACATCGACGGCCTGAAGGACCGGCCCGACGGCAAACTCATCCTGGTCACCGCAATCACCCCGACCCCGGCCGGTGAAGGCAAGACCACCACCACTGTTGGCCTCGGCGACGGCCTTAACCGCATCGGCAAGAAGACGGCGATCTGCCTGCGCGAGCCTTCGCTCGGCCCTTGCTTCGGCATGAAGGGCGGCGCGGCCGGTGGCGGCTATGCTCAGGTGGTGCCGATGGAGGACATCAACCTCCATTTCACCGGCGACTTCCATGCCATTGGCATCGCTCATAACCTGCTTTCGGCGCTGATCGACAATCACATCTACTGGGGCACGGAGCCGGCGATCGACAGCCGCCGGGTCGCCTGGAAGCGGGTGGTCGACATGAACGACCGGGCGCTCAGGCAGATCACCAATTCGCTGGGCGGCGTCGCCAACGGCTTTCCGCGCGAGGACGGCTTCGACATCGTCGTTGCCTCCGAGATCATGGCGATCTTCTGCCTCGCCAATAACCTCCAGGATCTCACCGACCGCATCGGCAACATTGTCGTAGCTCAGAACCGCAGGCGCGAGCCGATCCACGCGCGCGACGTCAAGGGCCCCGGCCCCATGTCCGTCTTGCTGAAGGATGCCTTGGCGCCGAACCTGGTGCAGACCTTGGAGAACAATCCGGCCTTCGTGCATGGCGGCCCGTTCGCCAACATTGCCCACGGCTGTAACTCGGTGCTCGCCACCAAGACGGCGCTCAAGGTCGCGGACTACACCGTCACCGAAGCTGGTTTCGGTGCCGATCTGGGCGCCGAGAAGTTCTTCGACATCAAGTGCCGTAAGGCCGGTCTTAAGCCCGATGCGGCCGTGATCGTTGCCACCGTCCGTGCCCTCAAGATGCACGGCGGCGTCAAGAAGGACGACCTGGGCAGGGAGAACCTTGCGGCCGTCGAGGCGGGCTGCGCCAACATGATCCGCCACATCAAGAACGTGAAGAAGTTCGGTGTCCCGGTGACCGTGTCGATCAACCGCTTCATCACCGACAGCGATGCCGAGCTGGCGGCGGTCAAGGAGGCGGCCGAGGTCGAGGGCGTCAAGGCCTTCATCGCCACCCACTGGGCGGACGGCAGCGCCGGCACCGAAGAACTCGCCCACCATGTGGCGGAGTTGGCTGACAGCGGCCTGACCGAGTTCGCTCCGCTCTATCCGGACGACATGCCGCTGTTCGAGAAGATCGAAACCGTGGCCAAGGAGATCTATGGCGCCGAAGAGGTGGCCGCGGACCTCAAGGTGCGGCAGCAACTGCGCGATTGGGAGGGCCAAGGCTACGGCCACTTCCCGGTCTGCATGGCCAAGACCCAGTACAGCTTCTCCACCGACCCGGATCTCAAGGGGGCACCGACCGGCCACACGCTTGGTCTGCGTGAAGTGCGCCTGTCGGCTGGCGCCGAATTCATCGTCGCCTTGGCCGGCGAGATCATGACCATGCCGGGCCTGCCGCGGGTGCCTTCGGCCAACAACATCTACCTCAACGACGAAGGCCAGATCGAAGGCCTGTTCTAAGCGGCCTTAACCTTTCAGGCCGCCGAGGAAGCCGGCAACGACGTCGAGCAGCGCTTCGGGCTGCTCGCGGTGGGGGATGTGGCCGCAGTGCTCCAAGATCAGTGCGGAGGCGGGGCCGCTTGCTTTTTCGGCGATACTCTTGGGAAAGCGGTGAGAGCCGTATTCGTCGCTTTCGCCGTGGACGGCGAGGACCGGGCAGGCGACCTGGGGCAGCACCTCGAACAGCGACCAGTCGGCAAAGTCCGCGGAGAGCCAGGTTCCCGTCCAGGCGTCGAGCACCCACCGGGCCTTGTCGCCGTGGTAGCGGGTGAGGCGGGCGAACTGCGCCGGGTCGTCGAACTGCCGCTTGGCGCGCGCGATGCCGGCGACCGTCCTCTCCTCGACGAAGGCCTGGGCGGAGACCGTGATCAAGGCTTCGCAGGCGTCCGAATGCCGGGCGGCGATGTTTGTGGCCATGCCCCCACCGACGCTGTGACCCAAGAGAACGAAGCGCCCAAGCCCCAGCGCGGTGTACAATTGTGGGAAGACCTCTTCGGCTTCTTCCTCGACAAAGCGCAGGGATGGTCGCCCTGTCCGAGCGTCGGATCGGCCGAAGCCCAGCCGGTCATAGGCGATGATCGTTCGCCCGAGCCGCTCGCAGAGCGTTTCGGGGAAGCTGCGCCAAAGGTCCACGCAGCCGAGCGAATCGTGCAGCATCAAGACCGGTGCTTTGGTGGAGACTGCGCCCGGTGTCCAGGTCTTGACGAAGGTCCGTCCGCCCTCCAAGGGCAGGTGGGTTTCATCAATGTGCGTCATAAGCTGGGGGGAGGGCGGTGCATAAGGTCTTCATCTACGGAACGCTGAAGCGCGGCTTTCCCAATCACGAAGCCGGCTTGGCGGGCGCGCGGTTTCTAGGACGCGTTCGGACGCTGGAGGCTTATCCTCTGATTGTCGGCGGGCGTTGGTTCTCCCCTTACCTGATCGACGAACCGGGGCAAGGGCAAAGGGTGTTCGGCGAGCTCTTCGCCGTCGATGCGGCGGGCCTGGCGCTGCTCGATCGGATGGAGGGTGTCGGGCAGCCTGAGGGGTATCGCCGCATGTGCGTCGCTGTCGCCGAACCCAACTGCGAGACCGCGATGGATGCCTGGACCTTCGTCAAGGACCGCGCCGCTATTGCCGTGATCCACTCCGCCGCCATGGCAGAGTACCGGCACGACCCTCGCTACGTGGGCCCTGAGACGCGTGACAGCGCTTTCTGACGGCTTTTCAGACAACGACCGAAGGTGTTCTTATCTGGGCGTTTTTTGGGCTAGGCGCAATTTTGTCTCAGGTATTTGTGCCGCTGCTTTAGGCTCTGTAAAGCACAGCGGGCCGATGATCTGCGCAGGCAGAACACAGCCTATCCCTAAGAGTTTTACGGGTATGGTGTGTGCCGCTTCGTTTAAGCAGTCTGGGTTTTGGGCCGCTGCAACCTTAGTGTGATGACTTTTTGACAGGTTTGTCATGACTAAGGCATAGACGTGGCGCGCGCTATGAACTACTCAGGTCCGACCGCAACAAATAGGGGAATTGCCGTGCTCTTCGTCAGTCGCGTGACCAGGTATTTCTTGTCGGCGGGGCTTCTTGCCGCCGTGTCGTTTGCTGGACACAGCGCTGCTGTCGCCGGCGAGACGCATCGGGTGCGTATCGATGCCGAGGTCGTGACCGGCGCAGGGCCGATCCGCGACGGGGTCGAGTACACCATCGAGAGCCTTGACGGCGACTACCGGGAGACCACGACGTCTGAGCCGGTTGGCCCCATTCAGCTCGATTTGGTCGCGGGACGCTATGCGGTGACTGCCGTGTACGAGACGGCCGTGGTGCGCGAGCACATCGTGGTCGACGGTATCGACGATTATCTGACGATCAATCTCAACGCCGGTTGGGTCGAGCTCGACCTTATCCACGGTGTCGGACGCGCCGTGCGGGGCGAAACCGTCTGGGTGGTCGAGAGCTACGGCAGGATGGCCAACGGCAAGCGCAAGCAGATGCACGAGGCAACCAGCACCGAGCCTCTGCAGCTGGCTCTCCCGGCGGGCTGGTTCGTGGTGACGGCTCAGCATGGCGGCGTCGCCACCAAGCACACCATCGAGGTGACGGCTGGCGTTACCTACACCTACGACATCGTCAAGAAGCAGGTCGCTCAGGCCAAGAAGAACTGCGCGCAGGCGTCCCAGACCGGTCAAACCTGCTAACGCTTCCTTCGGGTTTTTCTCGACTTGTTTACCCTCCTCGCCCAGATAAGGGGTGAGGAGGGCCAAGCGCTGTGGCCTTCAGGCGGTAAAGGCGGGAGCGCGTCCTGAGACACGTTTATCTCATCGGAGGGTTTCTGTTCACCGGCCTCGGCTTTGTCGGGATTTTTCTGCCGCTCTTGCCGACGACTCCCTTCCTCCTTCTCGCGCTCTGGTGCTTTGCCCGCTCGTCCAAGCGCTTCCACGATTGGCTCTACAATCACGCGCGTTTTGGCCGCTACCTTCAGGACTGGCGCTATCACAGCGTCATCCCGCCAAAAGCCAAGTTTCTCTCGGTCACCATGATGGGGGCGAGCTTCGTCCTCGTTGCCACCCGCGACGGCGTCGCACCCTGGGTCTTGGTGGTCGTGGCCGTCGTGCTGCTCTCCGTGGCCGCCTATATCCTGACCCGACCGAGCCACCGGCCCAAGCCGGTCTACGCTAGACCGAGCCCCGGCGAAGGCGAGTCTAGCCCCCCAGCATCGGCAGCTTGAGACCCTGTTCCTTGGCGCAGCGCTTAGCCGTGTCGTAGCCGGCGTCCGCGTGGCGCATGACGCCGGTGGCGGGGTCGTTCCACAGCACCCGCTCCAGCCGCCGCGCCGCGCCCTCGCTGCCGTCGCAGACGACGACCATGCCGCTGTGCTGGGAGAAGCCCATGCCGACTCCACCGCCGTGGTGCAGGGAGACCCAGGTGGCGCCGCTGGCACAGTTCAGCAGCGCATTGAGCAGCGGCCAATCGGACACCATGTCGGAGCCGTCCTTCATGGATTCCGTCTCCCGGTTCGGGCTGGCGACGGAGCCCGAATCGAGATGGTCGCGGCCGATGACGATGGGCGCCTTGAGCTCGCCGCTGGCCACCATCTCGTTGAAGGCTAGGCCGAGGCGATGCCGTTCGCCAAGGCCGACCCAGCAGATACGGGCCGGCAGGCCCTGGAAGTGGATGCGCTCCTTGGCCATGTCGAGCCAGTTGTGCAGATGCGGATCGTCGGGAATCAGCTCCTTGACTTTGGCATCCGTCTTGAAGATGTCCTCCGGGTCGCCGGAGAGGGCGGCCCAGCGGAAAGGCCCGACGCCGCGGCAGAAGAGCTCGCGGATGTAGGCCGGCACAAAGCCTGGGAAGTCGAAGGCGTGGTCGACACCGACCTCGAGCGCCATCTGGCGGATGTTGTTGCCGTAGTCGAAGGTGGGCACGCCCATCTTCTCGAAGGCCAGCATGGCATCGACCTGGGTAGCCATGGAGCTCTTGGCTGCAGCCACTACCTCCTCAGGTTCCCGCTCCTGCTTGCGCTCCCAATCGTCGAGGCTCCAGCCGAGTGGCAGGTAGCCGTGCAGCGGATCATGGGCACTGGTCTGGTCGGTCACCGCGTCCGGACGGATGCCCCGGCTCACCAATTCCGGGAAAACCTCCGCCGTGTTGCCGAGCAGGCCGACGGAGAGGGCGCGACCCTCCTCGCAGGCCTGCTTGATCATGGCCAAGGCGCTGTCGAGGTCGTCTGCCTTCGTATCGAGATAGCCGGTTTCGATGCGTCGCTCGATGTGGCTCGGCCGGCATTCCACGGCGAGCATGCAGGCGCCGGCCATGGTCGCGGCTAGCGGCTGAGCGCCGCCCATGCCACCCAGGCCACCGGTCAGGATCCACTTCCCACGCCAGTTGCCGCCATAGTGCTGGCGGGCGCACTCCACGAAGGTCTCATAGGTGCCCTGCACGATGCCTTGGCTGCCGATGTAGATCCAAGAGCCTGCGGTCATCTGGCCGTACATCATCAGGCCATGCCGATCGAGGTCGTTGAAGGTCTCCCAGGTCGCCCAATGCGGCACCAGGTTGGAGTTGGCGATCAGCACGCGGGGGGCATCCTCATGGGTGCGGAACACGCCGACCGGCTTGCCCGACTGGACCAACAGGGTCTCGTCATCCTCGAGCTCTTTGAGGCAGGCAACGATGCGATCGAAACAAGCCCAGTCCCGTGCCGCCCGGCCGATGCCGCCGTAGACCACCAGCTCTTCCGGCTTCTCTGCGACCTCGGCGTCGAGGTTGTTCATCAGCATGCGCAAGGGCGCTTCGGTCAGCCACGACTTGGCGTTGAGCTGCGGGCCGCGCGGGGCGCGGATCTTGCGACTGTTGTCGAGGCGGGGGTTGGCAAGGCTGGGATTGTCGTTCACCTGAGGTATCCTCCCATAGTCGAGCGCGAGTGAGCTTTCCTGCGCACGGTAATGCCTATAAACCTTGGAAGAAACCGCGCAGGAGGGGTCCGGGATGGCGGTCTACGATTTTCTTGAAGGTACGGCACCTTTGCTGATCTCCTGTCCCCACGTCGGGACGGCGGTGCCCGAGGAGATCGCCGGGCGCATGACGAGCGAAGGCCGCAGCGTCGCCGACACGGACTGGAACGTTCACCGGCTCTACGATTTCGCTGCGGAGCTCGGTGTCAGCCTGATCGCCGCGCGCTATGCCCGCTATGTCATTGATCTCAATCGTTCTCCAGACGGGCAGGCGCTCTATCCCGGTGCTAGCAATACCGAGCTTTGCCCGACGACCACCTTCGAGGAGCGGCCGATCTATCGCGACGGCGAGGTGCCGGACCAAGCAGAGATCGCCGAGCGCCGCCGGCTGTATTGGCAGCCCTACCACGACAAGATCGCGGCAACCTTGGCGACGCTGAAGGGACTGCATGGCCGGGTGTTGCTGTGGGACGGGCATTCCATTCAAAGCCAGGTGCCGCGCTTCTTCGAGGGCAGCCTTCCGGATTTCAACATCGGCACCGGCGGCGGGACCGCGGCCGACCCGGCTTTGACGGGAAAGATCGCAGAGGTAGCGGAGAAGAGTCCTTACAGCCACGTGGTCGACGGCCGCTTCAAGGGCGGCTACATCACGCGCAACTACGGCAAGCCGGCCGAGGGCATCCATGCCATCCAGCTCGAGCTGAGCCAGATCACCTACATGTACGAGGGCGCTCCCTTCGGCTTTCGCGAGGAGCTCGCGGACGAGGTCCGGCCCGTGATCCGAGCCATGATAGAAGCCGCTTTGGACTGGGCGCGTAACAGTTAGAGCCGGTGCGCTTCGCTAATCGGCACACCGGCCTTCAGCGCGAAGGCGAGGGGATTGTAGCCCACCCGATAGGCCAGCTCCGCCGGAGTCTCGATATCCCATACGCAGAGGTCGGCAACCTTGCCGACCTCCAGGGTGCCGTGGGTGTCCTGCAGTCCCAGCGCCTTGGCGGCATGGCGTGTGACCCCGGCTAATGCTTCCTCCGGCGTCAGGCGAAAGAAGGTGCAGCCCATGCTGAGCATGAGCAGCAGCGAGGTAACCGGCGCGCTGCCTGGGTTGCTGTCGGTCGCAAGGGCGATGGGCACGCCGTTGGCGCGGAAGCTCTCGATGGGCGGCAGCTTGGTCTCCCGCAATACGTAGAAGGCGCCGGGCAAGAGGACGGCGACGGTGCCGGCCTCGGCCATGGCCGCCACGCCGTCCTCGCTGGTGTACTCCAAATGGTCGGCGGAGAGGGCGCCGAAGCGGGCCGCCAGCGCAGCCCCGCCGAGGTCCGAGAGCTGATCGGCGTGAAGCTTGACCGGCAGGCGATGGTGACGTGCCGCTTGGAACACCCGGGCGGTCTGCTCGGGCGAGAAGGCAATGGACTCGCAAAAGGCGTCGACCGCGTCTGCCAGGCCGGAGGCGGCGACCTCCGGCATCATGGCGACCACCGACTCGCTGTAGGCTTCTGCATCGCTGTCGGGCGGCACGGCGTGGGCGCCGAGAAAGGTCGTCTTGACCGTGATGGGCAGGACGGTGCCAAGCTGGCGGGCGACACGCAGCTGTTTCAGCTCGTGCTCAAGATTGAGACCGTAACCGGATTTGATCTCGATGGTCGTCACGCCTTCAGCCATCAGGGCGGCGAGGCGAGGCAAGGCCGCCTGAAACAGGCTCTCTTCGTCGGCTTGTCGCGTTGCTTCGACGGTTGAGATGATGCCGCCGCCGGCCCGGGCGATCTCTTCGTAGCTGGCACCCTTGAGGCGCAACTCGAACTCGGCCGCCCGGTTGCCGCCGTACACCAGATGGGTATGGCAGTCGATCAGCCCCGGCGTGATCCAGCGGCCCCCGAGGTCGCTCACGGTCCGCGCCAGGGTCTCGACGGGCCCGGGCAGCTCGCTCTCCGGGCCGACCCAGGCCAGGCGTCCGCCCTCCACGGCGATGGCGCCGCCGTCTATGGCGCCGTAAGGGTCGGTCCCGGCCATGGTCGCCAGCCGGCCGTCGCGATAGAGATGGTCCCACATTGTCTCGCCGCAGCAATCCTCTAAGCTCGCGGCATCCTATCTGGGAAGCCGCTCGCGTCCATGCCCGAAAGCGCCCTTTTTGCCGAAACTGCGCTCCTGCCTGAGGGCTGGTGCCACAACGTGCTGCTGACCTTCGATGCGGACGGCGACATCGCTTCGGTCGACGTGGGGGCAGAGCCGGGTGACGCAGCGCGCGCCGCCGGCCCGCTATTGCCCGGCATGTCCAACCTGCACAGCCATGCCTTTCAGCGGGCCATGGCCGGGCTGGCGGAGCGGGCGGCCAATCCGGAAGACTCCTTCTGGACTTGGCGCGAGGTCATGTACGGTTTCGTCGCCAAGGTGACACCGGAGCAGCTCGAAGCCATTGCCGCGCAGCTCTACCTAGAGATGGTCAAGGCCGGCTACACTGCGGTCGGCGAGTTTCACTATCTGCATCACCAACCGGACGGCACGCCCTATGCCGACCTTCCCGAGATGGCGCTGCGCACAGTGGCAGCGGCGCGGCAGGTCGGGCTCGGCATCACCCAACTTCCCGTGCTCTACGGCTACGGCGGTTTCGGCGGGCAGCCGGTGGGCGACGGCCAGAAACGCTTTGTCAACCCGGTCGAGCGCTTCGTTCAGCTGACCGAGAAGCTGATGCGCGATGTCGGCGGCGACCCGCAAGTGGCTGTCGGCATTGCCCCTCATTCCTTACGTGCCGTCACGCCGGAGAGCTTGTCTCAAGCGCTGGAGGCCCTGGATGCGCTGGCCCTCGACGCGCCGGTCCACATCCATATCGCCGAGCAGACCAAGGAGGTCGAGGACTGCCTGGCCTGGTGCGGCCAGAGGCCGGTGGAATGGCTGCTCGATGCGCAGCCGGTCGGCGAGCGCTGGTGCCTGGTGCACGCGACGCACATGACGCCGGAGGAGACGGCAGGCCTGGCCCGCTCCGGCGCTGTCGCCGGGCTCTGCCCGACCACCGAGGCCAATCTCGGCGACGGCCTTTTCCCGGCACCGGACTACTGGCAGGCCGAGGGACGCTGGGGCGTCGGCTCGGACAGCCACATTTCCATCAGCCTTGTCGAGGAGCTGCGCTGGCTGGAATACGGCCAGCGGCTCGTGGCCCGGCGGCGCAACATGCTGCGGGACGCCAGTGGTCATGTCGGGGCAGGGCTCTACAAGGCGGCGCTGGCGGGCGGGGCCCAGGCGCTCGGCCGGGCGACCGGTGCTATCGCTGTCGGCCGTCGTGCCGACGTCGTGGTGCTCGATGCTGAGCATCCCTTGCTGGCAGAGCGCGACGGAGATCTGCTGCTCGACGCGTTCGTCTTCTCCGGCAACCAATCCTTGGTGCGCGACGTGATGATCGGCGGCCGTTGGGTGGTCGAGCAGGGACAGCATCGGGAGGAAGAGGCGATCGCGGAGCGCTATCGCGCCGCGCTGCATGACCTGATGGCTTAGCGATCTTACCTAACTTCCAGACAACAAGAAGAAAGCCAAATGCACGGAAATCAAGAGCTTTACCTGACTTATCTGAACGGCCCCGACGTCGCCCAACTCGCCCTGACGGACGATGAGATCCTGGACGCGGTAGAGGAGGGGCTGAGGGCGCAGGGCGCCAAAGGCGGCGCCGTGATCGAGCCGCGCGTCCATCTTGAGCCGAACCCAGAGTTTCGTGGCCATTTCAATGTCTTGCGTGGCTATCTTGCGACCGCGCCTGGCCGTGCGGAGGGCTATGCCGGGGTCAAGGTGGTCGGCGACTACATCGACAATTATCAGCGCGGCCTGCCCTCGGAGATGGCACTGTTGAATCTCTTCGACCCGCGCAATGGCCAGCCGCTGGCGGTGGTCGATGCCGCCGGCATCACTGACATGCGCACCGGCGCGGTCACGGCGCTGGGGGCGAAGTACCTTGCCCGCAAGGACAGCAAGGTGCTGGGCCATGTCGGCGCGCGGGGCACCGCCTATTGGAACGTCCGTCTGCTGGATCGCCTGTTCGACTTCGAGGAAATCCGCATCCACTCGCGCCGTCCCGAGAGCCGGGAGGCTTTCGCCGAACGCCTGCGCCGCGACCTCGATAAGGAGATCGTGGTCACCGAAGACTGGCAGAGCTGCCTGGAAGGGGCGGACATCATGGTCGAGGCCTCGCGCCTTGAGAAACCGACGCCGCTGCTCAAGACCGAGTGGGTCAAGCCCGGCGCCCTGGTCGTGCCCTATGGCACCCAGAGCGCCATTGAGATCACCCTGACCGACGTGATGGACAAGATGGTCGTCGACGACTGGGGTCAGTGTAAGGGCGGCAAGCTGGGCAGCCTGCGGGCCCATGTGGAAAGCGGCAAGCTGAGCGAGGAGAGTCTGCACGCCGAGCTTTGCCAGATCGTGACGGGCGAGCGGCCTGGCCGCGAGCGGGACGAGGAGACCATCCTTTTCTGGCACCGGGGGCTTTCGCTCTCCGACGTGGCGCTGGGTGCAGCCATGCTGGAAAAGGCGGACCGTCTGGGCATCGGCCAAAGGCTGCGCTACGCTTGAGGGCCATGAGCAAGATTGCCTTCGATCCCGGCGACGATCCCATCGCAGCCAACCATGCCGAGGTCTGCCATCGGGAGCGCTATGTTACCATCCTGATCGAGCGTTTGGAGACGGCGCCGCGCGAGGAAAGCGAGCTCTACGGCGACTATGACGCCTGGTATCTCGGCGCCATGGAAGACAGCCTGATACGCCGGGTCTTCATTATCGAGGCGCAGGAGTGGCGCCGCCAGATGGAGGACCTGCTGCGCGACCAGCTCTCGCGGAGCGGGCTGGACTCCGGGCTTTGGGACACGGTGAAGGAGGGGCACGACAGCCGCTCGTTGCTGGTCCGTCTCCGCGATGTGCTGGCCGACGATCTCGACGCCCGTGTGCCGGAGGAGACCTGGGCCGGCCTGCAGGAGGTGATCGACGTGGCCGCTGCACTGGAAAGCAGCTCGCCGCGCGGGCTGGAAGTGGTGCGCGAGCGTTACCCCAGCTATTTCCCAGAGGTCGACGCCTTCGGCTCAGGCGGGCTGCGCCTCGACCTCAAGCCGGAGCATGCACACCGCGCCTTCGCGGCGATCAAGGCCTTCTGGGATCCGGTTAGAGGTTTGCCACAGCAAACCACAGCCAAAGCCTCTTAACCGGACGGCTTCGTGGCCGGGGCAGGGGTAGGCGCGCTCATCAGCCGGCGTCCAGCGATCAGCGCAGCGAACCCGGTCAGCACGTTGGCCAGGAAGATGCCGCCGAAGATACCGACCAGGCCGAACAGAACCGAGCCGAGAAAGCTGAGCGGCACATAGAGGCCAAGCGACCGGGTCACCGTCAGCGCGCTTGCCGGCCAGGGCCGTCCGAGCGCATTGAAGACGGCGGCGGACATCATCACGACTGCATAGCCGGCGTAGCACAGCGGCACGATCCAGAAGTAAAGTACACCTGTTTCAACGACTTGCGGGTCGTCGTTGAACAGCGGCACGAGATAGCGGCCGCCGAGGATCAAGACCGCCGAGACGAAGAGGCCATAGGCGAGGCTGAACTGCATGACCAGGCGGCGAGCCTCGCAGGCGCGCTCGGTCAGGCCGGAGCCCCAGTTCTGGCCGACCACCGGGCCGATTACGGCGGAGAGGGCGAAGATCGGCACCAGGCAAATGGCTTCGATGCGGGTCACCACGCCGAAGGCGGCAACCGCTGCCTCGCCATAGCTCGCGACGATCGCGGTGACGGCGCCGAGTCCGACCGGCACGATGACGTTGCTGAGCGCGGCCGGCAGCCCGACGTGCAGGATGGCCTTCCAGTCCGCGAGGAGCTGCCGGGGCGTCGGCAGGGCCCAGAGGATCATGCGCTCGCGGTAGTGCAGCAGCCATAGGGAGATGGCCAGGCCAACGGCCCGGGCGATCACCGTGGCGATGGCCGCGCCCTCCAGCTCCAGGCGCGGCACGCCGAAGAGGCCGAAGATCAGGATCGGGTCGAGCACCAGATTGACCAGCGAGACGATCGTCATGGCCATGCTGGGCCAGAAGCTGTCACCGGCGGCTCGCAGGCAGGAGTTGCCGACCATCGGCACCACGAGAAACACCATCCCGAGGTACCAGATGCCCATGTACTCGGCGATGCGGGGAATGAGGTCCGGCTCGGCGCCGAGGGCTAGAAACAGCGGCTCGATGGTCAGAATGCCGATCACGCTGATGCCGGCGACGATCACCAGAGCCAGCGAAAGGGCCGCCGTGGTCAGCCGCCGCACCCGCTCCCGGTCGCCGGACCCGATGGCTCGGGCAATGACTGAGGACGCGCCGATGCCCAAGCCGATGGCCAGGCTGATCATGAAGAAGACCACCGGGAAGGTGAAGCTGATCGCCGCCAGTTCCCGCGTGCCGAGCTGGGCGACGAAGAAGGTGTCGACCAGATTGATGCCGATGATGGCGAAAAGTCCCCAGGACATGGGGATGGCCATACGCGTCAGGTGGCCGCCGATGCTGCCGTTGGTCAGGCGTCCCTTCGGCCTGGGCGCAGCCGCTGCTTCGGTCTGTTCTCCGTCGCTCACGAGTCCTTCCGCTGCCAGTCCTCAACCCAAAGCGTGGTGGTGCCTTGGTGCCCTGTCGGACGCACGCCGTCCAGCCATTTGGGCAGGACATAGGGCTGCGCCCGCCAGTAGAGCGGCAGGACCGGTAGGTCGTCGGCGTAGAGACGCTGCAGCTCGGCCCACATGGCTTGGCGCTTGTCGCGGTCGAGCTCGATCTCCAGCCGGTCGATCAGGTCATCCATTTCCGGATTGCTGTAACCCATGTGGTTTTGGCCGCTCCAGCCATTCTCGGCGGAGGGAATCTGCTCCGAGTGCAGGGTGGTGCGCGGCACGTTCTCCGGGCTGGAGAGCCAGGCGAACATGGCCATTGCGTCGAACTCTCGGCGGGTGACCGTCTCGCCGAAGAAGACCGCGGCAGGCTCGTTGCGGATGGTGATGTCGACGCCGACGTCGCGCCACTGGCTTTGCAGCACCTGCTGCACCAGCTCACGCGAGCGGTTGCCGGCGGTGGTCATGATCTGCAGGCGCAGCGGCTCGCCGGCCGCGTTGTGGCGCACACCGTTTCTGATGTCGGACCAGCCGGCCTCGTCGAGCAGGCGCGCGGCTTCTTGCGGGTCGAAGGGATAGCGCGGCGTGTTCTCGTCGTAGACCCAGTCAAGGGGGCTGACCGAGCCGTGGGCCACCGGCTGACGGCCCTCAAAGAGCTGCTGGCTGATCGCCTCCCGGTCGATGGCGTGCAGCAGGGCGTGGCGCACCCGCTCGTCGGCCAGGATTGGGTTATCGAGGTTGAGATCGATGTGCTCGTAGATCAGGCCCGGCTTGTAGAGCACGTTGTAGCGATCGCCGTGGCGCTTCTCGAAGGCCAGGGCCTGGTCGAGGGTCAGGCCGAGCTCGCCGGCGATCATGTCGACCGCGCCGGATAGCAGATTGGCCTCCAAGGCCGCCGTGTTCTCGATGCTGCGCACGGTGATGCGGTCGAAGGCCGGCGCCTCGCCGTACCAGGTTGGGTTCTTCTCCAGCACAATCTCGGCGCCGTTCTTGACGTCGACGATGCGGTAGGGACCCCAGTAGAGCCCCGGGTTGGTCGGGTCGGTGTCGTAAGCCGTGCGGCTGCGATAGGCGGCTGGGTCGGCCTCGAAGATCTCCCGCTCGATGTGCTCCGGCACCAGCCAGAGGCCGGCGGCGGAGGGGTAGTTGAAGGAGATGCGGTCGACGTGGAGCGTGAAGGTCTTGTCGTCGATCACAGTGATGTCGTGGATGCGGCGGAAGGCCTCGAAGTTGGCGACGCCGCTCTGCGGATGCCGGCCCAGCTCCCAGGTGAAGACCACGTCTGCGCTGGTCACCGGCGTGCCGTCGCCCCAGGTCGCATCCGGGTGGATGGTATAGGTGACGGCGATGCCCTCCTCGCTCGGCGAATCGATGCCTTCTGGCAGCGGCTCGATCACGGCACCGCCGTTCTCGATGGTCGGCAGCTCAGTGCAGAGCAGGCAGACCGCCTC
This sequence comes from Rhodovibrionaceae bacterium, assembly GCA_028279885.1. Taxonomy (GTDB): domain Bacteria; phylum Pseudomonadota; class Alphaproteobacteria; order Kiloniellales; family DSM-21159; genus JANQMX01. Next base: position 26,804 of record JANQMX010000031.1, on the reverse strand, counting down.
CCAATCCTGATCGTAGTGCGTCAGCGGCCGCATGGTCATGGAGAGGACGTAGGTCTTGGCCAGCATCGACTCGATGTTGGGATTAAGGGTGTAGGGGTACTGGGTCATGCCGATGGTCAGGCTTTCGGCCCGTGTCGCGTTGCCCGGCGCGGTGGCAAGACCGGCGAGAAGCAGAAGGGCGAGGGCGAGAGGCTTAAAGCTCGGCATATCGGGCTCCACTGGATTGGGGCATCGCAGGAGGCTGACCCACTATGATGTCGGCGGCAAGGCGGGAAATGGGGCGCTTGTGGTGCATGACACTTCACTGCCTTCATTCGAGATAGCGCGAAAGGCGAAGCAATAAAGTTCCAGCGAGAGCCTAACACTTGCCGGGTTGCTGCGCTTACGCCATGCCATTTGCGGATATGATGTGGTGATGTCGGCTGGCCAAAAGGCGGCCAAGCTATTGGGAGATCTCGCAACACCGATGGCGCGCTATGATTCCTACATAATCTGCACCTCGCCGCGCAGCGGAAGCACTTTGCTTTGCAGGCTCTTGGCGGCAACGGGTGTCGCTGGAAACCCCGGATCCTACTTTCACGAGCCCTCACTGTCCGACTGGCTGAGCTACTTCGATCTGGTGCCAGACCCGTCAACTGCGGAGCGGGGTGTTCTCGCTGAGATCTTTCGGGCAGCCATGGCGAAGGGCAGCTTGGACACCGGTATGTTTGGTCTTCGACTGCAGCGCCACAGCTTCGATTTCTTCACCGAGAAGCTGGCTGTCCTTCATCCGGAGTTCTCGGGTGATGCTCAGCGTCTGCAGGCTGCTTTCGGCCGAACGCTCTTTGTTCATCTCACGCGTCGCGACAAGATCGAACAGGCTGTCTCTCATGTGAAAGCGGAACAAAGCGGTTTGTGGCATGCGGCCCCCGACGGGACGGAGTTGGAGCGCCTGTCTCCTCCACAGAAGCTCGTTTACGACGCCGACGAGATCCGGGCCCGGTACGACGAATTGAGCGCCTATGATCGTGATTGGGAAGACTGGTTCGACGCGGAAGAGATCAGCCCGCTGCGCCTTACCTATGAGGCACTATCCAAGGATCCAATTGAAGCCCTATGCCGGACGCTGGACGAACTGGGGCTGGAGCGGGAAGCAGCCGCCAGCGTGGAACCAAGCGTCGCGAAGCTTGCCGATGGCACCAGTCGGGATTGGGTGGCGCGTTTTCGGTCCGAGCTAGGAGAGAGCTGAGAACAAGAGACTGCAGATGGCGGCACATACGCCCGGAACAATTCACGGATGTTTGATGTTAATGCGGCTTTGGGCGGTAAATTGATGATTCGAAACAATAAAAAGTAGTAGAATTTCGCTCGCGAGCATGTCACGATTTTGTGATAAATTTGAGTCACAAGCGAGGGGAAAGGCGATGGGGGATGCGGGCCGAGTTTCTAGGAGCGCTTTTCTCGTTGTGCTCCTGGCGCTTGTGGGGGGCTTTGTGGCATCCCAGGCGAGCGCCGCGGTTCAGTGCAAGACGCCTCTGCCGGAGGATGTGAATCTTGGGCCACCGCCAGAGGCGCTTTCGCCGGAGCTTACGCGTTTCCACGGCATGTGGGGTAACGGGCAGTGGGAAGGCAAGCTCTGCCACACGCTCGTTGTCAAAGTGCTCAACGACAAAGGTGTGGTTTCGGCCGTCTATAGTTGGGGCGGCTATGCCGGCTGGCACACCAACCCTGGCTACGTCGAGCAGCGTGGCAAGATCGACGGCGACGAGCTAGATCTCGGAAGGCTCGGCAATGGAGCGGAGGTGTCCTACGAGGTCAAAGGGGACAAGTTGCACGGCAGCTACTATCGCAACGGTAGGCTAAGCAAGGTGGTGCTCTCTCGCCTTACAACGACCGACGCCTCCAAGCGAGCGGCAGACGCCGCGCAGCAGGCTGCGGCCGTGCCAAAAGTCGATCCTGGACAAGTGCAAAAACTGCTCGGTACCTGGGAAGGCAGCTATGTCGCAACGACTGCAAGCTGGCGTGGCCAGAGCACGCTGGAGATTAGGTCGATCAGAGGCGATATCGCCGATATGTCCATTCAGTGGCGCTGGCGAGGGGGAAGCAGTTCCTACGACTATCGAGCCACGGTGTTGACCGACGGCGAGGGTCGCATTGCGGGGCTGGAACCTTGGCCGAACAACGTCCTGAAAGTAGAGGGCGACCGCCTGGTGGGTGACCTGAAGCTCAGGTCTGGCCGCGCTAAACATACCTACAGAAAGGAGTGAGCATTCGATTCAGCGCTCGACTGTCCACGATCTGTTTTGGGGAGATGGGGAATGAAATTAACCAATGGAAACAATTTCGCACGAAAAAAGATATGTGCTCGGCAATTATTAACCATCTTATTTATTGTCACGTCATGCAAATTCGCAAATGCAACGGCGATAAGTTATACAAATCTCTTCATAGATGACTGGGTGAACAATAGTTTCTCGCTTTTTTCCGGTTCGTCGCTCAACCTTCATATCGAAGCCGGCGTGTACGACCCACTTGGCGTCCCGGGAAACATATCTTCCGTTAGTGCCACCCACAGGTCGTCAGGTGACCACTATCATCTCCCCTATGCGGGTTTTGGGAATTTCACGACACCAACCTTCGGTCCGTACTTCGCGCGTGTACCTTTGGCCTCAATTCCCATCGCGTCAAGGCGGGGTCAATACTCCATTAGCGTTGCAAACGACCAGGGCGAGACGACCACCGCATACACGCACAGTCTTAGGGCTACTCAGCCGCTCGCCCGCGCAAGAAACTTCGAGATCACCGGCTCGACGCTTACGCCGCAGGTGTCGTGGCGCAATGTTCCAGGGGCGGATAGGTACGAGTTTCGAGTCTGGGATAGCACAGGGCGGCTGATTCATGACACGCCTCGCGTCAATTCCCCATTTTTTGAAGTGCCGACGGGCCTGCTCGAACCGAATGCGAACTACGCGCTGGGCATTTTTTCAATGGATGAAGACGGCTCAGGTAACATCGAAAGACGGTCTTTTGAGGTTAAGACATATGAAACAGTCATTAGCCCGCCGCCCGGTGGAAGCGAACTTAGTAAACTGGATTATGCGACCTTTGCGCGAGCAGCTTATCGGGATAATCCCCAAGTCTTGCCTGCTGGCTACAGACGGCATGACGTCAAGATCGAATCGATGGGACCGCTAAATGATTTTGCTGGCAGCATTTATGTCAATGAGTCTGAGAATCTGGTCGTAATCGCTGTCGCCGGTTCTGATACGGTTCTCGACTGGATTGGGCCAAACCCGACATTCTTGCGCCCATCAGGCCGACCAACGCAGGCTTTCCGAGAATATGTCGAGGCTGCAGTAAGTATGCTGGAAGAGGTGAGAGCCGAGTTTCCTAATGCTGATGTTAGTCTTACTGGCCATTCGCTCGGGGGAGCGATCGCTCAGCTTGTTGGCGGTGCAGCTGGGCTGCGGGTGGTCTCATTCAATGCACCTGGAGCTGAGCAGACAATTAATGACAGCCAATTGTCTCAGATCTTGGGAGCCATTCCCTCGGCACTAATAGAAAAAGATATAACGAATTATCGCGTTTATGGTGACTTGGTCTCGACTGTTGGGCGGCAACTTGGCGAAGAAGTTACAATGGCGCCGCCACTTTCGCGCTTTATCGTCGATGCAGTACCTGTTGGTGTCACGAAGACAGTGCATTTAATTGATACGGTTTTCGAACGGATTTATTCACGAGCAGATACACTGAACGAACGCGGCCCTACTATATTGAGCGTTGGCCAAGAAGCGCTGGCTGATCTTCTTGATCCAGACTTTTTTCCAGATTTAGTGAAGTATGGCGTAAGTGCCAGTGTTCTTGCGGGTTCTATTCTATGGATTGATCCAGGAGAATTTGATGGCTACATGTTTGAGGTCGAGAAAGGAAGTCCGCCTTTGGCATCGATTATCTTTCCGTTCTTGTTGGATGTAGAAGCTATTTTTGATTTTCAAATACTCATGAACGGAGAGTGGTCATCTATAGGTTTTTATCAAGAACTTGAGGAATTGATTATTGCTGATCTGAAGTTAGGCAGGTTTCGATTTCTAGTGCGAGAATTCGATACGTTGCTTCCGATTCGAAACGTGGAGGAGTTTAGTTTCGGTTTGACCTTTACCGAAGGTGGCGAGCTCAACGCCTCGCTTACTGCTTTCTCGACTATCCCTGAACCTATGACGATTGCTCTGTTTGGCTTAGGACTTGCCGGACTTGGCCTTGTGGCTCGGAAGCGATCAGAGAGAAGGTATCCTCAACCTACTCCGGCTCCGAGCCAGGCGCGAGGCTGAGGCGCAGGCCGTCGAGGGCGTCCTGGGTCAGGATCTGGCAGCAGAGGCGCGAGCGGTCCTCGACTTCGAAGGCGCCGTCGAGCATCTCCAGCTCTTCGTCGCTCGGCGGGTGCAGCTTCTCGGTCCAGTCTTCGGAGACGTAGACGTGGCAGGTGCCGCAGGCGCAGGCCCCGCCACACTCGGCTTTGATGGGCAGGCCGTAGTCGCGGATGACCTCCATCACCCGCCAGCCCTCCGGCGCTTCCAGGCGATGCTCCGCACCGTCCCGGTCTTCCACGTAAATGTACATAGGCTAAGTTCTCGGTTGTCTTGCTAAGGGGGGGAGTCTGCAGTTGTCCGCGGGCGCGCGTGGATGCCGCACTCGGTCTTGGCGGAACCCGGCCAGCGCCCGGCGCGCGCGTCCTGTGCGGGTGTCGTTCTGGCAGTACAGGTCATGCAGCCGATCGAGCGGTAGCCTTCCGCCGCCAGAGGATGGAACGGCAGGTCGTGGCGCGTGAGATAGCGCTCGACGGCTTCGGCGGTCCAGTGGGCGAGCGGATTGACCTTGCTGTGTCGTCTGTCGAACTCGACCGTCGGTAAGGCGTTGCGTGTTGTGCCCTGGTGGCGCTTGCGTCCGGTGATCCAGGCGTCGAAGGGCGCCAGGGCTCTTTCGAGCGGCAGGACCTTGCGCAGGTGGCAGCAGCGGTCGGCATCGCGGGCGAAGAGCAGGCCGTCGGCGTCTTCGCGCGCCAGCGTCGCCGGGTCGGGCGAGAGCGAACGGACGTCGCTTAGGCCAAGTGTCTCCACCAGCCTTTCGCGATATCGCAAGGTCTCCCCGAAGTGCTTGCCTGTATCGAGGAAGAGAACAGGCGTGTCCGGCTTAAGCTCGCTGACCATGTGCAGCAGCACCGCTGACTCGGCGCCGAAGGAGGAGACCACGGCGGCCTTGCCGAAGAGGCCGTGACGCAAGGTCGCCTCCAGGAGGTTTTCTGCCGTCCAGTCGAGCCCTGCTGCCGCTTCGGCGGTGATGCGGCGCAGGGTGCGCACCGCGCCGGCGGGCCCCTCGCTCACCTCTGGGTCGGCCGGTGTGGCCTCCGTCATCGCCTTACTCTGCTGCGGCCTGCAGGGCTTGGCCACGCAAGCGGGCGGCGCTGGTCCGCGCGTCCCCGGCGCTCTGGTACCAGATGGAGAACTCCTTGAGCACTTCGACCCACTCTTCGGCGTCCTCTTCCTTGGCCAGCGCGAAGGCGTCGAAGCCGCAGCGCTGCATGAAAAGGAGCTGGTCTCGCAAGACCTGCCCCACCGCGCGCAGCTCGCCGGTGAAGCCGAGGCGCTCGCGCAGGATGCGCGCCGTCGTGTAGGCCCGCCCGTCGGTGAACTTCGGGAACTCCAAGGCGATGCTCTGGAAGTGGCGGATGTCGCCGGCGAGGTCTTGCGGCCTTTCATCGCTCTTCAGCCAAAGCCCGAGCGGCCGGCCGCTTTGCAGCAACGTTTCGCGCACCTCGGCCCAGAGCGTCGGCGTCACATAGAGCGGGCCGAGCGGCGGGATCTCCTCGGCGGTCGTTGCCAGGCTCCACTCGTTCTCGGTCACGCGGCCTTGTCTAATGAGCGCCATAGAGTCTCTCCTTGAAAGGGGCCGGGCCGAGCCGGCGGTAGGCCTCGACGAAGCTCTCTTCTTCATTGCGCTCCGTGAGATAGGTTTCGACGATGCTTTCGATGGCGTCGGCGACCGAGTCTGCTGGGACCGCCGGGCCGACGATCTCACCGAGCGCCGCGTCCTGGTCGGACGACCCGCCGAGGGTGATCTGGTAGAACTCCTCGCCCCGCTTATCGACGCCAAGAATGCCGATGTTGCCCACGTGATGATGGCCGCAGGCATTGATGCAGCCGGAGATGTTGAGGGTCAGTTGCCCGATGTCGTGCTGCCGGGTGATGGAGCTGAAGCGCTGGCTGATGGCTTGGGCGACGGGAATCGAGCGGGCGTTGGCAAGGTTGCAGTAGTCGAGGCCGGGGCAGGCGATGATGTCGCCGATCATCCCGGCGTTGGCCTCGGCCAGGTCCGCCTCACGCAAAGCCTGCCAGAGCGCATAGGCGTCGGCTTTTGCGAGATGCGGCAGGATGAGGTTTTGCTCCTTGCTGACGCGGATCTCGCTCAGGCTATAGCGGTCGGCGAGATCGGCGATCAGGTCCATCTGCTCGGCCGTCGCATCGCCGGGAATGCCGCCTGCCGGTTTGAGCGAGATGGTCGCGATCAGGTAGCCCGGCACCTTGTGCGGGACGCTGTTGGAGCGAACCCAGGCGGCGAAGGCCGGGTCTTCGAAGCGCTTGGTCTCGAAGTCGCGGTTCGGCTCCTCGATCGGCTCCAGGACCGGTGGCTCGAAGTAGGCGGCGATGCGCGCGACTTCCTCCGCCGGCAGGTCGACGGTGCCGTCGCGGATCTGCTCCCACTCTTCCTCCACCATCGCGGCAAAGGCCTCGGCGCCGACCTGGTTGACCAGGATCTTGATACGCGCCTTGTAGATGTTGTCGCGCCGGCCGAGCTGGTTGTAGACGCGCAGAATTGCTTCCAGGTAGGACAGCAGATGCCGTTCCGGCAGAAACCGCCGAATCGTCTTGGCGATCACCGGCGTTCTGCCCTGGCCGCCGCCGACCACCACTTCGAAGCCGAGTTCCCCGGCCTCGTTCCTGACGATCTGCAGGCCGATGTCATGCACCTTGATGGCGGCGCGGTCGCGCGCGGCCCCGGTGACGGCAATCTTGAACTTGCGCGGCAAGAAGGAGAACTCCGGGTGCAGGCTCGACCACTGGCGGATCATCTCGGCGTAGGGCCGCGGGTCGGCCAGCTCGTCTGCGGCGGCTCCGCCGAAGGGGTCGGCGGTGACGTTGCGGATGCAGTTGCCGCTGGTCTGGATGGCGTGCATCTCGACCTCGGCCAGCTCTTCCAGGATGGCCGGCGTCTCTTCCAGCTTGGGCCAGTTGTACTGGATGTTCTGCCGGGTGGTGAAATGGCCGTAGCCATGGTCGTATTCCCGCGCGATCTCCGCCAGCTTGCGCATCTGACGCGAGGACAGCACGCCGTAGGGGACGGCGACGCGCAGCATGTAGGCATGGAGTTGCAGGTAGAGGCCGTTCATCAGCCGGAGCGGCTTGAACTCGTCTTCGGTCAGCTCGCCGGCCAGGCGGCGGTCGACCTGCTTCCTGAACTGCTGCACCCGTTCCTGCACGAAGCGGTGGTCGAACTCGTCGTAGCGATACATGGCGGGGTCAGTCCCTTTCTGCCTGGTAGCCCAGGTCGAGGCGCACGGAGGGCCCTGCGGCGCGCAAGCGCTCCCGCAGGCTCACGGCCTCGGGCTCGTCGGAGGTTGGGTCGAGGTCGATGAGATAGGGGCCGACCACCTTGGTGGCCGCGTCCGTCTCGGCGATGCCCATAAGGCGCTCGGCGCACTCCTTGCTGTCGGCGGCGGTGACGTCGCTCAAAAGCTCGGACCAGTGGCCGGCGCTGACCAGGTAGACCACGGCACCATCGGTCAGACGGTTGGCCGTCACACCCTGCTTGAAGGCCATGAGGTGCGCTCCTTACTCGGCCGCCACGGCGAATGGCTTGGTGACGTCCGGCGCCTCTTTGGTCTCAGCGAGAGCGGCCACTTCGCCGATGACGATCAGAGCCGGCGGACGGATGCGTGCCGCTTTCACGGCGTCGGCCAGATTGCCCAGGTTGCTCGCGACGACGCGCTCATCGGGCCGCGTCCCGTTCTCGATGACTCTGACCGGGGTGTCGGCGGCGCGGCCCTCCTCTATGAGGCGCGCGGCGATGCTCTCGGCCGAGGCCACGCCCATGTAGACCGCCACGGTATGATCGCCGGTCGCCAGCCGCGCCCAGTCGAGATCGGGAAGCTTGCCGCTCTCGGCCACCTGACCGCTGACGAAGGTGACGGAGGAGGCGAGGCCGCGGTGGGTCAGCGGGAAGCCGGCGCTCGCGGCGCAGGCCGCCGCCGCGGTGATGCCCGGCACGATCTCCACCGGAATGCCGTGCTGGCGCAAGGCCTCCAGCTCCTCACCGCCGCGACCGAAGATGAAGGGGTCGCCGCCCTTGAGGCGCACCACCCGCTCGCCCTGCTGGGCAAGCTCGACCAACAGGGCGTTGATTTCATCCTGCGTCTTGCTCGGCTTGCCCGGCGCCTTGCCGACATAGACCCGGCGCGCTTCGCGGCGGGCGAGGTCCAGCACCTCGTCGGTGACCAGCTTGTCGTGGACGATCACGTCGGCGCGCTGCAAAAGCTGCAGGGCCTTGAGGGTCAGGAGGCCGGGGTCGCCCGGCCCTGCACCGACCAGGGCGACCTGGCCCTGTTGAGCGACGGCGGCGGGCTCGGCGAGACGGGCGGCGATCAGCCGCTCGGCTTGGGCGAAGTCGCCGGCCTTGACCGCATCGGCGATGGGACCGCCCAGCACATCATCCCAGAAGGCGCGGCGGGTGCGGATATCCGGGAAGGCCAGGCGGGCTTCGGCCTGATAGCGCTCGGTCAGCTGCGACAGCTCGGCCAGGGAGTGGGGCAGAAGCGCTTCCAGCTCGGCGCGCAGCCGCTGCGCCAGCATAGGCGCACTGCCGCCGCTGGAGATACCGACGGTGATCGGCCTGCGCTGAAGAATGGCCGGAACCGAGAAGCTCGAGAGCGCTGGATTGTCGACCACATTGACCGGAACCTTGAGGCGTTTGGCTGCGGCGCTGATCCAGCGATTTGTGCCTTCGTCTTCGACGGCCGAGACCACCAGGCGGCTTGTCTCAATGTCGAGCTCCTGAACGTCCCGGCGCTTGATGCGCACCAGGCCTTCGTGGGCCCAGGCATAGAAGTCGTCGGCCAGCTCTCGCGCGACGACGGTGATGCGGGCGCCGGCGGAGATCAGCAGGCGTGCCTTGGCAACGGCGGCATGGCCGCCGCCGACGAGAAGAACCGCTTGACCGTCAAGCTCGACGAATAGGGGAAAGGCTTTCATGGCGTTGACCCTCTTCAATGGGGACGAAGAGAGTCACCGCTCCGGGCTGCCCGATACCGCGTCGCCGGCGGGGGGCCGGCTCAAGCCATGGTGTCAGGGGGTGCGCCATCGGCGATTGCTCCCTCCAGGTTGGCGGGCCCACGGAGCAATCCCCGTGGCGCTTTAGCGGGTGGTAACGCGGCCGCAAGCTGCCCAATCAAATTCCGCGGGTTCCCTGAGGAACCGTGTTCACCTTAGCGAACAGTCGTTAATGTGCGGTGAGTGTGTGGGCTTGTCAATATAATAGCTGTTGTGAATGGGAGTTTAAAATAATAAACAATTATTGAATGTGAAATACAGTTCGGCCAACTCGTCCACGGCCTATCGCGCGGGGCTGACCAGTTTCTGCGGTGACAGAGTCGTGAGGCCCTGATCTAAGCCGCGCGGCGCTCGATTTCCTCGCGCCGCCGGGCGATGTAAGCCTCCATGGCTTCGCGGCGGTCCTCCGGCAGGGGCGGCGGCTCATACTCGGCCAGGAGCTGCTTCCAAATCTTGTTGGCGCGCTGGGTTGCATCCTCGGCGCCGGCCTCCTCCCAGCTCTCGAAGTTGCGCCAGTCGCTCAGCATCGGGGCATAGAAGGCGGTCTCGTAGCGCTCGAGCGTGTGCGCCTCGCCGAAGAAGTGGCCGCCCGGTCCGACGCCAGCAATGGCCTCGTAGCCCAGCTCTGCCTCGTCCACTTTGATCGGCGTCAGGAACTCGATCATGCCCTGGATCATCTCGGCATCGAGGATCATCTTCTCGAAGGAGGCGGTGAGACCACCCTCCAGCCAGCCGGCACCGTGGTTGACGATGTTGGCGCCACCCAGCACCGAGCTCCAGATCGACATCATCGACTCGTAGGCCGCCTGGGCGTCGACGCAGTTGGAGGCATTGGGGTTGGAGGAGCGATAGGGCAGGCCGTAGCGGCGGATGAGCTGTCCCGAGGCAATGGTCGCCTTGGCGTACTCTGGCGTGCCGAAGGCCGGTGCCCCGCTCTTCATGTCGACGTTGGAGGTGAAGGCGCCGTAGATCACCGGGGCACCTGGATTGACGATCTGGGTCAGCACGATACCCGCCAGCGCCTCGGCGTTCTGCTGCGCCAGAGCAGCGGGCAGGGAAACCGCGGTCATGGCGCCCATCAGGGTGAAGGGCGTGACCACGGTTGCTTGGCCGTGGCGGGCGAGGGCCATCAGGCCTTCCGCCATCGCGCCATCGAAGCGGCGCGGCGAGTTGACGTTGATGACCGAGAGGATGCCGGGGTTCTTTTCCAGGTCCTCCAAGGTCTCGCCGCGCGACATGGCCATGATCTGGAAGGTGTCGACCGCCCGCTCGGCCCCGATCGACAAGGAGGAGAACACGCGGTCGGTCAAGGTCGCCGCCGCTACCGAGCAATCGAGATGCCGGGTCTCGGGCGAAAGGTCCGTGGTCGCGCAGATCTGGTTGCCGATGTACTGCACCACATTGAGCGATTGAGCGAGCTTCAAGAGATTCTTGAAGTCGGCGAAGTTGCCGGCGCGCCGGCCGCTGTCGAGGTCGCTGACGTTCGGCGGGCCGCTGACCGAGGCGAAGCAGAGATGCTTGCCGCCGATGGTCAGCCGGTGCTCCGGGTTGCGCGGGGTCAGGGTGAACTGGGACGGTGCCTTGGCGAGCATCTCGTCGACGAAAGCGCGGTCCAAGCGCACGCTGCCGCTCGCTTTGTCCACGTCGCAGCCGGCCGCTTTGAAGACCGACAAAGCCTCATCGCTCATGAACTCGATGCCGAGTTCTTCCAGGATGCGCAGCGATGTCTGGTGGATGGCTTCGAGCTGGTCTTCGCTGAGCAGCGCGATGGGGGGGATGGGGTTTTCGACCGACCGCCAGGGCAACTGGTTGACGGCGTTCGCGCTGCGGCCTTCGCGACGCCGGCTGGATTTGCGGGGCACTGTCCTCTCCCATGCCTTTCGCCCGGCCACCGGGCCCAAGCGACAGATAGGGAGAGTCTAGTCGGCGTGCCGCCGCTTCGTTGTCGCCTTTGCGCCAACCGGGGGCACAGGGGCGACCGCGTGGTCGCTATGCTTGCCGCGCGGCCCAGGCGTCCGGGTCGTTGAGGAAGGCCTTCACCTCGGCCAGCCCCTCGCCGGAGAGGTAGCCTTCGGCTTCGGCGACAGCGAGGGCGTCATGCCAGGTGGCGAGGGCGTGGAGACTGACACCTGCCTCCTCCAGCCGCTTCAGTCCTTCGGGAAAGATGCCGTAGTGAAAGATCACGGCGGTGTGGTCGCAGCGGCCGCCGGCCTTGCGGATGGCTTCCACGAAGTTGAGCTTGCTGCCGCCGTCCGTCGCCAGGTCCTCGATCAGGAGAACCCGATCGCCCTCCTTGAAGGTGCCTTCGATCTGGGCGTCGCGGCCGAAACCTTTCGGCTTCTTGCGGATGTAGATCATCGGCAGGGCCAGCAGATCGGCGATCCAGGCACCGAAGGGAATGCCCGCTGTCTCACCGCCCGCCACGACATCAAAGGACTCGTAGCCCACACGTTCCATCACCAATCCGCTCAGCGATGTCATCAGTTGGCGTCGCGCCCGGGGGAAGGAGATGATCTTGCGGCAGTCGACATAGACCGGGCTCTTGCGGCCCGAGGTGAAGGTGAAGGGCTCCTCGGGGCGAAACAGGACGGCCTCGATTTCCATCAGAACCCGCACCGCCGTGCGGGCCGTATCGCTCGGCGCGCCCATGCATCCCTCCTTGCACTCTTGCACTATTGCTGCGGCGCCTCTCATATCGACTGTAGGCAGCCCGGGCAACGGCGGTGGAATGGCAGGTCTCTCACATAGCGAACGAACTCCCTTCGACCTTTCCGTCTACTTCGTGGTCGGCGAGGCGGACGTCGGACGCCACGACCTCGTGTCCGTGGTCAGCGCGGCGGTGCGTGGGGGCGCGACTCTGATCCAGCTCCGCGAGAAAGACGCTGAGCACGAGCATGTCGTGGCGCTGGCCAAGGCGCTGAAAGCCGCGCTGCCCCGTCATGTTCCGCTCATCCTCAACGATCATGCGGAAGCCGCCCTCGCATCTGGTGCCGATGGCGTGCATCTCGGCCAGGACGACGGCTCCCCGGAGGCGGCGCGCGCGCTCCTGGGCCCGGAGGCGATCATCGGCCTCTCGGTAGGCAATCTCGCCGAAGCGGCAGTCAGTGACGTCGGCCTCGTCGACTATCTCGGCGTGGGGCCTGTTTTCGCGACTGGGACAAAGGCCGACGCCGGCGCTGCTATCGGGCCGGAAGGCGTGCGACCGGTCCGCCAGGCGCTCGACCGCCCCTCTGTGGCCATCGGCGGCATCACGGTTTCTTCGGCGGAAGCGGTCATCGCCGCCGGTGCCGACGGGGTGGCCGTGGTCTCGGCCATTGCCAGGGCCGACGACCCGGAAGCGGCTGCCCATGCCTTGAAGAAGGCCGTGCTTGCCGGCCACCGGCGCGCCGCCGATCACCCGATTTCCTAACAAGGAGAGACCAGATGCCGGACAGCGGCCCGATGGAATCCATCTACGTCACCCGCGAGGGCAACATCGCCACCGTGGTCCTGAACAACCCGGAGCATCGCAATGCCCTCAATCTCGCGATGTGGAATCGGCTCGGCGAGCTTATGCAGCAGCTCAATGCCGACGACACGCTACGCTGCGTCGTGCTGCGCGGGGCCGGCGGGAAGGCCTTCGCCGCCGGGGCCGACATCGCCGAGTTCGAGAAGCTGCGCTTCAGCGCCGAGCAAGCCGAGGCCTATGGCGAACAGATGCATCCCGCCTTCGAGGCTATCGAGCATTCGCCTCACCCGACCGTGGCCCTGATCGAGGGTGCCTGCGTTGGCGGAGGCCTGGAACTGGCGCTGAAATGCGACCTGCGCATCTCCAACCGGAGCGGTAAGTTCGGCTGCCCGATCAATCGCTTAGGGCACGTTCTTCCGTGGGTGGGTATGCTGCCGCTGGTGCAGCTCTGCGGCCGGGCCGTGGCTTTGGAGATCCTTGTCGAGGGCCGGATCCTGACGGCCGAGGAAGCCTACGTGAAAGGCCTGGTCAACCGCGTGGTCGACGACGAAGCGGCGGAGGCCGAAGCTTACGGCACCGCCAAGCGCATTGCCAACGGCGCGCCTCTGGCAGCGCGTTGGCACAAACAGCTTTCGTTGCGCGCTTTGGACCCGCGGCCCCTCAGCGAAGAAGAGGCGCGGGAGCCTTACCGGTCCTGCGACACGGAAGACTACAAGGCCGGCGTGCGTGCTTTTCTGGCCAAAGAGAAGCCGGTCTTTTCCGGGCGTTAGGTCGCTCAGAAAGGCACCATGACGTGGACCTGGTAGGCCGGCCGCTCCTTTAGGCTCGCGTAGTAAGCTTCGATACCCGGAAGGCTCGGGCGCGCAATCTCCATATTGAAATAGCGGTAGAGATTGGTGCCGAAGGAGATGTCGCCAAAGGTCAGCGTATCGCCGGCAACGAAGCGCTTCCCGTCAAGCATTTGCTCGGCAAGCTGAAAGCTCTTGTTGAGGCGTGTCAGGGCGCTTTCGACCAGATCCATGTTGCGCTCGCTCTCCGAGACCCGATGCAACTCCCAGAAGACCGTGATGAAGTCGGGATAAAGCCCGTTGGCGGTCCACTCGACCCATTTGTCGGTTTCCGCACGCGCTTCGGGCGTCTCCGGCCAGAAACTGCCGGCGCCGTATTTGGCGCCCAGGTAGCGCACAATGGCGTTGGACTCCCAGTGCACGAAGCCGTCGTCCTCGATCACTGGAATCTTGCCGCTGGGATTGCGGGCCAGGAACTCTGAGCTGTCCAGGCCGCCGAAGCTTCCGCCCGCGTCGATACGCACGTGGGCGATATCGAGCTCACCCACGGTCCACATGACCTTTTGCACGTTCACTGAGTTGGCTCGGCCCCAGACCGTCAGCATGCTGCCCTCCGATAAATCCCTGGTCGCGTTCCGCTCGCGGCGTTGAAAGCTTAAGTCGATAAGCTTTCTAATTCATTTGCCCCAAGCCTTCTGCATCGCTCCCACGCGGCGATGGACGTTGCACCGCTGACCGCCCGGCGATAGAACACGCCCGCGCTGGCGCCGGAGATAGTACGGGGCCTGCATAAACAGTTACGAAAGAGGGGAGAGCGCCTATGCGCGTCTACTACGACCGCGATGCCGACGTGAATCTGATCAAGGCCAAGAAGGTGGTCATCGTCGGCTATGGCAGCCAGGGTCATGCCCATGCGATGAATCTACGGGACAGCGGTGTTGCCGATGTGCGCATCGCGCTTCGGCCCGGCTCGGCAACCGTCAAGAAGGCGGAGGGCGCCGGCTTTACCGTGATGTCCCCGGCCGAGGCGGCCGCTTGGGCCGATGTGGTCATGATGTTGACGCCCGACGAGCTGCAGGCGGACATCTACGCAGACCAATTGCGGGACAACATGAAGGAGGGCGCGGCGCTCGCTTTCGCTCACGGCTTCAACATTCACTTCCGCCTGATCGAGCCACGCCCCGACCTCGACGTCTTCATGGTGGCGCCCAAGGGTCCCGGCCACACGGTACGCAGCGAGTACCAGCGCGGCGCCGGCGTGCCCTGCCTGATCGCCGTGCATCAGAATGCCTCCGGCAACGCGCAGGAAATCGGCCTTTCCTACGCATCCGCCATCGGCGGCGGTCGGGCCGGCATCATCGAGACGACCTTCCGCGAGGAGTGCGAGACCGATCTTTTCGGCGAGCAGGCGGTGCTCTGCGGCGGCCTGACGGCGTTGATCATGGCCGGCTACGAGACTTTGACCGAGGCCGGCTATGCGCCGGAAATGGCCTACTTCGAGTGCCTGCACGAAGTGAAGCTGATCGTCGACCTGATGTATGAGGGCGGCATGGCCAACATGCGCTACTCCATCTCGAACACGGCCGAGTACGGCGACTACACCCGCGGGCCGCGCGTGGTGACCGACGAGACCAAGGCCGAGATGAAGCGCATCCTGGACGACATCCAATCCGGCCGCTTCGCCCGCGACTGGGTGCTGGAGAACAGGGCCGGCCAGGCCTCCTTCAAGGCTATGCGCGCCGGTCACGCCGATCACTCCATCGAGCAGGTCGGCAGCAAGCTGCGCGCCATGATGCCGTGGATTGCCCAGAACGCCCTGGTCGATAAGTCGAAGAACTAGGTCGAACAACCAGATCGTCGCTGACTTGCCCGGTTCTCGGGCAAGTAGCTTCCGCTAGAGTTTAAGCCTTCGTTCACCACTGTGCGGCGACTCTCCTGCAGAGTCTGCCTGGCTAGGGGGCGGACTGTTGTCTCCGTCAGCCTCGCTGACACGCTGTGAACGAAGGAGGGATCAATGCGTCCCAAACTCGGCGACAAGCCCGCAACTCCGGGCAAGCCGCCTGTAACGGTGGCCCAGCCCAACGGCGCCGCCGCCGCCGAAACCGCGACGATCAGTGACACCGCCCTGGTGCAGGCGGTTCACGCTGTCTATCGCGGCGACACCGATCGTCATCTTGGTCTCCTGCGACAGTCCGGCTTGCTGGCTGGCGCCATAGCCGGCAAGAGCCGAGGCTCTCATGCCGGACCGGCAGATCCGCTGAAGAGGATGTCGAAAGAGCCCAACAAGCAGCCCAAGCCCTCGGGCAAGAGCGAGGTAGCTCGGCGCATTCAGAAGGCGCTCTCGTTCAGCTTTTAGACCTGTTTCCTGATCTGCTCCCGCTCCGCTTGCCGGGAAAGGCTTGACCTCCCCACCGCGCCGTTGGAAAGCGGGCGCTTCCGATAGGGAGGTCAGGTCCATGGAAGAGACTCTGAGAATCGAAAACGGGGCGAAGGCGCCCGCTACCTTCTCGCAGGCGGAGATGGAGCGGCGCGTTGCCGGGCTGCGCAAGCTCTTGGAAGAACAGCAGCTTGACGCCGCTTTCTTCACCTCGATGCACAATATCGCTTACTACAGCGATTTCCTCTATTGCTCCTTTGGGCGCCCTTATGGCCTGGTGGTCAGCGACAGCACGCACAGCACCATCTCGGCCAAGATCGATGGTGGACAGCCCTGGCGGCGCAGCTTCGGCGACAATCTGGTCTACACCGACTGGCAACGCGATAACTTCTATCGCGCCGCCCGCAGCTTGCTCGGCCCGAGCAAGCGCCTCGGTGTCGAATTCGACCACCTGACCCTGGAAGCCCGCGCCAAGCTGGAAGCGGCTTTGCCGGGGGTCACTCTCATCGACATCGCGCCGCTGGTGATGCGCCAGCGCATGATCAAGTCGCCGGAGGAGCACGCCATCATCCGCGATGGCGCGGCCGTGGCAGACATCGGCGGCTGGGCGGTGGTCGAAGCGATGGGCGAGGGGGTGCCTGAGCACGAGGTCGCGCTGGCCGGCACGTCGGCCATGACGCGGGAAATTGCCAAGCGCTATCCCCACTCGGAGATTCGCGACACCTGGGTCTGGTTCCAGTCCGGCCTCAACACCGACGGCGCGCACAACCCGGTCACTACGCGCGCCCTGGAAGCCGGCGATATCCTGAGCCTCAACTGCTTTCCCATGATCCAGGGCTACTACACCGCGCTCGAACGCACCCTCTTTCTCGGTCATGCAAGCGAGGCGCATCTCAAGCACTGGGAGATCAACTGCCAGGTTCATCGCCGCGGGTTGGAGCTGATCAAGCCGGGCGCACGCTGCTGCGACATCGCCGCTGAGCTCAACGAGATCTATGCGGCTCACGACTTGCTGCGCTATCGCAGCTTCGGCTACGGCCATTCCTTCGGCGTGCTGAGCCACTACTATGGGCGGGAAGCGGCCTTGGAGCTGCGCGAGGATATCGAGACCGCCCTCGAGCCCGGCATGGTGGTCTCCATGGAACCCATGATCACCATCCCGGAGGGACAGCCCGGCGCCGGCGGCTATCGCGAGCACGATATCCTGATCGTCACCGAAGAGGGTGCGGAGAACATCACCGGTTTTCCTTTCGGTGCAGAGCATAACGTTATCTCTCTGCGATGATACCGAAGGAATCAGCTGTAACCTATTGAAGAGAAAAGCGGGCGAGTCTCGTTTCCGAGACCGCCCGCTGGTAAGTTCAGCTTGATGAGGGGAGTCATCACGTCGGTTTCAACGATTTAGAAGATGATGTTGTCTCTTGGCGAGACCAGGGCCGGAAAGTGACGACTTCTGGGCGGCTCGATTAAGGAACGCTAGGTCCAGCATCCTGCCTGAGAGCCCCGTCTCGGGCCGCCATCAAGTCATAGCAGGCGCGCAGCAAGGTCCAGGCATCGGCCAGGCTGTCCAGGTTCAGCTCCACGTGCGCCAAGTTGTTCAGCAGATAGAGCCGGCTATTCGGTGAGGCGTCCGCCAAGCGGACGCTCTCGCTCGCGGGCAGGATAGGGTCGTTGTGGCCGTGGACCAGCAGAAGCGTCGTGGTCAGGTCGTTCAGGTCCCGGCGCGCCAGGCTGAGCGCCTCGATCTCCTGCTGGAGGGCTGGGGGCAGGGCGTCGATCAGCGCTGGTGTCTTTGCCGGATCGCTGTTTTGCGCCAACCTGAGAACCGCGCGCCCATCGGGCGAGAGGGCTTCGATCAGAGGTGTAAGATCGACCGGCTCGTCGGCGCCGCGCAAGGAAGCGATCTGCCGCAGCAGGGCTGCATCCTCGATACGGTCGAGGAAGGGCGTGTTGCTGAGCACGAAGACCCACTTGCCGTAGTCGTTGAACGGCATGCCGCGCCAGCGGTCCTCTGCCCGGTCGTAGAAGTAGCCCGTCGTGAAGAAGGTAATGGCCGCTTCGCTGTCGTAGTAACCGCCGATGCCAAGCAGGAAGTCGGGTTGCTCACCCGCCGGCAAATCGGCGGCGGCCAGCACGGCCGGGCCGACCGAGTAGGACAGTGCGGCGATGCCGACCGGAGCGCCCGCCGGCAGGCCGCCGTTGGCCCTCACGTGAGCCACCGCCTCTTGAATGGGTTCGGCCTGAGCGGAGGATATTCTGAGCGCACGCAAGCCCGGCACGTCCGGCACCAGGACAGCGAACCCGGCCTCGGCAAGGGCCTTGGCCAAGGCAACGAGCTGCGGCTGCTGTCGACCATCGCGCTGAGCGCCGGTGATCAGCACCAGTCCCGCGTCCGGCTCGCCGTGCCGATAGAGGTCGGCCAGGAACGCACCCTTTGCGCCTTCGATGATGTGCGGCTCCCCGCGGATGTCGGTCGGCGCTTTGACCGTAGCTAGGCGATAGACCAGCCAGAGCGCGTCGATGCTGCGCTGAACGGCGGGCAGGCTGGCCGCGGCGACTGCGAGCGCAGCCAACACCACCAGCGCAAGGACCGCCTTGCGTCGTCGAGACAACCCTTGCGTCATGCCGCTTGCGGGCGGGCCACGCGACCTCTCCATATCACCATGACCGAGGCGAGCACGCAGAGGGCGGCCAGCGCCGTCTCCGCCGTCAGGGCCAGCGTCCAAGCCGTCGCGCCGGCAGCAAGCGCCCAGAGCAGCGGAATGACCGTAAGGTGCAATGGCGTCTTGCTTGCCGTCAGCAGCAGCATCCCTACAGTGAAAAGCACGGTCGGTAGCGGCATGAGTCCCACGAGTCGAAGCTGCCTCCAGCCTGCATCTGCGAACCAAACCGAGGCGGGCAGCAGGAAGACGGCAATCAAGAGCAGCAGCAGGGCGACACTACCGTAGAGATCGAGTCGCATCCTCCAGCGTAGCGCACCGCGCAGCACCCCTGTCCAGAGCAACAGCAGACCTTGCAGCAGGAACGCCGCTCCATAGAGCGGTGCGCTGAAGTCGATGCGTCCCAACCTCTCGACGTAGTAGACCCAGCCGACCCATAGCCAGCCGGCGGCCAGGACAACGGCGATGGCCCGGCCGCCCCATTGCTGTGGAAAGGCGACCAGCAGCAAGGCCAGCAGCACCAGAGCGACCGCAAGCAGATGGCCTGGCCAGAGCGCCTGGTTGTAGTAGGCGAGAAGCGACTGCAGAACCTCGACCGAATAGGACAGCATGGCGCGCCGGCGGTGCCTACACCGCTTCGAGATCGCGGGCCATCCGTTGGCGCAAAGCCTCGTCCGGCAGACGGCCGGTCATGGCGCCCATGTTCTCCTCCATGTGCACGACCTGGGAGGTGGCGGGGATGGCGCAGGTCACGGCCGGGTGGGAGACAATGAACTTGAGGAAAACCTGCGCCCAGTTGGCGCAGTCGATCTCGGCCGCCCAACTCGGCAGCGGTCTGCCTTCCACAGGCGAGAAGAGCGCGCCGCGGCGGAACGGCCGGTTGACGATGACCGCCAGGCGACGCTCGGCGGCCAGCGGCAGCAGGCGCTGTTCCGCTTCCCGGTCGACAACGTTGTAAGTGAACTGGACGAAATCGATCGGCTGGCTTGCCATGATCTCTTCCAGCTCCTCATGACGGCGGCCGTGGGAGGTGGTGACGCCGATGTAGCGCACGCGCCCCTCGGCCTTGTCGCGCAGCAAGGTCTCGAGATGGTTTTCCCAGCCCACGAGATTGTGGATCTGCATCAGGTCGAAGCTTGGCAGGCCCCAGAGCCGGCGGGAGTTCGCCATTTGCTCCTCGCCGGCCGAACCGCGCCAGGTCCAGACCTTGGTGGCTGAGAAGAGCGTGTCGGGCGCCCCGAGGCGCGCAAGGCCACCGCCGACCACCGCTTCGGCCGAGCCGTACATGGGCGAGGAGTCGATCATGCCGCCGCCGAGCGCGAAAAAGCGACGCAGAACCTCGCTGCGCTGTTTGCGCAGTGTTTCGTCCTCGCCGACGTTGAAGGTGATCCAGGTGCCCATACCGATGGCCGGTATGGTCTCGCCGCTCTTGGGAATGGGCCGCATCAGGATAGGACTCGCCGCGCCAGCCGGGGCCGGAAGTGCTGCGGAGAGTCCGCAGGCGGCCATGCCGGCCAGTAGGCTTCGGCGGTTCATCATGCCGTCGAGCCGGCGGGAGAGCGTATCCATGCTGTGTCTTCCTGCAGGAGCCGTTGCGTCTTTTGCTCTTGCCTCCGAATGAGGATTGGCTTACCTAACGAGGAGGAAAAAGGCGAATTTTCGGTCGATGAACGAGCGCTTGGCCATTTCAGGCATTGATAACACCCAGCTCGGGTGTGCGCTTCTGCTCGGCCTTCTCGCCCCCGAGATTCGTTTCAGCGACCTCCTCCTCCTTAGCAACCCCTGAGCGCTACAGCCGCAAGAGCGGCAGGCGAGCAGGGGATGACGTGATCACGAGGGGCCAGCGCCCCAAGTCATAGCAGTCAGCTAAGAGGAGCACGCGCCATGAGCGCCGAAATCGTTTCAAGCCAAACCACGACCAGCGTCGATCGCGACGCCTTCGCCGACTACGCACGCCCTCCCAGCGAGGAAGGTTACGTCCGCATCTTTGACACCACCTTGCGGGACGGGGAGCAGGCACCCGGCTGCTCCATGAACCTCGAAGAGAAGATTCAGGTCGCGGACACGTTGGAGTCCTTGGGCGTGGATATCATCGAGGCGGGATTCCCCATCGCCTCCAATGGCGACTTCGAGGCGGTCAGTGAGATCGCCAAGCGGGTGAAGACCTCCCAGGTCGCCGGTTTGGCGCGCGCGACGGAGAAGGACATCAACCGCGCTTGGGAAGCCTTGCGGCACGCGGCGGCACCGCGCATCCACACCTTCATCTCCACCAGCCCGCTTCACATGAAGTACAAGCTGCAGATGGAGCCCGATGCGGTCTTCCAGCGCATCGTCGACAGCGTCACCATGGCGCGCAATCTCTGCGAGGACGTGGAGTGGTCGCCTGAAGACGGCACCCGCACCGAGCATGACTTCCTCTGCCGATGTGTCGAGGGCGCCATCAAGGCCGGGGCCTCGACCATCAATATCCCGGATACGGTCGGCTATACAGTGCCGGACGAGTTCTACGCCCTGATCGACATGCTGATGAACCGGGTGCCGAACATCGACCAGGCGGTGATTTCGACCCATTGCCACAACGACTTGGGCTTGGCCGTCGCCAACTCCTTGGCGGCGGTGCGCGCCGGCGCGCGGCAGGTCGAGTGCACTATCAACGGCATCGGCGAGCGGGCCGGCAACGCGGCGATGGAAGAGATCGTCATGGCTTTGCGCACACGCCCCGATGCCATGCCGTACACGACTCGGATCGAGACGACGCGCATCACACCGGCTTCTCGCCTCTTGTCGACGATTACCAGCTTCTCGGTGCAGCCCAACAAGGCCATCGTCGGGGCCAACGCCTTCGCCCACGAGTCCGGCATCCACCAGGACGGCATGCTGAAAAACGCCCAGACCTACGAGATCATGACGCCGGAGTCGGTCGGTTTGCACCGCTCCAGCCTGGTGATGGGCAAGCACTCGGGCCGCCATGCCTTCAAGGCCAAGCTCGAAGAGTTGGGCATCACGCTGAATGACAACCAGCTCAACGATGCCTTCGTGCGCTTCAAGGACTTGGCGGACCACAAGAAAGAGATCTTCGACGAGGACATCATCGCCCTGGTGGAAGACGCTGCCCTGCGCCACAACGACGTCATCAAGTTCGTCTCGATGCACGTCAACTGCGGTAGTCACGGGCCGAACGTGGCGGACATCGCTTTGGACGTAGAGGGCGAACGCAAAGAAGTTAGCGCCGAGGGCCAGGGGCCGGTCGATGCGACCTTCGCGGCGATTCGCGAGATTGTCCCGCACGAGGCGAGTCTGCAGCTCTATCAGGTGCATGCCGTGACCGGCGGCACGGACGCGCAAGCAGAAGTGACCGTGCGCCTGGAAGAGGACGGCAAGTCGGTGAACGGCCAGGGTGCCGACTACGACACCCTGGTCGCCTCTGCCCGCGCCTACATCAACGCCCTCAATAAGCTGTTGGTAAAGCGGGAGAAAACGGCGCCGGAGGCGATGAGCGCCTGACCTCGAAGCCGGCCGTCCGCTTGATGAAGGGCGGCGCGAAACATGATCGACGGGCTCGTGCAGCCAGCGCTGCGCGGGCCCGTTTCGCATCGGCAAGCGGCGTCCTGGGGATGCATTGCTTGAAATCGCTCCGGGCGCACGTTAACCAAACCAGCAGAGGGCGTTCCCCGTTAACGCTAATCGTTTTTTAAGCAGCCTCACGGTAAGGCCCACTCATGCTTTCTCGTCTACTCGGAATGTTCTCGGCCGATATGGCAATCGACCTTGGGACCGCAAATACGCTGGTCTACGTCAAGGGCCGAGGCATTGTGCTCAACGAACCTTCGGTTGTCGCTATCGCCGACGTTCGTGGCAAGAAACAGGTCCTCGCCGTTGGCGATGAGGCCAAGCTCATGCTCGGCCGGACGCCGGGCAACATTCAGGCCATCCGGCCGCTGCGTGACGGCGTCATCGCGGACTTCGAGGTCGCGGAGGAAATGATCAAGCATTTCATCCGCAAGGTGCACCGCCGGTCGACCTTGGCGGCGCCGGAGATCATCGTCTGCGTGCCCTCCGGCTCGACGGCGGTGGAACGGCGCGCCATTCAGGACTCGGCCGATGCGGCCGGCGCCCGGCGTGTCTTCCTGATCGAAGAGCCGATGGCGGCGGCGATCGGCGCCGGCCTGCCGGTGACCGAGCCGACGGGCTCCATGGTGGTCGATATCGGCGGCGGCACGACGGAGGTCGCGGTTCTGTCCCTCGGCGGCATCGTCTATTCGCGCTCGGTGCGCGTCGGCGGCGACAAGATGGACGAGGCCATCATCGCCTACATCCGGCGCAACCATAACCTCTTGGTCGGCGAAGGCTCCGCCGAGCGCATCAAGAAAGAGATCGGCTCGGCCTGTCCGCCGGAGGACGGCGAGGGCCGGACCATGGAGATCAAGGGACGCGACCTGATGAACGGCGTCCCGAAAGAGCTCGTCATTTCCGAGCGGCAGGTGTCGGAAGCTCTGGCCGAGCCGGTCGGCGCCATTGTCGAGGCGGTGAAGGTCGCGCTCGAGCACACCGCGCCCGAGCTGGCGGCCGATATCGTCGACAAGGGCATCGTGTTGACTGGCGGGGGTGCCATGCTCGGCAATCTCGATTTGGTCTTGCGGGCCTCGACCGGGTTGCCCGTATCGATTGCCGACGAGCCGCTGTCTTGCGTCGCGCTCGGCACCGGGCGTTGTCTCGAAGAAATGAAAGCGCTCAAAAACGTCTTGATTTCTATGCAATAACTTGAAACGACGTTTTATCATCTGTAAACGAAAACTTGCTAGTTAAGAAGTGGTCCCGGTTCCCTGGGGCCACAGAATCGCCGGAATTGCTTTCGCCTACTGTCCGTGCAGGAGGCCCACTTGCACAATCGCGCCCAAAGCGTCGCACGCATACCGACCCCGCTCAGAGCGTGGGCCCAGCGGCTCGGCGTGACCTTTCTGCTGCTCTGCGCCTTCGGGCTGACCATCGTCAGCCGCAGCGATCAGGGAACGATTCAGCAAGCCCGCATTGCGCTGACCGATGCGGTTGCACCTATTCTGGCGGCCATTTCCAGCCCTATCTCAACGGTCGAAGACGCGGTCAACGCCGTCAGCGAGCTTTCCCACTTGCGCGCGGAAAACGCGGCGCTGCGTGCCGACAACGCGCGGCTCGCCGGCTGGTACCAACAAGCCGAAACCCTGAAGGCGGAGAACTCGGTGCTGCGCCGTATGCTGAACGTGCCGGACCAGACCGAATACCGCTATGTGACCGCCCAGGTTATCGCCGATGTGCGCGGCCCCTTCCTCCACAGCGTGGTGATTCAGGCCGGCCAGGCTGACGGTGCCGTCATCGGCCTGCCGGCGCTTGGCGAGCAGGGCTTGGCTGGACGCGTTGCCCAGGTGGGTGATCGAGCCTCACGCGTCCTGCTGATCACCGACATCAACAGCCGCATTCCCGTGCTGGTCGGCGATGGCCGTGAGCGCGCTATCCTGGCCGGCGACAACTCGCCATTCCCGCGTCTGGTTTTCGGTTCTCAGGACATCGAGTTCATGCCAGGCGACCGGGTCGTGACATCCGGCCACGGCGGCCTCTTTCCGCGCGGCCTTTCTATCGGCACGGTCGAGTCGCTTGATGATAAGGGCGCGCGCGTTCGTCCCTCTGTTGATTGGGCGCATATGGAGTACCTGCGTCTGCTGCAGAGCCAGTTGCCGTCCTTCGAGCAGCTCGGTGGTGCTGCCGACGTCAGCCCCATGGTCGGTGATCGTCTCACTCTCTCGGCCGCGGCTCCACGCTAAGCGATGGACGAGAGCGGTTTCTGGAACAGGCTCGACCTCCTCGCCCGTTCTCTCTTTCCCTTTGCCGCCTCGGCGCTGCTCATAATCATCGGTTTCGCACCGCTGCGGGCGCCTGAAATCGCACCTGCGCTGCCACTCTTCGGCATGGCGGCCGTGTATTACTGGTGCGTCTTTCGGCCGGACCTGATGCCCCACTGGGCCATCTTCCTGCTCGGCCTGTTCAGCGACCTTCTGGGCGGCACCTTGGTGGGCTCGTCCATTCTGGCTTTCTTCGCTCTCTATTTAGCAATTTCTTCGCAGCGGCGCTTTTTCGCCCATGCGTCTTTCTTCCTGCTCTGGCTCGCCTTCGCGCTCTTCGCCCTGCCGGCGTTCCTCATCATGTGGTCGCTGGCTTGCTGGAACGCGGGCGCCATCATCACGCCGGCGCCGCTGGCGCTACAGTACGTCTTAACGGTCGCCGTCTATCCCATGATTGCCTGGTTTTTCGGACAATCGCAGCAGGTCATCCTGCAGTCGGGCGGGCGCGGCTGACGCAGGCGGAGGTCAAAAGCAGAGATGGGCATGGGCAACACGCCACCGAACGACGAGCAGGAACGGGACAAGACCTTCACCCGTCGCAGCCTGATTGTCGGCGGGGGAATGACGGCGCTGCTCTCCACCCTGGTCGCCCGCATGTACTACCTTCAGGTCATAGAAGCCGACCGCTTCCTGACAATGGCAGAAGAGAACCGCATCAACCTGCGCCTCATCCGCCCCAGCCGCGGCAAAATCCTGGATCGTTTTGGCGAACCGCTTGCCGTCAATCGCCAGAACTTTCGCGCCCTCATCGTCGCCGAGGATGCCGGAGAGGTGGAGGAGACGCTGGACCGCTTCTCCCAGATCGTCGCGATCGACCAGGAGACCCGTGATCGCATCATCCGCGACATTCGGCGTAAGCGGAAGTTCGTGCCGGTCGCCATGCGCGACAACCTGACCTGGGACCAGGTCAGCCGCCTGGAGGTCAATGCCCCCAATCTTCCTGGTATCACCATCGAAGTCGGTGAGACGCGGCACTATCCCTACCGCAGCCTGACCTCACAGGTGATCGGACATGTCGGCGCCGTTTCGGAAAAGGAGCTGACCGGCGACCCGGTGCTCGAGCTACCCGGCTTCCGCATCGGCAAGAAGGGTGTCGAGCGACAGAACGACTTGGCCCTGCGCGGCACCGCCGGCCGCCGCCAGGTCGAGGTCAATGCCATGGGCCGCGTCATCCGCGAGCTCAACCGGGACGACGCGCTGCCGGGCAGCGACACCGTGCTGACGATCGATGCCAAGCTGCAGGTCTTCGCCCAGCAGCGCATGATGGGAGAAAAGAGCGCCTCCGCCGTGGTGATGGACGTGCACACAGGCGAGGTGCTGGCGCTGGCGTCCGTGCCGAGCTTCGACCCGGAGCTCTTCGTACGCGGCCTGAGCACGCAGCAATGGCGGAACCTGATCAACGATCCGCTCGGGCCGCTGAACAACAAGGCCATCTCCGGGCTCTACAATCCCGGCTCGACCTTCAAGATGCTGGTGGCCATCGCCGCCCTCGAGTCCGGGATCGGGCCCGGCTACACGGTCTATTGTCCCGGCCACATGCGCCTCGGCAACCACCGCTTCCACTGCTGGCGCCGCTGGGGCCACGGCAATCTCGACATGCGCGACGCCCTCAAACAGTCCTGCGACGTCTGGTACTACGACGTGGCCTGGAAGGTCGGCATCGAGAAAATCGCCGAAGTGGCCCGCCGCTTTGGCCTTGGCGAGAGGGTCGGCATCGACCTGCCCGGCGAGCGCGGCGGTGTGGTCCCGACCAAGGCCTGGAAGCTCGCCAACATCGGCGAGCCTTGGCAGGGCGGCGAGACCCTGGTGAACGCCATCGGCCAGGGCTTCGTGCTGACTTCGCCGTTGCAGCTGGCAGTGATGACGGCTCGTCTGGTCAACGGCGGCAAGGCGGTGACGCCGCGCCTGACCCGGGGCTTCCACTTGGAGGATCCCCTGGCCAAAGAGCAGCCGCCGGTGCAGGGACCTTTCCCGGACATCGGCGTCTCCGAGCATCACCTGGCGCTGATGCGCGATGCTATGGATGCTGTGGTCAACGAGCGTCGCGGTACCGCGCGTGGCTCGAAGATCGAGGAAGAAGGCTTCGAGATGGGCGGCAAGACCGGCACCAGCCAGGTCCGCCGTATCACCAAGGAAGAGCGCGCGGCCGGCGTGATCAAGAATGAGGATCTGCCCTGGCACCGGCGTGACCATGCGCTCTTCGTCGGCTATGCGCCGATCAAGGCGCCGCGCTATTGCTGTGCCGTGGTTGTCGAGCACGGCGGCGGCGGCTCCAAGGTGGCCGCGCCCATCGCCCGCGACC
>JANQMX010000008.1 GCA_028279885.1 Rhodovibrionaceae bacterium | reverse complement strand
ATTCTTCCATTTAGGCCTCCCCACATGTCAGAAGACCTTACAGAATCTACGGCCCACTCAAGCACAAGGAATTCATTACTCATGTGCGATTCCCCTGCTCTCGACGGGGGGCCGTCGCCGCCTGCGAACGCAGCCTGAAGCGCCTCGGCGTCGAGACCATCGATCTCTATCTGCTGCACTGGCGCGGCTCGGTGCCGCTGGCAGAGACGGTCAAAGCCTTCGAACAGCTCAAGAGCGACGGCAAGATCGCCGCTTGGGGCGTCAGTAACTTCGATGCGTCTGACATGGCCGAGCTCTGGGCACTGGATGGCGGCCATGCCTGCGCAACCAACCAGGTGCTCTATCACCTGGGCGAGCGCGGCATCGAGTGGGATCTGATACCGCGCTGCCGCGAGCAGCGCACCCCGATCATGGCCTATTCACCGCTCGGCCAGGGCGAGATCTTGCTGGAGCCGGCGGTGGAGGACATCGCGGAAAAGCACGGGGTGGCACCCGCGACCGTCGCCCTGGCGTGGGTCTTGCGCCAGGAGGGCATGATCGCCATCCCGAAGGCAGCCAACCTGGGGCACGTCAGAGCCAATGCGGCGGCGCTCGGCCTCGCCTTCGACCCGGCGGACCTCAAGACCTTGGACGCGGCTTTCCCTGCGCCAAACGGCCCGAGCCCCCTGGCCATTATCTAGAGGCATCCGGCCATAACCAAGGCCGTCGGCTTTTAGGATGAAAGGCCGCGCATCGCACCGCGCGAGAACGAGGCGCCCTAACGTTGCAGCAGCAGTCTCCACCGCCCCGGCGATAACCCATAAGCCTGTCGGAAGCGCCGGGTCATGTGGCTCTGGTCGGCGAAGCCTGCCGACAAAGCTGCCTCGGCCAGGGACTGCCCCTCGAGAATGCGGCGCTTTGCAAGGTCCAGACGTCGCAGGATCAGAAAACGATGCGGGCTGATTCCGAAGGCGGCACGGAACTGGCGCGCCAGGGCAAAGCGATCCATGCCGTGGGCTTGCTCAAGCTCGGTCATGGAAACCCCTTGCGGCAACGATGCCAAGAGGTGCTCGCGCACGCGGCGAAGCCTCGCGTGGTCTAGAGAGATCACCCGCTCGCACCTGCCACCGGCCTCAGCCAGCAACGCATCGGCAAGCCCAGTGAGCGCGCCGCTGCGGTAAAGCGTGTCGTCGCACTCGGCGCGGTCGGGAAAGAGTTCGTGGACCGCAGTGCGCAAGCGCCCGTCGTCGGTTACGGCCCCGGCGATAAAGGGAAGGCTTCGGCCAGACAGCGCCTCGGCGATAAGCGCCGGCTCCAGATAGACGATGCGGTATCCGTAACCTTCATCCGTGCCCTGGCGACCATCATGTCGCTCGTCCGGGTGCAGGACGAAAACGTCGCCGACGGAGGAAGCGCGGCTTTCTCCCCGATAGTCGAAGGCTTGCACACCGCGCGTCGTATAGCCGATGGCATAGCTGTCATGGCGATGGGGAGAGAAGGACACACCGCGGAAGAAGGCGCTGGCCCGCTCGATGCCCTCCGAACCGGGCATCCAATGCATCCAGCTCTCCCGCATCTCGCCGGCGCTCCCTGCACGAACGTTCAAGACCCCTCCCATGCGATCGTGCCTTGATGATGCGCCTCGCACTGTAGGAGGGCAAATGGCGCACGATCTGGTCCTGCTATGGCTGGCCGCGCTGCCGTTGATGGGCAGCCCGGGACCGGCGACGCTGAGCTGCGCCGCGATCGGCGCTGCCTTCGGGGCACGCGCAGGCCTGCGCTACCTCGCCGGGATCGTAGCCGGCACCTCAGCGGTGCTGCTGATGATCGCGACCGGGGTGACCGGCCTCATCCTGGCGGAACCGGCGCTGGTGACGGCCATCACTATCCTGGCGGCGGCCTACATCCTTTACCTGGCTTTTCGTATCGCGACCGCCCCGGTGCTTGGACAGGGTTCAGCCAATGCACCATCGCCGTCCTTGGCAGCTGGCTTCACGCTGGCCATCGCCAACCCAAAGGCCTTCGCGGCGATCGGCGCTGTCTACTCGGGTCACCAGCTTTTCCCCTTCGACCTCGTGCTCGATGCGGTCGGTAAGATTGCCGCGTTGGTCCTGGTCATCCTCCTGGTCAACACCGCATGGCTGATCTTCGGCGCCAGCTTCTCGCTTGTGCTCAAGCACCCCATCGCAGGGCGGATCGCCAACCTGCTGTTCACCATCATGCTCGTGGCCTCCGTCGCGCTGGCGCTGACCCGAAGCTGAATGGCCACCCACCGCGGTTGCTGCTGAATCCGCAGCGGTGTTAGATGTCGATGAGACGCACCCAAGCAAAGGACACCAGAGCATGGATTGGGAGATCTTCGTTGCCTTCGTGATTGCCACGGCCATCATGATCTCCCTGCCCGGACCGAGCGTGCTCCTGACAATGGCCCACGGCATTACCCATGGCTGGCACCGTGCCCTGGTGACGGTGGCTGGTGCGACGACCGGCGTCGCGGTGCAGCTCGCGGTGGCCGTCATCGGCCTCGCCTCCCTTTTGCACGTGGTGGCCGAGGCCTTCGAATGGGTCCGCTGGGCGGGCGCCGCCTACCTGATCTACCTCGGCATCAAGCAGTGGCGCAGCGCCAATGCCATCGCCACAGGAACCGCGCCCGCGGTGTCGGGCCGGAACCTCTTCCTGCAAGGCCTGATCATCACCATTCCCAATCCCAAAAGCCTGATCTTCATCGCCGCCTTCCTGCCGCAGTTCATCGACGCCTCCCGCCCCCTGGAAACCCAGCTCGCGATCATCGTGCCGACCTTCCTGGTGATCGCCTTCAGCGTCACCGCGCTCTGGGCCGTCGCGGCAGGTGGCGCGCGGCGTTTTCTCAGCAGCCCGCGCGCGCTCAAGGCGGTGGCGCGGGTGTCCGGCGGTATGATGGTCGGCGCCGGCGTCGGACTTGCCCTCGCCCGCCGCGGCTCGTCGGCTTGAACGTCCGCACAGCCAAAGTCCCTAACGGTTCTGGGCGTCGCGCCAGCGGTAGTAGCGGATGGAAGGCGCCAGAAACCACGGGTCGCCGTAGTAGAACGGCCGGGTCTGGAAGTTGAGATCCTCGAAGACCGTGCGCCCCTCCTTCAGACCCAGCATCTGCTGGCGGCCCCCAAGGGTTCCCAGGTAGCTGTCATCCTGGATGGTTATCTGTCCTAGGGAGGAGACAAAAAATTCTCTATCTCGCTAGAGTACAAGACTGTTGCCAGCTTCTATTCTCAGTTGGGACACTGAAACAACTATCAAACCCAACCCTTTCCGGATGAACCACCTGGGCGCGGCGTTGAAGAAACAGGTCTCAACAACGGGAGAAATGGAAAACAACATGGGGGCATGGGAGAAACTACGGGGTCAAATGGCAGTAGCAACAGATCGGGATTTTGAACGATTGGTTCTTCCGCTACTCCGATTGTTTTGGCCGTCTATGGTACAACCGACAAAGCTGAAGAAATACGATCGTGCAGGCATCGACCTAGTAACCCCAGACACTGGCAGCCGTTTGTCCTGCGCTGTTCAATGCAAGGGATTCTACTCCGACCGGGAGCTCACGGCGGACCACTACCGTCAAATTCGCGACTCGATAAATAGTTTCCGCGAGTCAGATATCACATGCGATCAGTTTGTGCTCATTCACAATCGCACAGGTTCCAATCAGAAGATTGTTGGGCAGATCGATGACGAACTGAATTCCCTAGTTCTCCAGGGAAGGGCTGGGAACATTCGCCATTGGAACCGGCAGTCGCTGGTCGCCGATGCACGTAAACGATTAGATGAGTTGATCGGCCACCGCCTTCGTGCCGAATCCAAGCGCCTACTTGAGCAGATCGAACGCGTCTTTGAATTTGGATCGGTACATGTCCCGCAGGTTCCCGTATCCGAACACCGTCTTATCCTGGAAAAGTGGTCCACACCGAAAATCGAGAAGATAAAGCAGGTACGCGCTGAAGTCGCACACTTGGTGATCCCTTCGGACAAAACCCGTTGGACCTTACTGACGGGTGCGTTCGGTAGTGGAAAATCAACAACAGCGCTGCATGCAGCTCTTCAAGGGGGGCGGGTCGTTATACTCGCGCGTTGCGCGGACATGCAGTTTCCTATGAGCGATACGGTCGGCACGAACCTGTTGCTTCGCGGTGTGCTTCAGTCACTCCATCTATTTGACGACTTTGAAGATGATGATCGCATCCTGCTTGAGACCCTTGCCGGCCCAACCCTGCGCTCCGCACTGTCCCGCCCCAAGACGAACGCCGTCCTTGTACTCGATGGTCTCGATGAGAATCGGATCTTCTCTACCACCCTCGGAATGACGACGCTTGCTAACACGCTAGCGGAACTGCGTTGCGCCATTGTCCTGACGACGCGGCAAGAGCACTTCGACGCGACAATCGGCAATTTCGGCGAAGTCCTCGACGAGTTGACGCGCAAGGCCGCGCCTTCCCGAGATGCGCACCTGTTCCGTCTTGAATCTTGGGGTGATCGCGAAGTGAAGCTGTTCCTTGACCAAGCCGCTAACAGAAGTTCCGACGACCGCCGTGATCGGCTCAAATTGTTGCGCTCGAAAATCGATGGAAAGGAACAACTTTCCTGGCCGCGGGAATTGCTTCACCATCCTCTGTTTCTGCAAATGATCGCCCAGCTTGTTGCAGAAGGGCAGGATGGAACGCATAGCGCAGCAGAGACTATTGGCAAATGGACGAGACGAAAGATTGCGCGCGACTTGGCCGTGCCTCGTCTGACCCAGGTAGACATCATAGACCGTTCCAGCTTTGTGGAGAAGATTATGCTCCTGATGGAGCGGACAGCTGCGCTGATGCTCATTCATAGGGAAGCGAGCTATGAGCTAGTGGAGACGATTGATTCGGAAAAGGTTGTCGGAGTATTTGCGGATATCTTTGGGAAGACTGGAGTGGACATCACTGCCATCGCTGGGTTCTCTCTCCTGTTTCCCGTAACACAGCGTCGATTGGTAAGCGTACCTGTGAAGTTCAGCCATCGGGCAATACAAGAGTACTTCACTGCCCGCCACGTTCGCGGCACAGGCATAGCCTCAAGCGAACTACCTAAGCCAGTTCAACACCTCCTCTCCGAAATGAGTGACTGATAGACCGAAACGCCAACCTATAAAGATCGATCAACTCGTCGTCCCTGAACTTTTCGGAGCTACAGAGTTTCAAGCGGTCTGAGGCGTCGAAAAACGCTCTGACGACTGCTTGAAGCAAGGTACGAAAGAAACCCCGATCCATCTGAAGCTGTATCCGGCTGCGGTCAAGACGTCGTTGGCGCGGTCGCCCTCAAGTCACTTGAGATAGCTGCTCTCCACGCGGCGATCACAGGATCAAGCGTGTGATCGTCCCACGGGCTTGGCCGTCACCCGACCGAGGATAAGCTCCCGGACTGCCACCGTGCTGGACCGCGCCGTCTAACGCGAGCTAGATATTGAGCCTCAAGAGGTTCTCCTGGGTCGCCACCGAGACTTCGCAACCAAACTCGTAGGGTGTCTTGGTTTTGCCTTTGCCAATGCACTCAACTCCGGGGCCTAACAGCTACAGAGCATCTGGCCGCACTAGTCCGGCTTGTGATAGCGAATTTGATTAGCACACAAAGGCGAAACAGTTCGAGCTTGAGGCAGTTTGGCCTTGTGCACAGGCTCGCCCTCGCCCGCCGTGGCTCCTCGGCCTGAACGCTGGTCTAACTTCCTCGCTAACGGTTCTGGGCGTCGCGCCAGCGGTAGTAGCGGATGGAGGGTGCCAGAAACCAGGGGTCGCCGTAGTAGAGCGGCCGGGTTTGGAAGTCGAGGTCGCTGAAGACCGTGCGCCCCTCCTTCAGGCCCAGCATCTGCTGGCCGACGCGCATGCCGAGATAGCAGGCCCAGGCGACGCCCGTCCCGCAGTAGCCCATGGCGTAGTAGAGGCCGTCTTGCTGGCCGACATGCGGCAGCTTGTCGAACGTATAGGCGACGTAGCCGAACCAGGAGTGGCTGAGCCGCACGCTGGTAAGCTCCGGAAAGATCCGGCAGAGCTCGGCATGCAGGCGCGGCCCGCTGACTTCAGTATTCGTCTCCTTCAAGGAGACGCGGCCACCGAACAGCACGCGGCTGCGGTCCGGCGATGCGCGGTAGTAGTAGACCAGCCGGCGGCTGTCGCTGACCACCCTGTCCGTGGGGAAGAGGCGATCGATGAGGCCGTCTTCCAGCGGCTCCGTCGCGATCATGTAGCTGCCGATGGGGATGACCCGGCGCTGCTGCCAGGGCGTCAGGCCGCCGGTGTAGCCGTTCGTCGCCACCAGCACGTTTCGCGCCGCGACCGTCCCCTTCGCCGTGGTCAGGCGGAAGCCCTCCCCGTCCCGTGCGATGGCCGTCACCGGGCAGAAGGGAAAAACGCGGGCTCCGGAGATCTGGGCGCGCTCGAGCAAAGCTTGGTGGTAGCGTGCCGGGTCGACTGAGGCATGGTGCGGATAGACCACCCCGCCGTAGTAGCCATCGGTGCCGAGCTCTTTGCGCTGCTCGGACGCCGGAACCATGTGCGCCTCCACTTCGAGGCCCTTGGGCTGATTGGCGATCTTCTTGGCCAGCATCTCATAGGCCGCCGGCTGGTGGGCCGCATGGAAACGACCGCAGATCTTGAAGTCGCAGTCGATGCCCTCTTCCCGGATGAAGTCGCCGGTCCAGGCTAGCGCCGTCTGCACTTCCTTGACGATGGCGAAGGCTCGCTCCTGACCGTAGTTCGACACCAGCTCGGCGTAGCTCGGCTTCATGCTGTCACCGATCTGGCCGCCGTTGCGGGCGCTGCAGCCCCAGCCGGCCGCCTCGGCATCGAAGAGCACGGTCTCGCGGCCGGCCCGTGCCGTCTGCAGCGCCGCG
The DNA here is from genome assembly GCA_028279885.1 of Rhodovibrionaceae bacterium. Taxonomy (GTDB): domain Bacteria; phylum Pseudomonadota; class Alphaproteobacteria; order Kiloniellales; family DSM-21159; genus JANQMX01. The sequence continues at coordinate 38,739 of JANQMX010000008.1, read as the reverse complement.
GACAGCCCCGTATAGCCCGAGCCGACAATGGCTACGTCGACCTTCTGCGGTGGGGTTTCCTCCGGCAAATCCGGGCGCGGGGTCGTCTCCCACCAATAGGGATCCGTCTTAAAGCCCGGAGCGAACAATACGGCAGTCATCGAGCACTCTCCCCTCAGACGAGTTCTTCTTGTTTCAATGCAGCGAGCCGGCGGTCGAGCGCATTCCTGTCGAGCCTGTCGCGTAAAGCGATGGCGACCAGCCGAAGTCCGGGCTGCGCGCTGGGCGGCACCGCGCGTCTAGCGATCCTGGGCGTGCCGCCCGTCGATTGAATCTCCCAGGCGGCAGCACGGTCCGCCGAGACCAGCAAGCCCTTCAGGCGGAGAAGCCCGTCGGGCAGCGTGGCAAGCGCCTGCTCGACCGTCTCGATCGGATGAGCCGCCTCGCTCTCCCACGACCATCGCTCATAGAGCGCTTCGTGGCTCGCGGTGTCCGTCAAGTCGCGAGGCCTGCGCGGCGCTGGCTCCGCCAGAAGCTCTTCGACCGAGGCCGCCGCGAACTCGACCCGCCTTATCTCCGCCGTTTCGTTGAGTTGCCGCAGGAGGCCTTGCAGGGCATCCAGCGTCTCGCCGGCAACGGAATCGCACTTGTTGAGCAACAGCAGGTCGGCCGCGGCGATCTGCTCGCTGACGGTGCGGGCCAGCAGCGGCTCGGCCAGACGGGCGGACAGGGTCTCGGCGTCGCAGAGCACGACCACCGCACCGGCCGAGAGCTCCGGCTCGGCGCGGGCGACCTCGGCGATGCGCGCCGGCTCCGCCACCCCGCTGGCCTCGATCACCAGATGATCGGGCCGCGGCTTCCGGTCGAGCACCCGGCTCAAGGCACGAAAGAGATCGCCGCCGATGGAGCAGCAGACGCAGCCGTTGGCCAGGGTCAGGCTGTCGCCCTCGCGCGCCTCGATCAAGTCTGCGTCGATGGCGATCTCACCGAAGTCGTTGACCAGCACGCAGATGCGCCGCCCTTCGGCGTTGCGCAGCAGGTGATTGACCAGGGTCGTCTTGCCGGCGCCGAGATAGCCGGCGACCACGGTCATCGGCAGAGGTGTTGTTGGGGGCATCGGCACGGCCGCTGTCATGGCGCGGTCACCTCCCCGCCCAGCACGGTGCTATGGACGGCAACGTCCTTGAGCGCCTCGGGCGCACAGGCGGTCGGGTCTTCTTCCAGCACTGCAAAGTCGGCGCGCTTGCCGACTTCGATGGAGCCGACCTCCCCGTCCATCTTGAGGCTGTGGGCGGCGCCCAAGGTCACCGCATGCAAGGCTTGCTCGACCGAGATCCGCTCCGCTTCGCCAAGGATATCACCGCTTGCGGTCTGCCGGTTGACGGCGCACCAGGCAGTGATCAGCGGCCCCATGGGCGTCACCGGCGCGTCGGAGTGGATGGCCAGGGGCACGCCGTGCGCCAGCGCGCTGGCGCAGCCATCGATGCCCTGCGCCCGATCGGGGCCGAGCGTGATGTCACGATGCTGATCGCCGAAATAGTAGAGGTGGTTGGCGAAGAGATTGACGCCGACACCGAGCGCCTGCATGCGGCGGAACTGGGCCGGTCCCGCCATCTGACAATGCTGCAGGGTGTGGCGGTGGTCCGGCCGGCGGTGATGGCCCAGCGTCCGCTCCAGCGCATCCAGCGCCATGTCGATGGCCTTGTCGCCATTGACGTGGATGTGGAGCTGGATGTCCTCGCCGTTGAGATTGTCCACTGTGTCGTAGAGCTGCTCCGGCGGCATGTTCCAGATGCCGTGGTCCGGCCCTTTGAAATAGCCGGGCCAGTTGACCTGCGCGGTGAAGCCCTGAATGGAGCCGTCGGTGAGCAGCTTGACCGCACCGAGGCGGAGCTTGTCGGTGCTGAGATGCTTGAGCGCCAGGGCCCGCTCCGCCGTCTCATACGCCGGCGCCGCATGGCCGTTGAGCGCGGGCACCAGGCGGACGGGATAGCTGGCTTCCCCGGTGATCTCCAACAGCTGGCGGACGTCGCCGTCCTCCAGGTCGGCGATCAGATCGGTCACCGTGGTGACACCACAGCGCCGCGCCACCTCGCCATAAGCGCGGACGCCGTCCTCGCTGCGGGCTAGGGCCCCAAAGTCGATGCCGAGCCGGCGCATGACCGGAAACATGGCGGCGAACTCGCGCAGCTCGCCGTGGGGATGGCCATCCTCTTCCAACGCCACGCCGACGATCTGGGTTCCAGGCCCATACTGCGCCAGCGACAGCGCTGCCGTGTTGGCGGTCAGCAGGTGGAAGTTGGAGTGGACGACGGCGATGGGCCGACTTGCGGAGACGCCGTCCAGGTGATGGCGGTTGAGTCGCTCACCGGTCAGAAAGATGGGGTCGAAGCCCCAGGCGATGAGCGGGGTCCGTGCGTCCGTCAGCGCGGCTTCGGCCTGGCGCAGCTTCTCGATCGCCTGGCCGATGTCGGTCAGCCCCGGATGAGTGATTCCGGCCGGATCCACCCGGTCGTGGTAGCCGATATAGAGATAGCGCCACATGGCACCCGCCAGGACATGGGCATGGCCCTCGACGAAGCCGGGCAGCAGCACCATCTCGGCGAAGCGACTGTCGAGCGGGAAATCGCCCCAGGCCGAGACCTCTTCGGCATCGCCGACCGCAAGGATGCGCCCGTCGCGCACCGCCACGTGGCTCGCGACCGGCCGCCGCGGGTCCATGGTGACGATCTTGCGCGCCGAGAAGACCTTCGTGTCGCTCACGACGAGGGCTCCTCAGCCGGGCTCCCTATTTGAACGTCGATCTGGTCTTCCGGATCGAGCGGGAAGATCGGCCGGCGCAGCTGCTCATAGCGCAGCAGGCCGTTGTCCGACGTGGTCACCCCCTCCCCGTCCAGGGTGAAGGTCGCCTTGGCCAAGGGCGCGAAGCCGGCCCGATAGTGAATGCGCGACTTGAGCAGGATGAAGCGGCAGCTCTGCGGGTCGATGCCGTTCTCTGACAGGATGCCTGTATCCCAAGGCTCGTGATGGACGGAGGTGACGACGATCTTGAGGCCACCCGTCTCGAACACCGCCGTCGGCCCAGTGTTGACCTCGACGCCGGTGTACATCGGCCCACGCACAATCCAGCGACCGTCCGCCAGATGCGCGACTTTTCCTTGGAGTGTAAGCGACCGCCCGGAGAGACCGATCGCCGGCATTTCGCTCTTGCCGCCGAGTTCCAGGGTGATTTCGCTGCCGAGACCGGCCGCATGCATGGTGGCCGCCGCCTCGGGGTCATAGACTGCCGCCACGGCGACGTCCTGCAAACCGGCTTCGAGGACCTGCTCGATCACCGTCATGACGTCAGAGGTGCCGCCCGAGCCGACGTTGTCGGCATGGTCGAGCAAGACAACCGGCGCATCGTTCACGGCGCGCGCCCGGGCGATCGCGGTTCCGATCGGCACGGCGTCATAGACCAAGTCTTCGCGGACATCCCACGCAGCTTGCAGCAGGCGGTCTCGCGATTCCTCGGCTGCGGCCTTGTCACCGTCAGCGATGCTCACCGCAGACAGGCCAGCATGGTGAACGTCGGCCAAAGGGAAGCCACCGAACAAGGTGGTCGCCAGCAGGCCGCGCTCCGACACCTCGGCCCCGGTCATGGCCTGCAGGCTTTTCATCGGCTCGTCGGCCGTGCCCATGCGCAAGGTCTGTGCCAAGAGCGGCGCCGCACCCCAGGCCATCACCGGGTCGCTCTTGCCTTCGATTTTATCCCAGAGAATGCGGCCGACCTGCGCGCCGACCTCGTACATGTCGACGTGCGGATAGGTCTTGTAGCCGATCAGCGCATCGCAGTTCTCCACCATGGCTTCGGTCAGATTGCAATGCATGTCGCAGGTCACCGCTATGGGCGTATCCGGCGCCAGTGCGCGCATACGTCGCAGCAGCTCGCCCTCTCCGTCCGGCAGATGCGCCGCGGTCATGGCGCCATGCAGGTCCAGGAAGATGCCGTCAAAGCGCGTATCCTGCAGCGGAGCCAGGATCCAGCCGGCGAGCGTCTCGTAGGCGTCCTCCTCCACCACGCCGCTCGGCATGGCCTCGGCCGCGACCGGGCTGACGATCTCGGCCTCCCGCGCCTCGGCCAAATCGATGTAGGCTGCGATGGGCATGTTGGTGCCGCGATAGGCGTCGAGCACTGCGCCGTCGCGTTTCAGCCCCCAGGCCTCGAACCGCTCCAGGTCGGTTTTCACCGGTGAAAAGGTGTTAGTCTCATGCTTCATCATGGCGAGCAAAATGCGCACCGATCCGCCTCCCTGCGGCTAAAATTGTGGTATAAAGCCTCTCCGCGGACCTGCGGAGGGTCAAGCGCTGAACGGTCATACCAAGTTGGCCATTGACTCTGCCGCAGTGCAGCAGACTAAAATTCGTTTCCCAAGGAGCAATTCACACATCGCTCTCGAATAAAGCGTAGCCGCGTTCTGAGCTGCGCAGAACAAGGAGGCTGACATGCTGCGTTGGAGCAGACGACACATCATGGCCGCGGCGGCCGTGGCTTTGCCGCTCACCATGGCGGCGCAAGCCGTTCCCGCACAGGCGGAAGAAAGCGTACTCCGCGTCATTCCGCACGCGGATCTGAAGAACCTCGATCCGATCTGGACGACGGCCTACATCTCGCGAAATCACGGGTACATGATCTACGATACCCTTTTCGCGATGGACGCGAACCTCGAGGTCCAGCCGCAGATGGTCGATACCTGGACCGTCTCAGACGACAACAAGACCTGGACCTTCGTCCTGCGTGACGGCCTCAAGTTCCATGATGGCCAGCCGGTCAAGGCTGAGGACGCGGTCGCCTCGCTGAAGCGCTGGGGCGCGCGCGATGGCATGGGCCAAGCGCTCTTCGCTGTGATCGAGAGCCTCGAGGCCAAAGACGACAAGACCATGGTCATGCAGCTTAGCGAGCCCTACGGCCTGGTGCTGCAGTCGATCGGCAAGATCTCCTCCAACGTGCCCTTCATCATGCCCAAGCGGATCGCCGAGACCGATCCCTTCGAGCAGATCAGCGAGTACGTCGGCTCCGGCCCCTTCGTCTTCCAAGAGGATGAGTGGGTGCCCGGCTCCAAGGTGGTCTACCTGAAGAACGAAGACTACGTGCCGCGCAGCGAGCCGCCCTCCTTCGCCGCCGGTGGCAAGGTCGCCAAGGTGGACCGGGTCGAGTGGCTCTATTTCCCCGATCAGACCACGGCGATGAACGCCCTGATCAGCGGCGAAATCGACTTCTTCGAGCAGCCGGCCAACGACCTGGTTCCGATCATGGAGCGGGATGAGGGCATCGTCGTCGAGGTCAATGACCCGCTCGGCAACATCGGCTTCGCCCGCTTCAACCACCTGCTGCCGCCCTTCGATAACGCCGATGTGCGTCGCGCGGCCATGATGGCCATGAAGCAGGAAGACTACATGACCGCCGCGGTGGGCGACCCGAAGTACTGGAAGACCTGCTACAGCGTCTTCCCCTGCGGCACGCCACTGGATAACGACGTCGAGAGCAGCGTCATGGCGGCAGGCAGCATTGATGCGGCCAAGCAGGCACTGGCAGCGACCGACTATGACGGCACGCCGGTCGTCATCATGCAGCCGACCGATATTCCCGTTCTCTCCGCCTTCTCTCTGGTGACCGCCCAAAAGCTGCGCCAGATCGGCATGACCGTGGATGTCCAGGCCATGGACTGGTCGACCCTGACCTCGCGGCGCGCCAAGCGCGACCCGGTCGATCAGGGCGGCTGGAACATGTTCCACACCTGGTGGATCGGCGCCGACGTCATCAACCCGATGGCCATCGCCTTCTCCGGCAACCCCGAAGCGGGCTGGTTCGGCTGGGCCGACGACCTGGAACTGGAAGAGTATCGCACGGCCTTCGCCACCGCGACCGACCCGAATGCACAGAAGGACATCGCCGCCAAGGTGCAGGAGCGCCTCTTCAAAATCGGCGCCTCCGGCCATCTCGGCCAGTTCTTCGTGCCCGTCGCCTACCGCGACAACGTCGAAGGACTGATCAAGTCACCGGTGCAGTTCTTCTGGAACATCTCGGTAGACCGCTAAGCACTTGAGGACGACGGTCGCCCGCAACCACGCGGGCGGCCGCCGGCTTTGCCAACGCCATGCTGGGCTACATCGCCAGACGCGTGCTCTCGACCATCCCCGTCATGGGGGTGGTGGCACTCTTCGTCTTCCTCATGCTGCGGCTCTCGCCCGGCGACCCGGCGGCGGTGATTGCCGGCGACTACGCCACCGCCGAGGACATCGCGCGCATCCGGGAGCGGCTCGGGCTGGACGAGCCGATCGTCGTGCAGTTCTTCCAATGGCTGGGGAACCTGCTGCAGGGCGACCTCGGCATCTCGATCTTCACCAACCTGCCGGTCACGACCTTGATCGCTCAGCGGCTCGAGCCGACGATCATGCTGACCCTGACCACCCTCACCTTCACCATTCTGGTGGCCGTCCCGCTCGGCACGCTCGCCGCCTGGAAGGCCGGCAGCCTGATCGACCGCGCGGTGATGATCTTCGCCGTCGCCGGCTTCTCCATACCGGTCTTCGTGCTCGGCTACATGCTGATCTACCAGTTCTCCATCGAGTGGCGCTGGCTGCCGGTACAGGGCTACAAAAGCATTTTCGAGGACGGTGTCGGCCCCTTCTTCCGGCACATCACGCTACCGACCTTGACCCTGTCCGTTATCTACATTGCGCTGATCGCCCGCATCACCCGGGCGAGCGTGCTGGAGATCCTGCAGGAGGACTACGTCCGCACCGCCCGCGCCAAGGGCCAAAGCGAGACCAAGGTGCTGCTGCGCCACGCCCTGCGCAATGCGGCCGTGCCCATCGTCACGGTCATCGGCCTGGGCGTCGCATTGCTGATCGGCGGCGTGGTGGTCACCGAGAGTGTCTACAACATCCCGGGGCTCGGACGCCTGGTGCTGGATGCCGTGCTGAAGCGCGATTACCCGATCATCCAGGGCCTCATCCTGCTGTTCAGCTTCGTCTACATCCTGATCAACCTGATGATCGACCTGCTCTACACCGTCTTCGACCCGAGGATCCGCTATTGACCGATCTACCAGGAGATCTGCCGGGCAAGTCCAAAGCTGAGGACGCGGTTCCAGAGGTTGCGCCCATTAGGGGCAGCCGCGCGCAGCCCGGCATGCTCGGGCTGCTTCTCGGGCACAGCTCGATTCTCTTCGGCGCCATCCTCTTGCTCGCCATGGTGCTCATCGCGGTGGTCGGCCCGCAGTTCACGGAAGACCCGAGGGCGCTCAATCCCATCGACCGGCTGCAGGAACCGTCCTCAGAGCATCTCTTCGGCACCGACTTCCTGGGCCGGGACAACCTCTCCCGCCTGGTCAACGGCGCCCGCGTCTCTCTGGTGGTTGGAATTGCCGTCTCCGCAGTCGCCGTGATCATCGGCCTCGCCATCGGCATGATCTCCGGCTACGTCCGGGCGCTCGACGGCATCATCATGCGGGTGATGGACGGTCTGATGGCCATTCCGGGCATCCTGCTGGCCATCGCGCTGATCTCGCTGTCCGGCGCCACCCTGACGACCGTGGTCATCGCCATCATGATTCCGGAGATACCGAGGGTCGTGCGCCTGGTGCGCTCGGTGGTGCTCTCCGTCCGAGAAGAGCCCTACGTGGAGGCGGCCATCTCGATCGGCACGCCCATGCCGCTCATCCTGCTGCGCCACGTGCTGCCCAACACAGTGGCCCCCCTGATCGTGCAAGCAACTTACATCTGCGCCTCAGCGATGCTGACGGAGGCCATCCTCGGCTTTCTCGGCGCCGGCATCCCGCCGGAGATCCCGAGCTGGGGCAACATCATGGCCGAGGGTCGCACCTACTTCCAGCTCGCCCCCTGGATCATCTTCTACCCCGGCATCGCTCTCGCGCTGACCGTACTGGCGGTGAATGTGCTCGGCGACGGCCTGCGCGACACGCTGGACCCGCGCATCGCCCGGAAGATGTAGCGGCCATGGCATCGGACAGCACCACCCTCGCCCGCCCCATCCGCCGCACGCCGGCGACCGGCACCGTCCTGGATGTCCGCGGCTTGAGCGTCGAGCTTCCCGCTAACGCGGATCGGAAGTACGCGGTGGAAGACGTCTCCTTCACCGTCGACGCCGGCGAGATCGTCTGCGTGGTCGGCGAGTCCGGCTCCGGCAAGTCGGTCACGGCGCAGACGGTCATGGGGCTCATTCCCCGGCGCGACCTGAAACCGGTGGCTGGTCAAGCCCGGCTGCTCGGCGAAGACCTCCTGACCAAGTCCGAAGCGCAGCTCCGCAAGCTGCGCGGCGAACGCATGGCCATGATCTTCCAGGAGCCGATGACGGCCCTCAACCCGGTCATGAAAGTCGGCGACCAGATCTCTGAAATGCTTGAGATCCACACCGACATGGACAAGGCGGCGCGGCTCAAGCGGGTGGTCGAGGTAATGCGCGACGTCAACCTGCCGGAGCCCGAGCGCCTGGTGCACAGCTATCCGCACCAGCTCTCGGGCGGCCAGCGCCAGCGCATCATGATCGCCATGGCCCTGGCGCTGGAGCCGGTGCTGCTGATCGCGGACGAGCCGACCACGGCGCTCGACGTCACCACGCAGGCTCAGATCCTCGATCTGATCAAGGACATCCAGCGTCGCCACGGCACCGGCGTCATGTTCATTACCCACGACTTCGGCGTGGTGGCTGAGATCGCCGACCGCGTGGTGGTGATGCAGCACGGCAAGGTGGTGGAGCAAGGCCAGGCCAAGATGGTGCTGTCCCATCCCGAGCATCCTTACACCAAGATGCTGATGGCCTCCGTGCCCAGCCTTGAGCCGCCCCAGCGGACCTCGCTCTCCCACGCCGAGATCGCGCTGCAGACCATTGGGCTCGCCAAGACCTACGTCGCCGGCGGTTGGCTTGGGCGCAAGCGCACGGTCAAAGCGGCCGATGCCGTGCAGCTGGTGGTGCGCCGCGGTGAGACGCTCGGCGTGGTCGGCGAGTCCGGCTCGGGCAAGTCCACGGTCGCCCGCTGTATCGTCCGCCTGATCGACCCGTCCGCAGGCGAGATCTGGCTCGCCGGGCACCAGATCGCCGAGATCAACCAGGGCGCCTTGCGGCCCTTCCGCCGCGACGTGCAGATCGTCTTCCAGGACCCCTACCGCTCGCTCAACCCGCGGCGCACGGTGGGCGCCTCGGTCATCGAAGGGCCGATGAACTTCGGCCTCGGCCGGGCGGAGGCCGTGGCCCGAGCGCGTGACCTGATGCAGGTCGTCGGGCTCTCCCCCGACGCGCTCGACCGCTTTCCCCACCAGTTCTCAGGCGGCCAGCGGCAGCGTATCTGCATCGCCCGGGCGCTGGCCATGGAACCTAAGGTGCTGATCGCCGACGAAGCGGTCTCCGCCCTGGATGTCTCGGTGCAGGCTCAGGTGCTGGAACTGCTCGACCGGGTGCGCAACGAGTTCGACCTCGCCATGCTCTTCATCACCCACGACCTGAGGGTTGCAGCCCAGGTTTGCGACCGCATCATGGTGATGAAGCAGGGCGAGGTGGTCGAGGAAGGGGCGACCGCCGAGGTCTACGCCCACCCGCAGCACCCCTACACGCGCGCCTTACTGGAAGCTGCGCCGGGGCGCCACGTCACCTTCGGCGCCCAAGCCTGATTGAGCAGCCAGAAGAAGCGGCTAGTCGTGCCGCTTCACCTTGCCCTTCATCTTGTCCGATGCGTCCTTGAGCTGCCGGCGTGCCGCGGCAAAGGCGTCGCGGATGGCGACATAGACGTCCTCGTGCGCATGGTCCTTCGACGGGTGGCGATCGACGATCACATCTTGGCTGCCGGGCAAGGTGGCATGGATATGCACCTCGAACAGCCCGCCTTTATGCTGGTGGTGGCTGGGGGCGATCACGGCGACCCGGCAGGACGTCAGACGATCCTGAAACTGCGCCAGCTTCTCCACCTCCTTCTCGACCCGCGCGCGCACCGCATCGGAGGGACCCATGCCTTCAAACGTGATCTCAACAGGAACGTCCATCTCTCTTTCCATACTCGTTTTTTAGCTCAAGAAACGCGAGGAGCCGCAGCATAGTCCGGCGACGCCTCCGATCAATGCCTTTCGCGGCGTCACGCGGCAGCCGGGTGTTTTGTGCCCAGGTCCAGCCAGCGTTCGATAGTGAAGATTTGATCGCGTGACATCAATGCCGGAGCATGACCAATCCCGGCAAAAGTCGCCAAGGTTGCCTTCGGGCCGCGTTGGGTCATCTCCTCCGCAGTTTGCCGCAGCAGGATGGGGCTCTCCGAGCCGCGTATGACGAAGGTCGGACAGGATATCTTGTCCCAAATCTCCCAAAACGCGATATCGCCGGTCGCCAAATCCGCATAGGGCACGCGAATGCCGGGATCGTAGCTGAGATGCCAACCGTCCGCGTCTTGCCGCGCGCTGTACTTCGCCAGGTGACGCCACTGGGCGTCGGTCAGGCGGCCGAAACCAGCGTGGATGAAACGGATGTGCTCCTCCAGCGCCTCGAAGCTGTCGAAGCGCAGCTCGAGCCCGAGATAGCTCTGTATCTGCTTGAGCGCCGCCTCCGGCACGAAAGGCCCAATATCGTTGATCACCAGGCGGCTGATCGGGTGCTCCTCCATGGAGGCGACCCCCATGCCGATTAGCCCACCCATGGAGGTGCCGACCCAGTCCACCTTGTCTATGTCGAGCTCGGCTAAGAGTGAGAGGATATGGGCGGCATAGTTCTCGGCCGCATAGTCGTGTGGGTCGCTCAGCCAGGAGCTGCGTCCGCGCCCGACGACATCGATCGCCAGCACACGCGCCCCATGGCCAGCGAGCGCTCTGGCCAGCTCGTCGAAATCATGGGCATTGCGCGTCAGGCCATGAACGCAGACGACGACGTGATCCGAGGCCGGGTCGCCCCAGTCGAGATAGGCGATCTCGACCCCCTCGTACGGTTCCTTCAGGCTCAAGCTGGCCTCGGTCATGGGGACGGGCGTGGTTGTATCCATGATGGTTCTTTGCGGTTGCCCCCTTTCGCGAGCCCTTCAGCCCTGCGCGCTGTGGCGAGCATAGCAGATGGCCGCCACCTTTCGACCTTGGAAGAGCTTGAAGCGGAGCTATCCCTACGACTACGCTTTGCACACGTCGGATCTGGGCTTCACGCGGCCAAGGTCGATAAGAAAAGAAGACGCAGGCGGCAAGCTGGCAGCACCCTGAAGCAGAGGGGCGCCAGGGCGCAACCGCCGTTGAGACAGGGATAGGATGCCAAGAGCGATCAAGGCCTACGTCCGCGCCGTCGATGCCATCAATCGGGTCGTCGGCCACGTCGCCATGTACCTGGTCTTCGCGATGATCGGGATCCTCTTCTACTCTACGATCAGCAAGAACTTCTTCAATCCCTCCCTTTGGACCTTCGAGATGGCCCAGTTCACCATGGCCGCCTACTACCTCTTGGGCGGGGGCTATTCGCTGCAGACCCATTCCCATGTGCGCATGGACCTGCTCTACAGCCGCTGGACGCCCAAGACCAAGGCGATGGTCGATGGCTTCACCATCCTGTTCCTGCTGTTCTATGTCGGCCTGCTGCTGTTCGGCGGCATCTCCAGCACGCGCTATGCCGTGGAGTACGGCGAGAAGAGCTACTCTTCCTGGGCGCCGCCCATGGCGCCGATCAAGATCGTCATGTGCATCGGTATCACCCTGATGCTGCTGCAGGTCACCGCCACCTTCTTCAAGGACTGGGCGAAAGCCCGAGGCCTGCCGCTCACAGATGACCCGGCCGAAGGAGAGGCCTCCTCATGAGCTACGAGTTCATCGCGCTCATGATGTTCTGCAGCATGATGCTCATGCTGCTGACCGGGCAGCGGGTCTTTGCCGCGATCGGCTTCGTCGCCGCCACGTCGGCGCTGCTGCTCTGGGGCGACGGCGGCGTCGAGATGGCCTTCAGCGCCAGCATGAAACTGATGAACTGGTATCCGCTGCTGACGCTGCCGCTCTTCATCTTCATGGGCTACATGCTGTCGGAATCGGGCATCGCCGACGATCTCTACCGCATGTTCCATGTCTGGTTCGGCTCGCTGAAGGGCGGGCTCGCCATCGGCACCATCGGCCTGATGGTGGTGATCTCCGCCATGAACGGCCTGAGCGTCGCCGGCATGGCCATCGGCGCTACGATCGCCCTGCCGGAGCTGCTGCGCCGCGGCTACGACAAGATCATGGTGACGGGTGTCATCCAGGCGGGAAGCTCGCTCGGCATCCTGGTGCCGCCAAGCGTCGTGCTGGTGCTCTATGGCATGATCGCGCGCCAGCCGGTCGGCCAGCTCTGGCTCGCCGGCGCCATCCCCGGCCTGATGATGGCAGGACTCTTCATTCTCTACATCGTGGTGCGCTGCAAGCTGCAGCCCAACCTCGGGCCGCCGCTGCCCGAGCGGGAACGCGCCGACATCACCTGGGGCTACAAACTCAAGCTCCTGCAGGCCGGCATCCTGCCCTTTCTGATCTTCTTCTTCATGACCGGGCTCTTTCTCATGGGCAAGACCAGCCTGGTGGAGAGTGCCGCGGTTGGCGCCGTCTCGGCCACCGTAGCCGCGCTGGTGAAGCGCCGGCTGACCTGGAAGGTGCTGCATGACACCACCCGCAAGACCCTCGGCGTCAGCTGCATGTTCATGTGGATCATCCTGGCCGCGCTCTGCTTTGGCGCCGTCTTCGATGGCCTTGGCGCCGTCAAGGCCATTGAGTCCCTCTTCGTCGGGCAGATGCACCTGAGCCCCTGGGAGATCCTCATTCTGATGCAGCTCTCCTACCTGGTGATGGGCACCTTCCTCGACGATACGGCGATGCTCGTCATCGTCGCGCCGCTCTATGTGCCGCTGGTCGGCGAGCTGGGCTTCGACCTGATCTGGTACGGCGTGCTCTACACCATCACCTGCCAGATCGCCTATATGACGCCGCCCTTCGGCTATAACCTCTTTCTGATGCGGGCCATGGCCCCGCCTGAGATCAGCCTGATCGACATCTACCGCTCGATCATTCCCTTCGTCTTCGTGATGGTGCTTGGCCTCACCCTGGTGATGATCTTCCCGCAGCTCGCACTCTGGCTGCCCGAGTACCACTACGGCCGCTGAGCTCGGCCGTTCGTCCCGTGATCCGTTTTCCAGTTATTTCACATAATCAAGAAGGAGAACATATACAGTACAACACCGATGCCGCTCCGAAAGCGGCCATCCACAGAGAGCGCTCGGCGCAGCCGCCGAGTGGTTTTCCCAAAACGAACCATAGGGAGAGTCAGCAATGACCGCGAGACGTGATTTCCTCAAGAAAGCGGGCGCCGCCACGGCCGGCGTCGCCGCCGCCTCGACCTTCCCCGCCCCTGCCGTCAAGGCCCAGTCCACCATCAAATGGCGGCTGCAGACCTACGCCGGCCCAGCACTCGCCGAGCATGTCATCAAGCCCTCGATCGAGGCCTTCAACAGAGTCGCCAACGGCGAGATGGAGATCGAGCTCTTCTTCGCCGATCAGCTGGTGCCGACAGGCGAGCTGTTTCGCGCCATGCAGCGCGGTACCATCGATGCGGTGCAGAGCGACGACGATTCCATCAGAGCCCCCGTCGACGTCTCGGTCTTCGGCGGCTACTTCCCCTTGGCGCTGCGCTACTCCCTCGACGTGCCGACCCTCTTCAACCAGTACGGCTTGAACGAGATCTGGACAGAGGCCTACGACGAAGTCGAGAACGTCACTTGGCTGAGCGCCGGCGCCTGGGATCCCTGCCATTTCGCCACGGTCGATCCGATCAATAGCCTGGCGGACTTGAAGGGCAAGCGGGTCTTCACCTTCCCCACCGCCGGCCGCTTCCTCAGCCGCTTCGGCGTGGTGCCCGTCACCCTGCCCTGGGAGGACATCGAGGTCGCGGTGCAGACCGGCGAGCTCGACGGCATCGCCTGGTCCGGCATCACCGAGGACTACACCGTCGGCTGGGCGGACGTGACCAACTACTTCCTGACCAACAACATCTCCGGCGCCTGGATCGGCTCCTACTTCGCCAACAGCGAGCGCTGGGAAGAGCTGCCCGATCACCTGCAGCAGCTCTTCCGTCTCTGCATGGACAGCTCGCACTACTATCGCCAGTACTGGTATTGGGGCGGCGAAGCGGACCTGCGCACCAAGGGCACCAAGCTGAAGCTGACCACCATTCCCGATGAGGAGTGGAAGCAGGTGGAAGCGGAAGCCGACAAGTTCTGGGACGAGATCGCGGAGACCAGCCCACGAGCGGCCAAGGTCGTGCAGATCTTCCGCGACTATAACCAGACCATGCGGGACGCCGGTCCGCCGTACCGCTACTAGAACAGAGAACCGAGAGCAGGACCCGGCCGCAGTTGGCGGTCGGGTCTTACTTTTTCAGCGACACCGGCGCGCCGTGCGGGGTCGCGAGATAGGCCTCGGTCCAGGCTTGCTTCAACTCCGCCAAGCCCTCGGCCGAAGCCAAGCCGCGCTCCAGCAACAGGCTTTCCAGAGTTTCCAGCCAGACATCGTAGTAGTCCGAGCCGTCGCTTGGCCCGCCCGCCTCGGCCGCACGCTTCAGCCCGGCGCCGAAGCGCTCGGCCCACTCGGGCCAGGCGAAGTGCCCTTCTGCGGAAAGCTTGACGGTGATGGCGAAGACCTGAGCGTGCCAGGGCTCGGCGAAAGCCGGTGTGCCCTCGTCCTGGAGCGGCAATGCAGCCAACAAAGCCTCAGCCGAACGCGCGGTCTCAGGCATGCTCGAGGTAGCTTTCCCAAAGGTCCAGGGTGACGCTGTCGCGTGGCGAGGCCGACGGCCCCCAAAGCTCCTGTGCGGTGAAGCGCACGGTGTAGAGGTGCTGCGGCGCCTCCCCTTCGTACTTGGAATTGCTGTCCGGGAAGACGTGGCCGCCATGCAGCAGCTCGACCGTGCCAACCCGGCCCCGGGCATAGCGTGGCAGCCGCGTGTGGCCTTCCGGGTGCTCACGGCTGGTCCGTACCCGGTCTCCGGCGGCGAAGCGCGGGGCGACGTTCAAGGGACGCGCGCTCGGCCCGCCGCGCATCATCGCCGGCAGAACGTCGGCCGCTTTGAGAAGCGGCGTCTGCTTTTGGCTGCCGGCCGCGGCTTTGGCCTGCTCGATCTCCTCGACCGTCACCAGGCCCTGGGCGACCATCAGATCGGCGAGGCCGGCGAGCCAGCGCTCATAGTAGGTGAACTGAAGGTACTCCAGCGGCCCCAGGCTCTCCCGCTGGAAGCGGGAGGCGTCGATGTTCCACTTGCCCCAGGCGCCCATGGCGACGGTCAGAGCCATGGCCTTGGCTTCCCAATCGGTGTGGAAGACCGGCTCGTCTTCTTCGATGGGGATGGCACCGAAACCGTGCATCCCGCCCATGTCGTGAATGTTGTTCATCTCGCTAGAGTCCCGGGCTCAAATCGCGCTCGGTCCCGATCATCGAGTTGCGGGTGACCAGATCGGCCAGCATCTCTTCGGTCAAGCCGTCCGTGCCGGCCGGCCGCTGCGGAATGACGAGGTAGCGAATCTCCGCCGTCGAATCCCAAACCTTGACCGCCACCTCTTCCGGAAGATCGACGCCGAACTCGGCGAGGACGCCGCGCGGGTCGATGACGGCGCGGGAGCGGTAGGCCTCCGACTTGTACCAGACCGGCGGGATGCCGAGCGTCGGCCAGGGATAACAAGAGCAGAGCGTGCAGACGACGAGGTTCTGAACCTCGGGCGTGTTCTCCACGGCCACCATATGCTCGCCCTGACGGCCGGTGAAGCCGAGGCTGGCGATGGCGGAGGTAGCGTCCTTCAGCAGCCAGCGGCGAAACTCCGGGTCGACCCAGGAGCGCGCCACCACCTTGGCGCCGTTCTGGGGGCCGATCTTGGTCTCGTAGGTATCGATCAAGGCATCGAGCGCGGCCGGGTCCACCAGGCCCTTGTCGACCAGCAGGCTTTCCAGCGCCTTGACCCGCAGGGCCGGCTCCGAGGGCAGATGGCTATGCGGCGCATCCTCGTCGTGGCTGTGGCCATGGTCATGTTGATGATCGTCCATCACCGCTCCTCGAAGTCACCAGGATTGATTCGCTGAAAACACTATAGCCCGCCGTTCATAGGGGCCACCAGACGGGCTGCAGATCACCTTTGCGACAACACCGTTTGGCTCCCGGGAAGGCTTCCGCCAAGCTCCGACGCCATGACGCAGCATCAGCTGGCCAAGGCCGCGCCGCTTCTCTTCGTTTTGTTTTGGTCGACCGGCTTTATCGGCGCGGTCTGGGGCCTGCCCTATGCCGAGCCCTTCACCTTTCTGGCCTTGCGCTTCGCCATCGCAGCCCCCGTGCTCGCCGCCATCGCCCTGCTGATGGGCAGCGTCTGGCCGGACAGCCTGCGGCAAGTTGGGCACATTGCGGTGGTCGGGCTGCTCATCCACGGCGGCTATCTCGGCGGCGGCTTCGGTGCCATGGGCCGCGGCATGCCGGCCGCCGTCTGCGCTCTGCTGCTCTCGTTGCAGCCTATGCTCACCGTACTGCTGGCCAATCTGTTCCTGGGAGATCGGGTCCGGCCAGCCCAGATTGTCGGTATGGTGCTGGGCTTGGCCGGCGTGGCTCTGGTGCTGCTGCGCGACGTGACCGGCGGAGACGCCCAAGCCTTGCTTCAAGGCTTCGACCTCCCCGCGGTGCTGTTCTGCGCGCTCGCGGTCGGCTCCATGAGTGTCGGCCTAGTCTACCAGAAGCGCTTCTGCCAGGAGACCGAGCTTTGGACCGGCGGCGCTATCCAGTATGTCGCGGCGGCTGCCTTCGTCGCCGTCATCGCCTTGCTGTTCGAAGACCTACGCATCACCTGGACCGGCGACTTCGTCTTCGCCCTCTCCTGGCTTATCCTGGTGCTCTCGATCGGCGCCGTCAGCCTGCTCATGCTGCTGGTGCGCTGGGGCGAAGCCTCCCGGGTCTCCAGCCTCTTTTACCTGGTGCCACCGGTGACGGCGGTCATCGCCTTCTTCCTGTTCGGCGACCGCCTGGGCCCCCAAGCTCTGATCGGCATGGCCATCGCGGTGGTGGGCGTCGCGCTCGCCATGCGCCCACCGAAAAACGAACGGGCGTGACGGCTGGGACCGAGATTTTTTCTGCCGCGGCACTTGCGGGTCGGCAGCCAGCCGCCATTTGGAACAGGAATTCCAATTTCAGCCGCGAGAGACGCCCATGACCATCGAGCTCTATACTTGGCCGACGCCGAACGGCCATAAGATCCACATTATGCTCGAAGAGGTCGGGCTGCCCTACAACGTGCACGCCATCGACATCGGCGCGGGCGATCAGTTTGATGCAGACTTTCTAAAGATCAGCCCCAACAACAAGATGCCGGCCATTGTCGATGTCGATCCCGACGGGCCCGACGGCGAAGCGCACTCGGTCTTCGAAAGTGGCGCCATCCTGATCTATCTTGCCGAGAAGACCGGCAAGCTGCTGCCCAGCGACCCGCGCAAGCGCAGCGAGGCGCTGCAGTGGCTGATGTGGCAGATGGGCGGCCTCGGCCCCATGCTCGGCCAGGCCCATCACTTTCTGCAATACGCGCCGGAAACCATTGAGTACGCCCGGAATCGCTATAGCAACGAGGCCAAGCGCCTCTACGGCGTGCTCGACAAGCGGCTGGGCGAAACCCGCTATCTCGCCGGCGACGAGTACTCCATCGCCGATATCGCCGCCTGGCCCTGGACCCGCTTTCCCGAGCGCCAGGGTGTCGACCGCAACGACTATCCCAACTTCGTGCGCTGGTTCGACGAGATCGCCGAGCGCCCCGCGGTAAAGCGCGGCGTCGAGATCCTGGCCAACCGCCGCAAAGAAGGCTTCGACCCCAAAGCGCACGAGATGCTGTTCGGCGCAACCCAGTACCAGCGCCGCTAGGCCGGCAGCCCTGCTGCCTGCGCGCTTGAACAGCGACCTTCTTCTTGGTTCTCTCAGCGGCGGCCCGACATGCTGAACCAAGGGCCGCCGAACGGGAGAGCACAGACGATGGCGGACTTCGACCGCAAGAGCGTGAAGCCGGAAACCCTGGCCGCCCATGCTGCCGGTGTCGGTGACGATGCCAGCGGAGCCGTGGTGCCCGCCATCCAACCCTCCACCACCTTCCGGCGGGACGAGGACTACCAGCCCATCTGGCGCGCCACCTATGGCCGCGGCGACAGCCCGAGCTACGACGCCGCCGAGGTAACGCTCGCCACTCTGGAGGGGGGTGAGGAAGCCATCCTCTTCGCCTCCGGCATGGCCGCCGCTGCCGCCATCGTCCAGGCGCTCAAGCCCGGCGATCACCTGGTCCTGCAGCGGACCATGTACTGGGGCGTGCGCGATTGGATCGAGGAGTTCGCGCGCACCTGGGGCCTCAAGCTCGACCTCATCGACCCCGGCAACCTGGACGACCTGCGCCGGAAGCTTCAGCCGGGCACGACGAAGTTGGTGTGGCTCGAGAGTCCCGCCAACCCGACCTGGGACGTGGTGGACCTGGAAGCGGCCGCGGCCATGGCCATGCAGGCCGGCGCCCTGACGGTGGCGGACTCCACCGTCGCCACTCCCATCCTGACGCGGCCCTTGGATCTTGGCTGCGACATCGTCATGCATTCGGCCACCAAGTACCTCAACGGCCACAGCGACGTGGTGGCCGGCGCCCTGGTGACTCGCAAGCGCGACGACTTCTGGGGCCGCATTCGGCACAACCGGGAATTGGGCGGCGCCAGCCTCGGCCCCTTCGAGGCCTGGCTGCTGCAGCGCGGTCTACGGACTCTTCATCTTCGCGTGCGTCAGGCCAGTGCCAATGCCCTGGCCATTGCCGAGCATTTCGAGGGCCACCCGGCGGTCTCTCAGGTGCTCTACCCCGGCCTGACGAGCCACCCGCGCCACGCGGTCGCCCGACGGCAGATGCATGGCGGCTTCGGCGGCATGATGAGCATCCGGCTCAACGGCGGTGAAGCCGCCGCTTTGGCAGCGGCGCGCCACTGCAAGATCTTTCGCCGCGCCACCTCGCTGGGCGGCGTCGAGAGCCTGATCGAACACCGGGCCACTATCGAGGGGCCGAGGAGCCGTGTGCCGCGCGACATGCTGCGCCTCTCCATCGGCGTCGAGCACGTGGACGACCTGGCCGCCGATCTGGAGCAAGCCTTCGCCGCGGGCTCTGCCGCAGGCGAGACCATCGAAGCAAGGGGAGCCGCCGAGTGATCAAGCTGTATACCTGGAGCACGCCCAACGGCCGCAAGGCCTCCATCGCCCTGGAGGAGCTGGAGCTGCCCTATGAGGTCGAGACCATCAACATCGGCAAGGGCGAGCAGTTCCAGCCGCATTTCCTGGAAGTCAGCCCCAACAACCGCATCCCGGCCATCGTCGATCCCGAGGGCCCGGAAGGCGAGCCCGTCGCGCTCTTCGAGTCCGGGGCCATTCTGCTCTACCTGGCAGAGAAAACCGGAAAGCTGATGCCGACGGACCCGGCTGCGCGGCGCAACGCGCATCAATGGCTGATGTGGCAGATGGGTGGCTTCGGGCCGATGCTGGGCCAGGCCCATCATTTCCTGCGCTTCGCGCCGGAGGACCTGCCCTACGCCAAGGAGCGCTACAAGAAGGAAGCGGCGCGGCTCTACGGCGTGCTCGACGGCCGCTTGGCCGATGCGCCCTATTTGGCCGGCGACGACTACAGCGTCGCCGACATCGCGACCTTTCCCTGGGCGGCGCGACACCCCTGGCAGGAGATCGACCTCGCCGACTATCCCAACGTCAAGCGCTGGTACGACGCAATCGAAGCGCGTCCCGCGGTCCAGCGCGGCATGGCGGTGCCGAGCTGAACTCGGAAAAGACGCTGAGTTTGGTGGCTGTTAGGCCGCGGCGCCCTGCATGGGAACGGCCTTGGGCCGGCCGCGGCGGCGGGGCATGTCCATGGCCGGCATATCGTCGGTCGCACCGCGGCCGTCGAGACCCAACAGCTCCTTACGGGCCGCCTGCAGCACCTTGAGTTCCCGGGCGTCGTCGCGATCCCAGACTTCCACGCAAGAGAGCCGGATTTCGACCAGATCCAGCAGCGTTTCGAGCGAGCGTTTGCTGAGTGACATGGATTTCTCCCCTCTGTTCTTCAGCTACCTGCCGTTTTGGTTTACAGGCCGCCCCGGCCCGTTCACCAAGATCGGTAAACGTTGGCGCGATCACGCTTAAAATGCCGTGAAGCGAAGCTTAAAGAAGCGACAATATCCTCAGCCGAGCTCCTTTGCCCCTTTGCCCGGAAGGTTTGTTGACAAGCTTAGCCGGCGCTGCCAACTAGTCCCTCCTGCAAACGCCGTGGGATAAAGCTGCATCCGGCGGAGAGGTGGCCGAGTGGCTGAAGGCGGCGGTTTGCTAAACCGTTATACGGGGAAACCCGTATCGAGGGTTCGAATCCCTTCCTCTCCGCCATCGCGGCTACCCCGCCTGAAGATGACTGGCTGATCGCGGGATGCAGCCGGTTCACGTGATGTCCGGCGTAGATTGACGGGGGCCTACTCATTCGAGCGCATACGGCCAGAGATCTGTCTCTCCTCTCCACCGCCGTTTTTCCTGGAAACCGCGTCTCGACGTTTTGACGTCATCAGTGCGGTATAAGACGATGGAGGGTTCGCCGTATGGGTCAGAGTAGAACGTTGAAGTCCCTAAGCGTTCGACGGCTGTGGCCGGCCCCAAACTCCTCGTCGATGACACGGTAGAGGAGTAGAGCGTGCTCCTCCGCTTTGCTCTCCACACGGATGAGCGGTCCAGCCGCAGCCAGCGCGAAGACCCGGTCGCCGTCAACGACGGGCAGGGCAGCGGCGCCGACATCGGGAGAGTAGGTCCAGCCTGAGCGGAACCAGCCCCTCTTCCGGCTCTCGTCGATCCGGGCCAGGACTTCGTCGATGCTCATCGGTGTGTTCATGCCGAACTGCTCGAACGTCATCTTGCGCAGGAGCACGCCAAGGTCCTGAGGGGATAGCTGCGAGAGTAGTGCCTGACCCGACGCCGTCGCGTGGAGTGGGACGCGGATTCCGGGCCTGGCCGCATAGCGCACGACGGCCTTCGATTCGACGACATCGAGATACACCGCATAGAGACCGCTCGGAGCCGAGACCAGGGCCGTTTCGCCGGTTTCCTCCGCCACGCGGTGCATCGCGCGCGCCAGCGGAGCCGGCAGCGGCTCACCTTCCGCGATGACGAGAGCCATCTGCAAAAAACGAGGCGTTGGGTAGAATCCGCCCCGCGCATGCGGCTCGTAGAGATATCCGCGTTCGAGCAGCGTCGACAGAATATTGAAGGCACTGGACCGCGGCCAACCCATGCGTTGAACGACATCGGCCAGCGTCGCCGGCTGTTGCCGCTCGGCGAAAAACTCCAATAAAGCCAATGTGTTCTCGACCTGTTTGACCGGCACGAGGCTGCTCCTGCTTGCGTTTCATGTTGCCCTCTCGGCTCGCGGACTGTCCAGCATCCGCCCGCTGCGAAACGCTCCAATCGGCACCATCAGACTCTCGATGACCATTGACATTGTGATCGGCGTCTGCGCACTATTCATATATAAAAATTATTTGTTCATATATAAGAACAAATAGGAGGAAGATGGGCCCACTCAGCGGATTGCGCGTCCTGGATCTGACGACGGTTCTCATGGGGCCGTATGCCGGTCAGATTCTCGGAGATTTCGGCGCCGACGTAATCAAGATCGAACCGCCGCAGGGCGACATAATCCGCCAGGTCGGCCCGGCGAGGCACGAGCGGATGGGCGCGCTCTATCTCAATTCGAACCGCTCGAAGCGGACCATCTCGCTCGATCTGAAGAAGCCCGAAGCCCGAGAGGCTCTGCTGCGGCTTGCCGAAACGGCCGACGTGCTGGTGACGAACATTCGTCCGAAGGCCATGGCGAAGCTCGGGCTTTCGTATGAGGACGTGGCTGCAGTCAGTCCGGGGATCATCTACGCAGCGCTCGTCGGATATGGCCAGAACGGTCCCTACGCCGACCGCCCCGCCTATGATGATCTCATTCAGGGCGGGGCCTGCATCCCCTACAGCTTTACTCGTGCAGGCGCTCCCGCCTCCTACGTACCCGCAGCGATCTCCGATCGAGTCGTTGGCTTCGCGGGTGTGAACGCGATCCTTGCCGCCCTGTTCGAAAGCAGCCGTTCGGGAAAGGGGCAGAAGATCGAAGTGCCGATGTTCGAAACGATGGTCTCCGTGATCATGGCCGATCACATGGGCGGGCTGACCTTCGAACCGCCGATGGACAAGGGCGGCTATCCCCGCCAGCTCTCGCCCGACCGCCGCCCTTATCAGACCAAGGACGGCTATGTCTGCGCGCTGATCTACAACGACTGCCATTGGGAGCGGTTCACCGCCGCGATCGGGTGCGCCGCGACATTGGCGACGGATGCGCGGTTCGCCACCTTCAGCGGCCGCATGGCCCATATCGACGAGGTCTATGCCGAGCTCGCCAAGACCATGCTGACCCGCACGACCGCGGAGTGGCTCACCCTGTTCGACGAGGCCGACATTCCCGTCATGCCGATGCACAGCTTCGAGTCCGTCATGGAAGACCCGCACCTCGTCGCCACCGGGTTCTTCCAGACGATGGAGCATCCGAGCGAAGGCACCGTCCGTTCGATGGCAGTGCCGACGGCCTTTTCGCGCACCCCGGCTAGTGTCGAGCATCTGGCGCCTCGGCTGGGCGAAGACGGCCCCGGCATTCTCGCCGAGACAGGCTTTTCCGCTGATGAAATCGCCGATCTGACCGCGAGCGGCGCGCTCTTCGTCGAGACGGGAGACTGAGGGCGCCATGCGGATCGAAACAATGATAGCCGACCGGCCAAACGACCCTGCCGCGCACAAGGCCAGCGCTGCGCCGAATGCCGCCACCTGAGGAGGACGAGATGGGGGCAACAACCCTGACTTTCGCAACGCGCTCCGGCTCGCAAGCCCATGATGGTCCCGTCGCCGACTACCCCGCGCTCTACATTGGCGGCCAGTGGGTCGCCCCGACGGATGGCGGCACGATGGAGAGCATCGACCCGGCAACCGGCCGCGTCTGGGCCCGCGTCGCCTTTGGCGGCAAGGGTGACATTGACCGTGCCGTCGCTGCAGCCCGCGCGGCCTTCGACGGTGAGTGGGGAAGGATGCCTCCCCACGAACGTGCGGCTCTGATGCGTCGTTTCGCCGATCTCTATCGGCAGAACGTCGAACGCCTTGCGCAGCTCGAAACCCGGGATTCCGGCCGCGCCCTTCGTGAGTCGCGTGCCGACGTGGGTATGCACCACAACTACTACCACTGGTTCGCTTCCCTGGCCGACAAGCACCACGGCCGCACCATTCCGATGGACGACAGCGTGCACGCCTTCACCTCGCGCCTGCCACTCGGCGTGGTCGGCGCGATCTGCCCTTGGAACGTGCCGCTCATGTCGGCTTGCTGGAAGCTTGGCCCGGCGCTCGCCGCCGGCTGCACCGTCGTACTCAAGCCGGCGGAGCAGACTCCGGTCACCGCGTTGGAACTGGGCGCATTGATCGAGGAGGCAGGCTTTCCGGCCGGTGTCGTCAACGTGGTGCCCGGTTACGGTGCCGGTGGTGCAGGGGAGGCGCTGGCTGCCCATAGCGACGTCAACAAAATCTCCTTCACCGGCGAGGCCGATACCGCGCGCGCGATCCTCAAGACGGGCGCCGACAGCCTGAAGCGATACACCTTCGAGCTGGGCGGCAAGTCTCCCCACATCCTGTTTGCCGATGCCGATGTTGAACAAGCGCTGAACGCCGCCACCAATTCGGCTTGGACTCTTTGCGGTCAAAGCTGCGCGCTCGGCTCGCGGGTGTTGGTGGAGCGGCCGATCTACGATCGCGTGGTCGAGACCTTTGCGAGCCGGGCTGCGAAGGTGCGCGTCGGCATGCCACTCGACGAGGCGACCCATATGGGTCCGCAGTCCAGCGCCGATCAGCTCGAAAAAACGCTGCGCTATGTCGGCTTCGGCCGCGACGACGGCGCCGAGTTGCTCGCCGGCGGCAAGCGGATCGAACGCGAGAGCTTGGCCGGCGGCTACTTCGTCGAGCCGACCGTCTTCGCTAACGCCACCAATGACATGCGCATCGCGCGCGAGGAGATATTCGGCCCGGTCGCCGCGCTGATTCCCTTCGATGACGAAGCAGAAGCCATCGCGCTGGCAAACGATACCGCCTACGGCCTGACGGCCGGGCTATGGACCCAGAATGTCGGTCGCGCCCACCGGGTGTCGGCAAAGATCCAGGCTGGAATCGTCTGGGTGAACACCTACCGCTACCTGCGTTGGACCACACCCTACGGCGGGTTCAAGGCCAGCGGTTGGGGACGGGAGAACGGGCTCGAGGCGCTGGACAGCTATCTCGACACCCGAACCACGGTGGTCAGCACCGCGGGCACCTTCCCTGACGCCTATGCAAGCTGACACCGACAGCACGGGGAGATAAGACATGCGGCTTAAAGACAAACTGGCAGTCATAACCGCGGGCGCCTCGGGCATGGGACGGGCGGGCGTGGAGCTATTTCTGCGCGAAGGCGCCAAGGTCTGCGCCGTGGACATCGACAATGAGGCCCTGGCAAAGCTGCAGGCTGAGGTCGAGCCCGAAGGTAAGAGCCTGTTCACGGTGCAGGCCGATCTGAGCACGCCCGAGGGCGCTCGCCAGTCGATCCATCAGGCGGCCGAGAAGCTTGGCGGCATCGACGTGCTCTGGGCGCATGCGGGCTCGCCGGGGCCCGGCGGCATCGAGCGGCTCGATATCGCGGAATACCAGAAGGCGCTGGCGCTCAACGTCCAGTCGGCCACCTTGGGCGCGGGCGAGGTCATCGGCTACATGCGCAAGCGCGGCGGGGGTTCCCTGATCTTCACCGCCTCGGTGTCGGGCATGGTCGGCTCGATGTGGTCGCCGGTTTACTCGAGCTGCAAGTTCGCCGTCGTCGGGCTGGCCAAGTCGCTGGCCCAAACCTTCGCGCCCGACAATGTGCGCGTGAATGTCGTCTGCCCCGGCCTTGCCGATACGCCGATGAAGCTGGGTTTCACCGGCCGCGATGGCGATCTCAAGAAGGCGGCGGCCGCCGAGGCAAAGATGATGGCGATGATTCCGCTGGGCCGCCTCGTCCAGCCGATGGAGGCCGCCTACGCCGTGCTTTGGCTCGCTTCCAACGAGTCCGCCTTCGTCACCGGCATCGAACTGCCGGTCGACGGCGGCTTCACCAGCAAGTGATGTGACCCCCAAACGGTGCCCGCAATCGTGGTCGCCTTAGGCGCTCAACCAGGGTCGCACCGAACCAACCATAGGGAGGAAAGCAATGACGATCATGAAGAAGGCAACCTTGACCGCGGCCGCCGTCGCGCTCACGGCGGGCGTCGGCCACGGCGAGATGTCGGCATGGGCCTCGGAGCAGGGCACTCACCAGCTGAGGATTGTCCATGCCTATCCCGAGCACACGCAGCATGGCCGCAACATGACGTTCCTGAAGGAAAAGGTCGAGGAGTACACCGACGGGCGCGTGGAGGTGACGATCTATCCCAATGCGCAGCTCGGCCCGATCACGCAGGAGGTGTCGATGGTTCTGGCTGGGACCGTGGAAGGCTCCTACATCCTCGGTGGCATCCTTGAAAGCGTCGAACCTGCGGAGGCGATCTGGAACATCCCGTTTCTCATGAAGGTCGCGCCCGGGCAGGGCGAACACATGCGGCGCGTCATGTACGACGAGACCGTGCAGGAAATCCTTGCCCGGCGCCTCGCCGCAAAGGGACTGAAGCGGCTCGGACACGTGCCAACGCTGACCGGTTTCATGCTGGTCGGCAACAATGTCCGCCCGATTGAAACGCCGGAGGACCTCGACGGTCTGCGCATCCGGCATCCCGGCGGCCTGATGGGCGAGCTCTACATCACGGAGCTGGGTGGGTCGCCCATGACCGTGGCCGGCGCCGAAGTGCCCGTCGCTCTGCAACAGGGCGTCGTCGATGGGCTGGTGACAACCCCGGTGCACTACCACGATGCGCGCTGGCACACCAAGTACATGACCCTGCCCTTCTATGCGAGCTACGGGCTGCCGCTCTTCGTGAACCTGAGCTGGTGGGAAGGACTACCGGCCGACATTCAGGACATCATCGAGAACAAGGTCATGCCAGAGACCCAGGAGCATGCCTACAACGCCGTAATCGAATTGGAGAACAACTACATCGAAGAGATGCAGCAGCCGCCCTACAACGTGACGATCAACTGGGTGAGCCCCAGCGAGATGGAGCGGTTCACAGCGCAGGTGCGCGACAAGGCGATCGCACGCTTTGTCGAGGTCGTCGGTCCCGACGGACAAGAGCTGGTGGATCAAGTGTTGCGCCTCGGCGAGGACATTTCCATCCAGCGCTGAGGCCGGCTGGAGAAACAACTCGCGGACGGGCGTCGATCCGAACGACCTCTTGGGCTGGTCCAGAGTCCTAGAAGATCTGCCTGGGACCGGCTCGAAACGAGCGGTGCCCGTCCGGTCGAGCCTCCTCGGCAGGAGTGAGCGTCATGCTGCAGCGTGCGATCGCCACACTTGAAGGCATCCTCTATTTTCTGGCCGGTGCCAGCCTGCTGGGGAGCATCGGCTTGGCCTTCGCGGCGGTCATCTTGCGCTACCTATTCAGCTACTCTCTGGAGTGGGTGGAGGAAGGGGCTCGCTATCTGGCGTTGCTCACCGCCTTGCTCATTGCCGGTCCGGTCTTGCGCAATCGGGGGCACGTCGCTCTCGACCTGTTGAGCGCGAGGCTGTCCGGTACCGGGATGCAGATACACCGTTTGGCGGTGAACGTGATCGCGTTCGTCGTCAGCGCAGCCGTGTTCGTCTGGGGCACGCGCCTCGCCTTCCAGACATTTGAGATCGGCTTGCTTACCGGCTCGCTACAGTTCCCCCAATGGTTGCCCTACAGCATCCTGCCGCTCGGCATGGTCATCCTGATGCTGTTCAGCCTGTCGGAGATTGTGGCAGCCGTCCAAGCGATGCGCTCCGGGCCTACGGCGCGCTCCGACGCGACCGGGCCGCCCGAGGGGCTCGGTCCGACAGCCGGCCAGCGATAGCGCGGTCTGCGCAGCGCGGACGGGAGAACGAATCATGCTCTGGATCGGTATCGGCATTCTGATCGTGCTTGTGCTGGCGGCTCTGCCGATATGGATCGCCCTGACCGTCAGCGCGATCTTCCTCATGCACGTCTTCATGGGCATGCCGGCAATGAGCGTCCCCATGACGATGTTCGGGAGCATCGACAGCTTCGTTCTTCTGGCGGTTCCCTTTTTCCTGCTTGCGGGCAACGTGATGGCCTACTGTGGTCCTGCCCGCTACGTCTACGACGCGATCGACAGCTATGTCGGCCATATCAAGGGCGGCATGGCTTTCACCACCGTGCTGACCTGTATGGCCTATGCGGCGATCACGGGGTCGACGACCGCCACCTTGTCCGGCGTCTCGGCGCTGGCGACCCCGCCGATGGTCCGGGCGGGATATAGCCGTGAGTTCATTGCCGGCCTGCTTGCGGTTAGCAGCACACTCGGACAGATGATCCCGCCGAGCATCCTGATGGTTTTGTACGGCGCCCTCGCGCAGCAGAACGCCGGAGTGCTGTTCATGGCCG
Source organism: Rhodovibrionaceae bacterium (assembly GCA_028279885.1). Lineage (GTDB taxonomy): Bacteria > Pseudomonadota > Alphaproteobacteria > Kiloniellales > DSM-21159 > JANQMX01. Next base: position 11,133 of record JANQMX010000008.1, on the reverse strand, counting down.
GCATCGTTCCGGGTTTTTTGATCGGCCTCGCGCTCGGCCTGACCGGGATGCTGCTCAGCCTTCGCCGGCAACGGGAGACCCAGGCGCGGCAAGCTTGGTCGAAACGCGGTGCCACCACGTTCAAGGCTCTTCCCGCCTTCCTGATGCCGGTGATCGTGCTTGGCGGAATCTATGGCGGTGTCTTCACGCCTACCGAGGCTGCCGCGGTCGCCTTCGTCTATGGACTGGTCATCGCGCTTTTCGTGTACCGGCAGATGACCTGGCGCAACTTCTACCATGAAGCGGTGCGCGGGGCCGTGAGCAACAGTTCCATGATCTTTCTTCTGGTGGCGGCGGCTCTTCTCTTTGCGTCTCCTCTCGCGTTCGCCCGCTTGCCGCAGGAGATCGCCGCTTGGACGATCGACGCGGGCCTAACGCAATTGGAGCTCATCTTGGTGGTCACGCTGCTGTGGCTGGTCATGGGCATGTTCCTGGACTCGCTGCCCATCATGTACCTGACCTTGCCCGTAGTCCTCCCTGCGTTGCAGGCGGCCGGAGTGGACCTGATTTACATGAATGTGATCCTGGTGCTGACCATGCAGATTGCGCAGGTCACGCCACCTTTCGGGCTATCGCTCTACGTCGCCAGCGGGATCATGAGAGTCCCGATCTTCGGGGTAGTACGCGCTTCACTGCCTTTTCTTGTGGTGCTGCTGGCGTCCCTGATCGTCCTCATCCTTTTCCCCCAGGTCAGTCTCTTCCTGCCACAGTTAATGGGACGATGAGAGGGGCAACCTGGTGACTCGCCCCTTTTGAATTGGCCGGGCCGTGCACGAAACAGAAGTTGCCCAGACCTAGGATCGTCAGTCTCTAAGTCCCTGTTTAGGCGGTGGAGTTGCCTGTTTCGCGCAATAGGGTTCCCTATTCTGCTAGCTGGGGAATCTCGAGCGAAAGCTCTGATTTGTAATTGGTGTTTTCGCCGGATTGACCCACACGGTCCCAAACTCGGCCAACGTCCCTGCATGTTCCCTGCTGAACAGGGAAACAGGCGCCGGAGACCGGTTCGCAGGAGACTGCCTGCACCGCCATTCCCCGCCTTTGGTGCGACGGCCTACGACGCCGGTTCGATGACGGCTTTGCGGACTTTGGGTAAAAGACGCTTTGTCCACACTTGTCGCTAATCAGCGTTCAGTCCTGCGCTTGCGTGAGAGCAATTCGATTGCCCTCGCTATCCTCGAACTCGGCGACGTAACCTGCCTCACCGAGGTCCTTCTTTGCATAGAGTATCCGCGAGCCGAGCGCTGTTGCGCGAGCAAGCACGGCGTCAATATCGATGACATCGAAGTAGAGGATCGATCCGTCATGAGACGGCCTGTAGACGTCTCCCTTAGCAAGAGCGCCACTCGCCCCGGGCCGAAGATCATCGCGCGGAAAGAACGCCATTTCGTAGCCGTCCACAGTCTGCCTGCTCAACTCAACTCCGAGCACGTCTTGATAGAAGGCCACAGCACGGTCCATGTCGGTCACGGGTATCTCAAAATGAAAGACGGGATTGGTCACGACGAGCCCCTCTGGATTGGCAACTCCGTTATCTCTCGTGGAGAGGGATTTGCAACCAGCCGTCATCACAGCAAAGGCTGTTCCGTGGGCGGCCCGCCATTCCGCCCTGATGCAGAAAGAGCTATAAAGGATGCATCGAAAGCGAGTGGCCAATGACCGACATTGTCCCTTACGCGCCTCAACACCTCGAGGCTGTTCTGGAAGTCACCCGCACGGCTTGGAGCCCGGTCTTTCCGCTGATGCAGGAAGACATCCCACGCTATGTCTTCCGGGCCTTCTATCCAGAAGGCTGGCTGAAGAGACAGTTGGCGGACGTTGAGGCCATCTGCCTCGACGAAGAAACTGACATCTGGGCGGCCATGACGGAAGGGGCGGTGTCCGGCTTTTTGGGACTGAGAGCTCACACAGAGGACTCCATGGGCGAAATCTACATTATTGCCGTGGACCCGGCGTACCAGCGTCGCGGCGTCGGTGCGGCTCTGATGGCCTTTGCTTTCGCGTGGATGCAGAAGCGCGGACTGGCCATGGCGATGGTCGAGACCGGCGGCGACCGCGGCCACGCCCCGGCGCGCGCGGCCTACGAAAGCGCCGGCTTCGAGCGCTATCCGGTCGCGCGCTACTTCCGTAAGCTATAGTGCGGTCTAGGCGCAGGTTGGACCCGGCATCCGGGCCAAATCGTTCCCATAGCCAAGAGGGTCGGCATCAATGCCCGCACTTGACACCATACGCCTTCGCTGCGGCGACCCCGAAAGCCAAAAGCAATTCTATTGCGACGTCCTGGGCATGCAGCAGCGTGCAAACGGAACGATCGGATACACGGGCGAGGAAGCGGGGCTGCTGTTCGAGGCTGCCGAGGCCCCCTACCGCCCATCACCGCATGACCTCTATTGGAAGATTGCACTGGCGGTTCCGGACATCGATCTCGCGCATCGACAACTCGTGCAAAAGGGCATCGCGGTTCAAGCCCCGCGCCAAGTCGGCGACGTAGCCTATCTGGCGCACCTGCAGGACCCCGAAGGCTTTACCATCGAGCTGCTCGACCATTGGTTCGAGGGCGACCGCCCCACGGAGGCCTCCCAAACGCAGCGCCTGGGCGGTGGCCCCTGCCTGAACCTGCTTACGCTGCGGGCCGCAGACATCGGTCCGGTGGACCGTTCCGTCAAAGCCCTGGGCATGACGCCGCTGTCCGTCGTGCCGGTGCCAGCGGGTGGCTTCACGCTCTACTTCTACGCCTTCACCGACGAACGGCCGCCGAGCCCCGACCTTCTCGCCCTAGAAAACCGGACCTGGGTCTACCAAAGACCCTATACGGTTCTGGAAGTCCAACACGTCAGTGGTGTGGGCCGGATGAAGCGGCCGAAGCCCCGTGAAGGGGGATATGGCGGGACCATGGTCTCCGGCACGGCACACCCATTTCACAATGCGCACTTATGGCTCTACAGCGAAGATAGACCAGCGGACCGATAGGCTGTGCCCAAACCCGACGGCGCGGCGGCGAAGGCGATCGTTGTGCGGTCAACAGGCCGGGCAGCTGTGGTTGAGCTTCTGAATCGCGGACGCCATGACGCCGCCCTTCATTCCCGTTTTGTGGATGCGGGCCTTGATGGCGCAACAGATACTCATTCCCTTGGCGAAGGACTCGTCGGTCCAAAAGCGGTTTGCCTTGTTCCAGTAGCCGACCTCGTCGAGGAACGATACGCCGTAGTAGTAGCGGGCGCCGAGAGAGTCGTAGAAAGCCGCGTCCGACTTGAACGAGCCGTCAGGCTTAAGCGAGTGGTTCAGACACCATTGCAGCATCGTGCCGATGACCTTCCGGATGGCCTGTTTCTCGGCATCCGTCGCGTGTGGCCACGCCAGCTTCAGGGTGCGCACGATATCGTAGTTGTTGTGATTGTTGAAATGGCCGTGGGTCATCCAGCCGTAGGGATAGGGCCGGTCGCGGATGGCCATGGTGGTGTCGATGATCTGCCGCCAGTCGCCGATTCCCTGCGGATGATAAGCGATCTGGTGATAGGTCAGGCTCAGATCGGGCGCCCGGTAGACCTTCCCGTCGGAGGCGTACCACGCACCCCAATAGCCGGTGGCGGGATCCTCCCAGCTATCCAGGAACTTCTGGTAGGCGGCAACCGTATCATCCTCGATCGATAGCCCCGCTACCTGGTCGCGCAGGTACTTCGCGACGTGCTTCTTGAAGAAGATCGTCGTGAGCGACGCCGTGATCGAGCCGAGCTCGCTGCGGTTGTCGACACCCTTGTCGGCAATATCGGAGACGAGCAAGCGCTGCAGATAGGCTGTCAGCGCGTCGGGCTGCAAAAACTCATTCAAAAAGGTGACCGGGTACTTTGGCGGCGTCCCGCGGTCGGCCAGCCATTCGAGGTGGTAGACCGTCGCTTCGACCTTCATGAACCATGCCTCGAAGCAGCCACCCCAGCTTCCGTCTTCCGGCGACTGATCTTCGACAGAGTCCTGATCGGTCTGCTTGAGGCTCTCGGCAAGCGCCTCCAAGCGCCGGTCGGTGCGCGCCCAGTCGGCTGTGTACTCGACCAGCCACTTCGCTTCGATGTAGATCATATGCGAGCACGACATGGTGTAACCTTGCTCCTGCAAGGCGACAAACGAGCGGGACAAATCGGCCAGCTTGCTCTCTCGCGCCTGCCTGTTGGCCTTGTAGTCCGGGTCGTAGAGGGCGAACTCGCGGGCGATGAGCGGCCCCACATCGTCCAGATCGATCAGTTGCGGACGCTCCTCAGCCAGCACAGCAGATAGCGGCGCAGCCGCGATCAAGAGAAGCGCGACAGGAAGCAGACGGCAAAGGACCCTTTTCCACATGGCAACGCGGTCCGAACGGAAGTTGTGGCGCGGCATGCTGCTACCAGTCTAGCGCTCTCGGAGCACGCGTCCACTCACATCATCGATACTTGCCCAAGGGCGCAGGCAGTCTTCTGATAGCTGCTAGACGCGGCGACAGGACGGCGAATACACCTCCCAGACTCCATCTTTCCCACGACTTAATGTTACGTTATAGCATCTTGCCTTGCTTCATAATCGACAGAAACACCCAGAATGACAGACGCATGAACAAGCGTGGAGAACAGATGCAGGCGAGGATGCTGCCAGCGTTGCAGGGGTGCTGCGCATGAGGGGGCGCTCCGCCTCTTCTCTGCGGCTGCTGCTGATCGGCGTTGGCCCCCGGCTCGCCGGCGCGGCCCTGATCGTCGCGGCGCTCTGGGCCGGCTTCTTCTGGGCGACGGCCACGCCGGGGGGTCTATGACCTACGCCGTCGCGTTTCAGGACCTTAGCCTTGGCTACGACCGGCTTCCGGCCGTGCAAAACCTCGATAGCCAGATCACCGAAGGTAGCCTGACAGCCATCGTCGGGCCCAACGGTGCCGGCAAATCGACGCTGCTGAAAGGAGTGATCGGCACGCTTGCGCCGCTCGGGGGGCGGCTTTCGTTGGGCACCCTCGCCCGCGACGACATCGCCTACCTGCCCCAGCAGTCGGACATCGACCGTTCCTTTCCCCTGTCGGTCGTGGATCTCGTGGCCTTGGGTCTTTGGCGCGAGATCGGCGCCTTCGGGTCCCTATCCCGGGCGAGCCGCCAGCGGGTCGCGGAGGCCATCTCGGCCGTCGGGCTCGAAGGCTTCGAAACGCGGCCCATCGGGTCTCTGTCAGGCGGCCAGATGCAGCGCGCCCTCTTCGCCCGGCTGCTCCTGCAGGATGCGCGGCTCGTGCTTCTTGACGAACCCTTTACCGCCATCGACACCAAGACCATGGCCGACCTTCTGGCTGTGGTGCAACGATGGCATGGCGAGGGGCGCACGGTGGTGGCCGTTCTGCACGATATCGACACGGTGCGCGCTTACTTCCCGGAAACGCTGTTGCTCGCCCGCGAGCTTGTCGCCCATGGACCCACGGCAGAGGTGCTGACGGCGGAAAACCAGTTCCGCGCGCGGCAGATGTGCGAGGCCTGCGCCGGCCCTCCCCACACCTGCGGACGGAGCGCCGCATGATTTGGGAGGCTTTGGTCCAGCCCTTCGCCGACTTCGGCTTCATGCGCCGAGCGCTTCTGGGCTGCATTGCCATATCGGTCGGCGCAACGCCCGTCGGGGTCTTCCTGATGCTGCGCCGGATGAGCCTGACGGGTGACGCCATGGCCCATGCCATCCTGCCGGGGGCGGCTGTCGGCTATCTCATCGCGGGACTTTCGCTGGGAGCCATGACCATCGGCGGACTGATTGCCGGCATGGCCGTAGCGCTGCTGTCGGGCTTCGTCGCCCGCGCCACGGCACTTCGCGAAGATGCGAGCCTCGCGGCCTTTTATCTCATCTCGCTGGCGGTCGGCGTGCTGATCGTCTCGACGCGCGGCAGCAATGTCGACCTGATGCATGTGCTCTTCGGCACGGTGCTTGCGCTCAACGACGCCGCGCTGATCCTGCTCTGCTCCATTGCCAGCCTCACAGTCCTGACGCTTGCGGGCCTGTTTCGGCCCCTGGTTCTCGAATGCGCCGACCCCATGTTCCTGCGCTCGGTCAGCGGACTTAGCGCGGTGACGCATTTCACCTTTCTCACGCTGGTCGTGCTGAACCTCGTGGGCGGCTTCCACGCGCTCGGCACGCTGATGGCTGTCGGCATCATGATCCTGCCAGCCGCCGCAGCGCGGTTTTGGGTGGCCAGCATCGGCCGGCTGATCGCCGTCGCAATGGCCGTCGCCATCGTCTCCAGCGTCATCGGCTTGCTCCTCTCTTACCATTTCAGCCTGCCGTCCGGGCCGGCGATCATCCTAGTGGCGGGCTTCCTCTACGGGCTGTCGCTCCTCCTTGGGCCGGTAGGTGGCCTTGCCGCGCGCGCCTTGCCGCGCCCTCCCCTCGAAACGTGAAAGGACAGAAACATGCCCTGCCGTAGAGTCCTGCTGAAATCCGCTGCCGCTCTGGTCGCCCTGTCTCTGGCCGCAGCCCCCACGATGGCCCAGGCCGATGAGCCGATCCCCGTGGTCGCCAGCTTCTCGATCCTCGCCGATATGGTGGAGCGCATCGGCGGCGAGCACGTCGATGTCACCATGCTGGTCGGCCCGGACGGTGACGCGCATGTCTATCAGCCGACGCCGGCCGCGGCGCGGGCCGTCAGCGACGCGGAAATCCTGGTGGTCAATGGACTGGAGTTCGAAGGCTGGATGGATCGCTTGATCGAGGCCTCCGGCTTCGACGGGGTACGGGTCGTGGCGACGAACGGGATCGAGCCGATTGCTTACGAGGACGACCACGACGATCACGATGACCATGACGGCCACGATCACCATGGCCACGCTCACGCCAAGCAGGCCGAGAAAGAAGAGCACGACCACGACCACCACGGGCACGATGAGCACGCCGAGCACGACCATCATGACCACGCGGAGCATGATGACCACGATCATGCCAAGGAAGCGGAACACGAGCACCATGACCACGCGGGTCACGATGATCACGCGGGTCATGACGACCACGACCACCACGGCCACGACGAGCATGCCGAGGCGGGAGGACACCACCACCATCACCACGGCGCCTATGACCCGCATGCCTGGCAGAGCCTCAGCAACGCGGTTGTCTATGTCGACAACATCACGGCCGCGCTCGCCAAGGCCGATCCCGAGAACGCAGGCACCTTCTATGAGAACCGGGCGGCCTACGTCGCCGAGCTCGAGGCGCTCGATGCCGATATCCGCGCGATCATTGCGGGGCTTCCAGAGAGCCGTCGCACGGTCGTCACCTCACACGACGCCTTCCAGTATTTCGGCCGCGACTATGGCTTGACCTTCCTCGCACCCCAGGGACTCAGCACCGAGTCCGAGGCCTCGGCGAAGGACGTCGCACGGCTGATCGAACGCATCCGTGACGAGGGCATCACGGCGGTCTTCATCGAGAACATCACCGACCCGAGGCTTCTCGAGCAGATCGCCAACGAGACCGGCGCCACGATCGGCGGCACACTCTATCCCGGCGCCCTCTCCGGCCCGAACGGTCCGGCGCCCACCTATCTCGACATGATGCGGCACAACGCAACGACACTTGCGCAGGCCTTGTCATCCTGAGGGCACAACTGGGCAGCGTCGCGCAAGGCGCTGCCCCGCCCTTCCGTATCGTCGAGATGCCGGAGGAGCTATCGGCCCTCCAAAGCCCTGGCTATGCGGCGGCGATCTGGCCAACTATTCCGCGCTCGGGGTTTCTACATCGCTCCCCGCCGATCGAAGCGACAGGCAACCCGCGGATCGTCCTCGATCCGGTTCACGACCTGGATGAAGAGGCATAGGAAGCGCGTCCAAGGACGCGCGTGGGAGCTCAGCCGTTCCGTGACCGTTGTGAAGACCCATAGTAGATCTGCGGGGCCTTGAAACGCTTGCGGTGTTCGGCCGGGGTTATGCCTGTCTTGCTCTTAAACAAGCGCCGAAATGACGACACATCGTCGTAGCCGACCGCATAGGCGATGTCTTCGACCGTCGCGTCTTCGGTTTCCAACTGCTGCTTTGCTTCTTCCAAGCGCACGGCTTGGAGGTATTCGAGAGGGCTCATGCCCGTTGCCGCACGAAACCTCCGATTGAACGTCCTTTCCGCCAGCTCCGATCTTCCGATTACCCGCTTTATGACGTTTTGCTGATCATAGGACAGGGCAATCCACTCTTGGGCTTGTTGGACAATTCCATCCGAGGTCTGAGACCGGGTCGTGAGCCGTGCATAGGGGTTCTGTCCCTGATGATGCCAATCGAAGAGCGACATGCGCGCCAAACGCCGAGCCTCTTCCTCGCCGGCGAAGCGTCCGACGAGGTAGAGCGTCAGATCGGTCCATGACGATGCACCTCCTGCCGTTACAACGGAGGCTTGCTCATCGGCCGCGACAAGGGTCCGATCACCGTGAACCGTCACCCTGGGATAGCTGCGTCGGAATTCATCGACGAAGGCCCAGTGGGTCGTTGCTTCGCATCCGTCGAGCAGTCCTGCTTCGGCCAGCAGGAACGATCCGGTGCAAGACGAGACGACGCTGGAGCCCGCCGCCTTCGATTGTTTCACCCAGTCGAGCAGCGCCGGCTCGACATCGGGCAGACACTTGCCGTCGCAGGGCAAAAGCGACGGCACGAATACGATATCCCAGGCCGCACCGTCGCCAATCGTTGCATTTGGGCGGAGCACGACGCCGGTCGCAGTCATGACCGGTTCATCGCTCGCGCTGACTATCCGGGGCGCAAAAACCGGAGTGTCCTCACGGCCATGAGCCTGGTTCCATAGACGGCCGACGGACCAAAAGGCGTCGTGGATTCCCAGCGCCACCCCGGCTTCAGCATCCGGCGTGGTCACGATGGCGATGTCAATCAGCTCCCTCATATCGATGGATATAGTGGCTGAAATCGCATGGATCAGGCTGAATCAGCCCTGCTCTGTACGACGGTTACCGCCCATAGTCGGTGCAAGTGACGCTGGAAGCATGAAGACGAGCGAGACCGGCAAGCCGAAACGCCGCGAGTCATCGAACGAGAAAGAAAGCGGATATGCAGAGCTACAAAGGCAAACAGGCCACGGTCACCTACGACGAGAACGTCTGTGTTCACGCTGGCAAGTGCGTTGGGCGCCTGCCTTCGGTGTTCAATCTCGATCGTGATCCCTGGATCGATCCTGACGCGGCCGAACTCGATGCGCTCGAAGAGACGATCAAAGCCGGTCCCTCCGGCGCACTGGGTCTAACGCGGAATAGTCAATAGCCGCGCCGCCCGGCGAGCCGCTCTCAGTGAAGGGCCCGGATAAGACCTGTTCACTCCGCTCAAGCGGGGTGAAGCGGGTCGACAACCGCTTCCTTCTTTTCCTCTTTGTTGCGCTGACCATGACGGCGTTCGCGGCCAATTCCGTTCTCAATCGGGTCGCAGTCACCGAGTTTCAGATGGCCCCGATGGATTTTGCGGCGATCCGGGTCGTTGCTGGGGCTGCCGTCCTCTGGGCGCTGATCCTACCGCGAGCCGCAGCCCAACCGGTGCTCTGGGTGCCCAGACGACTAGCCGGTGCCGCAATGCTGGCGGTCTACATGATCGGATTTTCCTGGGCCTACATCAGCCTCGACGCCGGTTTGGGTGCATTGATCTTGTTTGGCGTACTTCAGGTCGTTGTCTTTGGATGGGCGGTTTGGGAAGGGCAGACCATTCCGCTCATGCGCTGGATCGGCGCGCTGATCGCGCTTCTTGGTCTCTGCATCCTCCTTTGGCCCAGCGGACAGACAGCAGTCCCATTGGCCGGATCCCTGGCGATGGTTGCAGCCGGCATCGGATGGGCGGGCTATACCCTGTTGGGGCGCGCCGAAGCGGATGCCTTGGGTGCAACGGCAGGCAACTTCCTGCTCTGTGTCCCGCTTACCGGCTTGGCCATGCTCCTTGGCAGCAGCGGTCCACTGTCCGTGGCTGGCGTCGTTACAGCCATCGTCGCTGGTGCCGTGACATCCGGTCTGGGTTACGCGCTGTGGTACCGGGTCCTGCCATCCATTCCGACGACGGTTGCAGGCATCGCGCAACTCAGCGTGCCGGTCATTGCCCTCGCGGCTGGGGTGCTTCTGCTGGCTGAGCCGCTGACACCACGCCTCTTGACCGCCGGGGCCCTTGTCCTGGGTGGCATCGCCTTATCGCTCTTGCCGCGGCACGCCAGATAGGCCGTTGTAGAGCCTGTGCAACTGCTCTCAGTTGGTAGCAGCACGGTGGCTCGGGCTCAGGTCATCGTCCGCTGGTTCAAGTCGCGCACAATCGACAGGTTGCCCTAGCACGGCCTGTCGGAAACGATCCGCTGATGCCGCGTCCCAGAACCTTGCGTACTGGGGATGAATACCAGAGGCCGTGCGCTCTAATTCAATCTGGCCCGATTCGAGTCTGCCAGATAGCCGTGTCAGCGGTCGAATAGACTATGTTGCCGTGCCGGGTAACGTTGAACACGGGTCCCCCTTCCGGATACAGCGCCTTGAGGGTGCCGTTCGCGCGATAGTGCCGTAGACCATCACCCGCGCCCACCCATAGATCATAGTCCGGCGCCGTAACGATGAAGCCATCTGGAATGCCCACTGGAACGGATAGAACCTCCGTTAGACGCCCTAATCTATCAGGCGCATCAAGTGGTGCGGACAGAATGGAATGAGATTTTGCGGCGTTGTACGGGTGCTTTCCGTCAACGGCATCCGTATCACTGATGTACAAGACCGTCTCGTCCGGCGATAAAGCAAGACCGTGTGGTCGGGCAAGTTCTGTGGTTAGACGGTGCGTCGTACCGGTACTCGGATTGTACGCGTAGACGGCCATTGGGAGTGTCGACTCCGGCTTGAAGCCCTGATTTGCTCCGTAATCCGGGTCTGAGAAGTAGATCCAACCGTTCGACGATTGGATGACCTTGTTCGGTGAATTGAAGGGTTTTCCTTCAAAAGAATCAACGACGACTGAACGTGTTCGATCGGCCAAGTTGATACGACTAATGGCACCTGGCGTCGTCATGGTTCCCTGTTCGGCAACAAGCAGCGCCTTTCCGTCTGCACTCAGCCACATCCCATTCGCCATATTGCTTCGCGGCAAGAAGGTCTTCACCTCAAGCGTTCCGAGG
>JANQMX010000088.1 GCA_028279885.1 Rhodovibrionaceae bacterium | reverse complement strand
GCAGTCGGCGGACCGGTCGGCTTGCTGCGCGACGGCGACATTATTGTCATCGATGCCGACGAGGGCAGCCTGAACGTCGAGCTGAGCGAGGAGGAGCTGGCCGAGCGCCGCAAAGCCTGGAAGCCGCGCGATCTCGATCTCGGATCCGGCACGCTGTGGAAGTATGCGCAGCTCGTGGGTCCGGCCGAGAAGGGGGCCGTGACCCATCCCGGCGCCACAGCCGAGACCGAGTGCTACGCGGACGTCTGAGATTGAAGCAGTGTTGTCGGGGCAGGTTGGGCTGCCCCGACCTTCGCCTTCGCACTAAACGTTCGGCACCGGGGTCAGCATAAAGGCCGGGACGTCGTCGCCGAACGCGGTGACGGCTTGACCCTCTTGCTCCCGCGCCGGCGTCCGGCTTTTGCGCTCTCCGCCCGACTTGTCCTTGCGGGCGGGCTTGGCCTCGGCCTCTTCGCTGCGCGAGCGCGTGCTGCGCCGTTTGCTGCCTCGGGCCGGCCGCTCCTCCCGCGTTTCGCGCGTCGGAACAGGGGCCGCCTCCGTATCGCCGGGCAGCTCCTCGACGTCGCGCCCGATCAGGCGGACCACCGCCGGCCAGGTCTTGCGATCGTCCCCGGTCACCAAGGTGACCGAGGTGCCGCTGCGCCCGGCACGGCCGGTGCGGCCGATGCGGTGCACGTAGTCTTCGGCGTTGTGGGGCACGTCGTAGTTAAAGACATGGCTTACGGCCGGAATGTCGAGGCCGCGCGCCGCCACGTCTGAGCAGACCAGAATACGGACATCGCCCTTTTTGAACTTGTCCAGGGTCGCCATGCGGCTGGGCTGCGGCATGTCGCCATGCAGCGCCTCCGCATCGAAGCCGTGACGGACGAGGGAGCGATGCACCACGCCGACGTCGCGCTTGCGGTTGGAGAAGACGATGGCGCTCTTGACGTCGTCCGCGGAGAGCAGGCGGCGTAGGGCAGCCCGCTTCATCTTGGGTTCTTGGCCGCAGCGCTGGAAGTACTGGGAGACGGTGGCCGCTGCCGTGGCCGGCGGTGCGACGGAGATCTCCTTGGGATTGAGCAGGAACTTATCCGCAAGGCGCCGGATCTCGGGGGCCATGGTGGCTGAGAAGAACAGCGTCTGGCGCATGCGGGGCAGCAGCGAGACGATGCGCTCGACATCGGGGATGAAGCCCATGTCGAGCATGCGATCGGCTTCGTCGATCACCAACAGCTTGCTGTCGGCCAGCAGGATCTTGCCGCGCTGAAAAAGGTCCAGCAGGCGGCCCGGCGTCGCGATCAACACGTCGACGCCTTTGTCGAGGGCGGCTTCCTGGTCTTTGAAGGACTCGCCTCCGATCAGGAGGGCCATCGAAAGCCGGTGATACTTGCCGTACTTCTCGAAGCTGTCGGCCACCTGGGCGGCGAGCTCGCGCGTCGGCTCGAGGATGAGCGAGCGCGGCATGCGCATCTTGGCCCGCCCGCTGGCGAGGATGTCGATCATCGGCAGCGTGAAGCCTGCCGTCTTGCCCGTTCCGGTCTGGGCGACGCCCAGCACGTCCCGGCCCATCAGGACCGTGGGAATGGCTTTCTGTTGAATAGGGGTGGGCTCTTTATAGCCCGCTTCGGCGACCGCGCGGAGCACCTCCGCACCTAAGCCGAGTTCTTCGAATTGCATGTAGTCTTTTCTTGCTGGTCGGCGACGATCGTCACAGGCGATCTGTTCTACGCACCTGACAGATATGGTTTGACGCCGCTGCTGTCAATCGTACGCAAGGTGAGGGTGAGGTCATCCGAACGCGGTAACGAGCGCGGCCGATAGGCTCGCCGCAAGGTGGAGGTGCCGAGATCATGGTTAACGGGAAGCCGACGCTTGCGCTTTTGCCGGGGCTGCTGAACGACGAGGCGCTCTGGCAGCACCAGATTGCTCCGCTGTCGGAGAAGGCGCAGCCCTGGGTGGCCGATTTCACCAGCCAGGACAGCATTGCAGCGATGGCGGCAGGCGTGTTGGAGGCCATGCCTGAGCGCTTTGCGCTTTGCGGTCTTTCGATGGGCGGTTACGTCGCCTTCGAAATCATGCGCCAAGCGCCGGAGCGGGTGGAGCGCCTCGCTCTCCTGGATACCCAAGCCCGGCAGGATCCCCCGGAGATCCGGCAACGACGCAAGGACATGATGCAACTCGCCGAGAAAGGCGAGTTCAAGGGCGTCACCCAGCGCTTGCTGCCGCAATTGGTGCATCCCGACCGTGTGGAGGCGCCCGAGGTGGGCGGTGTGGTTCTGGCGATGGCGGAGCGGGTCGGCAAGGCAGCCTTTCTGCACCAGCAGACGGCCATCCTGGGCCGGATAGACAGCCTGCCCACGCTGGCCCAAATCGCCTGCCCCACCTTGGTTCTCTGCGGCGAAAACGATCTCCTGACCCCGCCGGATCGCCACTTGGAGATGGCCGCCGGCATTGCCGACGCCAGGCTGGTCAAGCTGCCGGACTGCGGCCACTTGCCACCGCTGGAGCGGCCGCAGAACACCACGGCGGCGCTGCTCCAGTGGCTGCAACAAAGCTAGAAACGACGGCGATCTACTGGTCGTAGTCGCCGCCGCGGTCGGCGTCGAACTGGAAGCCCGGCGGCGGGAACAGCGTCAGGCTGGCCTGCTGCACCAGGCTGCGGAACGAGGCAGACTGAACATCGCCGGCGACTCGGCCGCGCACCGAGTTGATGCGCTTGCCCTTGCGGCAATAGGCGGCGAGGAACTCGGTGGAGCCGACTTCCGGCGGACGTTGCTTGAAGCTCTCATCCTCGCAGAGCGTATATGCCGGCGCCCCCGGCTGCGGCGAGAAGAGGAAGCGCACCTCGAAATCGCGATAGCTTTCATCCTCGCCGATCTGCGAAGCGAAGGTGACGCGCGGGCCGAAATGTGACTGCCTGATGATGTCCGCGATGTTGTCAGCCAAGGCCGTGCGGTCGGCCCCGTAGGTCTCCCCAACCACGCTGACCCGAATACCCGGGCTGGTCACAGCGCCATCCAGGCTGCCGACGTCGTAGTTGTCCTTGATGGAGGCGTTCCAGGTGACCGGCGCGCCGGTCTGTGCGCAGCCTGCCAGGAAGGCGAGGCCGGCTGCGGCGATCGCGATGTGTTTCAAAGGCATCGGTGCTTCATCCTCGGTCTGTCGAGCCGCTTCATCGTAAGCGATACGAGTCTTATTCGTTACAGACCTAAGCAGCGGATGCGGCCTCTTTCTGTCAAGAAGGTCACGTCTGCGTGAGTTTTCTTGGCGTTAGACGTCGAGGTTCTCGTCCGTCACGAAGCGGGCGTTTTCCTGAATGAAGACAAAGCGGCTCTCCGCCTTGCGCCCCATCAGGCGCTCGACAAGGTCGGTGGCTTCGCGTGTTCCAGCGGCTTGGTCGCCGGCAAGCGTATCGCCGGGCTCATCGGCGAGGCTGACCCGGAGCAGGGTGCGCTTGTCCGGGTCCATGGTGGTTTCCTTGAGCTGCATTGGAGGCATTTCGCCCAAGCCTTTGAAACGGCTGATATCGACCTTCTTCTTACGGTCGAACTCGTCCTCCAACAGCGTGTCCTTGTGGGCGTCGTCGCGGGCGTAGAGCGTCTTGCCGCCTTGCGAAAGGCGATAGAGCGGCGGTTGCGCAAGATAGAGGCGGCCGCTTTCGATCAGCCCGGGCATCTCCCGATAGAAGAAGGTCATCAGAAGGGCTGCGATGTGGGCGCCATCCACGTCGGCATCGGTCATGACGATGATGCGCTCGTAGCGCAGGTTGTCGAGGCTGTAGCCCTTCTGCCGTGCAAGCCCGCAGCCGAGCGCCAGCACGATGTCGTTGATTTCCTGGTTGGCCTTGAGCTTCTCGAAGGAGGCGCTGGCCACGTTCAGGATCTTGCCGCGGAGGGTGAGGATGGCCTGGGTCTCGCGGTTGCGCGCCTGCTTGGCCGAGCCGCCCGCCGAGTCTCCCTCGACCAGGAAGATCTCGGTGCCGTCACGCTGGCCGCGCGAGCAGTCGGAAAGCTTGCCCGGCAAGCGTAGCTTGCGGGTCGCCGACTTGCGGGTGAGCTCCTTTTCCTTACGCCGGCGAGTGCGCTCCTCGGCCCGCTCGATGATCCGTTCAAGCAGCACGCGGGACCGATCGGGCTGGGCGCTCAGCCAGTGGTCGAAGTGGTCCTTCAGGATGCCGTCGACCAGGCGGGTCGCAGCCGGTGAGGCCAGCCGCTCCTTGGTCTGGCCTTGGAACTGCGGCTCCTTGATGAAGACCGAGAGCATGGCGCAGGCGCCGCCCAAGAGGTCGTCGGCGGTGATCTGGCTGCTTTTGCGTTGCCCCGTCATCTCGCCGTAGGCCTTGAGGCTGCGCACCAACGCAGTGCGCAAGCCTTGCTCGTGGCTGCCGCCCTCAGGCGTCGGCACCGTGTTGCAGTAGGACTGGGAGAAGCCTTCCTCGTCGAGCGGCCAGGCGATGGCCCATTCGACGCTGCCGGCATCCTCGGCGAAGTTGGCGCGGCCGGAGAAGGTTTCTGGCATCAGCGTCTTGCGCTTGCCGAGCGTGGCGGAGAGGAAGTCGCTGAGGCCGCCCGGGAAATGCAGGCTGTCGCTGAGCGGCGGCTCGCCTTCCTTGGTGACCAGGGAAGGGGCGCACTGCCAGCGGATCTCAACGCCGCGAAAGAGATAGGCCTTGGAGCGCGCCATACGATAGAGCCGCCAGGCATCGAACTGCAGCGGGCCGAAGATCTCAGGGTCGGGCCGGAAGCTGACGGTGGTGCCGCGGCGGTTGGGGACGGCGCCGATCTTCTCCAGCGGGCCCTGCGGCGTCCCGCGCGAGAAGGTCTGGCGCCAGAGGGTCCGCTCGCGCGCCACCTCCACCACCAATTCTTCAGCCAGGGCGTTGACCACCGAGACGCCGACGCCGTGCAGACCGCCCGAGGTCTGATAGGCCTTGTCGGAGAACTTTGCGCCTGAATGGAGCGTCGTAAGAATGACTTCCAACGCCGACTTCTTTTTGAACTTCGGATGCGGGTCGGTGGGGATGCCGCGGCCGTTGTCGCGCACGGTGATGCGGTTGCCTTCCTCCAGCTCGATCTCGATGCGGCTGGCGTGGCCGGCGACGGCCTCGTCCATGGCATTGTCGAGCACTTCGGCTACCAGATGATGCAGCGCACGGGCATCGGTGCCGCCGATGTACATGCCCGGACGGCGGCGTACCGGCTCCAAACCCTCGAGGACTTCTATGTCCTTGGCAGAGTAGTCGCCGGCCGATGCCGCGACGGCGGATGATGAGGTTTGGGGAACGCGCTGGAAGAGATCGGCCATGGCCGGCATTATAGGAAGCGCGGTGGGCCGTTCAAGCAGATGCTGTGGGCGTACCCGCAGGAAACCACGACATATTGAGGGCTTATCGGTGACAGAGAGGGAAGAGCCGCCAGCGGGCGTGCCAGCCTTGCGCACGCTGGCCATGCCGGCGGATAGCAATCCCAATGGCGACATTTTCGGCGGCTGGGTGATGGCGCAAATGGACTTGGCCGGGGCCGTTCCGGCGTCGCGTGAGGCGCGCGGGCGGATCGCCACTGTTGCGGTGGAGGCGATGCGTTTCCACAAGCCGGTCTACGTCGGCGGTATCTTCAGTTGCTATGCGGAGGTACGACGGGTCGGCACCACGTCTATCACCGTGTCGGTCGAGGCATGGGCCGAACGCCGGCCGCTTGGCGAATGCGTCAAGGTGACCGAGGGCACCTATGTCTACGTCGCGATCGATGAAACCGGGCGCCCGCGACCGGTGAGCGCGCTGTCGAAAGAAGCGCCTTCCTGATCACGCCAGCTCGTCGAGCCCGGGGTATTCCAGTGTGATCTCCCGCCTAGGGCGCGGACCGTCGGGTGGTACCAGTCGGGCATAGGCGGCCCTGCTGCTCGGCGAGACCCGGCCGACGACATCCTGCAAGGCGGCGAGGTCGGCCCCTTGCCTGGCCAGGTAGGCCAGATAGCTGTGGCGCAACTGGGCAGCGTCGATCTTGGCCGCGTCCGGCAGCTCCGCGTCGTCGGCGGCGCGAGAGATCAGGCCGTCCAGTTCCGCGAGGCTATAACGCTCTTCGGTCTTGTGCCGCAGGATGGTTTGCCCGCTGCGGCTGGTGCGGAAGTCGGCGCGGGCAATGCTGCGCTGTACACTGTCCGGCAGGGTTATGGTGCGGTGACTGAGCCCTGAGATCTGCAGTTTGCCTTTCTGCGTATCCAGGTCTTCGCCTTCGATGGCCAGCAGCTCGCTGCCGCTGACGCCGCTGAGCAGCAGCGCGATCAGGGCGCGTGTCTTGGGGGTGGCGGCGTGCAGCAATCGGTGCACGGCCTCGACCGGCAACTCGGTGATCTCCGGTTCGGGGTCGGCAGCCGGCTCTTGACGGGCCAGGCGTGGCCGGGCCGGCGTCTCCTCGACCAGTTCGGCGTCCTCATGAAAGACTCCCGGGCTGGTCATGGTTCCGATAGTGATCGGCCCCAAGGCCTGCACGCCGGTCTGCGGCGGCGGCCGGGTGAAGAAGTCGAAGGCGAGCACCACGATGAAGCCGAGCAGCGCCGAGCCTCCGACCGCGATGGCGGCGTCGCGCGTGTAGTTCGGCCAACTTGGCTCGATTGGCTCGTTGGCACGCTCCAGAACTTCAACCTGTGTCACGGCACGGTCGCGGTCGACCTGGCGGCGCACTTGCTGCTCGTTGATATCGCGGTAGGCGTTTTCTAGATCGCGGAGTTCCTCGGTCAGCGCCTCATGCTCGGCGAAGAGTTCAGAGAACGCGGATATCTCCCGCTCGCTCTCAGAAAGCTGGCGAGTCAGCTCCTCCGCCGTCTGACGGGCGCTGGCAAGCTCTCGGCGGGCCTCTTCGATGGCGCGCTCTGATGCGACGCGGCGGCGTTCGGCGAGCTGCAGCTCGTAGCTCTCCAGTTCCTGGAACGCGAGCTGGATGTCGCGGTCCAGGGGGATGAAGGCATCGGTGAATCGCCGGCGAAAGTCGGCAATCTGGCTGCGGCGTATCGCGACCTCGTCTTCCAGTTCGCTAATTCGGATCCTGTCCTCACGGCCGGCGACCACTTCGCCCCGCGCTGCCGACCGTGTCACGGTGTCCAGGTTGGCCGAGGCCTTGACCACCTCTTCGCGTGCCTCGTCGAGGGACAGGCTGAGCCCGCGCAGGCGGGAGACGGCGCGGTTTTCCTCGCGTTCCATCGAGACGATATCGTTGGTGTCCCTAAAGAGCGCGAGCGCGTCGCGCTTGGTCTCGACGCGCTGCTGCAGCTCGGCTGCTTGCCGGAGCAGCTCCCTGTCGGTCTCGCTGTAGAGGGACTCCTGGAAGTCGACTTGGATCTTGAGGTAGACGTCTATCCATGCGTTTAGCAGCAGGGGCAGCTCCGCCGGTTCGGCGCCGCGTGCCCAGAGACGGACGATGTTGGTCTCCTCGAAGCGCTCCACCCACAGCATTTCCTGCAGGTCCGGCACGTCCCAGTCTTCCCCCTCCGCCAAGGGGACGTCTTGGTTCAAACGGTTGCTCAGAAGCTCCAGGAGGGAGTTGGTCATCAGGGCATGGCGCTCCATCCCGACGGCCTGCGGATTGCTCGGCAGGGCGGCGACGAGGGCGGCGCGGTCGGCGGGCGGCGTGACCAGCAGACTGGCGGTCGACTCGTAGACGGCGGGGCGCTGATAGACGTAAGCGAGACTGGCCGCGGCACTGGCCAGGAAGACCGCCAAGAAGATAGCGAAGCGCTTGCCGTTACGTGTGGCGCCCGTTTGCCTCGGCGCCGCCAGCTGATCGGCGGAGCTTTGTCCTTGCTGGAGCGTCATCGTCATGATCTCGTCCGGCGCATCGTCCCACTATGCCACAAGTGTATGTTAACACAGATTAACCTGCTTCCAGAGGGGTATCACAACCGGCTCTGGTGAATTGTCCCGGGACTGGGACAGAAACAGCCACAAGTCCCGGATTAAGCTTAACTTAAAGCCTCCGACGTTAGCGTTCCAAGCCGCGCGATCCGAAGAGACGCGCCAGGTAGGCGTATGACACGGCGGGGTTTCGCATGGTCACACTTGTCGGTGTAGTGGTTGTCTTTGCCATGGTCTTCGGCGGCTATCTGGCCGCCGGCGGCAGCATGGAAGTCATTATCTATGCCCTGCCTTTCGAAATGATGATGATCGGCGGAGCGGCGATTGGCGCGCTGATCATCTCCAATAGCGTACCCAACCTGAAAAAAACGTTCGCTGGCTTCGGCAAGGTGATCAAGGGGCCGAAGTGGAAGAAGGACGACTACCGCGATCTGCTCTGCCTCATGTTCCTGCTGTCCAAAACGCTCAAGACCAAGGGTGTGGTCGGGCTCGAGCCGCATATCGAGAATGCGCAAGAAAGTTCGATCTTCGGGCAGTATCCCAAGATTCAGAGCGATCATCATGTCACCGACATGATTTGCGATACTCTGCGCATGGTGACCATGAACCTCGACGATCCCCATCAGGTCGAGGACTTCTTGGAAAAACAGCTCGAAAAGCATCACCACGAGGCCGAGGCCCCGGCCAACGCGCTCCAGAACATGGCGGACGGTCTGCCGGCGCTCGGTATCGTTGCCGCCGTGCTCGGCGTCATCAAGACCATGTCGGCGATCGACCAGCCGGTCGAGATCCTCGGGCGCATGATCGGCGGCGCCCTGGTGGGAACCTTCCTCGGCGTCTTCCTGTCCTACGGTTTCGTCGGGCCCATGGCCGCCCGCCTGAAGCAGATCATCGCCGAGGAACACCAGTTCTATCTTATCATCCGCGATTGCATCACGGCCCACCTGCACGGTCATGCGGCGCAGGTCGCCGTGGAGATCGGACGCGGCAACGTGCCGAGCGGATATCAGCCGAGCTTTCTCGACATGGAAGAGGCGCTCAACGCCATCCCGGTCGACGCCCAGGCGTAGGTTCCTTTCGGGCACCACTGCCGCAGTTTCGCCGTATCAGCGGCAGAGGTAGATGGCCGTCGCAGTAGAGCGTGGGAGGCCGCAATCCATGAGAATGAGAGCAACGCTTGCGGCGATCGCCGTCGGCTCGACTATTTTTTTGACCTCTCTGACATTGCATGATGTGCCGGTTTGGGCCGGCGAAGCCGATGTCGTCGATGTGCTGGTGCGCGGCTCCAGGGACCAGGGATACCGCATCGAGGTGACCGTCCGGCACGCCGACGAGGGCTGGGAACACTACGCCGACCGATGGGAAGTGCTGAGCCCGGATGGCACGCTGCTGGCCACCCGGGTGCTGCATCACCCACACGTCGAAGAGCAGCCCTTTACGCGGTCGCTGAGCGGTGTGCGCATCCCCGAGGGCATCGATGAGATCATCGTCCGTGCGCACGACAGCCTGGATGGCTACGGCGGCCGCAGCCTTCGGGTGAAGCTGCCCTGACCCCTGCCAAGAGCGTTCTTTCGGTCAAACGGGTTTGTGCGCTGGCGCCAAGCTTGCCTACGGTACCGATCGGGAACCCTTGCGAAGTAGCCTGTCGAGGCTGAGCGGACCACCGCCTGCGGCGGCAAGATATAGGAACACGAAGCAGTACAGGATCGCTTCGTCGCCGCCGTTGACGATCGGGAAGAAGCTCTGCGGTGCATGTGCGATGAAGTAAGCAAACGCCATGGTACCGGAAGCAAGAAACGCGGCAGGACGCGTCAGCAATCCAAGAGTGATCAGCAGACCGCAGACAAGCTCGATCGCGCCCGCAGCGCCGTCCAGGCTCATGAGCGGCGTTCCGGAGTATTGCGTATGCGGAAAGTTGAAAAACTTCGACATGCCGTGCTGGAGAAACAATAGGCCAGCCATGAAGCGCAACGCGCTCTGCAAATAGTGTGTGGCCGTCTGAAGCCTATCCATTCACTGACTCCGATTGCACCTCGTATCCGCCATCCGAAGCTCGTCAGAGCAAACCGCAAGCCCTGAATGAACTTCGGATTCGGGAGGATACTACGCCAAGTCGTCGTTGCCGAGAATGGCCAGCTTTTGGAATACCCCGTTCGCAGCGTTCAGGGCATCGTCGATCAGATTGCGCACGCAATGAAAGAGAGCTGACTCGGGAATTGAAAGCTCTCGACGCACGGCTTGGGCGTTAGCCGCCGACAATCTCGACCAGCTCGACGTCGAACACCAGGTCCTTGCCGGCCAGCGGGTGGTTCGCATCCAAGGTCACCGTGTCGTCGGAGACCTTGCTGACGGTCAGTACCATGGTGCGCCCATCGTTCGACGTGGCCTGGAGCTGACCGCCCAGGGTGAGATCGAGATGGTCCGGCAGCTCGGAGCGGGATACCTCGTGCACATTGGCCTCCTGATAGGGGCCGTAGGCTTCGTCGGCCGGAATCGTTGCGGTCAGCGTATCACCCACCGCCATGCCGAGAATCTGCTTTTCCAAACCGGGAATGACCTGACCCTCGCCCAGTTGGAACTCCAAGGGATCGCCGCCCTCGGAGCTGTCGAACTGCGCCCCGTCGGTGAACTTTCCGGTGTAGTGAATGCGGACCGTGTCGCCGGTCTTGGCAGTGCTCATGGTGTCGCCTCTTAGGTTGCCCTCGGATACGGCAAAACTGGCGACCGACCTCTGCAAGCCGACAGAATCGCAACCAGCCTTAGCTGGATAGAGGAAAAAGCTATCACAGGCACCGAGTCCCTGTCATCCGCTGCCGCCCGCGTTCAGGCGTCGCGGATCAGCGGGAGGAGCTCGCGAAACTCCGGGGTCGCGGCACGTTCCAGCCACTCGAAGAGCACCATCTCCGTGGTGACGCGTTGAGCGCCGGCGGACTGCAGGCGCTCGAGCGCCGCCGACTTGTCCGCAGCGCGGCGGGAACCGCAGGCGTCTTCGACCACCGCAAGCCGCCAGCCCTGCGCGAGGATCTGCATCGCCGTTTGCAGCACGCAGACATGCGCTTCGGTGCCGAGAATGACGAAATCGCTCCGTCCTGCTTGCGCCTGTTCCCGACAAGCCTCTTCCACCACAGGATCGGCGAGGGCGCCGAAGGCTGTCTTCTCGAGAATACGGGCCGGTCCTACCGCGTCCTGCAGGTCGGCGACCGTATGGCCGAGCCCGGCGGGGTATTGCTCGGTGACGAGCACCGGCACGGACAGCCGCTCGGCTGCGAGCATCAGGCGCTTGGCGTTGCTCAGAACGGGCGCAATACCCTCGATGGCTGGCGCGAGCCGCTCTTGCAGATCGATCACGATCAGCACCGAGCGATCACGCGTAAGCAGCCGGGCACGATTGGTTAGGGGGAGGCTCTCCATCCTCGTGAACTTGCATCTCTTGGGCCTGGCTGCAAGCTGGCGAAAGGGGATGGTTCGGCTAAAACGCGCAAGAAGGCCTTCGTTGAAGCGCACCGCAATGCTGCCTGCCATGCGATATGCCGGACTGGTGAGTTGTCGCATGCTTGTCTAGACTACTTGTCGATTTCACGGATGACACGCCGGATGGGCTGCCACCGATAGGCCGCCTGGCGGCGAGGGCGGAGGCCCGCTTTGACCATCGATCTGACGGGAGCTCAGGCGCGGCCGCGTTGGGGCGCGGTGGCTCTGCTGGCGATGGGCCAGACCATCGCTTGGGCCGGCCTCTATTACGTCTTTGCCGCGCTGCTGCTGACCTGGGAGCAATCGCTGGGGTGGGCCAAGACCGAGCTGACGCTCGGCTTGACGGCCGCCGTGCTGGTGGCGGCCGCTTGCGCACCCTTGGTCGGTCGGTTGATCGATGCCGGCAAGGGGCGTTGGGTGCTCGGGCTCGGCACCCTGGTCGGGGCCGCGGCTTTGGGCCTACTGTCGACGGTCGAGAACAGTCTGGCCTTCGTCGCGATCTGGATGGTTATCGGCTTGGCCCAGTCGGCCAGCCTGTACGAGGCCTGCTTCGCCTTCGTCACGCGGGTGACGGGCGATATGGCACGGGCGGCGATCACGCGCATTACTCTGGTTGCCGGCTTGGCGTCGGCCATTGCCTTCCCGGCCGGCGCTGTTCTCGCCGATGCGTTGGGCTGGCGCGGCGCGGTCTTGGTCTTTGCCGCGGTTGTCGCAGCGGTGGGGGCGCCCTTGCAGTTCTTCGGCGCGACGCTGTTGCAGAGATATGCCGCCGAGCCGCCGCGGAAGCTCCGGCGGACGGAGGAGCGCGCGGCGGTCAAGGCAGCGCGCCTGCGGCCGGAGTTCTGGCTTATCGCTATCGCCTTTCCGATGATGGCGCTCAATCACGGCATCATGCTGAACCACTTCATCCCGCTGCAGGTCGAGCGCGGCATCACCGAGGCCATGGCGGTGACCGCCGCTTCCGTGATCGGGCCCATGCAGGTGGTCGGGCGGCTGGCGATGGCTCGGCTCGAAAACCGTCTTGGCGCGCTGAGCATCAGCATGCTGGCGTTCGGCGGCGTAAGCTGCGCCGCGCTCCTGCTGTTGGCCGCCGGGGCCGCGCCGCTGTTGGTCTTCGCCTTTGCTGCCATGCAGGGAGCGGCCTACGGCGTAACCAGCATCCTAAAGCCGGTCGTCACCGCCGAGTCTCTCGGTCGGGCTGCCTTTGGCGCCATCGCCGGCTGGCTCGCTTTGCCCTATCTTGCCGGTTACGCTCTGGCGCCGCACCTGGGCGCCATTCTGCGCGAAACCGGAAACTACGATCTGGTTATTGTCGCCGCGTCAGCCATGGGCGTCATAGGCCTGCTGTGCATCCTGGCGCTCTGGTGGCTGCGGCGCAGCCGCTCAGGCGGCACGGGCGGGTAGCGTCCGCATGCGCTGGCCCTCCGGGTCGAAGGCAGCGCGGCACGTCACCCTTGCTGGCCAGCGGCGGCCGGCGATGTCGACTTCGACAGCTGCGCCCTCTGTGCGTGCCTCCGCTCGACGGAGATCGGCGATCGCGAGCGGCCGCCCGACGCGGTAGCCGAAGGCCGCTGAGGTGGTCATGCCGACCATTTCTCCATCGAACACAACCGGCTCGCCGCCATGGGGCACGGCCTCCGGATGGTCGAGCGAGACGGTCACGATCCGGCAGGCTTCACCGGCATCACGTTGGTGCTTGAGTGCCTCGCGGCCGATGAAGTCGCTGTCCCAATCGATGGCGAAGTCCAAGCCGGCCTGCAGCGGCGAGATATCGGTGTCGAGATCGTGGCCGTAGGCGAGGAAGCGCTTTTCGATGCGCATGGCGGTCTGGGCAAAGAGGCCGGCTGGCTGCGCCCCGAACGAGGCCAGAGCGTCGTAGACCCGCTCGGCATCTGCAGCTTTGCAGGTGATTTCCCAACCGGCCTCGCCGACATAGGAGAGGCGCACGGCAAAGATCGGCACGCCGGCCATCTCGGCCGATCCGGCACGGAAGTAGGGGAGGGCGGCCAGCTCGGCGGCGCCGGCCTGTTCGGCGATGCGCGCAGCCTCCGGCCCCATCAGGCCAAGAACCGCATAGTCTTCGCTGCTGTCCCGCAAGGCGACCTGCTCGCCGTCGAGATGGTGCCGGAGCCAGGCCATGTCGCGGCGCACGGCCGTGGTCCCGATATAAAGGCGGTAGTGATCCGCGGCGAGGCGAACCGCCGTCAGGTCGCTCTCCATGCCGCCTTCCGAATTGAGCAGCGCCGTATAGATCGCGCGGCCCGGCGGGCGCGCCATCCTGTTGGCGCAGAGCCGCTCCAGGAAGCGCTCGGCGTCGCGGCCCTCGACTTCGATCTTGCCGAAGCTCGAGAGGTCGAACAGGGCTGCGCCTTGGTGCGCCGCCATCACCTCTTGGCCGACCGCGTCGAACCAGTCGGGCCGGCCAAAGGTCATCGTCGGTTCTGTTGCTTTGCCGAAGTAGAGCGGCCGCTCCCAGCCGTAGACCTGGCCGAAATGGGCCCGTGCGTCCTGCCATCGCGTATGCAGTGGCAGATGCCGCAGATTGCGGCTGCTGGCCCATTGCCGACCGGGGTAGGTGATCTCGAAGTGCTTGCCGAGCACCTCCGGCACGCGATTGGCAAGCGCTGCAACATCGTTGAAGCAGTCGGCAAAGCGCTTGGGGTCTGCTTCATGCAGATCGAAGGGGGACCGCCCATGGGCAATTGTCTTGGCCAGCGCCATGCCGGCCCCGCCGCCGGTGGCAACGCCAACCGAGTTCATGCCGCAGCCGAGAAAGAGCCCTCGGGTTTCCGCGGTTTCGCCAAGCAGGAAGGCGCCGTCCGGCGTGAAGCTCTCGGGGCCGTTGAGCAACGTCTTGACCTCCGCCGTCTCCAGCACCGGCAAGCGGTGCAGCGCGTTGAGCATCATCGGCTCGAAGTGATCCCAGTCTTCGGGCAGCAGTTGGAAGGCGAAGTCCTCGCCCAGTTGCTCCGGGTCGATCGCTTTGCCTAAAGGCTCGAAGCAGCCGACCAGCAGGCCGCCAGAGTCATCGCGGATATAGAGATGACTGTCGTGGTCGGAGAGGGTCGGCAGGTTGCCGCTGACGCCTTCGACCGGCTTGGTCAGCAGATAGAAGTGCTCGCAGGGCCAGAGGGGCACGGCGGCGCCGGCCATGGCAGCGACCTTGCGGCTCCAGAGGCCGCTGCACAAAGCGATTGCATCGCAGCGGATGGTGCCGTGCGGGGTCTCGACGCCGGCGACCTTGCCGTCACGGGTCAGGATCCCGGTGACGGAGGTATCCTCGAAGACCTTCGCACCGCGCGCCTTGGCGCCTTTCACCAGCGCTGCGCAAAGGTCGGAGGGACTGACCCGGCCATCATCCGGCGACCAGACGGCGCCGAGCACGTCCTCGGCGTTCATCACCGGCCAGCGCTCCTTCGCTTCGCCGGGGGAAATAGAGGTGGCTCTGAGCCCGAAGAGCTTGGCCAGCGCTTCCTGTCGCCGGATGTGAACCAGGCGGTCTTCGCTGGTGGCGATAGAAAGCGAGCCCTTGTTGATCCAGCCGGTGGACTGTTCTGTCTCTTCCTCGAGCGCCGCGTAGAGCGAAACCGAGTAGCGAATGAGCTCGGTGAGATTGCGGCTCGAGCGCAGGGCCCGCACCTGGGCCGCCGAGTGCCAGGTGGTGCCGGAGGTCAGCTTGTTGCGCTCCAGCAGGATGGCGTCGCCCACACCCTCCTTGGCCAGGTGATAGAGCGTCGAGCAGCCCATGACACCGCCGCCAATAACGACCACAGACGCATGGGAGGGCAGGGCGCTGTTCAAATCCATGGGGCGCTTTCCCGTTGCTCGGAGATGTTACATATGTTTTAATAGTGAATCATCGCAAAACAAATAAGACAATTGCGATCGCTTGAACAGGGAGAAGGCGGGGTGTCCGAAGCCTCGATCCGCGATCAGGTCGTGGAGCGCTTTCCGGCGCTCAGCCCGCAGTTGAAGCGGGCCGCCCAGTTCGTTCTCGATTACCCCGACGAGATTGCCACCCGCTCCCTGCGCCACGTCGCGCGCGAAGCGGCGCTGCCGCCGCCTACCTTCTCGCGCCTTGCGCGCGCCATGGGCTATGAGAGCTACGATGCGCTGCGCGAGCTCTGCCGCGGCGAGATTCGCCGGCGCAAATCGCGCTTCGCCGACAAGGCGCTCGCCTTGCTGGAGCCGGAAGGGGGCGGGCCCTCCGCGCAGCAGAACCCCTTCGTGGTGCGGCAGGCCGCAGCAGCCATATCGAACATCCAGGCGCTGCTCGAAACCATCGACATCCAGGCGCTCGAGTTGGCAGCACGCAAGCTGGCGCGTGCCCGCAAGGTGGTCGTGATCGGCAGTCTCAGCGCCTATGCCTTCGTGGACTATGTCTCCTACATCGCGGCCATGGCGCTGCCGAACTGGCGCGTTGCCGGGCGGAGCGGTTCCAGCCTCGCCTCGGCGGTGGTCGAGCTTGGCAAGCGCGACGCCGTGCTGGTGATGACGCACGAGCCCTATTCGGCGCGCTCTGTCCGTGCGGCCAGCTTCGCGCGGGAGCAGGAGGCGCACGTGGTCGGCATTACCGACGGGGCTCAGTCGCCGGTGGCGGCAATTGCCAATACCCTCTTTTTGGTTTCCACTGACAGCCCGCAGTTCTTTCCCTCGCACGTGGCTGCGCTGGTGCTGCTTGAATCGCTGATGGGCATGGTGGTGCGCGAGAAGGGCGCCGCCGCTCAGCAGCGCATAGCGGCGGTGGAACAGGAGAACTACGTGCTGGGGGAATACTGGCAGGACTAGCTGCCGCAGGAAAAACGGGAGAGCGCAAATGATGAAAAAGCTGCTTAAGACAGGTGCCGCGAGTGTTGCCCTCTTGGCGGCCACCTCGGTTGCTGCCTATGCCGCGCAGTGCACCAACGACACCTGGAACAAGGTAATGGACCGGGGCAAGATCGTTGTCGGCGTCAAGGCGGACTATAAGCCCTGGGGCTTCCGTAGCGAAAACGGCGATATCGTCGGCATGGAAGTCGACATGGCTCAGGACGTGGCCGATGCCATGGGCGTCGATCTCGAGCTGGTGGCGGTGCAGTCCTCCAACCGCATGCAGTTCCTGGAGCAGGGCAAGATCGACCTGATGATCGCCACCATGTCCGACCGCGAGGACCGGCGGGAGATCGTCGGTATCATTCAGCCGAACTACTACACCTCCGGCACCAACATCATGTCGCCGAAGGCGCTTGGTCTTACGAGCTGGGAGCAGCTCGAAGGCAAGCCGGTCTGCGGCAAGCAGGGTGCCTTCTACAACCAGATCGTCGAAGAGCGCTACGGCGCCGAGATCGTTGCCTTCGTCGGCAATGCCGAGGCCAAGCAAGCGCTTCGCGACAAGAAGTGCATCGCCTGGGTTTACGACGACTCCTCGATCATGTCGGACCTCTCGTCCGGCAACTGGGACGAATTCGAAATGCCGCTGGCCTCCGAGGACGACAATCCCTGGGGTCTCGCGGTTCCGCGTGACGAGCAGGACTGCGTCTTCGGCCGCTTCATGGCCGGCATGCAGTACGACTGGCACCAGTCCGGCCGCCTGATGGAGCTGGAAGAGAAGTGGGGCATCCAGCCCACCGCTTTCCTCAAGGAGAAGCACAACCACTACTCCGATTGGATGGCCAACAAGTAAGCGGGTGAGGCCGCAAGGGCGCCCGGTTACGGGCGCCCTTTCTTTTCCAGTGGCGCTGTGTTGCGGCCATCGCGTCAGGGGGGCGTGAAGGAACGATGCTGGAGAGCTTCCGGGCATTCTTCATCCAGCTTGCGGAGGACTACCCGCGCTGGAACTTCATCTTCTTCTACGACGAACGGCAATGGGACCGCGTCGTCGAAGGCCTGTACTACACCCTATTGCTCTCGATCGCTTGCGTCATTGCCTCTGTGGTCATCGGCATCGTCGGTGCCTGGGCGCAGGGCTCGCCCAAGCGATGGGTGCGCGCCCTGGTGCAGGGCTACATCCAGTTCTTCCGCAACACGCCGCCCTTCGTGCAGCTGCTGTTCTTCTATTTCGCGCTTGGCCAGTTCACGCCGACCTACTCGCCGGACGGCTGGCTGGAGTACCCCATCATCTCCAACGTCGGCTGGGCGATCATTTCGCTCAGCTTCTTTGCCGGTGCCTTCAACGTCGAGATCTTCCGCGCCGGCATCGAGGCGGTGCCTGAGTCGACTCAGGAGGCTGCCTCCTCACTCGGCTTCACACGGCTGCAGACCTACACGGAGGTTGTTCTGCCCTTGGCCTTCCGAGTGTCACTCCCGGCGCTCAACAACAACCTGGTGAACCTGGTCAAGACCACCACCCAGGCCTTCGCCATCGCCGTGCCGGAGCTGCTCTACCAAAGCGTCAGCATCTGGAACGACTTCCCGAGCGCCCAGTACCCGACCATGCTGATGCTCTTCGTGGTCTACATCGGGCTGGTCGGCATCCTGGTGCTTGGCATGCACCGTTGGGAGAAGGCCATGCGCATCCCGGGCTACGGGGTGGGCGCATGAGCCGCCGTGCTATCCCCGGGCTGGGTGCCGCAGCGACGACCGACCTTCCGGTCCTCAAGCCCTTCGACCCGTCGGGTCGTACGGCGCACGATCCGCTGCTGATCTCGCGCTTCCTGGCGCGGCTCAAGTGGTGGCACTTCGCCGTCTTCGCGCTGGTCCTGCTGCTTTGGCCCATGGTGGCCTATGCGCAAAGCCGTTACTCCTACGGCGACGCCTTCGAAGCGCTGGTCCGTTGGATTCCTTTCGTCGTGGTGGACGGCTTCTTCTTCAACATTCAGATCAGCTTCTTCTCCATGGCGATCGGTACGGTGGCCGGCGTGTTCCTCGGGCTGATGCAGATTTCTCCGCTCACCGCGATACGCCTGCCGGCCATCGTCATTACGCAGCTATTCCGCAACTCGCCCTGGCTGGTGCTGCTCTTCATCGTGCTGCTGGCCTTTCCCTTCGAGATCGTCATCGGCGACGTCATCCTGCCGTTCCCGGCCTGGGTGAAGGCGGTGATCGGCCTGTCCCTGCCGATCATGGCGAACATTTCCGAGGTGGTGCGCGGGGCCGTGCAGTCGGTCCCGTCGGGACAATGGGAAGCGGCCGAGTCCCTCGCTTTCTCGCGGCGTCAGACCCTGTTCGAGATCATCCTGCCGCAGTGCTTCAAGCGCATGATTCCGCCTTGGATGAACTGGTACGCTATCCTCACCATGGCGACGCCGCTCTGCTCCATCCTCGGCGTCGAGGAGATGATCAATCTCTCGCGCCAGGCCATCGAAGCGGAGGACAACCATCCGGAGCTGCTGGTGCCCTTCTATGGCTTCGCGCTGCTGCTCTTCTTCGCCTACTGTTATCCCATCGCGCGCTGGACGATCAGTCTCGAGCGGAAGTACGCGGTGAAACTCTGATGGCCCGAGTGCAACGAGGAGGCCTTTGAGCCATGGCCGACTGGACCCCCGATCAACCCATCGTCTCGGTCAAGGAGGTGTACAAGTCCTTCGGCGAGCTGGAGGTCCTCAAAGGCGTCTCCTTCGACGTCATGAAGGGGGAGGTGATCTGCATCATCGGGCCTTCAGGCTCCGGCAAGTCGACGCTCATCCGCTGCATCAACGCGCTCAACGACATTCAGTCGGGCTCCATCACCGTCGAGGGACAGGAGGTACATGCCCCAAACCTGGACAAGCTGGAACTGCGCAAAAAGGTCGGCATGGTGTTCCAGCAATACAATCTCTTCCCGCACAAGACGGCGCTGGAGAACATCATGATGGCGCCGATCAAGGTGCTGAAGGAGCCTAAGGAGCAGGTGGCCGAGCGGGCCCGCGCGCTGCTCGCCAAGGTGCGGCTGGAAGGCAAGGAAGACAGCTACCCCGGCGAGCTTTCGGGCGGTCAGCAGCAGCGCGTGGCCATCGCGCGCTCTTTGGCCATGCGGCCCGACGTCATGCTGTTTGACGAGGTGACCGCCGCGCTCGATCCGGAAACGGTGAAGGAGGTGCTGGTCACCATCAAGGATCTCGCCCAGGAAGGGATGACCTGCATGCTGGTGACCCACGAGATGGGCTTCGCCCGCGAGGTCGCCGATCACATCTATTTCACCGATCGCGGCGTCATCGTCGAGCACGGTCCGCCGGCGACCTTCTTCGATCAGGCGCAAGACCCAAGGACGCGGGAGTTCCTGAGCCAGATTCTCTAGAGCTGCGCCTGCTTAGTTGGCCGCCGCCTGCTCTTGCAGGGCGGCCGCCACCGACTCCACGTCGACGAACAGGCCGGTAACACTGCTGAGCAAGGCCAATAAGGCAGCCTGGTCCCAGGCCGTGATACGGTTCGGCCATAAGGGATCCCGGCGGATCGCTGCGACGATCAGAGTGCCCAGTGCACCAAAGAACAGGAGCTCGCCAAAGACCGCGACGAAGAAGACCTGCGGCAGCGTCGAGGCGAAGAAGGCTGCCAGGGCAACGGCCAATCCGGTAGCCCAAAGACCGCGGAAAGGCGAACTCTGCCCCGCCCGTCGCCCGGTCGTCTTCTCGTGTCCGCGTTCAAACTCGTTGCTCTGCATGGCCTCTCGCTTAGTCGTCCGTGAAGAATCCCCAAGCTGCTGATTGGTAGGGATTATCAGTCTCGGGCAAGTGATCGAGATTGCAAGAAAGTGCTGTGCTGGCGGCGGC
>JANQMX010000076.1 GCA_028279885.1 Rhodovibrionaceae bacterium | reverse complement strand
TGTAACCTCCACCATGGACGGTCCCCTCTGTTTGAGTTGTCGATAAACTCACTCTGGCACATCCGATGCCGTCGGGGGCCGTCCACAACAACATTTCGAAAGCATGCGCGGACTGAGGGATGGTTCCCGGCTCGCGGGCTTCGCCCTTGGCCGGGATGACGGGTGGAGGGAGTTGCGGATGCCGCCGCACCTCTCTCGTCACCCAGTGCGCCTCAGCGACCCGGAGTCCAGCCACGAGCTCGGACCGTGCCTACGGCTGGATACTCGGGTCTCGCCTCTTGGGCTTAAGGCCCTTCGAGGCTCGCCCAAGTATGACAGCGAGAAGAACCCCGCCTACCCGCCTCAGTTCCCGCCGCCGCGGGTGATGGGATAGCCGCCGGTCTTGTCGTGAGCTAGGCGGCAGCGGTTCATGTCGCTCGCGCCGAAGCAGTCGGACTCGCTGCTGAGCTGTGGGGTGACGCCGCCCTGTCCAACGCTGCCGCATGCGCTGAGTGTCGTGGCAACGGCGAGCAGGACGGCGACGGAGACGGGTGACCGCAGTGAGCGCGGTGAGGTGGAGACGCGTAATGTCATGATCGGCTCCCTTGTCGGTGCAGTGGTCTTGCACAAGACGTGGGCGCGCGCTGCGCGCTCTGCCGCTCAAGCCGCGTCACTTGGGGGTGAGGGTTTGTTTACCGGGTTATTCTTGCGCGCCTTCGGCGCTGTTCGGCGCCAGCCTTCCACACCTGTCATCCCGGCCAAGGGCGAAGCCCGCGTGTCCGGGCTCGCGATAGCGAGTTGCCGAAGGCATTCATCGGCCCGCGCCTGGCCTCTATATGGACCCCGGCTCAAGGCCGGGGTGACAAAGGGGGTAGTCCAGCCGGCGCTTCTTGGAACTGCACAGCGCGTCAGCGCCTAAAGGACCCTACTCCCCCGCCAGCATGGGCCGGCAGGCTTCCGGCAGATCGGCCAGGGTCACGGGGTCTGGCGGCGGGCCTTTGGCGGCTTCTTCCGCCTCTTCGCTGAACCACCAGGCGAGGTCGGCGCCGCAGCCGTCGCCCGGGTCCGGCAGGGGCTGGTCGACGCAGTCCGCTTCGCCGGCGGGGCAGGCGAGACGCAGGTGGAAATGGAAGTGATGGCCCCACCAAGGGCGGACCTTGCTGAGCCAGGCGCGCTCGTCCCCGGCGGTGCGGCAGAGCTCCTGCTTGATCACCGGATTGACGAAGATGCGCCGCACAGCAGGGATTTCGGCGGCGGTCTTGAGCAGCGCCGCATGGCGCTCGGTCCAGACGGTCTGCGCGATGGCGCTGCGGTCGGCGGTCAGCACAGAGATCGCCGAATAGTTCTCGCGCCAAGCCCCCGCCGGCAGAGGTGACGGCTTCGGCGTCAGCCAGATGTCTGCGTCCAGACCGCTCTGGTGGCTGCGGTGCCCGCTCTTCATCGGGCCGCCGCGGATCTGGGTGAGGTCGCCGACCAGCAGCGTTGGCCAGCCGATGGACTGGGCGCCGCGCGCCAGCTCCTCGATGGCGGCGATCAGGCTCGGGTGGCCGAAGTTGCGCCGCCGCGAGGGGCGCATCACCGAGTAGCCTTCGCCGTCGAGCGGCAGTGCCTCGGCGCCGGCCAGGCAGCCGGCGGCGTGGGTGCCGATGACCTTCGCGGGGCCGGGTGTGGGCTCGCCCCAGTCCGCCCAATGGTCCGGTTGCGCCGCCAGTGGCTCGGTCAGCAGAAGCGCGGCGATGCAGGCGATCAACCCGCCGCGTGTCATGGCTTTTCTCATCGATCCTCCGCGAGGCTTCCCCAGAGATCGTACTCCTCGGCGTGGTCGATCAAAACCGGCAGGATATCCCCAGGACTGAGACCGTTTTCGCCGTCGAGAAAGACCTTGCCGTCGATCTCCGGCGCGTCTCCGGTCGAGCGGCCGACGGCGCCTTCCACGTCGACCTCGTCGATGATCACGTCCAGGCGCTGACCGACCTTGCCTTTCAGGCGTCTCGTGCTGATCGCCTGCTGCGCCTGCATGAAGCGATGCCAGCGCTCCTCCTTGACCTCTTCAGGCACGGCGCCGGGCAGGGCGTTGGCCTTGGCCCCCGCCACCGGCTCGTACTTGAAGCAGCCGGTGCGGTCGATTTCTGCCTCCTCCAGCCAGTCGAGCAGGAACTGGAAGTCCTCTTCGGTCTCGCCGGGAAAGCCGACGATGAAGGTGGAGCGCAGGGCCAGATTTGGAACCTGACGGCGCCAGTTCCCAATGCGGTCCAGCACCTTCTCCTGGTTCGCCGGGCGGCGCATGGCCTTCAGGACGGCAGGGCTGGCGTGCTGAAAGGGAATGTCGAGATAGGGCAGGATCTTGCCCTCGGCCATCAGCGGGATGACCCGGTCGACGTGGGGGTAGGGATAGACGTAGTGCAGACGCACCCAGACCCCGAGCTCCCCCAGGGCCTCGCAGAGATCGAGGAAGTGACTCCGCCAGGTGCGGCCCTGCCAGCTGCTCTCGGCGTGGCGCAGGTCGAGTCCGTAGGCGCTGGTGTCCTGGGAGATCACCAGGATCTCCTTGACTCCGGCCCTGACCAGGCGCTCGGCCTCGGCCAGCACCTCCTTGATCGGCCGGCTGGCGAGGTCGCCGCGCAGCGAGGGGATGATGCAGAAGCTGCAGCGGTTGTTGCAGCCCTCGGAGATCTTCAGATAGGCGTAGTGGCGCGGCGTCAGCTTGACGCCGGCCGGTGGCAGCAGGTCCAGGAAAGGGTCGTGTGGCGGTGGCAGAACCTCGTGCACCGCGCCGACCACGGCTTCGTACTGCTGTGGGCCGGTGATGGCGAGCACGTCCGGATGGGCCTCGCGGATGCGCTCGGCCTCGACGCCGAAGCAGCCGGTGACGATAACCCGCCCGTTCTCCTCCAGCGCCTCGCCGATAGCGGCCAGGGACTCGGCCTTGGCGCTGTCCAGAAAGCCGCAGGTGTTGACGATCACCGCATCGGCGTCGCTGTAGTCGCCCGACAGGCTGTAGCCCTCGGCACGCAGGCGCGAAATGATGCGCTCGGAATCGACCAGCGCCTTGGGGCAGCCCAGGCTGACGAAACCGATTTTTGGCCCCGTCTGGGGGCCGGTACTGCTTGGCGCTTGGTCCATCGCTCCTGCATCTCACGGTTTTGGAAGGGCGTCCCTGCGACGACGCCCCGCCTCGTCAGCTAACTGCCTGCGCCGGGGAGGGCAAGGGCTCGCTGCGGCTGCCAGGGCCGCCAAGCCAAGAAAACCGCCCGACTTGACAGGGATTTAATACTTCTTTCGCCGTTGTTGCGGTTGTAATGGGCCTGTGGGAAGTTGCGGGCGGCCCTCTTTTTCGGGCTGGGCACGGCCCTTGTCGTCCCCCCGGCGCGCGTCCATCCGGTGTCATGAAAACACTCTTCATCCATCAGAATTTCCCGGGCCAGTACAAGCATATCGCCCCGGCCTTGGCGGATATGCCGGGCAACGAGGTGCTGGCGATCGGCGAGGAAGGGCATCTGGGACGCCTGCGTCACCCCAAGGTGCGGGAGATCGGCTATCCGGAGCCGCGCGGCGCCGGCGAGAAGACGCATTTCTACGTCCGCCGTCTGGAGACGGCGGTGCGGCGCGGACAGGCGACGGCACGCAGGTGTTTCGATCTACAGGCCAAGGGCTACAGGCCCGATGTCATCTGCTGTCATCCCGGCTGGGGCGACGGCCTGTTCCTGCGGGATGTCTGGCCCGATGCGCGGCTGCTCTATTTTTGCGAGTTCTACTACAACTCCAAGGGCGGCGATTCCGGCTTCGACCCGGAGTTTCCCTATGAGATGAACTCGCGTCTGGCGACCCGCATCCGCAATTCCCACCTGCTGCTCAGTGTCGAGACCTGCGACTGGGGCGTGGCGCCGACCCATTGGCAGCAGGCGAGCTTCCCCAAGGTCTTTCAGGACAAGATCAGCGTCATCTTCGACGGCGTGGATACGGAGGTGGTCAAGCCCGACCCCGAGGCGGTCTTCGAGCTGGACGGCCGCCGCCTGACACGCGACGACGAGATCGTTACCTTCGTCAACCGCAACCTGGAGCCCTACCGCGGCTACCATGTTTTCATGCGGGCATTGCCGGAGATCCTGCGGCGGCGCCCCAAGGCGGAGGTTCTGATCGTCGGCGGCCGCGATGTCAGCTATGGGCCCGCCGCGCCCGATGGCAAGAGCTATGCCGACATCTACTGGGACGAGATCAAGGACCAGGTCGATGCCAGCCGGGTGCATTTCCTCGGCCGCATCCCCTACCCCACCTTCCTGAAGCTTATCCAGGTCTCCTCGCTGCACGTCTATCTGACCTATCCCTTCGTGCTCTCCTGGTCGATGATCGAGGCCCTGAGCGCGGGCTGCCTGGTGCTCGGCTCGGCCACGCCGCCGGTCGAGGAGGTGATCCGGGACGGGGAGAACGGCCTGCTGTTCGACTTCTTCGATACCAGGCAACTGGCCATGCGGGTCGATGAAGCCCTGAGCAATCTGGAACGCCTGCAGCCGCTGCGCGAGGCGGCGCGGCGCACGGTGCTGGAGCGCTACGACCTGCGCCGCATTTGCCTGCCCAAGCAGCTCGAGCTGGTCCGCTGCCTGGCCGAGGGTCGCCTGCCGGATGAGGCCCCTGCGCCGCCGCGCCCGGCCGTGAGTGCCCTGTGAGCGGGAAAGAGGCAGCGTCATGAGCAACTTTGCAATTCAGCCCTGTCCGCCGGGCAGCCTGCCGGAAGTGAAGCTGATCACCGGCCGCTCGTTCGGCGACGCACGCGGCACCTTCAGCGAGGTCTTCAAGCTTTCGGCCTTCAGAGACGGCGGCATGGCCTTCCAGCCGGTGCAGCAGAACCGCTCCTTCTCGCTGCCGCGCTTCACCCTGCGCGGCCTGCACTTTCAGCGTCCGCCCCATGCCCAGGCCAAGCTGGTGCGCTGCCTGACCGGCGCCATCTTCGATGTCGCCGTCGATCTGCGCCGGGGCTCGCCGAGCTACGGTACTTGGGTCGGCGCACGGCTGGAGCCGGGCGGTGCGCAGCTTTTCGTGCCCAAGGGCTATGCCCACGGCTTTTGCACGCTGCTGCCGGAGACAACGGTCGAATATCTGGTCGACGCCGAGTACGCGGCCGAGAGCGACGGGGGCGTGGCTTGGGACGACCCGGAGATCGCCGTCGACTGGCCGGCACCGCACGACCAAGTCGTGCTCTCGGACAAGGACGGGCGGCAGCCCAAGCTCGCCGCGCTGGGCGAGATCTTCGTCTACGAACAGCAGGAGGAGAAGCCCGCATGAAAGTGCTGGTCACCGGAGGGGCGGGCTTCATCGGCTCGGCTCTCATTCGCTACCTCATGGCCGAGACCGAGGCGGAGGTGGTCAACTTCGACAAGCTGACCTATGCCGCGAACCTGGCCTCCCTGGCGCCGGTTGCGGACAGCCCGCGCTACCACTTCCTGAAAGCCGATATCTGCGACCGCGCAGCGGTGGCCGCCGCGTTGGCGGAGCATCGCCCGGACGGCATCCTGCATCTCGCCGCCGAATCCCACGTGGACCGATCGATCGACGGCCCGGCCGCCTTTCTCGACACCAACATCATGGGGACCTATAGCCTGCTCGATGCGGCCAAGGCCTATTGGCAGTCGCTCGAGGGCCCGGCGAAAGAGGCCTTCCGCTTCCACCATGTGTCCACCGACGAGGTCTACGGTTCGATCGAAGAGGGTCTCTTCACCGAAGAGAGCCAGTACCAGCCCAATTCGCCCTATGCCGCCAGCAAGGCCTCGTCCGACCATCTGGTGCGCGCCTGGCACCGCACCTACGGCCTGCCGGTGGTGATCACCAACTGCTCCAACAACTACGGCCCCTATCAGTTTCCCGAGAAGCTCATCCCGTTGATGATCATCAAGGCTATGGCCGGGGAGAAGTTGCCGATCTACGGCAAGGGCGACAACGTGCGTGACTGGCTGCACGTGGAGGACCACGTGCGCGCCCTTTGGCTGGTGTTTCGCCAAGGCAGGGTGGGGGAGACCTATGCCGTCGGCGGCCGGGCGGAGATGACCAATCTGGAGGTGGTCGAGCGCCTCTGCGCCATTCTCGACGAGGTGCTGCCGCACAGCCCGCACCGGCCCCATGCCGGGCTCAAGAGCTTCGTGCCCGACCGCCCGGGACACGACCGCCGCTATGCCATCGACTCCGGCAAGCTCGAGCGCGAGCTCGGCTGGCGCCAGGGCCACGACTTCGAAAGTGGCCTGCGCCAGACCGTCACCTGGTATCTCGAGCGCCGCGACTGGTGGGAGCCTATCCTGGACGGCCGCTACGGCGGCGAGCGCCTGGGTGTGGGTAGCTCTGCGAGCCAGAGCGCGCAGGCACGGCAGGCCTCATGAAGCTGCTGGTCACTGGAGGCGGCGGGCAATTGGGCCGCGCCTTGACGCGCCTTGCCGTTGCGGCGGGGCATGAGCTTCGTGTGCCGACCCGAGCCGAGCTCGACATCACCGACGACACGGCCTTGCGGGATGCCTGCACCTGGGCCGAGGTGGTGATCAACGCCGCCGCCTACACCGACGTCAACCGGGCCGAGAGCGAGCGCGACGCCGCCTTTGCCGCCAACGCCACGGCGCCCGGGCGCCTGGCCGAACACTGCGCCGCCAGCCGCAGCCTGCCGATCCATGTCTCGACCGACTACGTCTTCGACGGCCGCGCGGAGCGCCCCTGGCGCGAGAGCGATGCGACCGGACCGCTCAACATCTACGGCGAGAGCAAGCGCGCCGGCGAGGACGCCGTAAGGGCCGCCCTGGAGCACCATCTGATCGTCCGCACCAGTTGGGTCTACAGCGAGACGGGCCGCAACTTCCTCACCACCATGCTGCGTCTCGGGGCAGAGCGGGAAGAGCTGACGGTTGTCGCCGACCAGATCGGCACGCCGACCTCGGCCGAGGACTTGGCGGCCGCCTTGCTTCACTTGGCGGCCCGCGCGCGTGGCGAGGAAGGGCCCTTCGGCACTTATCATTACAGCGCCGAAGGCACGGCGAGCTGGGCCGACTTCGCCGAGGCCATCTTCGCGAAGGCCGGCGCGCTGCTGCCGGCGCGGCCACGCGTCACGCGCATCGACAGCAGTGCCTTTCCGACACCGGCCCGGCGGCCGGCCTATTCCGTGCTCGACTGCAGCCGCATCGTCGACGACTTCGACCCGCCGCGACGGAGCTGGCAGGACGGGCTGAGCGCGGTCATGGCGCGGCTCAAGCTGCAAGAGGTCGGGTAAGAGAAGGTGGAGAGCCGATGACGACCAAGGGCATTGTCCTCGCCGGCGGGCTCGGCACCCGCCTGCATCCGCTGACCCTGGCGGCGAGCAAGCAGCTCATGCCGGTCTACGACAAGCCGATGATCTACTATCCCTTGAGCGTCCTGATGCTGGCCGGCATCCGCGAGGTCTTGATCATCACCACGCCGCAGGACCAGGCGGCGTTCCAGCATCTGCTCGGCGACGGCAGCCAGTGGGGCATGCACCTCAGCTACATCGTTCAGCCGGAACCGGGGGGGCTCGCTCAGGCCTTCCTGCTCGGCCGCGACTTCGTCGATGGCCACCCCAGCGCCCTGGTGCTGGGCGACAACATCTTCTTCGGCCATGGCCTCACCGACTTGGTGCAGCGGGCGGCCGGGCGCGGCGAGGGTGCTACGGTCTTCGCCTATCTGGTCGACGACCCCGAGCGCTATGGCGTGGTCGAGATGGACCGCGAGGGCAAGGCCCTCTCCATCGAGGAGAAGCCGGCCGCGCCCAAGTCGCCCTGGGCCGTCACCGGCCTCTATTTCTACGGCCCCGACGTCTGCGAGCGCGCTGCCGGCCTCAAGCCCTCCGCCCGCGGCGAGCTGGAGATCACCGACCTCAACCGCCTCTACATGGAAGAGGGGCGCATGATGGTGGAGCGCCTGGGTCGCGGCTACGCCTGGCTCGATACTGGCACGCACGAGTCGCTGCTCTCGGCCGGGCAGTTCGTGCAGATGATCGAGGAGCGGCAGAGCGTGAAGATCGCCTGCCCCGAGGAGATCGCCTACCGCATGGGCTTTATCGGCCGCGACGATCTCTTGGCGCTGGCCGAGCGCTTCGCCAAGAGCGGCTACGGCAGCTATCTCGCCAAGGTGGCGCGGGAGGAAACGCCGCTGGGTTAGCTTCTTTCTGGTGAGACTGTCGGCCTCGCTTGCGGAACCGCAGCGAGTCGAC
Organism: Rhodovibrionaceae bacterium; assembly: GCA_028279885.1. Taxonomy (GTDB): domain Bacteria; phylum Pseudomonadota; class Alphaproteobacteria; order Kiloniellales; family DSM-21159; genus JANQMX01. Next base: position 5,803 of record JANQMX010000076.1, on the reverse strand, counting down.
TAGGGTCCCCGCCGCCCCTGACGGCCCCCTTCGCGGGGCCTCAGGCGGACCAGCGGAGAGGTGCCGGAGCGGTCGAACGGGGCGGTCTCGAAAACCGTTGTGCGCGTGAGCGTACCGAGGGTTCGAATCCCTCCCTCTCCGCCAGCAAGCCATTGCTATTATTGATTTTTTAGAGCAATTAGATGCTTGCCGCACGGTTCCCGGCGTTCTGCGGGCCTTGGGGGCTACGCCTTTCGGAAACCGAACCGGAGAGGTCCAAGATTGCGATTTCTCCGGCCCTGCGTCGCCTCTTGTCTCTGTAGGGTACTTTGCCGGTTCGCTTCCGCAGAGACGTCGTCTGACGTGAGCGCCAGTCTATTGAGAATGCTCTGGCGTCAGGCGCTTCGATCAGACGATCCGAACGACCTCGCCGCTTCCGACGACGCGGTACAGGTCCACGCGACGGCCATCCCAGTGATAATCGAGATGGCGCCCTTGCACCGGATTGGCGGCAATGTCCGGGTAGAAGGCGCCGACGGTTTCACCACCCTCGCAACGCACACTCGGGTAGACGAGCCCACCGGAGCCTGAGCCGCGAAGCTGTGAACCGAGCACCTGGGAGGTTGCGTAGTCGACAGGATCGAGCACGCCCCTGTGCTCTGGCCCAAGGTTACGTAGATCGTGAAGCTCGCCTTTGACATCGAGAAGGATTTCGCGGAACTGCGACGTCCATCCCTGTGCCTCACTGGTCCGGGCCATGAACTGGCCGTGGTGATGCATCGTTTCGAGCAGCGCAACGTTGAAATGGCTGCCGACATAGAGAACACCGAATGAGCCATCGCTGAACCGACTTGGGCGATCTCTGCTGGCATGGGTGAAAGGAGCCATCAGATAGCTGGCGCCCGGTCCAGCCACACGCCGCTCTGGCGGGACCAGGTCGAGGTTGCCGATCGTTTCCATGAGCCGGGGGTTGGTCTTCTGCTCGGCCGAGATCAGCAGAGGCCAGTCCGCCGGATCGGCAATGTCTTCGAAGAGGTCTATCGGCGGGTGGATACTTCTGACAATGCGGACAGCCCCCTCCCATTCCACCCTGGAGATCGGGAGCGTCACGGTATCGATCACCAGCCTCCGCGTTCGGCATCCAGATATCGCCGCACCCGCATCAAATCCGTAAGCTCGCCGCCCAGCATGACCTCGAGCGCCGATCGGCCGCCAAAGGCTTCGTTGGGGGACTTGATCCAGGCGTAGGCCCGCTTGGGCTCGCGAAAGATGATGCGGAGCGCCTTGTGGATGCCCATGAGGTTGGACAAGCGCGCTTTGCGGTCACGCTCGATCCGGCCGGGTCCACGCGCCTTCCAGCGAGCATAGGTCCGAGACGTAAGATCGAGCAGAGTGGATGCCTGTTCGTCCGTAATCTCCCAACGGCCAAACAAAGCGAGCGCTGCCCTGAACATGGCGGCTGCTTCGTCGTCGGATAGAGGTTCCTGCACGAACGCGCGAGGCCGGGTATTGACCGTCACGAAGTTTGGCATCGTCTGTCTTCTGACATATGGCAGTAAATAGTATATTTTGCGCCATATGGCAAGGCTAACTGGCGCTAGCCAGTCTCTGCGGTTCGCTCGGCGTGCTCTATAGGCCGAATTCGCCCCGATCCGTCTCTCATGGCCAAGTTGCCAGCATCCGGCGCAAATAGCGTCGTGATTTCCGGGAGTTAGAAATCGAAGCGGACTGAGAGTTCGAATCTCTCCCTCTCCGCCAGTAAGTCTGCCGTTTCCAGGTTTTCCGCGCCGCCTCTTCAGCAGCCACCCGCCAAGCCCGCGTTCCGCGGGCCTCAACGGGCGCGCGCCTCACTGACCGCACCAGAGACGCCGGCTCTGCCGATAATTCCGCGCCACCGCGGCCCCTTTTCTCTGCAGGCGGTTTCGGCGGTTCGGTTGAGAGGCCATGGGCGGTGTCGAAGCGCGCCTGAAGCTTACCAACAGAGCATCGAATCCACGTAGACTATTACCTAAGTTTGCGCAGCAAACGGAGCGATGTGATGCGCAGTCGTATTGAACGTCGAGGCAAGGTTGCTCCTTTGTCGCCACGCTTCGTGCGCTTTATGCGTGAGGCGATGGGAGGAGTTCCGCTCGACGACGTCGAACATCCTAGTCAGATGCGTCCGGATTTATCGTGCCTGCGCGGACTGCTCATAGTTGAGTTGAAGAGCCTCGAGGAAGACGCCTCCAAGCGGGTCGCTAACTTGACTGAAGAGATAAGAAAGAGGCCAGATTGGCCGGACTTCCTAGGTTCGTGGCCCATAACGTCCGTCATCCGGAACATGGATGAGCCTGAGGCCCTGAAGCAAAAGTATGCGGACAGAATCGGCCGCGCGATCGTCAGCCACCTAAGGAAAGCGAACAAGCAACTTGCTGCGCATGCTGTGAGGCATCCGCGTTTGAACCAAGTTCGGCTTGTCGTTTTCATCAATGAGGATCACGAAGTTTACGACCCTGCGGTGACAGTGTTCACGATCAGCAAGGCGCTTGCTCGTCGCAATGGCGGTAAACCGAAGTATGAGAGCATCGATGGAGTTCTGTATCTGACTCAGCGTCATGCGCTTCAGGATGGAAAGCACCTGGCGCATCCGATGATCACCATTACCGGACCGGCTATGGAGGACAGCCCTTGGAAAGGCGATGTACTCGATCTTGTGGGCAGGAAATGGTCTCGATGGATTGGCGCAGATTACATCACGCGTGAACCATCAGACGTCGCAGCCTTCGTCAATTCATTCACAACGATTGAGCACATCCCCGAGCAGATGCAGCGTCAGGAATCCTGGAGCTTGGACTATCGACGCCATCCCTACATGAGGTCTTGGAGCTTTGACGAGCTCCGTGATTACTGGGATGACATGTACGTTTTCGGCGCTCTGGCCTTCATTGAGGGCTCGCCACTAAAGCCCATATGGGACGACAAAGCCAAGTTCATTGAGAAGTTCAGCCACCTGATAGATGAAATCGCTCATCGCGGTCTGCACATGCAAATGTTTGAGGTAGAACCTAGTCGCATCGTGGTCGCCGCCTCTTCAAGTAGTTTCGCGCTGAGACGTTTGCGATCCGGAATCAATACTAGCCTGTCGCCTGATCCAGGCTATCCCTGAGCCTTCGCGACTCCGGCAGTTAATGTATCAAGGCCTGCTAGAGTCTGTCGTCTCCAGACTTCCGGAGACCAGTCCGGGTCATTCGGAAACCATGCGCCAGACTGTCCCATGCGTTTGGACCAATGCCTTCCGTGCGCAGCTCCACCTTGCGGATTTTCTGGGTCGGAGTGCGCGGCAGCTCGGCGCGGAGTTCGAGGTAGCGCGGCACCATGAAGTAAGGCATCTCCTCTGCGCACCACTGCAAGAGCTCCGCTTCAGTCAATCCCGCTCCCGCTCGCCGCACCACTACCAGCTTCAGCTCCTCCTCCTGCAGCTCCGAGCGAACACCGACCGCCGCCGCCTCGGCAATCTCAGGGTGCCGCAGGACCACCTGCTCCACCTCGTAGGAGGAGATGTTCTCGCCGCGCCGCCGGATTGCGTCCTTCATGCGGTCGATAAAGTAAAGCCAGCCCTCGGCGTCGAAGCGACCGCGGTCACCAGTGTGGAACCACTGATTGCGGAACACCTCGTTAGTGGCTTCCGGCATCCCATAGTAACCCTGAGTCAAGAGATAAGGGCCGCGCCCGCGCACTGCGATCTCCCCCGCTTCGCCGGCCGGCAGCTCGCGGTCGTAGGCATCCACGATGCGCACTTCATACCAAGGGCTCGGCCGGCCGCAGGCGCCCCGCGGGGCTCCTTTGGGTGGCGTCCAACACACAATGTTGCACTCGGTCGAGCCGTAGCCTTCAATCAAAACGAGGCGAAAGCGGTTCTCGAAAGCCGTCTTTATCTCGTGCGGGATTGGTACCGCGTAGACCAGGCGCAGCGAATTGTCCGCGTCCTGCGCCGTTTGCGCCTGGCCGTAGAGCATGTTGCAGACCCCGCCGACTGCGGTGGTGACGGTACAGAGGTATCTGCGAATGTCATCCCAGAACTGGGAGACGCTGAGCCGCGGGCGCAGCACCATCCGCCCGCCAGCGATGAGCGGCGCCATGAAGTTGAACTTGCCGGCAGCATGGAAGAGCGGCAGGTAGTTGTAGCAAGTGTCCTCAGCGGTCATCGAGGTGATGGCGGCATAGGTCTCGCCGAAGCCAATCATTTGCCGGTGTGAGATGATCGCCCCTTTGGAGGGACCGGTGGTACCTGACGTGAACAGGATCGCAGCAGGGTCGGCGAAACCGACGGCGAGATCGGGATTGCTCCTGTCCTTGCCTAGGCTCTCGTCGAAATCGACCACTGTGCTCGCGAACCCAGCCGGCTGCGCACCCGAGCCGCCGCGTACCAGGCAGAGCCGTACCGCTGGACAATCGGGCAACACCGCTCCCAGCACAGGCAGAAATTCGGCGTCCAGGATCACCAGCGCGCACTCGGCCGTTTTCAGCACATGGCGCAGTATCTCGCCGTGATAGGCGGTGTTGATCGGCACCTCGACGGCACCGGCCTTGGCGATGCCGATCCAAGCGGCGACATAGGCGACACTGTTTTCCATCATCACCGCACAGGAGTCGCCTGGCTGTATGCCGTTTGCGATCAGCGCCCGGGCGATCCGGTTGGCTTCGCCGTTGACCCAAGCGCCCGTGTGCTCGCCGTCCGCATCCAGAATCAGCGGCACCTCGGGTGCGCTCTCGGCACGTGCCTCGACGAGACGATGCAAGATGTGCCCTTCAAAGTCGCTCTCGAAGCTGGACATGCACGCAAGTCCTATGTCTTGGCCTATGCGGCAGAAATCCCGCCATTGACGCTAATTGCCTGGCCCGTCAGCCGGCGCGACTCCGGGCCGAGCAAGAACACGACGAGATGCGCCTGATCTTCCGCCGTTGAAAGACCGAGGCGCGCCCGCTCCCGTGCCTTGCCGAAGAGGCGCTGGGAAAAGGCGTCGGACATCACAGTGTCAAAGGTGATGGTGCCCTCGATCAGCGACGGCGTGAGGCAGTTGATGCGAATGCCAGATCTGGCGCCCTCCATCGCCAAAGTGCGACTCAGCATGACGATGCCGGCCATGGCCGCGCCAATCACGGCTTCGCCTGGGGTCGCGATTTTCGCCGCATCGGAAGCGACCGTCACCACGGAGCCGCCGCCGCGCGCTGCGAGCAGCGGCATGAGCCGTCGCAGGACATGAATGGTGCCTAAGAGCCACTCGCCGACAATCGCCTCGGCAGCGCCGTCCGGCAGCGTGTGAAACAGGCGTGGCGGATGGTTTCCACCTGCGGCAGTAACGATAGAGTCGAGCCCGTCACAGTGCCGATCAATCCACTCGGCAAGAGCATACCCAGTTTCCGGCTGCGCCACGTCGCCCTGGTGAAAATGTGCAGGCACCATAGTGTGACCTGCCTCCGCCGCGGCGGCATTGACCTCTGCGGTCGCTGCCTCTCCTCGCGCCCGATTTCGGCCGACAAGCAGGATCCGTTTGGCTCCCTTGGCTGCCAGCAACTTCGCGGTCGCCAGCCCGATGCCGGAGGTGCCACCAGTGATAGCAACCGACTGCCCTGCCAAGGGCGCTGCCTGAAACACGCTCATAGCGACTGCCCGGCCCTCTCCAACTCTTCCACGAGCACCGGAACGCCCATCGTGCAAGTGTGCATTCCCAACACCGAGGTGAGCTGCAGCACCTCCATCAACTCCTCCTTGGTGGCGCCGTACTTGAGGGCGTTCCGGTAGTGGATGCGTAGCCCCGGCTCGTAGAGATGAGTAGTGGATGCA
>JANQMX010000043.1 GCA_028279885.1 Rhodovibrionaceae bacterium | reverse complement strand
CCTCATGCTTGTATGGGCGTTTTTCTGTCAAGGTGGTGTTTTGTGGCGGCGCTCTGTGCTCTTTGTATCTGGTTGATCCGAGGTGAGCCCGCCGTTGGGCGCGTTTTCTCGCGCCGCAGGCTTGTATTCGGTTGATCTTGTGAGATCGGTACCATGATGCATGCATGCGCATCGGAGGCGAGGCTCCGTGGCGGCGGTTCCATTCTGAGCTGCGGCATTTCAGCCATGCATGAGGTCGGTTCACCGCCACCTCGGATCGTCGAGGCCGGCCGGTCCCGTTTGGCGGCGGCCGGCGGCCAGTCTTTGCTAGGGCTCTGATTTGGCCAGTCGGGTCATGCGGCGGGGCGCAGGACAAAGCCCTGGGGGACTTCGCCGGTGGTGACCAATCGCCACAGGGCGATGAGCAGCTTTCGGGCGAGTGCGACGATCAGAGTCTTGCGCAGCCCGCTGCGGTCACCCTGGATGGCCTCGGTTCGTTGTCGGAACCACTGCGCCAGGGCAGCGTCCTTCTGGAAACGCAGGAAGCGCCAGGCGAACTGGATCATGGCATTTCGCACGCGGAGATTGCCGGCGCGGGCGAGGCCCTTTTCGCGCCGGCGCTTGCCGCTCTCGTCGGGCGCGCCGGTGAGGCCGCCGTAGCGTGCGACCGCCCAGCGGTCGCGCAACATCCGCGAGAAGATCTCGTGCACCAAGAGCTCGGCGGTCTCCAGGCCGAGGCCATAGACGCGCGCCAGAACCCGCAGCATCTCAGAGAGCCGATCGGCCTGGGCCGTCTGCAAGCGCTGGCGACGCTCGGCCTCGATCTCGGTGATCTGCTGCTTGATCAGGCGCAGCCGTGCCATGTCGCGGCGCAACTCGGCGCGCGTGTTGGGTGGCAAGGCCAGGCCCTCGGGCGTGCGCAGGCTCTCGAGCTGCTCGCTCGCCTTGATCCGGGCCGGATTGAAACCCCGGATGCCCAAGCGCGCCAAGGCAGCCTTGAGGCGGTTGACGATGCGCGTGCGCTCACGCACCAAGCTCTGACGCTCGCGACAGGGGCGTCTGGCGTCTTCCTCGGCCAGCGTCGGGATCGGTGCCATGCTGCAATGCTCAGGCTCGCCGCGCAACCAGCCCAGGAAGGCCCGCCCGAGCAGCTTGGTGTCGAGCCGGTCGCTCTTGGCCCGGCGATGGGTACGCGGCACCGGGATGCTGCTGGGGTGGATCACATAGACCTCGATGCCGCGCGCACGCAGCCAGCGCGCCAGCCAGAAGCCGTCACGCCCGGCCTCGTAGGCGACGGCAAGGCGCGTGATCGCACCCCCGGCGACCTCGGCCTCGTTGCGCCAGCGGTGCAGCTGGGCAAGCAAGGCCTCCGGGTCGGGCAGAAGCTTCTTCAGCGGATCGCGCGCAAGGCCCGGAACCATCGCCGCCAGCAACCAACTCGACTGGCTCATCTCGATGACCGCGATCAGCGTGCTATCCTGATCCAGGGCGACGGGGGATCTGCTCAAGTCATTCGGCTTCGGCATGGCGCTCTCCATCGGTGGTTCAACGCGAC
>JANQMX010000006.1 GCA_028279885.1 Rhodovibrionaceae bacterium | reverse complement strand
GCCGCAGGCCGAAAGTGAAGCATCGCTCACGGAAGAAGCGTCAGGCGATAGCGAGACAGACGGTGCTCACGAACCTCCTGTCGACACAGACGAGGACGACGAGGAAGATGGACTGAAGCCGCTCTCCGACCGCCTCATCAGCGACCTGACCGCTCATCGGACGCTCGCGCTGCGCGACCGGCTCGCGAACGATCCGCAAGTTGCCTTCCTCGCCGCTCTGCACGCCCTGACGCTGCGGCTCTTCTACCATTATGGCCAGGACAGCTGCATCGAAATCGAGCCGCGCGTGACCAGCTTCGGTACGCAAGCCAAGGGGCTCGGCGACACGCCGTACGCGCAATCGCTCGATGCGCGCAGGCATTGCCCAAGCGGGCCGAAGACCTGTGGGATGCGCTATCGGAGTTCGACGGCGACACGCTCGCAGCCCTCTTCGCCCATTGCGTGGCAATGACCGTCAACGCCGTGCAGGAGTCGCACTATCGCAAACGCGCCAGATCGCCCCGCGAAGCCTGGCGACGGTCGAGGTCGCGGTGTTGCCTGTCGACGATATGAACCTCGTCCGATCCATCGGTCTTCGCTGGCACAACGAGACGCCGCCCGAACTGGTCGAAGCAGCCACTGCCGCGCTGGCCGCCTGAGCGGCTGGTTCGCTAGAGCGCTTTCGCTTTTCGCTGAATCGCGCTGGCGCTCCAAGCCCTTTGTTTGTCGCGTTTCCGGACGGTGAACCGGTTTCCACTTCACCTGGAAACGCTCTATGGACCGCGCGCCAGCAGAACGCGCAGGCCCGCGAACCCGAAACCGATGGCGAACAGCCCCTCCAGCCATCGCCTGGACTTCGCATATCGTTCGATCATCGCCGCCGTCGAAAACAGAAGCGCGTAGCCGTGAAACACGGTGAGGCTGAGAAGACCGACCGATGCGACGATGACGAAAAGCTGAATTGAAGACGCTGTGGCCGGCACGCCGATTGCGTAGAGCGAGCCGAAGAAGAAAATCGCCTTGGGATTTGCGAGATGCAGGGCCAGTCCCTTCAAGAACAAGGCGCAGTAACCACCATTGAACGATCGGGCCGGCAAATCAGCCGCCGATAGCGCCGAGCGCGCGGACTTGACGGCGAGAAAGATCAGGTATGCAGCGCCGATATATCTGAGGGCTTCCGCGATCCAGGCATTGGCCAACATCACCGCGCCGAGGCCCAGCGCGGCCGATGTCGACCAGATGAGCGAACCTGTCGTCACCCCGGATGCCACGGCAAGCCCGCTCCATCGACCCGACGACATCGACGTTCCCGCAATCGCGAGCGTGGCGGGACCCGGACTCGCGCTCGCCACCAGTGCGGCAAGGAGAATGGTGAGGAGACTGGCGTCGATCATCATCATACCCTGCGGGCGTGCTCACCCAATCATGAACTCCACCCACGGCTCTGAATGGAGGAAAGCCAAGCGTATCGTAACTGAAGTGTCGCCGACGGTGCACATTTCAGTGGGAAATCAAGGATTGTCTCGGGCCTCTGAATTACGCATACACCGCCTCAACAATACTCAAAAGCTGCAAAGGTCAGCCGGGCGTCCGGTGTGCCTCGCTCAGGATGAAAAGCTTCTGGCTGCGTGAACGGTTTCTAGCGCCGCTGCTTTAAGCAACCCGGCATCGGAGCCCAATCCGACGAATTTGTAGCCCATGTCGATATAGCGGCGCACTTCGTCGGCGTTGCTCGCCAGCGTTCCGGCTGCCTTGCCGTGGCGGGCACAAACGCCCGGAACGCTCGCCATCACGTCTTGAACCTCCTGGTTGCCGGCACCCATCAGGTAACCCATGCTGGCGGCCAGATCGTTCGGACCGACAAAGGCGCAATCGATACCGTCGACAGCGCAGATCGCATCCAGCTCGTCGATCGCTTCCTTGGTCTCGACCTGCGCGATGACGGTGATCCGCTCGGCGATGGTGCGCCAATAGTCTTTCTCGAAGCCATAGTGGCTACCGCGCGCGCCGGCCGCGACGCCCCGGATGCCGCGCGGCGGATAACGGACTGCGGCCACCGCTGCTTCGGCCTCCTTGGCATTCTGAACAAAGGGAATGACGAAGTTGTGCACCCCGGCGTCGAGGAGTTGCTTGAGGATCACCGGATCGTTCCAGGCCGGCCGCACCATGGGCACCGAGCGGCTACCGTTCATCGCCTGAAGCTGGGTGACCAGAAGCGGAAGGTCATTGGGCGCATGTTCCATGTCGAACAAAATCCAGTCCGCGCCGACATAGGACAGCATTTCGGCCACGATGTTGCTGCCCAGCGCACTCCAAAGGCCCACGCGCAAAGCGCCTTCTGCGAGCCCCGATTTCAGAGGGTTGGACGGGTCGATGTCGCGGCTGAGATCGGGCATGGCAGAAGCGTTCCTTCAGGTTGAGACGGCGGTTTGGGCGCCTGGACCGGTCTTGAGAGCGTACCGGGGTCCTTGGGGCGTTACTGGGCGGCCTGGTTTGAGGCCATGGCGACATCGCCCTTGGTCCCTTGCGGGAGGAGCTGATCCTCGCTGAGGCCAAACCGTTCGCCGGCTGCCACGATTTGGGCCCACACGCCATCGGGAACATCGATCCCATCCATGCTGCGGCGCCTTTTCTGTTCGGCCTCCGGTTCGCCCGGAATGAGCACCGGCGCTTCGGGGTCGCGCGAGGCGCATGCCTTGATCCAGTGCAGATAGTCGGCGGCGATGGCATTGGCCTCGTCGGCCATGCCGTTGGCCGCGCTGTCGATGAAGATCGAAAACATGTTGTTGCGGTTGATCGTCTCGTCCGGTCCGGCTGTCTTGCCGCCGGTCAGGGCGCCGGCCAGAAGGTCGACGGCAAGGCTGAGCCCGTACCCCTTGTGGGCGGCGATGGTCTGAAGCGCGCCGCCGGCATAGTAGTCGCCGGGATTGGTCGTCGGGTTCCCGTCCTTGTCGAGCACCCAGCCCTCGGGGATCGGCTTTCCGGCGGCGTTCGCCACCCGCAGCTTGCCTTCGGCCACCGAGGAGGTGGTCATATCGACGATCAGCGGGTCGCGGCCGGCGACCGGATAGCCGATGCAGATCGGATTGGTGGCCATGCGGCGTTCGATGCCGCCGAACGGCGAAGCGCCGGGTTTCGCCGGCGAGTTCACGAAGTGGAACGAGATCACGCCATGTTCGGCGGCCAGTTCGGCCCAGTCGCCCAGCCGACCGACATGCGAGACGTTGCGCAGGCCGACGGCTGCAACGCCATGAGCGCGTGCCTTGTCGATACCGATTTTGGTGGTCGCTTCGGCGGCAAGCTGGCCGAAACCGAGATTGGCGTCATAGATGTCCATGGCATTGAATTCGGCGACCTTGGTCAGTTCGACGCCCGACTTGATGGTGCCGTCACGCAACTGATCGGCGTATTGGCATACCCGGATCAGCCCGTGGGAATCGTGGCCCACCAGATTCGCGTTGGCCAGCCGGAATCCGACACCCTTGGCCTCGGCTTCAGTCGCGCCGGCGGCCAGGAGGATGCGTTGAACGACGGTTTGAATGTGCTCGGCTGTCAACTTCACGGTGTCACTCCTGTGTGGCTTGGGTTCGTCATGCCCGATGCCCCGCGCCCTTGAGAACTTCGGGGTTGAAGCAAAGGCCGGGCTGCGGCTTTCCATCGAGGACGTCGAACGCGTTCTGAACCGAGGTCACGGCCATACGGCTGAGACAGGCATCGGTGTGGGCCGCGCAATGCGGCGTCATGACCATGCCGGGAAGGCCGAAAAAGCGATGATCTGGCCCCGGCGGCAGGTGGGTCCACACATCGGTGCCGGCACCGCGCAGATGGCCGGTTTGAAGGGCATCGGCCAGCGCGTCCTCATCGACAAGCGTGCCGCGCGCCACATTGACCAAAACCGCGCCCTTTTTCATGGCGGCGAACTGGCTCTGGCCGAACAGCGGCGAGCCGCCTGCGGTTGTCGGCAGGCTGAGAACGACGCCATCGGCGGCGCCGACCGCCTCCTGGAAGTCCGCGACATGATCAAAGCCCGCCTGCCGCACGTCGCCGGCGTCAACGAAAGGATCGGCGACCACAACCCGCATGGCGAAGGCATCCGCCAGTTTGGCGACCTTGCGTCCGATGCGGCCATAGCCGACGATGAGCAAGGTTCGGTCAGCCAGTTCCATCGTGCCGACGGCATTGCGCTGGGCGAGGAATTCGGCCCGTTCGTCAAGATCGGCGGAGTGCGCCGCAAGGTTCATGCAGGCTGGCAGGCGCCGGGCGGCGGCTAGAAGCAGCATCATCGCGTGCTCGGCCACCGATTGGGCATTGGCGTCGCCCACCACCATCACCGGAATGCCGCGCGCGCTGAGCCAGGCGACGTCGATATTGTCACAGCCCACGCCATGGCGGGAGACGACCTTCAGCCGGCTCGCCTCCTCCAGGACATCCGCGCGCAGATCGAGCTTGCGGACGATGATCGCATCGGCCGTCCGGGCGGCGTCCAGCACATCCTGCGGTCTGGGGTCGGCGAGAAGGATGGTTTCGCAATCGGACCGGGAGCGCAGAAGCGCATGGCCATCAGCATGGATGTCACCGACCAGAAGAATTGTGCTCATCAGGTCACGCCCTCCGATACCGGTCTGGCGGCGCGCTGGCGCACGATCACCAGCGCGACGAGCGCGAGCGCGGGCAGCGAGGCGCGCCAGTCGGGGTAAATCAGCCCGAACGTGGCCAAGAGCAGCACCGCTTTCTGCCAGCGGGTGAGTTCCGTCAGAAGATAGCCGTGCAGAGCGGACGCCAGCACGATCACGCCCAGCACCGCCTGGGCGATGACGAAGGCGGCGTAGACCGGATCGCCCTGCAGCAGGATCGCCGGCTCGTAGACGAACAGGAACGGGATGATGAAACCGGTCGCGCCCAGTTTCACCGCCTTGATGCTGGCCTCCCAGATGCTGGCGCCCGCCAGCGCGTTCGCCGCGTAGACGGCCATGGCGACCGGCGGGGTGATGGCCGACAGGATGGCGAAGTAGAAGACGAACAGATGCGCCGCCTCGACCTGAACGCCCAGCGTTACCAGGGCCGGCACCATCAGTGCGACCTGAACGATGTAGGCGGGCGTCGTCGGCATGCCCATGCCCAGAATGATACCGGCGACCATGCTCAACAAAAGCGCGACGATAAGCGTGTCGTTCGCCGCGGAGATGACGAAATTGGAGAAGGACAGGCCGATGCCCGAGACGTTGATGACGCCGACAACAATGCCCGCGCAGGCGGTGGCCGCGACGATGGGCAGCGCGTTGCGCGCGCCGTTCTCCAGCGATTGAAGCGTGTTTTCAAGCGTAACATAATGCCGCGTGGTCTTGCGCAGAAAGGCTGTGGGCAGCACCGAGGCGATACCGCAGAGCGCCGCGAACGGCGCCGAATAGCCCATAAGGAGGACGCCGACGATGACCGCCAGCGGGATGAACATATGCCCGCTTTCGACCAGCACCTTGCCCAGTGGCATCAACTGATCCTGCGGTACCGAGCCGACATTCATCCGCTTGGCCTCGAAATGGATCGAGGCGAAGACGGCCACGTAATAGAGGACCGCCGGAACAATCGCCAGCGCGGCCACCGTCAGGTAGCTGACACCCAGATACTCGGCCATGACGAAGGCGGCGGCGCCCATGATCGGCGGCATGATCTGCCCGCCGGTCGAGCTGACCGCCTCGACCGAGGCTGCGAACGAGGGCTTGAAGCCGATCCGCTTCATCAGCGGAATGGAGAAGGCGCCGGTCGTCATCACATTGGCGACCGCCGAGCCCGACACCGATCCGAACAGGCCGCTGGTGATGCAGGCCACCTTGGCGGGTCCGCCTGCCTGCCTGCCGGTGAGGGCGATGGCGAAATCCATGAAGAGCTTACCGACGCCCATGCGCTCGACCATCGCGCCGAAGATGATGAAAAGCACCATGAAGGTCGCCGAAACGGCCACCGGAATGCCGAAAATCCCATCGGTGGTCAGGAACAGCTGTTCGAGGATCAGGTTGTAGCTGGCGCTGGTTGCCGTGAGCGCGAAGACGATGAAGCCCAGCGCCGTGACCGGCAGGGCCAGCCCCAGCGTGCGGCGCGTGCCTTCGAGCACCAGGATCACCAGGGCCGTGCCGGCGATCAGGTCCCAATCCGACAGCGGATCCACATATTGGAAGCGTTGCTGAACATAATCGAGATTGATCGCCGGATAGAGCGCGGTGATGAGCACCGCCACCGCCAGGATAATGTTGACGATCGACGGATGTTCGGCCCTGTCGCCGCGCCAGGTGGTGACCAGAAACACCAGGCCAAGCCCTGCACCGACATGATAGCCGCGCAATTCGTAGGGGCCTGGATAGCCGGCCAGCGCGAAATAAAGATGGCTGATCGCCAGGGCGAGCAACAGCGCCTTGATGACCAGCCGCACGGGATTGGACCAGACCTGGGCCATGACATTCCATAACTGGCCGGCGAGCAGGCCCGCACGGCCATACGCGTTCAAAAGGTGTCTTGGGGGGAGACGATGGGCGCCGCCGAACCTGCCATTGCGCCAGGAAGGACGAAGACTGGCAGGTCGGCGACGTCTGACCCGAGTTGGCGCTAGTTGATGCCGCGCTCGGCGTAGAACTCGGCCGCCGCCGGGTGCAGCGGCACGCCGATATCGGCGGCCATCTCTTCCAGCGTCAGCGTCGCCATGCTGCGGTTCACGGCCGACAGGGTCTCGAGATTGTCGGCAACCGCCGTCAGCAGCGTCTGGACCACTTCACCGCTATAATCGCAGGCGGCGATCATATGGGTGCCATAGGTGATGGCTTCAGTCGGGCCGCTGAGATTGGGATAGCTGTCGGCGGGAATCGTGCGCCGGATAAAAGCGGCGTTCTGAGCCTTGAAGTGATCGAAGATCTCGTCGGTGATCGGCACGATCTCAATGTCGCGGCTTGTCGCGACGTCCATCACGGCGCCGGCCGGCAGGGCCGTTCCCAGGGTGAAGATGTCGGCATGACCGTCTTTCATCTGGTTGACCGAGTCCGAGTAGGAGACGTGGGATACCGAATCCAGATCGTCATAGCTCAGGCCCACCGCATCGAGCAGACGGCGTGTCAGGAACTCGCCAGTGTGGCCGTTCTGCTGCGTCGTCAGGCGCCGCCCGGCAAAATCCTCGATCGAGGTCACATTGGCATCGTCACGCGCGACGATCTGGAACCATTGCGGATAGAGCGTGCCCAGATTGCAGACGTTCTCGGCGACTTCGCGGAACGGCTCGCGGCCGGCAAGCGCGTCGACGGTCGAGATCGTGTTGGCGAATGCCACCGGGAAACTGCCCGTCGCCACGCCGACAATGTTGGCGACCCCGGCTCCGGGCGTGACCGTGATGGACATGTCGGGATCCATCTCTTCGGCAATCGCCTTGATCGCGCCGGCAAGCGGAAACCACGAGCCGCCCTGCGAGCCCGATGACAGAACGAACTCCTCGGCCTGGGCCGGCACGGTCATCACCGCGGCCATCGCAGTCGCCAGCAGCCCGGCTTTGAGCTTCGTTTTCAAGTTGGACATTGGTTCCTCCCTTATGTCCTTCGTTATTCTCTGATTCTTGTATGTCAGACCGGACGTCGCCGCTGGCTGGCGCACCGCGCCTTGTCAGTCGGACGACGACCGGACCTTCTCCTGCTCCTCATGTCGCCATTCCCTGGAAGAACGGCGGGACACATCTGCCATCGGCTCGCGCCGGCATTGAAACCCAAATCGGCAGTCGATCGCAGCGGGCCGGACCCCAATCGGCGCCCAGTGTTGGACGCTATGAAGGCCTCCTCAATCTGTCAATCAAAAAGGTCAGAAAAAATTTACAAAAACAGGAGTCTATTTTGAGAGAAAAAAATAAAGATATGTAAATCAATAATTTAAAGATCAGACAGGAAGTTTGTTGATTTGATAAATCTCTTAATCTGTCATACAAATTTGATAGTTAGCAATCGATTTGATCCAGTCGTGAGATGAGTTCAGGGGCAACAATGACAAAAACGGGGACGTTAACGGACATGGTCTATGACGCGATCCTGGGCGGCGTAGTGGACGGCGAGTTTCCTGTCGGGTCTCGGCTGCCGTCGGAGTCGGCGCTGTGCGAAGATCATGGTGCATCAAGGCCGATCATACGCGAGGTGTTGGCGCGCCTGCGTGCCCAAGGGATCATCGAGTCGCGCAAGGGATCGGGCAGCTATGTCCTACGCCGCGCGGGCGCACCGGTTCAAATGCCCGACGACGTCGCCAGCATGGCCGAGATCGAAACCTGTTACGATTTTCGCATCGCGCTTGAGGGCGAGTGCGCCTTTTTCGCCGCGCTCAACCGGACCGAGGACGACATCGAAGCCATGCGTTCAGCGTTTGGCGGCTTCTCCGATGCGCTCAAGGAGAACAAGCGCGGCGGCATCAGCGATGATTTCGGGTTTCACCTGGCGATCGCCAAAGCAACGCACAACATCTTTTTCGTGAATGCGTTCGAGGCCATCAAGAGCCGCATCTACATGGCCATCGAAATCTCCCGCCAGCTCACGCCGACGCCGCTGGGGGTCCGGCGCCAAACGCTGGTATCCGAACATCGCTCGGTGATGGAGGCGATCATTGCCGGCGAAAGTGCCAAGGCACGCCGCGCCATGCGTCATCACATCACCAAGTCGCGCAACCGCGTTTTCAAAGGCGAAAGCCACTGACGGACGGCTTGGACGGTTTCTTGGCAACTTGGCTTCCGTCAGAGTTCCCCGCCCTCGAAGATCCGCAGCCGGGCATTCTCCAAGTGCTGGTACATGGCTTGCTTGGCCCCGGCGGCGTCTCCTCCGGCAATGGCCTCATAAATGATTTGATGCTCTTCGAGAACCGCGCTCCGGCGCGACGGGGGCTGTTCGAGGGTCAAGCTGCGGTTCAGGCCGATACCAACCCTGATCTGACTTGCGATGGCGACCATGGTCGACAGGAAGAACCGATTGTCGGCGGCAGCCGCGACGGCCTGATGGAAGGCGATGTCCTCCTCGACGCCGCCAGTGCCGCTTTGCAGCGCGCGCTCAAGGTCGGCCAGGCTCTTCGCCAAATGGTCAAGCGCGTTCGGATTGCGCTCGACCGCCGCGAGGGCGGCGGCTTCGCTCTCCACAGCGATACGGAAGACGAAACATTTTTGGATATCGGCGACGCTGCCCACATCGGCAAAACTGAACACCTGATGCGCCGGTCGTCGGACGACAAAGCTCCCCGCGCCCTGTCGCGATACGACCAGGCCATCATCCTTCAGCCGCCGCAGCGCTTGCCGCACCACCGGGCGGGAGACAGCCAGTTGTTCGGCCAGTTGCATCTCTGTTGGCAGACGCGCGTGCAAGGCGAAGGCGCCAACAACAATCTGGCTGACGATATAGTCATAGACCCGGTCGTTGAGCGCACCTTTGAAGGTTGGCGTGTCGGCAGGGCCCTCATCCACGACCATTCACCTTCCTCCCTCTCTCTCGTCCAGCCAACGCGGCTGGACGTCAGCAAGCGGGCTTGACAGCCCGTGACTTTACAATTTAACAAATATTTTACAATCAGTCGTTCAAGGGTCAAACAGGCTTTGGCCGTTTCCAACCGAGGACATCCGGTCCCCCTGATTGGGTGAAGACGACGAACCCGCTGACCGCTCGGTCACCATAGTCAAAGCGCTTGAGTAAAGAAAAGGCACCTGTCCCATGATCGACAAGGAAACCCTGACACGCCTGCAGGCAGAGCTGGCGAACGTCTCCACCGCGACGGTCTCGACCGCGCTTTTCAAGCGCGGGTTGCGCAACCAGTACATTCAGGACGTCAGGCCGCTGAGCCCCAAGGGCCGCAGCATGGTCGGCCTTGCCTTCACGCTGCGCTACATGCCGGCGCGCGAGGACCTCAACGGCATCGAGGTGTTCCGGGACCGTTCGCATCCGCAGCGTGCGGCCATCGAGCAATGCCCCGAAGGGCATGTGATGGTGATCGACAGCCGCAAGGACGCCCGCGCGGCCTCCGCCGGCGGCATTCTGATCTCGCGGCTCATGCGGCGCGGCGTCGCCGGTATCGTCACCGACGGCGGTTTTCGGGATTCGGCGGAAATCGCCGGCCTCGACATTCCCGCCTATCACAACCGGCCCTCGCCGCCGACCAATCTGACCCTGCATCAGGCCATCGACATGAATGTTCCGATCGGCTGCGGCGATGCGCCGGTGTTTCCCGGCGACCTTATTCTTGGCGACGATGAGGGCGTGATCGTCATCCCCGCGCATCTGGCTGAAGAGATCGCCGCCGAGACCGTCGAAATGACCGCCTATGAGGATTTCGTCACCGATGAAGTGCTCAAGGGCCGTTCGATCTTCGGGCTTTATCCGCCGACCGATGAGCAGAGCCTCAAGGATTTCGAAGCCTGGCGCACGGCCAACAACCGCTAGTCCGACGTCGACGGGGCGGCTGGGGCTGAGGCCGGAAGACGGTTCGCACAGGGGCACGAACCGACTTCCGGCGGCTGAGCAAGCCTGCCTGCAAGCGGGCCATCCTGTGCGCTGAGAAACTCTCTTGACGTTCAAGAATTGACAAATTTTTTACAAATCAAGATGCACGACAACACAGCGCTTGCAAAGACCAAAGGGAGGACAAACCATGTTCACAAGGAAAAACAAAAACTTAGCCATGGGCGCGGCGGTACTCATGGCATCCGTGTCGATGGATGTGCAAACGGTTTCGGCCGAAGACATCACCATCACCTATTCCGACTGGCAGCTGGCGCAGGAAGGCTGGGGCAACTCGCTGCGCACGGCGATCGCTGAGTTCGAGGAGCTGAACCCGGGCATCACGGTCGTGACCGAGCCCGTCCAGTTGGACCAGCGCGACGTGCGCTTCACCACCGCGATCCGCGCCGGCCAGGGTCCGGACGTGTTCGCCCTCGATGCGAACCCGGTCCGCCAGTATATCAGCGAGAGCTGGGTGCTCGACCTGACCCCGTTCGCCGAGGCGCAGGATCCGGCCTTCTTCGACGATTTCTATGAGACGAGCCTCGCGCCGGTGACGGTCGACGGCGCCGTCTACGGCGTGCCGATGAACACGGTGGCCATGGGGCTGGTTTACAACCAGGCCATGTTCGAAGCCGCCGGCATCACCGAGCCGGCAACCTCATGGGAGGAGTTTTCCGCTCATGCCGAAGCCCTGACCGACACCAGCGCCGGCCAATGGGCGATGACGCTCGTGCTGGCACCAGCCGGCTTCGATCTTCGCGCACCATCCATCTTCCACTCGTTCGGCGCCTCGTTCCTGACCGAGGACTGGTCGGCATCGGCGCTCGATACGCCCGAAATGCAGGCCGCCTTCAGCTATGTGGTCGATATGATCCAGTCCGGCGTGGTGCCGCCGGGCGTGACACAAGTCGATGCGAACGGCGCGCGGCGCGATCAAATGGGTGGCCGCAACGCCGGGCGTCGATGCGGTGATCCTGGGCGCTGCCAACACCGCACATCTGATGAGCAATGTCGAGGCGGTGCTCGATCCAACGCCAAGCGATGACGAACGCGCCAGCCTGGAGAAGGCAACCCGGCAAGCCGCGTTCGCCGACCTGAAACGCAAGAAAAACGCCGTCACACAGGATGGGCAAGCATGAGCGCCGTCACGATCCGCGATCTCAACAAGCACTACAGCAGCTATCACGCGATCCGGAACATCAGCATCGATATCGAGCCGCGCGAGTTCGTGGTGCTCGTCGGGCCGTCCGGCTGCGGCAAGTCGACCTTGCTGCGGATGATCGCGGGGCTGGAGTCGGTCACCTCGGGTGACATCGATATTCTGGGCAGGACCGTCAATCAGGTGCCCGCCAAGGACCGCAACATCGCCATGGTGTTCCAGAACTATGCGCTCTATCCGCACAAGACGGTCTTCGAGAACATGGCGTTCAGCCTGCGCCTGAAGAAGCAGCCGCGCGAGGTGATCGACCAGCGCGTGCGCGAAGCGGCGGCCATTCTCGACCTCGAACGGCTGCTTGAACGAAAGCCAAGCCAGCTATCGGGCGGCCAACGGCAACGGGTCGCCATGGGCCGGGCGATCGTGCGCGATTCCAAGGTGTTTTTGTTCGACGAGCCGCTTTCCAACCTCGACGCCAAACTGCGCGTTCAGATGCGCACCGAAATCCGCGCGCTGCATCAGCGGCTCGGCTGCACCACCGTCTATGTCACGCACGATCAGATCGAGGCGATGACCATGGCGGACCGGATCGTCGTAATGAACACCGGTGTTGTCGAGCAGGTCGGCACCCCGGAGGAGCTTTACGACCGGCCGGCCAACCTCTTCGTGGCCAGTTTCATCGGGTCGCCGTCCATGAACCTTCTGGAAGGCGAGATCGCCATTGAGGAAGGCGAGATCGCCATTGAGGAAGGCGCGCCTTGCGTCGATTTTCAGGGCCATCGGCTGCCCTGCGCGCCGACCGCCACGGGTCAGCCTGGGACGAAGGTGACGTTTGGGGCGCGGCCCGAACATGTCCACGTCCATACCGATGGCGACCCCGAACGCCACAACGCGACGATCACCATGGTCGAACTGACCGGCCCGGATCGGATCGTCGTGCTTGAGTTCGCCGGCGAGACCATCGTCGCCGAGATGGAGAAGCGGACACCCTTGTCGGTGGGCCAGCGCGTCGAGGTCTCGTTCCAGGCTGACGAGGTGCACCTGTTCGACACGGCGACGGGCAACAGCCTCGTGAGCGCGCCACGATAAGGCGGAGATCAAGCTAGTGGCGGCCGCTTGCTTCGGCGCAAATTCTACACCACGCGAAACCGGCAAGGATGATAACCGATGCTGACTGGACAACACTTCATCGCGGGGGCCTGGCATACGGGGGCCGGCACCTTCGAGAACGCGCCGGTCACCGGCGCGCCATCGCGGTTCCATCAGGGTTCGGCCGAGCTGGTCGATCAAGCGGCCCAGGCCGCCGAAGCGGCGTTTGGCAGTTATGCGAATACGTCGCGATCGGAACGGGCGGCGTTCCTTCGGGCCATCGCCGATGAGATTGAGGCGCGCGGCAGCGCCATCACCGAGATCGGCGCGGCCGAAACCGGGTTGCCCGCAGCGCGGCTTGAAGGCGAACGCGGCCGTACGACTGGCCAGCTTAGGCTGTTCGCTGACCATATCGAAAAAGGCGACTATCTCGACCGCCGGCATGATGCAGCCCTACCTGAACGTCAGCCACTGCCGCGCCCTGATCTACGTGTCATCCAGCGGCCGGTCGGTCCGGTGGCGGTGTTTGGCGCGTCCAACTTTCCGCTCGCCTTCTCCGTTGCCGGCGGCGATACGGCGGCCGCCCTGGCGGCGGGTTGTCCGGTGGTGGTCAAAGGCCATGAAGCCCATCCGGGAACGTGCGAGATCGTCGCGCAGGCCATCGCAACCGCCATCACGGCGTGCCACGTGCATCCCGGTGTGTTCGCGCTGGTTCAGGGCGGCTCGCACGCCGTCGGCCAAGCCTTGGTGACTCATCTCCTCATTCGCGCGGTTGGCTTCACCGGATCGTTGCGCGGCGGGCGGGCGCTGTTCGACTTGTGCATGAGCCGGCCCAACCCCATCCCGTTCTTCGGAGAGCTTGGATCGGTCAATCCGGTCTTCGTGCTGCCCGAGGCGCTTCAGACGCGCGGGGAGGCGATTGCCAAGGGCTGGGTCGCTTCGCTGACATTGGGCGCGGGGCAGTTCTGCACCAATCCCGGCCTTCTTGTCGGGTTGGCTGGGTCGGATCTCGACCGCTTTACCGACGAGGCGAAAACCGCCCTTGGCGCGGTCTCCGCGCAAACCATGCTGGGCGATCACATCGCTGATGCCTATCGGCTTGGGCGCGACAACCTTGCCGATCTTCCGGGTGTGGAGCGTTTGCTGGCGTCGACCGAGAATGGCCGCAATACCGCGCCGGACCTTCTGACGACCAGTGGCGCTGCCTGGTTGGCTGACAAGACGATGGCCGAAGAGGTGTTCGGCCCGCTGGGCCTGATCGTTCAAGCGGCCGATGCCGACCAGATGGTTGAGATCGCGCGCAGCCTGGAGGGTCAGCTGACCTGCACGCTGCAGGCGGATGCGGGCGATTTGGGTCAAGCCGCCGAACTCATGCCGATCCTGGAGCGCAAGGCGGGCCGGTTACTTGCCAATGGCTTCCCAACCGGCGTGGAAGTCGCCGACGCGATGGTGCATGGCGGCCCCTACCCGGCTTCTACCAATTTCGGCGCGACATCGGTAGGCACACTCTCCATACGCCGCTTCCTTCGACCGGTGTGTTTCCAGGATATCCCCGAGAGCCTGCTCCCCCATGATTTGCGTTATGCCAGATAAGGGAGATCTAAGGATCTGCCCCGAACACGCGCTGTATGCGCGGAACTGCTTTCTCACAAGTAGTGTCCTTGGCATGGAAGGCACTGTTTGTCTTACCCCGCTTGGCAACTCCCGCAGAAGGTTTACCAGCAGTTCGGCCAACGCTGATCTGTCTGGTAACATGGCGCTAGCTTCCGGTTAGGCTAAGCGCATCCAGCAGGCTTCCGGCCGGAAGCCTTCTCGCTCTTCCATTTTGGATCAGTTGACCACGCCTCCGACAAGAGAAACGTCGAAAAAAGTAATGACCTGCTCGTTGTGAAGATTTTCGGCTTCGCTTCGATTGATGTGGTCTTCATCGGGATAATAGTGAACGACCGGCATGTGCCCGCTTGCAAAAAGGCGCCGTTCCAGTCTTCGGGTCATTTCGACCGACCAAACGCTGTCTTGCTCGCCATGGCTGAGAAGGATCGGCCCGCAATAG
>JANQMX010000003.1 GCA_028279885.1 Rhodovibrionaceae bacterium | reverse complement strand
GCCGCGCAAACAGGCCGGACATATGGATGCAAGCGACCCGGTCAAAACCAACTTCACGCTCTGGCAAAAAGGGGGCCGTCCACATATGGACCCCGGCTCAAGGCCGGGGTGACGAGCCAAAATGCTGCAAGGCCCGAGACCACGGCGTACGACGCTCTACGTCCCGCCGAACGCGGAGCGGAGGCGGCGGCGCAGGCGTGCGCGGAAGCCGGCCGGCTCCAGGATGACGCCCACCCGCTTGACCTCGGGGCCGATGATGTCGACGGCAACCAGCTCGACCCCGCCCAGTCGGATACGGTCGCCACGCCCCGGCCGCTTGCCGAGCTTCTTGTGGAACAGCGCATCGAGAGTCTGGGCCGGGTCCTGACGAGCGATGGGGATGCCGTACATCTGCACCAGGTTCTCCAAGGTGATGCTGCCGTCGAGGATGAAATCGCCTTGCTCGACATCGAGCGCGGCCGCCGTGGAGGCGAAGCGGCGGCTGAAGAAGCGGTCGAGGGTCTCGGCCTGCTCCGGCGGCGTCAGCGCCAGGATGAAGTCGCCGGCCTCCAGCCGTTCGATCTCGCTCAAGCGCTGCACTACGCCGCCGCGGATAACGCTCAGGATACGCGAACGCTTGGGCAGCTCCAGCTGGCTGAAGGGGACGTCGGTTGCCCGGCTGTGCGGCTTGACGTTGTAAGCGATGAGGTCGCGGTCGATCTGCCGAATCAGGTCGACGTCGAGGCGCGGTGCCGCCTCCGGTTGGGGCGGAAGCGCGAGGCCGAGCAGCCGCGCCACCCAGGGGATGGTCCAGCCCTGCAGCAACAGCGAAACCAGCACCACGAAGAAGGCCAGATTGAAATAGATGCGGTCCTGATCGATGCCGGCCAAGAAGGGAAAGAGCGCGAGGAAGATCGGTACGGCGCCGCGTAGTCCGACCCAGGAGGCGAAGAGCTGCTCCCGCAGACTGAAGCCGAAGGGTGTCAGCGATAGGAAGACCGCAACCGGCCGGGCGACGAAGATCAGGCCGGCGGCGATGATCAAGGTCGGCACCATGGTCTCGATCAGTTCGCTCGGGTTCACCAGCAGGCCGAGCATGACGAACATGACAATCTGGCTCAGCCAGGCGAGCCCGTCGAAGAAGCGGCCCACCACCTGGCTGGCGCGCACCCGTCGGTTGCCGAAGACCAGCCCGGCGACATAGACGGCGAGAAAGCCGCTCGCCTCCATCAGCTGGGTGGCGCTGAAGATCAGCAGCGCAGCCGCCAGCGCCAGGATGGGATAGAGCCCGCCGGAGAGGATCACCCGGTTCATCAACCACACCAGGCCATAGCCGCCGAGCAAACCCATGGCGCCACCGACGCCCATCTGCCAGACAAAGTTCAGGGCCACGTCGACGTCGGGGTATTCCGCGCCGGCACTGATCAGCGTGACGAAGGTGGCAGTGAGGAAGATCCCCATGGGGTCGTTGCTGCCCGACTCAAGCTCCAGAGTGGCGCGCAAGCGGTCCCGCAGGTTGATGCCGCTGCGGCCGAGCAGCAGGAACACGGCGGCCGCATCGGTCGAGGCGACGATCGAACCGATCAACCAGGCGGCCATCCAGCCGATGCCGAGCAGGTAGTGCACCATGACGGCGACAAGGCCCGCCGTGACCACGGCACCGAAGGTCGCCAAGACCAGGGACGGCCCCCAGGCCCGGCGGATGGTGGCGGTATCGGTGCGCACTCCGCCATCGAAGAGGATGACAGCGAGCGCGACGCTGCCGATCAGGAAGGCGGTTTCCACGTCGTCGAAGGTAAAGCCGCCCGGGCCGTCCTGCCCGGCCAGCATGCCGAGCAGCAGGAAGACCAGCAGCAGGGGCGCGCCCACCCGGGCGCTCAGGATGCCGGCCAGGATGCTGGCCAGCAGCATCAGGGAGGCAAGCAACAGGGAGATAACGCCGTAGTCCAAAGCCTGGTCTCGCAAACAGTGTCCTTGCAACGTAACAGATCGCGTCCCGAGCCGGAGTCGGGCTGCCTGTCGCACGTCTTTATACTACGGGATCCCGAATGTCCGACTGTGGGCTTGTCGATACATCGCACATGCAGCGCTTCTGGTTCGAGTCGACAGCAAGCTCTGACTGACGCTGCCAGCTATGGCTGTTGCTAGGAAGAGTGCCTTTATGGGCTGGCCGCCGTTGGCGCGACGCGCTCGGCGAAGACCGCGTAGCGCAGCGGACCATTAGGAACCACGGCATCGAAGGGATAACAGGTGACCAGCGTCATGACGTTGCGGTCGGCGGCAGCATCGAGGCGTGCCGTGCGCGCATCGAACACCTCGCTGCCGGTTATCCGATAGCTCTGCCATCCCCCGTCGGCCGCCTGGAGACGCAGGATGTCGCCCGCTCCGAGGTGTTGCAGGAAGGCGAAATGCGTATCGCGGTGACCGGTGATGACGCTGTTGCCGCGCGCGCCGGGCTCAGCCGTGCCATCCAGATGCGCGGCCCCGAAGGCCAGTGTCCGGCCGCTCGCGCCCGCCAGCACGATCCGGTCGATATCAAGTCTGGGCACCTGCAGGCGGGCCAGCGGCGCCGTGTCGGCCCATGGCCAGGGCCGCGTCTCGGCAGGTCCGGCCCCGTTCAGGCGTTGCTCCCAGGCCCGATCGAGAAGGGCCCCGGCCAACCATGCCTTGGCGTGGATGTAGCCGGCGCCGCCGAATTGAGCCAAACCGGTAGCGCAGAGCACCATGCCTACAACCAGTCCCGTGCGACGCCGGGTCAGCATGGCACGGTTGACCGCCGACGAAGGGCAAGCAGTACGATCACACCCATGAGGAGCAGCACAGCTCCGGCAATGATCAGGGCCGGCGCGGGAGTCGCGGTCGCCGGCAAGGCAATTGCCTGGCCGAATGCTGCTCTCTGCAGCGCGTCCGCCGGCACCGGCGCCATGCCGCCTGGGCCGAAGGCATCGGCTCCGAAGGCCTTTTCGTAGTCCATACCGTGCGGCAAGTTGCGCGCGATTTCGGCAGTTTCGGCCTGCTCGTCGGACGGGCGCGCGATCTCGCTCTCGTCGATCGCAACGAGGCTGGTGAACTCGGTGACAAGCCCGTACCGCAATGCCGTGTCGAGGACGGCTAGCCGCATGGCCTCCCAATCCGGCTGCCGTACCGGGTAGGCGTTGCGCAGGCCCGCCACCTTCGATCGGCCCCAGATGCCGGCCACGCCTTCGGCATTGCGGACGTCGCGGATGGGTACGACGGTCGACCAGGGCCGGTCGCCGAGCCGCCCGCTTACGGTTAGCTGGCCCTCGAACCCGCTGCCATCTGCATCGTCGACGCGCGCGGTGAACGACACCGGGTCGCCGATGTAGAGATCGGGAACCGTCGCCGGATAGACTTCGGGAGTCCCGCCGTCCGGCAGCTCCCAGCGAATGCGGACGTCGGTCAGTGCCGGACGCTCCAGCTTGTCGTGCAGCGCCGTCATCTCGGGCACAAGAGTCTCGGCGCGGTCGATGTAGGTAAAGGTGCCTCGGCCCGCTTCGGCCGCTCGGCGCATGAAATGTGCGTTCGGCGCCGAGCCGACCCCGACGGTGAACAGCCGCGTTGTGCCGAGCCGCCTTTCGATCAACGCTGCGAGCTGCGCCTCGTTGGAGACGGCCCCATCGGTCACGAATACGACCTGGCGAAGCCGGTCTTGCGGCGCTTGCGCGGCAAAGGCCGCATCGAGCGCGGCCGCCATCTCGGTGCCGCCGTTGGCGTTAAGCGACGCCAGCGCCGCGAGCGCCTGCTCTACGTGATCGGCGGTTGCCGGAACGACATCGTCGAACAGGCGGCGCGTTTCGTTGTCGAAGGCGATCAGGTTGAAGCGGTCGTTCGTCGTGAGCCGGCGCAGTGCCATGGCAGCAGCGGCGCGCGCGCCTTCGATCGCGGGTCCGTGCATCGAGCCCGACTTGTCGATCACCAGCACGAGGTCGCGCGGCAGTCCGGACACGTCCCAGGTCTCGGCATCGGGCGGCATCAAGGTGACCAGTAAATGTGACGAACCCGCCTGCGCCTCTGCGAACACACCGATGCGCGGAGCGTCCGCCGGCGCCGGACGCCAGGTCAGGACGAAATCGCGGTCGGCCGGCACCGGTCCTTCGGCAAGCGAAATCGACGCGGAGGTGTCGTCGTCGCGCGCGATCTCGACCGGGTGATGGGCCGAGTGAATGTCGGCGAGGGTTACCCCGGCATCGAGGGATACGGCGAGAGAGACTGGGTTGATGGCACCTTCGTCCGAGTGCCGCACGGGTCCGAAGAGGTCGCGGCCCTGCGCCGTCGACTGTGACAGACCGATTGGTTGTGGGCCCGGTGAGCGATCTCCGGACTGTCCTTCGTCGCCCCGCGGCGGCGGAACCGCGATGAGCGGCAAGCTGGCCGTCGGCGTGTAGCGCGGCGCTACGACCAGCGGAAAGCGGTAGCTCCATTCTCCGTCGGCGAAGGGCACCTGGTCCTGGTAGCCGATTTCGACGACGACCTCCTCACCTGGACCGATATTGGCGATCCGAGTCGAGAACACATTGGGTCGCGCGCTCGACAGCAGCGAGGCGCGCCGGCCGGCCTCTCGCGCGGCCGTGTAGGCTTTCTCCGCCTCTCCTTTCTCAAGGATTTCTCCCTCTATCGTGCGCTCGCCGACGCGCAGGAGCAGCCGGTCGACGGCCGAACGCTCAGGTAGCGGAAAGACGTAGATGCCTTCGAGCCAGACCTTCGAGGGATTGCGGAACCGTTGGACGATGGTGACCCGTGCGATATCGGCGGTGATGTCGATCTCGATGTCGGATGACAGGACCGGCGCCTCGAACACGACGTCTGCAGTTTCGCCGCGGAAAAACAGCCCTGCGGCCTCGGGCGACGGCGGCGCCACGACCGATGCGGCCAAGGCTTGCGGCCCAAACGTTGCGAAAAGCGCGGCCGAGAAGCCGCTGACGTAGGTGGTGAAACGAGCGAAGATCGGCATGGTCCGTTCCCTCTCCAATATCCTCGGGATGCGAGAGCACGGATTGAGCTGCGCATTCCTGTCGAAGGCGCAGCAGGAATGCGGCGGATACGCGAAGAAATCGGAAAACTTGGGGGCACGGCAAACAGCAGTCGTTGGGATCAACGACCAGGCCGGTGTTTACACCTCATGGTGGAAGGCCGCTGTCACTCTTGGACGGTCTGCAGCTTCTTTTCGTCGATCAACGCAACCACGACGACGCCGAGGACCGCCACGGCGGCTGCGAGCCAATAGGCATGCTGCATGCCGATGGCGAAGGCTTCTCCCATCCCGGCTTGCGCCACCCCAGCGGTGTCGGCGCTCATGATGGCGGTCGCGCCGGCCACGCCGAGCGCGCCGATGGAAAGGTGGACCATGAACGACAGCCCGCCCGCGACGCCGGCACGCGAAGGTGGCACGGCACTCACGGCCGCCGTGCCCGCCGTGCCGACGCAGAGCGTGGCGCCGAGCCCCATCAGAAGCATCGGGGGCAACAGTGCGACGTAGCTCGAGGTCGGCGTGAGAAAGAAGATGATCCACGCGCCGGCAAGCACGACCAGAGCATAGCCGGCGAGCAGCAGGCGCTTCGGCCCGACCGGCGCATAGAGCCGTCCACCAAGCAGCGATCCCACCGACAGCAGCACCATCAAAGGCACCATTCCGAACGAGGACTGAAGCACCGACCAGCCCATCGTCCTCTGCATAAACTGCGGAAGATACAGGAAGGTGATGAAGAGCGTGGGGATGAGCAGCCCGTTCGTCGACAAAACGAGCAGGAACTCGCGGTTCCGCATCATGCCTGGCGGCAGCAGGGGGTCCTTGACCCGGTATTCGACGAAGGGGAAGGCGACGAAGAAAACAACGCTCAGGGCAAGCAGGCCGATAAGCGGGAGCGACGTCCAACCCCAATCAGCTCCGACATCCAGACCATAAAGCAGACCCAGGAGCGCGAGTCCAAAGACCGCCATGCCTGCGAAGTCGACGCGCTTGTCAACTTCGCCCGGCGTTTCCTTTTTCAGGAAGCGGAGCACCAGGATGATCGACAGAACGGCCGTCAAGCAATTGAACAGGAAGAACAGCCGCCAGTCGCCGAGCCACGTGGCGATGCCGGCGATGAGCGGCCCGACCACGTTGCCACTCGTGATCCCGGCGAGGATCAGCCCCATCGCCAAACCCCGCTTGTTCGCGTCCACGATCGTCGTGCCGAGCGCCAGGACGCAGGGCCATAGAAGCGCTGCCCCGACACCCTGGACGGCCCGCGCCCCGATAAGCCAGCCGATGCTCGGCGCCAAAAAGCAGCCGATGGACGCAACCAGGAAGATCGCGGCGCCGATCATAATCTGACGCCGGTGCCCGTACATGTCGCCCAAGCGGCCCCCGGTCACCATCATGACGCCGAAGGTCAGGGCGTAGATGTTCAGTACCCATTGCGTTGTCGTAATGTCGGCGGACAGTTCGCGCTCGATGGCCGTGACCAGAAGCAGGGCGCCGGTGAAGTCCGTGCCAATGGTGAAGGCCATCACCATCAAGGTGGCAATGGCGAGCTTCGTGTCTCTTTCCATGCATCCCCCATCATGCAACGGGACACGGCTTGTGCCGTACGCGGCGTCCCGCCCGACCTGCCCCGTTCGGTCAAGCGGCGGCCGCCGCGAACCCAGGGCACAAGCGATCAGCGTAGAGCAACATCAAGCCGAACGGAACGGCGGTTATGGCGGAGGCGGATCGCCTGGCGCGAAAGGCTTAGGCAGCGCGTCCCACCAGCGGTGCAGCAACACCGATTGTCACCCCGGCCCCCGAGCCGGGGTCCATTTCGAAGCCTTCAGGAAACATGGTCATTGAGCGCCAGCGCTACGGCTGCCCGCCTTCTCTTTCGTTAGTCCGCGCCCGGCCGCTCCATGGATCCCGGCTCAAGGCCGGGATGACAAGAGGAGGCGAATCCGGACGATGCAGCACTACCCATCGCCGCGCGATACGAGCCTATGGACTTGCGTCGACCGTTCGAGGTTCAGCGGAAGGTGCCGAGCTCTTCGATGCGGTAGCCATCCGGGTAAGTTGGGCGGCTGACCTGCGTCAGCAGCCGTGGCTTGCGGCGCAAGGGCAGGCTCCGCAGGAGACGCGCTCGGATCCGCAATGCGGCCATGACCAGGCCCTGCAGCCATGGCGATGCCGGCTTTAAGCCCATGCTTGCCAGCAACGGCGGATCGAGCAGGGCCCGGATGACGGGCCGGCCGACCCAGAACAGACTAGGCGGGACATAGAAGCCGAGCAGAAGCTTGGTCGTCGCCTCGGCGATCCGCCGGTTACTGTCCGAGAAGCGGAAATGGGCGGCCTCGTACTCCTTGTTCCAGCGCATCATCGCGTCGAGCGTTTCGGGAACATCCCTTATGCCCATGCGCTCCCCCAGCGCACGATAGTAGAGGAACCAGGCCCGCTGCTCCCGGTCGGTCATGGGCCTGCGGCCGAAGCGCTCGAGCCAGCGGATCGGTTCGCAGATGAAGGTCGAGAGGACATAGCGCATGTCGTCGTTGGCGATGCGGAAGCGGCCGTGCATCGCGTTCATTCGGCCGATCGCCGTCTTGGCGCGCGGGCTGTCGAAGCCATGCTCCAGTATCTCGGTCAGGATCAACTCGGTGTCGTCGTAGCGCTTGCGCGGTCGGCGCTCGAACTCTCCGGTCTTGGCGAGCAGGCCCGAAATGGACGGCACGGCATAGGTGCGGAACAGGGCGAACTCGAGAGAGCGCTGCAGGTCCCAGGAAAACTCGTAGGCGTAGAGGAACCGTGCGATCTGCTCGAAGTCCGTCTCAGGATCGAGGGCTGCGATCCGCTGCGCGAGCGCTTCCCGACTCTCCGGCGCCGCCTGGCCATGTGCGGACGTGTTTTCCACCTGCATGAGAGACCTTGCTTTTGAAAAGCGGCAGTGTATCGCGCTCTCGGCCCACGGCTGTGATCTTCCCGACACAGCCGGCCCTCCAGATGCTGAATGGCGACAGACTCTAGGCTGTCACCGGAGACCGCACGCCCTTCTTCGCGCATTTGCGCGTATAGATCCTCAGCCAATAGTCGTGGCGTCCCAGGTCCTTCTGTTTGCTCACCAGCTTGGTGATGAAGGCCAGCTTGTCCTGTCCGGAGTCCAGCTTTTTGTACTTTTTCTTCTGCTTTTTGGTCATGGCACAGCCAAGGCATCGTTTGTTGAGCTTGAACTTGCAGACGCCAACGCAGGGCGACAGGATTTTTGCCAAGGCTGATTTCCTCGAAGACGGATTTGAGCTTTCGATGTAGGTCGTGTCGAAAAACCTATTTGCGAGTGCGTTGCATTAGCATTTTTGCGTTGGCTGGCTCAAGCGCTGCTGATTTGAATCAAGGGGTCTCCTCTTCGCGGTCACTACCCTCCGATGCAAAGGCAAAGCCGGCGGGACAGGAGATGATCATGCTGCGAGTCAAAGACCTCATGAGTAGCGCGCTCGAAGTCGTCTCTCCAGACGCCCAACTGCATGATGTCTTGATCAAGATGAACCGCGCGGGATATCGCCATTTGCCGGTTGTCGTAGACGATACGCTCGTTGGCATCATCACGGACCGCGATCTGCGCCTCGCTGTCAATTCACCGCTCGTCAAGGAAGAAGAGGACCTTGTACGCGAATCGGTCCTGGAAGATGTCCGGGTCGATCAGTGCATGACCCCCGACCCACAATGCGTTTCATCGGACACGCCGGCTTACGAGGTCGCCGATCTGCTGTCTCTCAACAAGTTCGGCGCCATGCCGGTTGTCGATGACGGAAAGCTGATCGGAATGATCAGCTACATCGACTTTCTGAAGCACTACGCCGCCCAACGCTAGGCGGAGCGCGATACGCCTCGAACCTGTGCGAGGCAGCAGAACCGCGTTTGCGTGTCGGGCACGCCGCACCATGTGATAGGATAGGCGAAGCCAGCGTAGGCGTGAGGAGAGAGACGATGGCAACCAGCTTCAAAGCGGCCTGCATTCAGAACTGCGCTGGGCGCGAGGTCGCGGCCAATATCGAAGAGACCGACCGGCTGACCCGGGAGGCGGTGGCCGTCGGCGCTGACTTCGTCTCGCTGCCCGAGTACTTCTCGGGCCTGGACGTGGAGAACGGTCGCCTCAAGGTGCCGGCCTTCCCCGAGGACGAGCATCCTGCCCTCGCCCACTTCCGGGCGCTGGCCCGCGAGCTTTCGGTGGTCCTCAACCTCGGCTCCCTGCCCATCGTCAGCGGCGGCGGCAAGGCCTTCAACCGGGGCTACATGATCGATCGCCAGGGCGAGATCACCGCGCGCTACGACAAGATCCACCTCTTCGACGTGGACCTGGCGGATGGCGAAAGCTATCGCGAGTCGGACACCATCCAGGCCGGCAAACAGCCGGTGCTCGCGTCGACCCCCTGGTGCAGCATGGGGCTATCGATCTGCTACGACCTGCGCTTCGCCCAGCTTTACCGCATGCTGGCCCAGGCCGGCGCCGAGGTGCTGCTCATCCCCGCCGCCTTTACCCGGACGACGGGCAAGGCGCACTGGCATCTCCTCAACCGAGCCCGCGCCATCGAGACCGGCTGCTTCGTGATCGCCGCCTGTCAGGGAGGCACTCACGCGTGCGGCGCCGAGACCTACGGCCACTCGCTGATCGTCGCCCCCTGGGGCGAGGTGCTGGCCGATGGTGGCGAGGAGACCGGCTTTGTCATGGCGGACATAGACCTTGAGCAGGTCACCCGCGCCCGCCACATGATCCCGGCCTGGCAGGACAACCGCGACTTCACCGTCACCCAGGTCGAGCCGCTGCGCCTCGCCGGCGAATAGGTCAGGCGCAAGCGTCGGTGCATCACTGACTGTCACCCCGGACTTGATCCGGGGTCCATTTTGAAGCCTGCGCGACGTGTCGTCGGTGAGTACGGGCGTTGCAGCCACCCCTCTCGTTGCTCCCCCGTCCCAGCCGAGCCTATCCATGGATCCCGGCTCGCGGCCTCCGCTTGCGCGGAGTCCTTGGCCGGGATGACATTCAGGGAATAGTTCGCGCGGCGTCGCAGCAAGACAAGCTGCACCTTTGGGCGCCGTGATGAGTGCACTGCCACGGAGTTAGTGCAGCGCCGTCGGACGAGCTTTCAAGGCGGGCGGAATGCTAGGCCAAGTAGTCGTCCAGGAATGCAGAGCGGCCGCCGTCCTCGGTCCAAAGGACGGGGAAGAAGGACTCTTCCATCTCGGTCGAGCCGAAGCGCTTGTAGCGCCCATAGATCGTCCCGACTTTGCCCTCGCGAAAGCGGGCATCGGCGCGCATGCAGTGGGCGACGACGGAGCGCCTGGGCGCCTCGCCGTGGTTCGGGCCCGAGCCGTGCCAGGTGCGGCCGTGGTGGAAGGCGACGCCGCCCTTGCGCAGCACCACGGGGACCAGGGTGCAGTCCCCCTCGCCTACCTCCTCGGCAGCCTGCCTGAATTCCAGGGTGAAGTCGTCAGGCGCATGGAACTGGGCGATGGGCGGCGCCACCGGCCAGCGGTGCGAGCCTTTGGCGTAGAGCAAGGTACCGCCGTCCGCCGTGGTGTCGTCGAGCGCGATCCAGGCGCTGACCATCTGCGCGGGCTCAACCCAGTCCTGGTAGCTGTCGTCCTGATGGAAGCCGAGGGACTTGGCCCCGGGCGGTTTCCAGATCACGTTGTCCTGGTTGATGCGGGCGCCCGGCCAGTCCATCAGCTTGGCGCAGGCGCGGCCGATGTCTTCCCGCAGGACGATGCGCGCGACCGCCCGGTCCGCTTTCCAGCCGTTGCAGATCTGCCGGGTCAGCTCCGGGCTGTCGCGGCCGGCCTGCCAGTTCCACTCATCCGGCTGCAGGCCGGTCTCGAAAGCACCGCCGAACAGCGCCTCGAAACGCGCGCCGGCCCGCTCGACCAGGGGCAGCTCAACGAAGCCCTCAACGAAGAGGAAGCCGTCTTCGCGGAATTGCTCGATCTGTGCCTGGCTCAGCTCCATCTTCCCTCACCCATAGGCCGACAAGGTCGCCACACCGCCGACGATTACGCCGATGCCCACCCACTGCAGCCAGTTCATCGGTTCCTTGAGGATGAAGCGGGCCAAGAGCGCGGTGATGGCGCTGAAGGTCGAGGCAATCACCACGGCATGGACTGCGTCCTCACCCCGGCTGGCAAACAGCAAGGCGACGTAGGCGCCGCCGTCGAGCATGCCCTGAAGCGTCAGCACCGGCCACCAGCGTCCCGGTATGGCCGGGGCGCGCCGCAGGTATAGGAAGAAGTAGAGTGCCAGCAGCAGGATACCGATCAGCCGCATGGACATGACCGTCTGCAGCTCGCCGTAGCTCTTGGCCGCTTCCTGCGCCCCGACGATGCCGAGGGCGAAGCCCACCGCGCCGGCGAGCGAGACGAAGACCGTGATGCGGACATGCGCCCGGCTATAGCGTGCCTTCTCGATAGGCCGGCCCGCTGCCCAGGCGACCAGGGAGACGCCGCCCATGACGGCGAGCATGGCCAGCCACTCGACGGCTTCCGGCACCTTGCCCTGCGCCACAGCGAGCGCCAGGTTGATGGCCGGATAGGCGCTGACGATGGGGCCCGCGACAGCCACAGGTCCGCGCGCCAAGCCCCAGTAGAGGAACATGGTGCCGAAGAGGATGCCGCAGGCGCCGAGCAGCAGCGCCCAGATGCCGTCCCAGCTCCAGATCAGAGCATCGCCTTGGACAAGGACCAGCGCCACGAAGGCCAGGCCACTGACCAGGGTCATGCCGAACAGGGCGGTGACGTGGCCCAGGCTGCGGCCGGTGTAGTGGGCAATGAAGTCGGCCGTGCCCCAGGCCGTTGCCGTCAAGAGACCGCCGAATGCCGGATTCATGGCTGTTGCTTGACCGGGCCGCTGCCATGCTGCGGAGTCCAGAGCATGACCTGTGAGAGCGAGCGATGAGCAACGAGCAGAGCGCGACCGTGATCCTGACCGAGGCGGCGCAGGGCCGCATGGCCGATGCCTTCTTCGGCTGGCAATGCCGCATCCGGCAGATCGCCATGCGCGATGGCGGCGGCCGGCCGAGCGAGGGCATGCGCCCGGAGATCAGCCTGCCGGAGCAGAACCGTGTGCTCGGCCAGATCACCGTGCTGATCAGCCGCCGGCCCCTCGACGAGACGGCGGCACTCTTCCGCCACATGGCCAAGAAGACGCAGGATCCCAAGGAGCGGCTGGACAGTGCGCTCAAGCACCTGCAGGGCGCCTACTACCAGCGAGCGCGGGAGTTCACACCGGCGCTCACCGCGCTCTTCGGGCCGGACTCCCAGGCGGTGAAGGACCTGCTGTTCGCCGGCCGTTGTCAGTTGCGCTTCAACCAATTCTCACAGTCCTACAGCCTGCCCTGCGATGCGCGCCTGCTGCCGCAGGAGGATGAACTCCACCAGGCCACCTATTGGCACAACGCGCTCTTCAACCCAAACCTGCCGGGTGGCGTCCAGGTGCTGGCCTTCCATCCCGACTGGGCCCACGCGGCCGCCGAGCCGCCCGTGATATAGAACGCGCCGTTCCGAAAGCCCGTTACGAAAACGTTCTCGGAAGTATGGCTAGGTGTTCCGCATCCACCGTCTGTCATCCCGGCCAAGGGCTTCACGTAAGTGAAGTCCGCGAGCCGGGATCCATTTCTCCGTCCGCGCGAGCCTCTGACATGGACCCCGGCTCGCGGACCTCGCGTACGCGAGGCCCTTGGCCAGGGTGACAGTTCGGGGAATCGCGCCGCGCCGGGAGCTGATACGAAGACCGCATTCGAAAAGAATGACCGAGTGGTCCAGCATCCATTGGCTGTCATCCCGGCCGCGTCAGCGAGCCGGGAACCATTTCTCCGCCTGCGCGAGCCTTTGAAATGGACCCCAGCTCGCGGACCTCGCGTACGCGAGGCCCTTGGCCGGGGTGACAGTTCGTAGGAGTAGTGCGGCGCGGACCAAACGAAAGACTCTCGGACTCGTTGGGTCAAGCCTCCGCGCTCAGAACTTGCGATAGGCCTTGTTGAGCTGCACCAGCGGGTGGCGGGTGGACATCTGGAACTTGATCAGCAACTCGCGCGCCAGCATGTCGCGGTCCTGCTGGTTATCCGGCAGCTCCATGTCCTCGGGCACCGTCACCCAGCCGTTGATGTTGCGGTCGAAGACGGCCGGGCGGCCCTCCTCGTAGCCCATGTGAACGTCCTCCAGCCAGTTGAGGTCGTCCCAGCCCATCCGCTCCATGTACTCCTTCAGGAAGGGCGTCACCCGCTCATAGTCCGGCAGCAGGTTGACGTCATAGCGGTAGCCAATGTGCTGGCCGATTTCCTTCTCGCGGGCCGAGTCCAGTCCATCACCGGTGATGAACTGGTCGACATCCTTGATTTCCGTACCTTTATAGCCGCCTTTTCCAGCCATATCTGAACCTCTCGTTCGTCTCGCGGACTGGCCGGCGGGAGCCGCCGACCGCTATCGCGATCTCCTAAAGGTGGTGGTAGTCCTCGACGCCGACGGTGTAGTCGGTCCCTGCCAGAGGCACGCCGGCCATGGCCGAGGCCTCCATCGACAGCGCCGCCAAGTCTTCCGGCTCCAACGAGTGGACGTTGGTCTTGCCGCAGGCGCGCGCCATCATCTGGCACTCGATGGCGAGGCAATGCAGGAAGTTGTAGACCCGCTCCGCCGCCTCATCCGGGTCGAGCCGGGCGCGCAGCTTGGGATCCTGCGTGGCCACGCCGACCGGGCAGCGCCCAGTGTGGCAGTGGTAGCAATAGCCCGCCTCGACGCCCATTTCCTCTTCGAAATTGGCTTCGGGGATGTCCTTGTTGCAGTTCAAGGCCATCAGCGAGGAGTGCCCGATGGCGACGGCGTCGGCACCCAAGGCCAAGGCCTTGGCGATATCGCCGCCGTTCCGGATGCCGCCGGCATAGACCAGGGAGATCTCGCCGGTCTTGCCAACCTCGTCGATCGCCCGGCGTGCTTGGCGGATGGCCGCGATGCCGGGGACGCCGGTCTCTTCCGTCGCCAGATGCGGGCCGGCACCGGTGCCGCCCTCCATGCCGTCGATGTAGATGACGTCCGGGTCGGTCTTGGCCGCCATGCGCACGTCGTCGAAAACGCGGGCCGCGCCCAGCTTGAGCTGGATGGGAATTTCCCAGTTGGTCGCTTCCCGCACCTCTTCGATCTTGAGCGCGAGATCGTCGGGGCCGAGCCAGTCCGGATGGCGGGCCGGCGAACGCTGGTCGATGCCGGCCGGCAGGGAGCGCATCTCAGCCACCTGGTCGGTGACCTTCTGGCCCATCAGATGGCCGCCCAGGCCGACCTTGCAGCCCTGGCCGATGAAGAACTCGACGGCATCGGCCAGCCGCAGGTGATGCGGGTTGAAGCCGTAGCGCGACTGGATGCACTGATAGTACCACTTGGAGCTATAGCGCCGCTCGTCCGGGATCATGCCGCCCTCGCCAGAGCAGGTCGCCGTGCCGGCCATGGTGGCGCCGCGCGCCAGGGCTGTCTTGGCTTCGTAGGACAGCGCGCCGAAGGACATGCCGGTGATGTAGACTGGAATGTCGAGGACCAGCGGGCGCTTGGCGCGCGGGCCGAGCACCGTCTTGGTCAGGCACTTCTCGCGATAGCCCTCGATGACGAAGCGCGTCAAAGTGCCGGGCAGGAAGGTCAAGTCGTCCCAGGTCGGGATCTTCTTGAACAGCGAGAAGCCCCGCATGCGGTAGCGACCCAGCTCCGACTTGATGTGGATGTCGTCGATGACATGCGGGGGGAACATGAAGGACTGACCAAGATTGTAGCGGTCACGCTTCGGGCTCTTGGCCTGCGGCTCCTGCTTGGGCAGGGGCTGTTCGCTGATTGCCATGGGCAAATCTCCTAGAATACCGTCCGTTTGTCTGGCCGTTGCAAGCCGTCCGGTGGTTACAGGATGAGCTTCTTCTCTGTCGGCTCCAGATTGTCGTAGTTCCAGAGCTGCTTGCCGGCGACGTACTTGGAGAAGTGGTCGACGCCTTTGTCCGGCAGGAGGTCGTATTGCTTGAGCTTGCGGGTCAGCCAGGCCTTGTCGAGCTCGGTCATCTCGCCCGGCACGCAGTCGACGCCGAGCGACTTCACCTCGCCGCCGACGAAGATCGTTCCGTCGTACATGGAGTCGCCGAGGTTGTGGCTGGCGTTGCCGCAGATGACCATGCGCCCGCGTTGCATCATGAAGCCCGAGAAGGCGCCGGTGTCGCCGCCGACCAGGATGGTGCCGCCCTTCATGTCGATGCCCGTGCGCGCGCCGACGTGACCTTTGCAGACCAGGTCGCCGCCGCGAATGGCCGCGCCGAAGGTCGAGCCGGCGTTCTTCTCGATGATCACGGTGCCGGCCATCATGTTCTCGGCACAGGACCAGCCGACGCGGCCCGAGATGCGCACGTTGGGCCCATCGATCAGGCCGACGCCGAAGTAGCCCAGGCTGCCCTCGAAGTAGAGATTGAGCCGGTTCAGGATGCCGACGCCGAGCGAATGGCGCGCCATCGGGTTCTTGATGACGATGGTGCCGTGGCCCTGCTCCATCAGCTCCCGAATCTTGAGATTGACCTCGTTGCTGGTCATCTCCGCGGCGTCGAACTCGGCGCGCTTGTTGAAGTCCACGTCCGGCGCGTCGGGATAGACGAAGTTCGCCTCCTCGTCCGGCGTGAAGAAGACCTGCTGGGTGCGGCCCCGGAGCTGCTCGGTGTGCAGCCCCATCTCATGGGAGCGGCTTTCCTGTTCCATTACGCTTTCCATACCCGAACCTCCCCTTCATAGGGGTCGAAGGTGTCGATTTCTTGCGGGAAGAGCGTGCGAATGGCGATCTCTTCGGAGGCCAGCGCGACGATATCGTCGCCCTCGTAGAGCACCATCGGCTTAGCGGCCATCACGTCCTTGGCCATGCCGAGCTCGTCGCGGGTCGCCACCAGGTAGGTGAAGACGCCGTCGATCTCGTCGATCGCCTGGTGCAGCGAGTCCTCCAGGCTGTGGCCGGACTCGAGCTTGTCGGCGGTGTAGACCGCGAGCAGCTCGGAGTCGCAGGACGACACGAAGCGATGGCCGCGCCGCTCGAGATCGCGCCGCTTGTTCCAGTAGTTGGTGATCTGCCCGTTATGCACGACGGAGATGTCGTTGTAGGGGTAGGCCCAGTAGGGATGCGCCGAGCGGATGTCGACAGCGGACTCGGTCGCCATGCGGGTGTGACCGATAGCGTGGGTGCCGTCGAACTGCTTCAGCCCGTACTGGCCGGAGACCACGTCGGCATCGCCCAGGTCCTTGATCAGCTCCAGGCCGTGGCCGAGCGAGAGGATTTCCACCCCTTCCACGTCTTCGATGTAGTCGGCCAGGCGGCGCATGTCGCCGTCGAACTTCAGATGGTAGCGGAAGGCGTACTCGGTCGCCTGCTCGGAGTCGTGGATCTTGGCGCCCGAGCTTTCGATGCGCCGGTCGACTTCGGCCTTGCGGTCGCGCAGCTGCTGATGGATGGCGAAGCCTTGCGCCAGGTCTTCCTGCTCTGCCAGCTTGAAGCGCATGACGAAGAGACCTTCCTTCGGCGCGCCGTAGACGGCGAAGCCGGTGGAGTCCGGTCCCCGGTGCTTCAGTGCCTGCAGCATCGCGGTCATTTCGGCGCCCACGTTCGAGGACTTGCCTCGATGAATGAGCCCAGCGATTCCACACATGCTTTGCTCTCTCCTTCTCTAAGGGTCGGCCCCCGCCCTCTCTCGGAGCGGCGGGCCGACTGCGTTCTCTCTCGACCGGAAATCAGGGCAGGCAGTCGAGATAGGTTTCCAGATCCCACTCCGTCGTGGTGTGCAGGAAGCGCTCCCACTCGTCGCGTTTGTATTCGTCGTAGAGCCGGTACATCTCGCCCGGCATGGCGGCCTTGATCACCTCGTCCTGGGACAAGGCCGCGAGCGCATCGCCGAGGGTCATGGGCAGGCGGCGCACCTCTTTGCCGGCCTCCATGGCCTGGTAGATGTTGCGGTCCTCCGGCGGGCCCGGGTCGATGTCGCGCTTGATGCCGTCGTCGGCCGCTTTGATGATCGCAGCCCCCATCAGATAGGGGTTCACCATGGAGTCCACGGCGCGGTACTCGAAGCGCCCGGGTGCCGAGATACGCAGGCCCGTGGTGCGGTTCTGATAGCCCCAGTCGGCGAAGACCGGCGCCCAGAAGCCCGTGTCCCACAGCCGGCGGTAGGAGTTCACCGTCGAGCAGCCGATGGCGGTCAGCGCACCGAGGTGCTCGACGATGCCGCCGACCACCTGCAGGCCGACCTTGCCCGGCATCTGCGGGTCGTCGGTGTCCGGCATGAAGGTGTTCTCGCCGCCCGAGAGATAGGTGAAGCAGTCCGCCATGGCCGGCAGTTGGTCGCGCTGGCGCCCGAGCAGCTTCAGCCCCTCCTCGCCGCCGCGCCAGAAGGAAATGTTGTGGTGGCAGCCCGAGGCGGAGACGCCCATGAAGGGCTTCGACATGAAGCAGGCGATCAGGTTGAACTCGCGTGCGACCTGGGCGCAGATCTGCCGGTAGGTGGTCAGCCGATCCGAGTTACGCATGGGGTCGTCGAAGGTGAAGTTGAGCTCGAGCTGACCGGGCGCGTCCTCATGGTCGCCCTGGATCATGTCGAGACCCATGGCCCGGCAGTAGTCGATCACCTTCATATAGACCGGGCGCAGGCTCTCGAACTGGTCGATGTGGTAACAGTAGGGATTGGAGAAGCCGCCGTCCGGCTTGCCGTCCTCGCCCCGCTTCAGCCACATCATCTCCGGCTCGGTTCCGGTCCGGAGATGCAGGCCGCCATGCTCCTGCTTGAACTCCTCATGGATGCGGCGCAGGTTGCCGCGGCAGTCGGCGGTCAGGAAGGCGCCGGGGTTCTCCCGCTCCTCGCGGTTGCGGAACAGGGTGCAGAAGACGCGGGCGACCCGTTTATCCCAGGGCAGTTGGCAGAAGGTCTCGGGCTCCGGGAGGCCGACCAACTCTTTATCCTGCGGGCCATAGCCGAGGTACTCGCCGTGCCGGTTGAGGAAGAGGTTGACGGTTGCGCCATAGACCAGTTGGAAGCCTTTCTCGGCCACCGATTCCCAGTGATCGGCTGGAATGCCCTTGCCGCAGATTCGCCCGGTGATGGATACGAACTGCAAATAGAGGTACTCGATGCCAAGCTCGTCGATCTTGGCGCGCACCTGCTTCACCAGGTCGTCACGACCCGGCTGGTTCACGAAGGTTTCGAGATCGGTCGCCATCCGTCCTTAGTCTCCCGTTCATCAAGCTCTTGGTTCGGTTGCGCTCCGATGCCGCACCGCGGGCATGCTTGCAACCCGCCGCACAATCCTCGATTTTGCGCTCCGTCTTTGTGGGCGGATGACACCATACTTCGCCGCGGTTGAAAACCAATTTCTGCAAAACTGGTAGAATGGTTGAAATTGGTCTATATTGAAATATGTGTTGGTCATGCCCGGATGCGCGCAGGCGTT
The DNA here is from genome assembly GCA_028279885.1 of Rhodovibrionaceae bacterium. Classification (GTDB taxonomy): domain Bacteria; phylum Pseudomonadota; class Alphaproteobacteria; order Kiloniellales; family DSM-21159; genus JANQMX01. The sequence continues at coordinate 20,486 of JANQMX010000003.1, read as the reverse complement.
GAGCGGCCGAACACGCGAGGATACGGACGAGAATGGCTGTAACCAAGGAAACGACCAGGGAGGCCGCTGCGCCCGACGAGGGCTTGGTGCGTGCCAGCAGCGGCGCCGGCTCTATCGCCACGCAGTTGCGCAAGGCGATCCTGGAGAGCGCCTATAGCTATGGCGAGCGACTGCCGGCGGAGCGCGAACTGGCCCTGCACTACCGGGCTTCCCGCAGCACGGTGCGCGAGGCGCTGCGCCAGCTTGAGGACGACGGCCTGGTCTCCCGCAAGATCGGCAGCGGCACCTTCGTCTCCTATCGATTGCTCGACGAGGCGCCCTTCGGCGAGAGCGAGATCGTCGGCGCGACCAGCCCGTTGGAGCTGATCGAGGTGCGCCTGGCGGTCGAGCCGCGGATGGCCTCCAGCGCCGTGCTGCACGCCACGGCCCGCGATTTGCAACGGCTTGGCGAGGCTCTGGCGCAACTCGAGGCCTGCGGCGCCGACCGCGACGCCTTCACCAAGGCCGATGAACACTTCCACATGTGCCTTGCCGAGTGCACCAAGAACAAGCTGATGATCTGGCTCTACCGGCACATCAACAGCATCCGCACCCACGAGCACTGGGGTGCCATGAAGGACAAGATTCTGACGTCCGAGAACATCCGGGAATACAACCGTTATCACCGCGATCTGTACGAGGCGATCTGCCGCCGCGACCGGGCCAAGGCGGTGGAGAGCATCACCGCGCATATGGAGCTGGCGCACCGCCATCTGGTCGGCGCAAGCGGTATATGACGACGTCACGCACAATAATTTCCACGCATTAAGTCCATATATTATTTACAAAATTGTGGTGTCTTGCGGCGTCGGTCGAATTTCCCCAGGCGCATCGTTGTTTACAGAAATTCACGGAATTTGCTTAACTTCGGTCCGAATCCGGTCGAATCGGTTGGGAGCGCTAACCTAACCACGCCGGGTTTGGTCGGACCGGAGGATCTTCGCCGCGCCCGATCGACAAAGGAAATAGGGGGGCGAGACAATAGCGGCTGCGCGGCCACGCGTGGTGCGGCAACAACGCTCTCCCACACAGCTTGCAACCGTCGGCCCCGCAGTGCGCTGCGGGCCTCAACAAAGTAGGGAGAGCGTGTCCATGGATACGGATATCGGTGCCCTTACGGTCATCTTTACCGAGTTCTATTACTGGATAACCATACCGCTCATGTTCCTCATCCATGTGGGTTTCTGCATGTATGAGGTCGGCGCTTCGCGTCGCAAGAACATGATGCACACCTTGATGAAGAACACGATGCTGATCCCGCTGGTCACCATCACCTTCTTCTTCTTCGGCTGGTGGATCTACTTCGCCTTCCCCAACGGCCCGTTCATCTTCGAGGGCAAGGGGCTCGTCGAAGGCGCCAGCATCAATGCCGCTCCCTGGAGCGAGTTGATGGGCACGCATCTCGGCGGGGCGTCCTTCCAGGACGGCGTCACCGGCGACGATACGGCCTTCTGGGCGCGCATCAACGGCGTCTTCTGGGCCGCCTTCCTGCTGTTCTCCTGGACCGCGGCCTCGATTGTCTCGGGTGCCGTGATTGAGCGCATTCGTTCCGGCGCTTTCTGGATCATTGCCGTTCTCGTCGGATCGTGCACCTGGATCATCGATGCCTCCTGGGGCTGGCACCCGGAAGGCTGGATGGTGCAGATGCTCGGCTACCACGATGCCTATGCCAGTGGTGTCATCCACGCCATCGCCGGCGGCGCCGCGCTTGGCGTGCTGGTGGTGCTCGGCCCGCGCATCGGCAAGTTCCGCGCCGACGGCACGCCGCGCAACATCGTGCCGCATAATCCCTGGCTGGTGACCGTTGGTCTCTTCCTGATCTACACCGGCTTCTGGGGCTTCTATGTCGCCTGCAACGTGCCGATCATCAGCAGCGCCGACATCGGCTCGACGGTCGAAGGCGCCACGCCGGTGTTCACGGCCACGACCATTTATCTGACCCCGACAACGCTTTCGGCGATCGTCTTCAACTTCTTGATGTCGCTGTCGGGTGGCCTTCTGGCCGGCTACATGGTCTCCAAGGGTGACGCCTTCTGGACCTACTCAGGCGGTCTGGCCGGCATCATCACCGCCTCGGCGGGCAACGACCTCTACCATCCGATCCAAGCCATGTTTATCGGCGCGGTCGGCACGGTGGTGGCCTACAAGCTGCACCATTGGGTGGAGCGGACCTTCAAGGTCGACGATGCCGTGGGCGCCGTGGCCGTGCATGGCTACGCCGGCTTCTTCGGTCTCGTCGTTGCCGGCTTCATGCTCTGGGGCCATCCGGCAACGGCCGGCTACATAGAGGGCGGTGCGACGATCAATCCGCTCGGCCAGTTCGCCGGAGCCGTCATCATGTTCTTCGTGCTCGGCTTCCTGCCTGCCTGGATCCTGGCCAAGATCATGAATGCCTTCGGTATGCTGCGCATCCCGCCGGAGCTCGAGATCGCCGGTCTCGATCTGGCTGACTTCCACGACCGCTATCTGTCGGATGAGGACGTGACCCGTGCCGAGGAAGAAGAGGCACGACGGCTCGGTCTCATTCGCTGATCGGCCGGACCAAGCAGAAAAGGAGTAGGACGTATGTCAACCACAGGCATCTCTTCTTGGGCGGTCGACATCGGTCAGGTCGGCGCCATCTACCCCTTCCAAGGAACGGAGTTCATTCTCTTCCTTGCCGGGGTGGCCTTCTGGATCATCTGGCACATCGTGCAGCTGCGTCAGGAGGACCAGACCTACGAGGACGACCTCCGGCACCTGAAGGATCCGGAGAAGCTCGAACGCGCCATGCGCAATCAAAAGCTGGAGTAGTCTCCGCATAGGTTGCAGTATGTCGAGGGGCCGGCATCCCGGGGGTGCCGGCCCCGTTCGTCTCGGCGACCGGGGCGGAAGCGACAGAGAGGGGTGTTTGCACGAAGGTCATGAAACGGGACGACGACCGAGAGTATCAGGATCCGCACAGCTTAAGCGGCGCTTCGGAGAACCGGCTGGAATATGCCATCGGTCAGGAGGTGCGCGCCTTCCGGCATAAGCTGGATATGACGGTGAGCGAGCTGGCGAGAGCCGCGGGCCTCTCCGCCGGCATGCTCTCCAAGATCGAGAACGGTCTCACCTCCCCTTCGCTCGCGACCCTGCAGGCCTTGAGCCGCGCCTTGCAGGTGCCGGTCACGGCGCTGTTCCGCCGCTACGAAGAGGCGCGCGAGGTCAGCCATGTCAGGGCCGGAGACGGTCTGACGATCAACCGGCGCGGCACCCGGGCCGGACATCAGTATCAACTGCTCGGCCACGTCACCAGCAAGCGCCTGATTGTCGAGCCTTACCTGATCACCTTGAGCGAGACCTCGGACGTCTTCCCGCTGTTCCAGCACGCCGGCCTCGAGTTCATCCATATGCTGGAGGGCATCGTCGGCTACCGCCATGCCGACCGGACCTACCGGCTGGAGCCTGGGGATTCCCTCTTCTTCGATGCCGACGCGCCGCACGGACCTGAAGAGCTGATCGATCTCCCGGCGCGCTTTCTCTCGATCATCTGTTACGAGGGACAGGAAGCCTCTTAAGCGTTTCAGGCATTCCTGAAAAGAAATTATTTTTATTGTGGTGAGATGACTTCCGCCCTATCTCTTGCTCCCGGAACGACCTCCAAGAAAGGGATGGAGCCATGTGCGGCATCGTCGGCCTCTATCTGAAGAACCCCGCCCTGCAGGGCGAGCTGGGACGACTGTTCACCCCTATGCTGATCGAGATGACCGAGCGCGGCCCGGACAGCGCCGGGGTGGCCGTCTATCACAATCCGGTCGGCGACGGCGCCACCAAGCTGACCCTCTTCAACCGCGACCGGGACTATGCCTGGAAGGCGCTGGAGACCGATATGGAGCGGGCGCTGGACACCGAGGCCAGCCTGCGCCGCGTCTCCTCTCACGCGGTTCTGAGCATCGATGCGCCGGAGCGCACGGCGGTCGACTGGCTGATGGACGAGCGGCCCGAGGTGCAGATCGTCTCCATCGGTCGCATCATCGAGATCTACAAGGAGATGGGCTTGCCGGCCGAGGTGGCCGAGGAGTTCGCGGTCAGCGAGATGACCGGCAGCCACATGATCGGCCACACCCGCATGGCGACGGAGAGCGCCGTCACCACCGCGGGCTCCCACCCCTTCTCCACCGGCCGCGACCTCTGTCTGGTGCACAACGGCTCGCTCTCCAACCACAACCGTCTTCGGGAGTGGCTGAAGAAAAACGCCGGCCTGCGCTTCCAGACCGACAACGACAGTGAGGTGGCCGCAGGCTACCTGACCCATCGCCTGGCCGAGGGCGACAGCCTGGAGCAGGCCCTGGAAAAGGCGATCGACGACCTGGACGGCTTCTACACCTTCGCCATCGGTACGGCTCGGGGCTTCGCCGTGCTGCGCGACCCCATCGCCTGCAAGCCGGCGGTGATGGCGGAGACCGACGACTGGGTCGCCATGGCCTCGGAGTACCGCTCGCTGGCTAAGCTGCCGGGCGTCGCCAACGCTGCCGTGTGGGAGCCGGAACCGGCGCGGGTCTATACCTGGGGCAGCGCCTGATGGCGGTCTTCGATCTGGCGCAGCAGCCTCTGCGAGAGCTCAACCGCACCCTTCACGACCTGCCTGAGGAAACCAACGAAACCCATTGGAAAGTCACCAATCCCATGGGGCTGCATAACATTGCCGTCGGGCTCGATCGGCCGATCACCGTCGAGATAGACGGCCACGTCGGCTACTACTGCGCCGGCATGAACCAGCAGGCCGAGGTGCTGGTCAACGGCAACTGCGGCCAAGGTGTCGCCGAGAATATGATGTCGGGCCGCGTGGTGGTGCGTGGCAATGCCAGCCAGTCGGCGGGGGCTACGGCGCACGGTGGCTTGCTGGTTATCGAGGGCGACGCGGCGGCTCGCTGCGGCATCTCGCTCAAGGGCGGCGACATCGTGGTCAAGGGTTCGGTCGGCCACATGAGCGCCTTCATGGCCCAGGCCGGCCGCATCGTGGTTTGCGGCGACGCCGGCGAATACCTCGGCGATTCGCTCTACGAGGCGCGCATCTACGTGCGCGGCAAGGTCTCCCAGCTCGGCGCCGATTGCGTCGAGAAGGAGATGGAGGCCGCGCACCTGGAAGAGCTCCGCGACTTGCTCAGCGCTGCCGGAGTCGAGGCCGACCCGGCCGACTTCCGCCGTTACGGCTCGGCGCGCAATCTCTATCACTTCAACGTCGACAAGATGGACTCCTACTGATGAAGCCCGTCCCGCCCCATCTCCGCCGTTCCAGCACCTTCCCACCCGAGGTCGTCGCCGAGATCCAGCGTGCAGCCGGCACCAGCATCTACGACATCCGCGGTGGGGGTGCTAAGCGGCGCATTCCCGATTTCGACGACCTGCTGTTCCTCGGCGCTTCCATGTCGCGCTATCCCTTGGAGGGTTACCGGGAGGCGTGCGACACCACTGTTCAGCTCGGCACGCGCTTCGCCAATAAGCCCATCGAGATCAAGATCCCGGTCACCATCGCCGGCATGTCGTTCGGCGCCCTCTCCGCCAACGCCAAGGAGGGGCTGGGTCGCGGCGCCAGCGAGGTCGGCACCAGCACCACCACGGGCGACGGCGGCATGACGCCGGAGGAGCGCGGCCAGTCGAAGATCCTGGTCTATCAATACCTGCCCTCGCGCTACGGCATGAACCCGAACGACCTGCGCAAGGCCGACGCCATCGAGATCGTCGTCGGCCAGGGCGCCAAGCCGGGCGGCGGCGGCATGCTACTGGGCCAGAAGATCAGCGAGCGCGTGGCCGATATGCGCACCCTGCCGGAAGGCATCGACCAGCGTAGCGCCTGCCGTCATCCGGACTGGACCGGCCCCGATGACCTCGCCATCAAGATCCAGGAGCTGCGCGAGATCACCGATTGGGAGAAGCCGATCTATGTGAAGGTCGGCGCCACGCGCACCTACTACGACACGGCGCTCGCGGTGAAGGCCGGCGCCGACGTCATCGTTGTCGACGGCATGCAGGGCGGCACGGCCGCGACCCAGGACGTCTTCATCGAGCACGTCGGCATCCCCACCCTCCCCGCGGTGCGGCTGGCCGTCGAAGCGCTGCAGGAGTTGGATATGCACCGCAAGGTGCAGCTCATCGTCTCCGGCGGCATCAAGAACGGCGCCGACGTGGCCAAGGCCCTGGCGCTCGGCGCGGACGCCGCCTCCATCGGCACCGCGGCGATGATCGCCATGGGCGACAACGCGCCGGAGCTGGATGAGGAGTATCGCGCGCTCGGCACGGCGGCGGGCTACTACGACGACTGGCACGAGGGTCGCGACCCGGCCGGCATCTCGACCCAGGACCCGGAGCTGGAGCAGCGGCTCGACCCGGTGGTCGCCGGGCACCGCCTGGCCAACTATCTGCGGGTCATGACCCTGGAGTGCCAGACCTTGGCACGGGCCTGCGGCAAGAGCCACGTCCACAACCTGGAGCCGGAAGACCTGGTTGCCCTCACCGTCGAGGCCTCGGCCATGGCCAAGGTGCCGCTCGCCGGAACGAGCTGGATACCGGGTGCCGGTGGGTATTAAGTTTCAGAACAAGCAAGAACGGTTTCAACTGGGTGAGAGGGAGAGCGGGAGATGGCGGCGGATCTGGCCAAGGTCGCAAAAGATAAGGGCATAAAGTATTTTCTGATCAGCTTCGTCGATCTCTTCGGCGTCCTGCGGGCCAAGCTGGTCCCCGCCGCTGCCATTGGCGACATGCAGAAAGACGGCGCGGGCTTTGCCGGCTTCGCCGCCTGGCTCGACATGACGCCGGCCCACCCGGACATGTTCGGCATTCCCGACCCCGACAGCTTGATCGTGCTGCCCTGGAAGCCGGAGGTGGCCTGGCTGGCCGCCGATCTCTGGATGGACGGCAAGCCGGTGGAAGCCTCGCCGCGCGTCGCGCTCAAGCGTCAGATCGAGAAGGCCGAGAAGGCCGGCTACCGCATGATGTCCGGTACGGAGAACGAGTTCTTTCTGGTCAATGCCGACGGCAGCGCCATCTCGGATGAGCGCGATACGCAGGCGAAACCCTGCTACGACCAGTCCGCTTTGATGCGGCGCTACGATGTGATCTCCGAGATCTGCGATCACATGCAGACGCTCGGCTGGGGCCCCTATCAGAACGACCACGAGGACGCCAACGGTCAGTTCGAAATGAACTGGCACTACAGCGACTGCCTGGTTCAGGCCGACCGCCAGACGTTCTTCAAGTTCATGGTGAAGGCGGTCGCCGAGAACCACGGCCTGCGCGCCACCTTCATGCCGAAGCCCTTCGCCAACCTGACCGGCAACGGCTGCCATGCCCACGTCTCCGTCTGGGACAAGGCCGGCAAGAAGAACCTCTTCCTCGACAAGAAGGACGAGATGGGCCTCTCCAAGCTGGCCTATCACTTCCTGGGCGGCATCATGCACCACACCGATGCGCTCTGCGCCATCTTCGCGCCGACGGTGAACAGCTATAAGCGCATCAACGCCCCACGCACGCTGTCGGGCGCCACCTGGTCGCCCAACACCCTGACCTACGGCGGCAACAACCGCACCCATATGGTGCGCATCCCCGACCCCGGCCGCTTCGAGCTCAGGCTGATGGATGGTGCCGCCAACCCCTATCTGCTGCAGGCCGGTATCCTGGCCGGCGGCCTCGACGGCATCACCAACAAGCGCGACCCGGGCAAGCGCCTCGACATCGACATGTATGCCGAGGGGCACAAGGCGCGTGGCGCCAAGCAGCTACCGCTCAACCTTCTCGACGCTATCCGTCTGTTCGAGAAGTCCAAGGGGCTGCGGGCGGCCCTGGGCGACGAGCTGATCGATGCCTATGCCAAGCTGAAGCACCAGGAATGGAACAGCTTCAAGGCCGAGATCAGCCCCTGGGAGCGGGCGCATACCTTGGATTGCTAGGGCCTCGGCACGCTTAATCCTGGCCAGGCTTTCTCTCTGCTGCTAGTTTTACACCAATTCCGGTCCATTGGTTTGGATTGGTCAATAACAAGCGAGCAGCGGAGGGGCCCCAGCGGACATGCCTATTCTCGAGGTGCGCCAGCTCAGCATGCGCTTCGGCGGCCTGACCGCCGTCGACAACCTCAGCTTCGAGGTCGAGGACGGCAGCATCCACGGCCTGATCGGCCCGAACGGCGCCGGCAAGACCACCACCTTCAACCTGATCAGCGGCTACTACGTGCCGAGCGGCGGCCAGGTGATCTATGACGGCCGCGACATCTCCGGCAAGAAGACCAGCGCCATCGCGGCCTTGGGCCTCATTCGCACCTTTCAAGGCACCACCCTGTTCCACGAATTGAGCGTCTTCGAGAATGTCCTGGTCGGCGCCCACCTCAAGGCGGAGAGCAACGTCTTCGACAGCGTGCTCGGCCGCGACCGCGCCCGCCAGAAGGCCGCCGAGGACCGCGCGTGCGAGGTGCTCGACTTTTTCGGATTGCTGACGCGGCGGGACGAGCTGGCGAGTGCCCTGCCCCACGGTTTGCAGCGAGCACTGGGCATGGCGGTCGCGCTGATGTCCGAGCCGCGTCTTCTGATGCTCGACGAACCCTTTACCGGCATGAACCCGGAGGAGACGCGGCACATGATGGGCCTGATGGAGCGGGTGCGCGGCCGCGGCGTCACCCTGCTGCTGGTGGAGCATGACATGCAGGCGGTCATGGGGCTCTGCGAGCGCATCACGGTGATGAACTTCGGCAGCCTGCTTGCGGAGGGGACGCCCGAAGAGATCCGCAACAACCCCGAGGTGATCACCGCCTATCTCGGTGCATCCATCGACAAGGAGCTTCTCGATGCTGCTGCGCGTTGAGAACCTCTCGGTCAACTACAACAAGGTCGCCGCTCTCAAGGGCATCTCGCTCGGCGTGCCCGAGGAAGGCATCGTCACCATCATCGGCGCCAACGGCGCCGGCAAGACCACGACCATGCACGCAGTCTCCGCCCTCCTCCCCGTCTCCTCCGGCGAGATCTGGTTCGACGACCGGCGCATCGACACCCTGCCGCCGGAAAAGGTGGTGGCCGCCGGCATCGCCCAGGTGCCGGAAGGCCGCCGCGTCTTCCCCGATCTTACGGTGCTGGAGAACCTGCGCACCGGCGCCTTCCTGCGCCGCGACAAGGCCGCCGTCGACGAGGACCTGGAGATGGTCTTCGCCCATTTTCCCCGCCTCAAGGAGCGGCGCGGCCAGTGGGCCAAGCTGCTCTCCGGCGGCGAGCAGCAGATGCTGGCCATCGGCCGCGCCCTGATGGCCAAGCCGCGCCTCTTGCTGCTCGACGAGCCTTCCATGGGTCTTTCGCCGGTGATGGTGCAGGAGATCGCGCGCATCGTGCTCGCCATCTCCAAGCGCGGCGTGCCCGTCGTGCTGGTCGAGCAGAACGCCGAGCTGGCCCTGCGCCTCGCCGACTACGCCTATGTGCTGGAGACCGGCACGGTCGCTTTGGAGGGGCCGGCCGATACGCTGCACGACAATCCTCACGTGCAGAGCGCCTACCTGGGCGGCTGATGCCAAGTGACGACTCCCAGCCCGGGTTCGGTGCCGCCGACCCGCGCCTCTTGCTGGAGCGCGATTGGGACGAGGCCGACTTCAGTTGGGAAAGGCAGACCGAGGCGGCGCTCGGCTGCTGGCTGGGCGGCGAGCGCGCGGTGGCGGCGAAGGGCTGGTCGGAAGCGCTGTTGCTCGCCCGGCAGAGCTTCGCAGCAGACGACCCGCGCCTTGCCGCTTCGCTGACGGCGGCGGCCTGCGCCCGACATGCCGATGGCGAGCGCGATCTTGCCGAAAAACTGCTGCGCGAAGCGCTGCTGATTTGGGACAGGGCGTCTGGCGTTGGCTCAGCGACCGGTCCGCAGATGGCCGGCGAGCGCCGTTCCCGCTCCTCCACGTACCACTTCTCGCTCGAGAGCCGCTTCACCGGCGGTTACGACCGCCACGTGGAAGCCCGCCATGCGGCGCTTCTCGCCACTGGCCGGGAGGGCAGCCTCGCCTGGCTGCAGGGTCGGGCGTGGCCGCTCAGGCTCACCGCGTGGCGCAAAGAGCGCCCTGAAGGCCTCACCTTCAGCCGTAAGCTCATGGCCGCTGCTTACCTGCTGCCGCCCAGCGATAGCCAGGGTTGAGCTGCGTCGCAGCCCTCCTCTTCTAAATAGCACTAGACGATGTATTAATCTTAAGATATATATCTCTCTACTCTTCGGAGCTTGGGAGATCGGGGGATGCTCTTTCGCACCGCTTTTTTGAAGGTCCAGGTTGGCGCGGCCGCTCTGATCTTGGCCACTATCGGCTTCGCGCTGCCGGCCCAGGCAACCCTGGTGCTCGATGTCGGACCGGGCGGGGACACCATTGCTTGTGACGGTGATTGCGGCAGCGTCAGCGGGCGGACCTTCGGTTGGACCTTCAATGTCAGCAGCGCCATCCAGGTGGGCGGCATCGGCGCCTGGGACTCGGATGAGCAAGCCTTCGGCCCCGACGTGCTGGCCGGCCTCTGGACCGGCGCCGGCACGCTCCTGGCTTCGACGACCATCTCCGCCGGCAGCCCGACCAAGGCGTCCAACGGCGACGGCGTCTGGCGGGTGGAGAGCATCGCGACGCTGCTCTTGGCCCCGGGGCGCTACGTGCTGGGCCTGACCTTCTTTGACGAGTCGCCCTTGTCGCAGGTCGATACGACCTTCACCACGATCCCCGAGGTCGCTTACGTGAATCCAACGCAAACCAGCGCCGGTGGCGACAGCGGCCTTACCTTTCCCGATATAATTCTCCCCGGCTCTGAGGGCTTCTTCGGCCCAAACCTGCTGCTCGCCGAATCCTCGATGCTGCCTGAGCCGGCGACCCTGGCCCTCTTCGGCCTCGGCCTCGTGGTGCTGGGACTGGCGGTCCGACGCCGGCGGATGGCCTAGGGGTAAGGCAAAGCGGTGCCAAGAGATGTCTATTGCTACGGTACATCCAGGCTTGGGAGGTCGGAGAATGCTCATTCGTATTGCTGTGACGAACCTGAGAGCAGCGGTGGTTGCTTTGGTCCTGGTGATGGTCGGCTTCGCGCTGCCGGCGCAGGCGACCCTGGTGCTCGACGTCGGCCCGGGCGGAGATGCTGATATTTGCGGCGTCGGTGACTGCGGCAATGTAAGTGGGCTGACCTTTGGCTGGGCTTTCAATGTCACCAGCCCAATTCTGGTTGGCGGCATCGCCGCCTGGGACTCGAACGAGCAAGCCTTCGGTCCCGACGTGGAGGCCGGCCTCTGGACCGACGCCGGCACGCTCTTGGTTTGGGCGACGATCACCGCCGCTAGTCCCACGGAGGACTCCAACGGCGACGGTGTCTGGCGCGGCGAGGACATAGGGCTTCTGACCTTGACCCCGGGCCGTTACGTGGTGGGCTTGACCCTCTTCGACGAGACGCCCTTGGCGCAGTCCGACACGCTCTTCACCACCATCCCCGAGGTGACCTACGTCGAGGGGAGACAATCCACCCTTGGCGCAGACAGCGGCCTTAGTTTCCCGGAACTCGGTTTCGGCCCTAACTCTGACGGCGTCTTCGGGCCGACGCTGCTTGCCGTGGCGCTGCCTGAGCCGACGAGCCTGGCCCTCTTCGGCCTCGGCCTCATGGGCCTGGGACTGGCGGCCCGCCGCCGTAGGGTGGTCTGGCAACACGGCCCACGGCAATGCAGCAACCACGGACTATCACCCCGGACGCGATAGCGAGCCGGGGGCCATCCATCGGCCCGTGCCAAGCTTTGAAATGCCTTCGGCAACTCGCTTCGCGAGCCCGGACACGCGGCCTTCGCTCACACGAAGGCCTTGGCCGGGGTGACATTCTGTGATGTTGCTCTACCAATGGATCGCGGACATGCGCAGCGGGCCCTTTCGTCGACGCCGGAGCGCTAGAGCACCTTCGCGACGACGACGATCTCGATCAGATAGCCTTCGTCGAGCCCGGCCCCGACGCAGGCGCGCTGCGGCCAGTTCTCCTCTGGGCCAATCCACGGGATCCAAACTGAATCCATCTCCGGCTTGCTTGCAATGTCACTCAGATAGACGGTGGCCTGCAGCAAGCCGGCCTTTCCGCTTCCGGCCTCGGTTAGAAGCCTGTCCAGCTCGTGAAGCGTGTTGCGCGTTTGCGCGGTGATGCCGTCCGCGCACTCGGGATCGGTCGCCACGGCGTAGACCAGCCCGTCCGAGACAACGGCAGTGCATCGGCCTTTGCCGGGTACTGGAAGTCGCGTCACAGCAGAGCTCCTTTCGCTGACACATGAACCCTCACTGAACATCCCCCGAAACACCGCCGACTGTCACCCCGGCCTGACCCGCAGGGTCTGAGCCGGGGTCCATTTCAATGCTTGGCACAGGCCGATGGATGGACCCCGGATCGCTATCGCGTCCGGGGTGACATTTCGTGGTTAAGCCACATCGGGCTGAGCGGCGCGGGCGGCGCTGTCCTCGCGGCGCCGGAAGCGGCTGCGCAGGCGCTCGATGCCGGACTCGAGGCCCTTGGGCAGGAAGAGCACCGCGAGGATGAGCAAGAGACCGTAGATCAGGTGCCGCATCTGGTCGGCGACGCCGAGCTCGCGCAGCACGATCTCGTTCAACACGGTGAGCACCACCACGCCCAGGATGGGGCCGTAGAAGGTCGCGGTGCCGCCGACGATCACCCAGATCAGCACGAAGACCATGGGCTCCACGTCGAACATGTTGGGGTTCACCGTGCCCAGGTAGTGGGCCATCAAGGCGCCGGCGATGCCGGCGAAGAAGGAGGCGATGACGAAGGCCAGCATGCGGTAGCGCCAGGCGTTGACCCCGACGGACTCGGCGAGCTTGTCCTGCCAATGGAGCGCATGGAAGGTGAGGCCGATGCGCGAACGCTCGATGCGGTAGAGCACCCAGAGCGACAGGCCGACTACGATAAGGCAGAGGTAGTAGTAGTTGGTGGCGTCCCACATGGGCAGCGAGATATCGCCCAACTGGATGTCGGGAAAGCCCTCCACCGACTTGAGGCCTTTCGGTCCGCCGAAGGGATCGCGGAACTTCTTCCACATGAGGCGGATGACCTCGCCCGCCGCGAAAGAGCCGATCAAGAAGTAGAAGCCCTTGAGCCGGAACAGCGGGAAGGAGAGCACGAAGGCGACCAGCGCGGCGACGCAGCCCCCGGCCAGCATGGCGAGCGGCACCGGCAGACCGCCGCCGAGCGCGGCCGCCGTCTCCGGCGGCAGCCAGGTGGGCTTGGAGAGCAGCGCGCTGGCATAGCCGCCGACGCCGACGATGACGAAGTGGCCGAGCGACCACTCGCCGGTCAGGGTGAGCAAGCGATAGCTGCAGACGATCAGCACGTTGATCACCAGGAAGACGGCGATCTCCTGCTGGGAAAAGCTCAGCACGAAGGGCGCACCGACCAGCAGCACCGCGAGGATGGCGAAGCCGAGCCAGCGCGTCATGCTCGCTCCCGCGTGCCGAAGAGGCCGTTGGGCCGCACCACCAGGACCATCAGCATCAAGAGCAGGCCGACGATGTCGGCGGTGACGCCGTCGGCGAAGGTGGTCACGAAGGTATGCACGAAGGCGTAGAGGATGGCGGCGACTATCGCCCCCTCAAGGGAGCCGATGCCGCCGACGATGATGATGATGAAGGCGGTGACGATGACCGAGTGGCCCATGTAGGGATAGACCCGCACCAGGGGTGCCGTCAGCGCGCCGGCGGTGCCGGCGAGTGCGGCGCCGATGAACATGGCGATGCGGGCGGTCTGGTTGAGCGAGATGCCCTGCAAGGCCGCCGCCTTGGCGTCTTGCGCGCAGGCGCGCAGCGCCCAACCGAAGCGGGTGTGGCGCAGGAAGACATAGAGCGCGGTCAGCAGCAGCACCGCGGCGATGACCACGTAGAGCCGCTGCAGCGGAATGGCGACACTCCCAATACCGAGGCCGATGACCTGCTGGGTCGTCGGCGGCACGTGCTCGGCCCGCACGCCGAAGCCCATGGAGATGATCGCCTGGGCGCAGAGCAGGAAGCCGATGGAGGCGATGAGGCCGCCGAGCGGGTTGTCGCGTAGCGGCCGAAACAATGCCCGCTCCATCAAAATGCCGGTGACCCCGACGAAGACCAGCCCGATGCAGGTGGCGACGAGAATGGGGAACTGCTGGTCGGCATAGAAGAAGACCACGCAGTAGGAGCCCAGCATGTAGAGCTCGCCGTGGGCGAAGTTGATCACCCGCATGACGCCGAAGATCATCACCAGGCCGACGGCGACCAGGGCCATGAAGCTCGCGGCGTAGATCGCGTTGACGGAGGTTTGCAGGATAAGCTCGAGCATGCCTCAGAGGCTTCTTGGCTGATCAGCGAGGGGATGGAAACAAGCGGCGGGCCGGCGATAAGGGTTCTCGGCCGACCCGCCTTGGCAATCAGAGCTGTCTCAGCCGCCCCTTAGGCGCGCTGATAGTACATCTCGCCCATGGCCTCGAAGTGCTTGATCATGAGGTCCTTGTGCTTATCCCACCAGGCGGGGATGGAGCGATACTCCTTGATCACCGCCTTGCCGTCCTCGATCACCACCACCGGCCAGTCGCCGACCAGGGCGTTGTCGATGCCGAAGAGCTCCTTGCCCCACCAGCGCGCCTCGCCGAAGGCGTGCTTGCCGGTACCGCCGGACTTCATGGCCACCAGCACGTCCATGGGCTCGACACTGGCTGCCTTCTCGGCGCCCGCCTTCCAAAGGTCCATGATCGAGGCGTACTCCCAAGAGACCGCGCCCCACTCGCCGGGCCAGCGCTTGTTGTACTCCGTGAAGAAGCCGTTGGGATCGTTGAAGTTGATCTGCGGCTGGTTGAGCGCCGGGTCGTCGAAGTCCGGGAACTGGAAGATCAGGCCTTCCATGAACTCCTTGGAGGTCTTCTCGATCATCTGGTCGTAGAAGTCGGCGGTGCAGGAGATGATCTGGCCCTTGTAGCCCTGCAGATAGGCCTGCTCGGCCAGCGGGTGGACGTAGTCCGAATAGCAGGTGTCGAGGCAAAGGATGTCCGGGTTCTTCGCCAGCAGCGCGGTCATCACCGGCGCGAAGTCGGTGGTGGTGATGTCGAAGAACAGCGGGTCGTCCAACACCTCGATGCCGGCGGCCTCGAAGGCGGCCAGGTAGGTGGCAACCGAGGGGCGGCCCAGCGCATCGTCCTGGGCGCAGATCACCGCGGTCTTGAGCTCGGGCTTGTTGGCGGCCAGCCAGTCCACGCCGGTGACGTTGTAGATCGGATGCACCTCGCAAGGCGCGATCAGATAGGGCGTGTCCGGTGTCAGGTCGCTGGGCAGCAGAGTCGAGACCAGCATCTCGGCGCGGTTGGCCACCTGCACCACCGGCGGCATGGTGTCGCCGCCCAGCATCATGATGAACTTGACCTCGTCTTCGTTGATCAGCTTCTGCGCCCCGGCGCGCGCCTTATCCGGCGCATACTCGTTGTCATAGGAGACGATCTCGACCTTGTAGGTCTTGTTGCCGGCCTTGATGCCGCCGGCCGCATTCACCCGCTCGGCCCAGATCTCGCAGCCGAACAGACCCGGCGCACCCCAGGCAGCGACCTCGCCGGTCAAGGGCGCCAGGAAGCCGATCTTGACCGTATCGTCGGCGGCCAGGCTGCTGCGCGGCGCAGCGGTGGCGGCCAAGGCCATGCCGGCGGCCGTCGTCCCCATGAAGGAGCGGCGGCTCAGTCCTTTCTTGTAAAATCGTCCTGCCATGATTCCCAATCCTCCCAATGCTTGTTGCTTTGTTGCTTCCGTCTCTTCGGCCTCTTCAGCGATACGCGTGAGGCTCTTGCTTTTTGGCGCTCCCTGATTGGGCCGCGGCAAGATCGCGTTGGCTGCCGGTGATGGTGTTCAACCCGAAGCCAGCGATCTCTGTATGAAACGTTAGTACAACCCTGGACCGGCCGCAACGGACCTTTTCAAATCGGTCCGGAATTGGTCAGCTGGTGGTTGCGGCCGTGAATAGGCCTCAAGCGAGGCCGAGCTGCCGCTTCCGGCGAGCCGACCAGTCGCCGATGATGCGGTCGGCGGTGAGGCCGAGGAAGGCGACGCAGAAGCCGAGCACCAGACCCTTGCCGGTGTCGGAGGCCGAGAGCGCGCGCATCATCTCCTGCCCCAGGTCGCGGGTGCCGATGAAGGCGGCGATGATGACCATGAAGAGCGAGAAGAGGATGGTCTGGTTGATGCCGACCATGATCGTCGGGAGCGCCAGTGGCAGCTTGATCTTCCACAGCATCTGCAGCGGCGTGCAGCCCGAGGTCAGGCCGGCCTCGACGATCTGCGAAGGCACGGCGCGCAGGCCGATCATGGTGTAGCGGATGGAAGGAATGACGCTGTAGATGACCACGGCCAGGATGACGGTCAGGTCGCTGACCTGGAACAGCATGATCACCGGGATGAGGTAGATGAACGACGGGAAGGTCTGGAAGGTGTCACACATCACCTGCATGGTCTTGAAGCGCCACTCCCGGCTGGCGGCCCAGATGCCGACGGGAATGCCGATCAGGACGCAGATCACCAGCGCCGAGAAGACCATGTAGCTGGTGATCATCGCCCGCTCCCACCAGCCGGAGAGGACGATGAAGAGCAGGAAGCCGGCGACCGTCGCCGCGGCGCGCAGGCCCCCGAAGCTCCAGGCCAGGCCGCCGGCGAAGATCACCACCGCGACCCAGGGCAGCCAGAGAAAGACATCGCGCAGCGGGATCAGCACCTCGACCAGCATGAAGCCGCGGACGACCTGCAAGGCGTCGAACAGGTTGAGGGTGATCCAGTCCACCAGCCCGTCCCAGAGCGGCGCCGTAGTCAGGGTCAGGCCACGGGGAAAGCGCCGCGCCTCGGGCAGGAAGTGCGCGAGCACGAGGGAGCCGACCACAGCCACCACGGCCAGGAGGAGATGGATATGCTCCTGCCACCAGGGCCGCCGCTCCCGGTGCAGCGGCTGCTTCTCGGCCCAGGCCTGGCTCAGGCGGTCGAGGGCGATGGCGATCAGCACCACGGCGATGCCGGTCTCCAACGCTTGGCCGATGCGCAG
The DNA here is from genome assembly GCA_028279885.1 of Rhodovibrionaceae bacterium. Lineage (GTDB taxonomy): Bacteria > Pseudomonadota > Alphaproteobacteria > Kiloniellales > DSM-21159 > JANQMX01. Next base: position 3,435 of record JANQMX010000003.1, on the reverse strand, counting down.
CGACTGCAGCTTGAGCAGCAGGTCGTAGCCGAGGCCCGAGGCGCCGATGAAGGAGGCGATCACGACCATGGCCAGGCACTGCATGATCACCTGGTTGACGCCGACCATGATGGCGTTGCGCGCCGCCGGGACCTGCACGGTGAGAAGCAGCTGTGCCCGGGTGCAGCCGGCCATGATGCCGGCCTCGACCACGTTCTCCGGCACGCCTTTGAGACCCAGCAGGGTCATGCGCACCATGGGGGGCGTGGCGAAGATCATGGTGGCCAGCGCGCCGGCGTGCTGCCCCACCCCGAAGAAGACCACCACGGGGATCAGGTAGGCGAAGTGGGGTAGCGACTGCATGATGTTGAGCAGCGGGTTGAGCGCCTGCTCCGCCCGGCGGCTCTTGAAGGCCAGGATGCCGAGGCCGAAGCCGAGCAGCACGGCCAGCGGCACCGTGACGAAGACCATGGAGAGGGTCAGCATGGCGTTGCGCCACTGGCCGAAGAGCGCCAGGTAGAAGACCGTGCCACCGGCCAGTGCGGCCAGGCGCCAGCCCTTGAGGTAATGGCCCCAGATCAAGGCCAGCGCCACCAGCATGACCCAGGGCACGGCCTGCAGCCCGAAGCCGCGGCGGCCGCCGGTCAAGAGATTGCGGACGATGTCGAGCAGGAACTGGACCGCATCGGCGATGCCGCGGGTGACCACGACGAGACCCAGGTCCTCCTGAAGAAAGACGACGAAGCTGTTGATCCAGGTGGCGAACGGCAGCGCCCAGGCTTCCGGCGGCACGAGCGACCAGGCGGGCAAGAGGCCGTGCAGCAGCAGAAGCAGCAGGAAGAGCCCGACAGCCAAGCTGGCGCCGTGGCGCCGCGCGAAGTCGAGCGCGGAGACGCTTTGCGGCGCCGGCGCTTCAGCCAGCGTCGCCACCAGCCCCCCTTCCCTGACCGAACACCATGTCGAGGACTCGCTCGCGGGTCAGCACGCCGACCGGATGCGCCTGATCGTCGACGACCGGCACGGGGCCGTCGCCGGCCAGGACGCGCGGCGCCACTTCGCTGATGCGCTGGCTAGCCCGGACCGGCTCGCCACCCGTCGCGGCACTCTCACCCGGCTGCATGACGCTCGCCACCGACAGCAGGTTGGCGCGCGGCACCTCGCGGGTGAACTCGGCGACGTAGTCGGTGGCCGGGTTGAGCACCAGCTCTTCTGCGGTCCCGAGCTGGTCGACCACGCCGTGATACATGATGGCGATGCGGTCGCCGAGCCGGAGCGCCTCGTCGAAGTCGTGGGTGATGAAGACGATGGTTTTGTGCAGCATGGACTGCAGGCGCAGGAACTCGTCCTGCATCTCCCGGCGGATCAGCGGGTCCAGGGCGGAGAACGGCTCGTCGAGAAACCAGATGTCCGGCTCGACCGCCAACGAGCGGGCGATGCCCACCCGCTGCTGCTGGCCGCCCGAGAGTTCGCGCGGGTAGTAGTTCTCCCGCCCCTTCAGGCCGACCAGCTCGACGATCTCAAGGGCGCGCTGGCGCCGGCTCTTCTTGTCGACGCCCTGCACTTCCAGCGGAAAGGCGACGTTCTCCAGCACCGTACGGTGCGGCAGCAGGGCGAAGTTCTGAAACACCATGCCCATCTTGTGACGGCGCAGCTCGATCAGCTCGCGCGGGCCGGCGCCCAGAAGATCGACCCCGTCGACATCGATCTCGCCGGCGGTCGGCTCAATCAGCCGCGAAAGGCAGCGCACCAGGGTCGATTTGCCCGAGCCCGACAGGCCCATGACGATGAGGATCTCGCCGGCCGCCACTTCGAGAGAGACGTCGCGGACAGCGGAGATATAACCCTCCCGCGCGCAGTCCTCCGCGCTCGGGTTGCCGCCGTGGCGGGCCATGAAGCCCGCCGGGTCCGGGCCGAAGAGCTTCCAGACCTGCCGGCAGGCAATCTTCGGCTGCGTACCGCTTTCCACGTCCGCCGCGTGCGCAGACGGGTATGCACCTTTGAAGGAGTCCAATAGCTGCCGCCCTGTACCAATTATTGTACTCGCTTGGTCGCGAGCTTATCAGGAAAAATCACGAAAGTCGCACAGCAGTCGCGCGACCTCTGTTGACAAGATCAACGTTCTGCCAGGATAGTTAAGTGGACCAAAAAAACAAGACTACGCTAATTGGTTCATTTTGGTTTTTGATGTCGCCGCAGTGTTCACGGTTGGTGACGCCTCAAAACTACAGGGAGTTTCATGTAAATGAGAACAGCGATGCTTGCAGCCGCCGCAGGCGGCTTGACGATGGCCTTGGCGTTCGGTGCCCAGGCTGCCGAATACAATCTTCCGGGTGTTCCCGAGAGCGACGATCCCATCATCATCCCCACCCACAACTGGTCGAGCCAGCTTGTGGTCTCGGAAGTGACCGGCAAACTCTTTGAAAAACTAGGCTATTACGTGGAGTACACCCCGACCGACAGCCAGGCGGTCTATGAGGCCATTCGCCAAGGCGACGTGACCCTGGAGATGGAAGTGTGGGAGGGCGCCTTCGGCCCGGCCTTCCGCGCGGCGCTGGAGAAAGGCGGCATCGTCGATGCCGGCGACCACGACGCGGTGACCCGCGAGGAGTGGTGGTACCCCGCTTATATGGAAGAGAAGTGCCCGGGCTTGCCGGCTTGGGAGGCGCTCAACAAGTGTGCCGAGATGTTCGCCACGCCCGAGACCGCGCCCAAGGGGCGCTTCCTCGGCGGCCCGGTGGACTGGCTGAAGCACGACCATGAGCGGGTCGAGGCGCTCGGCATGGACTTCGAGGTGGTCAACGCCGGCTCCGCTTCCGCCCTCTGGGCCGAGCTCGAGTCCGCCACCAAGCGCAAGGCGCCGATCGTCCTCTTCAACTGGACGCCGAACTTCATCGAGGCGATCTACGAGGGCAACTTCGTCGAGTTCCCCGAGTACGGTTCCGGCTGCAAGGAGGACCCGGCCTGGGGCCCGAACAAGGAGATGACCTACGACTGCGGCAACCCGGCCAACGGCTATCTCAAAAAGGCCGCCTGGGACGGCATGCAGGAGACTTGGCCCAAGGCCTATGAGCTGCTCACGCTGATCAACTTCAACAACGCCGACCTGGCCGCCATGGCCGCCAAGGTGGACGTCGACGGCATGGAGGCCGACGAAGCCGCCGACAAGTGGCTGTCGGAGAACGAGGCCAAGTGGCGCCCCTGGATGAACGCCGTCGCCGGCCAGTCCTAAAGCGTCAACAGCATCCCAAAAAGAACGGAGCGGGCTTCTGGCCCGCTCCTTTTCTTTTGCGCTCAGGACAGCGGGGCGCTGACAGTTCGATGCGGCAATCTCCAATCGCGATGTTCCCGCACCTCTCGTTGTCATGCTTGGGCGAGGCCCACTGGGCCGTCAGGCCCGGGGCCGAGTTCCGAGCATCCACTCATCGGCCCGCGCCAAGCTTATCCGTGGACCCTCGG
>JANQMX010000001.1 GCA_028279885.1 Rhodovibrionaceae bacterium | reverse complement strand
ATGCAAGCGACCCGGTCAAAACCAACTTCACGCTCTGGCAAAAAGGGGGCCGTCCACATATGGACCCCGGCTCGGGGGCCGGGGTGACAGTCTGTGGTGCTACGTCGTCTCAGCCCAACGACGGACAGCAGCTTTGAAGGTGCCGGCGTGCCACCAATGAGATAACCGCGACATCCTGGTCGCAGGCGGCCGGAGACAGACTCCATCTTCGATGACCAGGAGTTCGTCGCGGGGCGGTCCTTCGCACAGGCAACATAACCCTGGGTGGTGTCATCTTCCTGTAAATAAAGAAAATTTTTAGGTGGCACGGCTATTCCTGTTGCCGGCGCCGGCCGATTGCTGCATTGCACAAAGGTCGAAGGCTCCCCTAATCTTAAGAGGGCCGCGCCAAAGGAGAGCTGTCGCGTCATGTCCGTCCGCAACCTCGACAAACTTTTCAAGCCGGAGTGCATTGCCGTCGTCGGTGCCAGCAACAGGCCCGGCGCCGTCGGCAACATTGTCATGCACAACATCTTGAGCGGCGGCTTCGAGGGGCCGGTGCTGCCGGTCAATCCCAAGGCCGAAGCGGTTGCCGGCGTGCTCGCCTATCCCGATGTGGCCAGCCTGCCGAAGGTGCCGGACATGGCGGTCATCTGCACACCGCCCGAGCCCATCCCCGGCCTGATCGACGAGCTCGGCGCGCGCGGCACCCGCGCGGCCATCGTGCTCACCGCCGGCCTCGAGACGGCCAAGACGCCGGAGGGTCTCTCGATCTCGGAGGCCATGCTGAAGGCCTCGCAGCCCTATCTGCTGCGCCTCCTGGGGCCGAACTGCCTCGGCGCGCTGGTGCCGGGCATTCATCTCAATGCCAGCTTCGCTCACCTGCCGGCCCTGAGCGGCAACATCGCCTTCGTCTCCCAGTCCGGCGCGCTCTGCACCGCGGTGCTCGACTGGGCGCGGCTGCACGACGTCGGCTTCTCCCACTTCATCTCGCTCGGCAACATGGCCGACGTCGATTTCGGCGACGTGGTCGACTATCTCGCCAACGACCCCAAGACCAAAGCCATCCTGCTCTACATCGAGGCGGTGACCGACGGGCGGAAGTTCATGTCGGCCTGCCGTGCCGCCGCCCGCAACAAGCCCGTGCTGGTCATCAAGTCCGGCACGGTGGCGGAGAGTGCCAAGGCCGCGGCGACCCACACCGGCGCCCTGGCCGGTAGCGATCAGGTCTATGACGCCGCCTTTCAGCGCGCCGGCCTGCTGCGCGTCTACGACTTCGAGGAAATCTTCACCGCGGTCGAGACCCTGGCGCGGGCGCGGCCGCAGCACGGCGAACGACTCGGCATCATCACCAACGGCGGCGGCATCGGCGTCATGGCGATGGACGAGCTGATCCAGCAGGGCGGCATCCCGGCCAGCCTTTCCGAGGAAACCGTCGAGCAGCTTCACGGCGTGCTGCCGGCCACCTGGTCGCGGGCCAACCCGGTCGACATCATCGGTGATGCCCCGGGCAGCCGCTATGCCGATGCCTGTCGGGTGATGCTGGAGGCCGAGGACTGCGACGCCGTCCTGGTCATGCACGCGCCGACGGCGACCGCCGACAGTGTCGAGGCCGCCGAAGCGGTGATCGAGGTCGCCGAGGACGCCAAGCGCAACCTTCTGACCTGCTGGGTCGGCGGCCAGGCCATCATGCCGGCGCAGCGCCGCTTCCGCGAAGCCGGACTGCCGACCTACGGCACGCCGGCACAGGCCGTGCAGGCCTTCGCCCACATGGTCAGCTACCGCCGCAGCCAAGAGCTGCTGATGGAGACGCCGCGCTCAGCGCCCAGCGAGTTCGTCCGCGCCAAGGACACCGCGCGCCTGGTCACCGAGAACCGCCTGACGAGCGACGGCAGCGACATGATGAGCGAGGCTGAGGCCAAGGCGATCCTCTCGGCCTACGGTATTCCCACGGTCGAGACCCATATCGTGCGCTCGCCGGCCGAGGCGGCGGAGAAGGCGGAGCAGATGGGCTTTCCCGTCGCCCTCAAGATCCTCTCCGACGACATCTCCCACAAGTCGGACGTCGGCGGCGTCGATCTCTTCCTCGACTCGCGGCAGGCGGTGCAGGCGGCGGCGACGCATATGCTGGACACGGTGAGCAAACGGGCGCCGGAGGCGCACCTGCAGGGCTTCACGGTGCAGCACATGGCCGACCGGCCCGGCGCCCACGAGGTCTTCATGGGGGTGACGCAGGATCCCGTCTTCGGCCCGGTCATCCTCTTCGGCCACGGCGGCACGGCGGTGGAGGTGATCGCCGACCGCGCCGTGGCGCTGCCGCCGCTCAACATGAAGCTCGCGCGCGACCTGATCATGCGCACGCGCATCGCCAAGCTGCTGCAGGGCTACCGCCACCGGGCGGCGGTCGACATGGACCAGCTCTGCCTCACTCTGCTGCAGCTCTCCCAGTTGATCATCGACATTCCCGAGATCATGGAGGTCGACATCAATCCGCTGCTGGCGGACGAGAAGGGCGTCTTGGCGCTCGACGCCCGCATTCGGGTCGGCACCGTGAATGGCAACGGCGTCCGGCGCCTCGCCATCCGCCCCTATCCGGAGGAGCTGGAGGAACAGTTCGCCCTGCGCTCGGGGCGCGAGGTGCTGTTCCGCCCCATCCGGCCGGAGGACGAGCCCGACCACTACGCCTTCCTCTCCCAGCTGACGCCGGAGGACGTGCGCTTCCGCTTCTTCGGCCAAGTGGGTCAGCTGCCGCACTCGCAAATGGCGCGGCTGACGCAGATCGATTTCGACCGGGAGATGGCTTTCATCGCCAGTGCCACGCGACCCGGCGGCGAGCGCGAGACCCTGGGGGTGGTGCGCACCATCACCGACCCGGACAACGAGCGCTGCGAGTTCGCCATCGTCATCCGCTCCGACATGAAGGGGCAGGGCATGGGTCGCGCGCTCTTGGCGAAGATGATCCGCTACTGCCGGGCGCGCGGCACCAAGCACATGGTCGGGCAGATCCTGCGCGACAACGCCGCCATGCTGCGCCTGGCCAAGCGCCTCGGCTTCCATCAAACCTCGGGCCTGGACGAAAGCGTCGTCGAGATGGTCCTCGACCTGCAGGCCGCCGAAGCCGCACCACCGCGCCAAGCGCGGATGGGTTAGCACCTCCTGCTGTCATGCTTGGGCGAGGCCCACTGGGCCGTCAGGCCCGGGGCCGAGTTCCGAGCATCCACGGTCGGGTTCCGTGCGGGACGAGGGGTGCCTTCGGCAACTCGCTCCGCGAGCCTCGGAACTCGCCACTGACGTAGCTCGCCCAAGGATGACATTCAGAGAATGATCGAGTGCGCCCTCAATCCACCCGCCCGTAGCGCCGTAGCAGATCGAGCAGCGGGCCGTGGGGCAGGGCGAGCACCCGGCGGCCGTCGAGCCCGGTCATGGTCTCGTTGGCCACCATGGCGTTGACCACCGCTTCCTCGCTGGCCTGCACGACCGCCAGGAACAGCGGGTCGCACCGCTTCGCGGTCCGCCCAAGGCTGACATTCAGAAAAAGACCACAGACGGCGCCGCCCCTCTTCACGTCACCCCGGCCTTGAGCCGGGGTCCATTTAGAAGCCGGGCGCGGGCATCACCATGGTTCCCGGCTCGCGGGCTTCGCCCTTGGCCGGGATGACGTTTTGAGAGAGTCCCACCGTTCTCAGCTAAGCCGCCCGTAGCGCCGCAGCAGATCGAGCAGCGGGCCGTGGGGCAGGGCGAGCACCTGGCGGCCGTCGAGTCCGGTCATGGTCTCGTTGGCCACCATGGCGTTGACCACCGCTTCCTCACTGGCCTGCACGACCGCGAGGAACAGCGGATCGAGGGCGGGGTCGGGAATGAAGGCGAAGCTCTGCGCCGCCGCCTCTGTTGCCCGCATGGCCGCTTCGTTTGCCGTCGAGAAGGCCAGGAAGATATCGCCCGAGCCGTGGTAAGCGACGGCGCCGCCGCGGGCGATGCCGAGCCCGACCCGCTGGGCGAGCCGCCGGAGCTGATGTGGCATCAGCGGCGCATCGGTCGCGACCACGGCGATGATCGAGCCGTCGGTTCCGGGTCCGGTGGGCGCGTCCTTTTTCAAGCGTCCCTCGCTCAGCTCCCCGCCGACCGGCACGCCGGCGATGGTCAGGTCTGGCCTCCTACCGAAATTCGCCTGCACGAAAACGCCGAGTGTGTAGAGGGCGTCTTCGAACGCGACCTCGCGCGAGGCGCTGCCCGAGCCGCCCTTGAACTCGTAGGCGACCATGCCGGTGCCGCCGCCGACGCTGCCTTCTTCGATGGCGCCCTCGGTGGCCCCATCGATAGCAGCGAAGACATGCTCGGCCGTGACGTGGAAGCCGTTGATGTCGTTGAGGTAGCCGTCATAGGTCTCGGCCGCGACGGGGAGGGAGAAGTCATCGATGGCTTCGGGGATACGCTGGGCCATCCAGCGAATGCTGGCGTCCCGGGTGATGCCGCAGGCGTGGGTGTTGGTGATGGTGATCGGCCCGCCGCAGACGCCGGCTTCCTCGATCCAGACGAAGCCGGTCATCTCGCCGTTGCCGTTCAGGCTGTGCACGCCGGCATAGACCGGTGTTGCGAGGCCCTCCCGCCCGCGCGGCAGGATGGCGGTCACGCCGGTGCGGACCGGCCCCTGGCCGACCACGAGCGGACCCTCGCCGCGGATCAGCGTGGTGTAGCCGACCGCGACGCCGGACACATCGGTGATGGCATTGGATGGGCCCGGCACGCCCGCGAAGGGAATGCCGAGGCCGCGGGCCCGAGGCTTGCCGGCGGGCGTCTGCCGCCAGGCCTCGAGCATCTCACTGGTCACTGTGGCGCGTTCTCCTGCTGAACAGCCCTGCGCTTCAGCGGTTCTGGCGGTTCTCGATCAGGTCGTCGACCACGCCGGGGTCGGCCAGGGTCGAGGTGTCGCCCAGGTTGCCGTACTCGTTCTCGGCGATCTTGCGCAGGATGCGGCGCATGATCTTGCCCGAGCGGGTCTTGGGCAGGCCCGGCGCCCACTGCAGCCAGTCCGGCGTTGCGATGGGTCCGATCTGGCCGCGCACCCACTTGACCAGTTCGATCTTCAGCTGATCGTGCGGATCCTCGCCGGCGTTGAGCGTGACGTAGGCGTAGATGCCCTGGCCCTTGATGTCGTGCGGCGCGCCGACCACGGCGGCCTCGGCCACCTTCTCGTGCGCTACCAGGGCGGACTCCACCTCGGCGGTGCCCATACGGTGGCCGGAGACGTTGATCACGTCGTCGACCCGCCCGGTGATCCAGTAGTAGCCGTCCTCATCGCGGCGGCAGCCGTCGCCGGTGAAGTACTTGCCCTGGTAGGTCGAGAAGTAGGTCTGCATGAAGCGCTCGTGGTCGCCGTAGACCGTGCGCATCTGCCCGGGCCAGGAGTCGACGATGCAGAGGTTGCCTTCGCAGGCGCCTTCCAGCGGGGTGCCCTCGTTGTCGACCACCTGCGGCTGGACGCCGAAGAAGGGCAGGGTGGCGGAGCCGGGCTTGAGGTCGATGGCGCCGGCCAGCGGCGTGATGAGGATGCCGCCCGTCTCCGTCTGCCACCAGGTGTCCATGATGGGGCAGCGGCCGTCGCCGACCACCTCGTGGTACCACATCCAGGCTTCCGGATTGATCGGCTCGCCGACCGTGCCGAGCAGGCGCAGGGAGGCGCGGGAGGTCTTCTTCACCGGTTCGTCGCCGTCGCGCATCAGGGCGCGGATGGCGGTGGGTGCCGTATAGAAGATGCTGACCTTGTGCTTGTCGCAGACCTCCCAGAAGCGGGAGACGGTGGGGTAGTTCGGCACGCCCTCGAACATCAAGGTCGTGGCGCCGTTGGCCAGCGGGCCATAGACGATGTAGCTGTGCCCGGTGACCCAGCCGACGTCCGCCGTGCACCAGTAGATTTCGCCGTCTTTGTAGTCGAAGACGTACTGGTGGGTCATGGAGGCATAAACCAGATAGCCGCCGCTGGTGTGCAGCACGCCCTTCGGCCGGCCGGTCGAGCCGGAGGTGTAGAGGATGAACAGCGGGTCCTCCGCGTTCATCTCCTCGGGCGGGCAGTCCGGGTCGGCGGCTTGGGTCGCCTCGTGGTACCAGATGTCGCGGCCGTCCTGCCAAGCCACCTCGCCGCCGGTGCGGCGGACCACGATCGAGGTCGTCACCGAGGGGCAGCTCTCCAGCGCCTTGTCGGTGTTGGCCTTGAGCGGCACCTTGCGGCCGCCGCGCAGGCCCTCGTCGGCGGTGATCACCATGCAGCATTCGGAGTCCTGGATGCGGTTGGCCAGGCTGTCCGGGGAGAAGCCGCCGAAGACGACGGAGTGGATGGCACCGATGCGGGCGCAGGCCAGCATGGCATAGGCCGCCTCGGGGATCATCGGCATGTAGATGCAGACCCGGTCGCCCTTCTTGACGCCGCGCGCCTTCATGGCGTTGGCCAGGCGGCAGACCTCTTCGTGCAGCTGCTTGTAGGTGATGTGCTTGTCTTCGCCCGGGTCGTCGCCTTCCCAGATGATCGCGGTCTGGTCGCCGCGGCTCGCCAGGTGGCGGTCGATGCAGTTGGCGGCGACGTTCAGGGTGCCGTCCTGGAACCACTTGATGCTGACGTCCGGCACCTGGAAGTTGACGTCCTTGACCTGGGTGTAGGGCTTGATCCAGTCGACGCGCTTGCCGTGCTCGTTCCAGAAGCCTTCGTTGTCCTCGATCGACTGCTTGTACATGGCCTGGTACTTGGCCTTGTCGATCAGGGCCGTCTTCGCGACCTCTTCCGGGACGGGGAAGTTGTGTACGTCGAACATCGCCTCGCGCGCTCCCTGTTGCCTCGCTCTCTTTCGCCGCGACGTATCTCGCCGACGCCTGAGGGGCGCCTGCGACCTGCGCGGCGTTTCACCGCCGATGTTCTCGCATGCCGGGCCTAGGAAGCAAATTGTTCTTTTTGCGTCATGGGAGTGGGGGGTGGCAGCGGTTTCCCTCGGAATGTCATCCCGGCCAAGGGCGAAGCCCGCGAGCCGGGAACCATTTCTCGGCCGGCGCGGCAGGGGAACAGAGTGGCTGCATGGTGCGGCCACCCGTCGTTTGGTTCGGCGGTCCGTACCCGGCCGTTCCATGGACCCCGGCTCGGAGGCCGGGGTGACCGTTTGTGGTGCGGCGCCGTTTGCGGCCCCCTTGAACGTCATCTTCGGGCGAGGCTTGGCAGCCGGGGGGACGTTTCCGGGGGTGGCTTCTTGGCGCGCCGGCACCTATTCGCCTTGCTTCTCCTTACGGAGGCGCGCCGGGCTGTTCCGTCCCGCTCCCCCTCCCGTCCACCCATGGCATGGTACCCTATTGGGTGGACGGGAGGGGGAGCGGGACGGAACAGTGCAGCGCCGTCAGGCGCCCAACAAAACCGCGCGGTGCGCCAGCGCCCAGGGATCTCATCCCCGATCAACCGAGCAGCCAGCTACCCGGCTTGGGGTGGGGCCGGCCCTGCTGCAGGAAGCGGAGGCCGCGCAGGCAGCGGATCAGCAGCCAGAAGGGCAGCAGCGCCAGCACGATCAGGCCGACGCCGAGCACGGCGCTGACGACGCCGGCCGCAGTCGCCAGCGCGCCAATCCAAAAGGTGCGGATCTGAAAGCGGTAGTGGCTGTCGAGCCAGCTTCCCTCTTCGCCCTCGCCGCCTCGGTTGACGAAGGCCAGCACCACGCCGGCCAGCAAGGTGATGACGAAGGCGAGGCCCAAGAGCGCCGCGGCATAACCGGCCAGCGTGGCAAGCCTGCCCTTTTTGCGCGGCGCGCTGTCCGCGGCTGTCGCGCTGTCCGCTGTGTCTCCGCCCGAGCCTGCGGAGGTCTGTGCCGCCGGGGGGCCGTCGTAGGTCTCCGCCGGCAGGTTGCGCATGGTGCCTTCCAGCTTGCCGCGCAGGCGCAGCACGCCGCCGTAATTGATCACGTCGCCCTCGATCTTGCCGGCAACCTCGGCAACGGCCTGCGGCCCGAGGACGAGATCGCCTTCGACGTCGCCCGCGATCTTGGCGGTCACGCCGGGGGCCACGGTCGCCCGGCCGCCGATCTTGCCCGCGAAGCTGCTGTTTTCGGTGAAGGCCGCATCGCCTTCGATCTTGCCGTGCGGGCTGTGCCAGAAGGATGCCCGCAGCGCGTCGCGGTCGCCGGCGGCACCGGCGATGAGGGCGAAAAGGGCGAAGACCAGGCTGAGGATGAAGAGCCGATAGATACGCTGTGCCGATACGGCGTCTTCGCGCCAGCTTTCAGTCTCAAGCGGCGCGCAGGGCCAAGCGGGAGGGCAGGGCGGTGGCGGTTCGGCGCCACCGCCGCCGGCATCGACAGGCATTTCCTCCAAGCGCACCCGGTAGACCGGAACGGCCTCGGCGATGTTCTTCATCGCCTGCGGTCCCATGAAGTCATAACTCAAGCTCAGCTTGCCGTGCACCTGGTCGTAGGCGGTTCCGGAGATGCAGAGCCCGCCCGGCTCGGCCAAGCCCTGCAGGCGGGCAGCGATGTTTACCCCTTCGCCGAAGAGGTCGCTGCCTTCCACCATGACATCGCCGAGGTTGATGCCGATGCGAAAGCGCATCTGCTCGCCGGCGTCGAGCGCGGCGTTGCGACTTCCCAGCTCGCGCTGAATCTCCACGGCGCAGAGCACCGCCTCGACGACGCTGTCGAACTCGGCCAGCAGGCTGTCCCCGGCCGTGTTGACCACCCGGCCGCGGTGGCGGGCGACGAAGCCGCCCATGGTGGCGCGATAGTCCTTCAGCCGCGCCAGGGTGCCGGGCTCGTCATGCTCCATCAGCCGGCTGTAGCCGGCTGCATCGGCACTCATCAGGGTGGTCAGCTTGCGGCGTAGGCTCTCGGCCATGGCTCGTTTCCCGGCGTCCAACGCCCGATCGGACAGCCCTGCCGCCCAGCGGCAGACGCTGCACCCTTCCAGCTTTTACGCCGAAGCGCCAGGCCCGGCGTTGATCGGGGTCAAGCGCGGTCGTGGCAGTTGGGACGTGTCAGTGAGTGGTGCACAGAGGTTCGCGGCCTCCTCTGCTGTCATCCCGGCCAAGGGCGAAGCCCGCGAGCCGGGAACCATGGTTCCGCTGGGCACGAACTGCGGAACGATGAGCGAGGCCATCGCAACCCTTGCGCTCAACAGCCCCATTCCGCGCAGGCCGAGAAATGGACCCCGGCTCAGACCCTGCGGGTCAGGCCGGGGTGACAGAATGAGGTGCTGCGCCGCCATGCAGCCTCGCTGGCGTAACGTCAGGAAAGATCGGCCGGCGCGTCGGGCCAGGTCACCCAGCCGTCGTCCTCCAGCGCGAGCGCAATGGGCGTCAGGCTGTCGCCGGCGCAGGGCCCGGAGATGCAATAGCCGTCGGCGATCTCGAAGAGTGCGCCGTGGGTGGCGCAGATGATGTGCGTGCCCTCGGCGTTGAGAAAGCGGTCGGGATGGAAGTCGAGCGGCGAGCCGAGATGGGGACAGGCGTTCTCGTAGCCGTAGACTCTGTTGCCCACCCGAACGAGGAAGATCTCCCGCCGGTCCGTGCCTTCGCCGAAGACGAAGCCCTTGCCGCCGTCCTCGTCGATCTCCGCGATGCGGCAGAGGCGGCGGCCGCTCATCTCCGGCTCAAGCCCCCCTCAGGCCTTGGTCTTGCCCATCTTGCAGATGGTCTTCCACTGGGCCGCGGTGATCGGCATGACGGAAAGGCGCGACTGCTTGATCAGGGCGATGTCCTCCAGCTTGGGCTCGGCCTTGATCTCGGCCAGGCTGACCGGCTGCTCGAACGGCCGAAGCGCCTTGAAGTCCACCATGCCGAAGCGCCCGCTGGGGTCGGTGCCGTCGGGGTAGTACTCCTTGGCCACCTCGACGATGCCGACGATCTGCTTCTCTTTGACCGAGTGATAGAAGAAGGCCTGATCGCCGACCTTCATGGCCTTCATGTTGTTGGAGGCCTGATAGTTGCGCACGCCGTCCCACTCGGCGGTGCCGGCCTTGACGTGGTCGTCCCAGGACCAGGTGTTGGGCTCGCTCTTGATCAGCCAATAGGCCATGCTTGTCTTCCCTCTTGCCGCGTCGCCCGCGGACCTGCTGTGCGGACTATTGTCTCGTGCCGCGGCGGCTCAAGTGATAACGGGGAATGTTTGGTGGGAAAAGAGCGGCAAGCCGCCCGTCGCCCGATCGCGGCGCCGGCGCTTGCCCGTCTCAAGTTCGGAAACCATGGCGACATCGACTCATCTCGGACCGGGGCCGGCGCGCATGCAGGGCAAGTGGCGCGCGCTGTCGCTGCTCGCGCTCTGCCAGATCGCCGCCATGGCCCTGTGGTTCTCGGCGACGGCGGTGATCCCGGCGCTTGAGGCCGAAGGGCGACTCAGCGCCTTCACCCAGTCGCTCTTTACGTCGGCCGTGGCCTTCGGCTTCGTCGTCGGCTCGCTGGCCAGCGCCTTTCTCGGCCTGGCCGATCGGCTCGACCCGCGACGCTTCATCATGCTCTCCGCCCTGGTCGCCAGCGTTGCCAACGCCGGCATCCTTTTCACCGACGCCGCCACCGCCTCGGGGCAAGCCGCCATCGTCGGCCTCCGCTTCGTCACCGGGATCTGCATGGCCGGCATCTATCCCGTCGGGATGAAGATCGCCGCCTCCTGGGCGGTCGACGACATGGGGCTGCTGGTCGGCTTCCTGGTCGGGGCCATCGTGCTGGGCTCGGCCTCGCCGCATCTCTTCAATGCCCTGGGCGGGGTCGACTGGCAGTTCACCATCGCTGCGGCCTCGGCGGCGGCGCTCTTCGCTGCCCTGATGATCAACCGGGTCCGTCTCGGCCCGCGGCAGGAGCGCGCTGCCGGCTTCCAGGCCAAGTACGCCCTGGTGGCCTGGCGCAACCGGCCGCTGCGTCTGGCCAACCTCGGCTATCTCGGCCACATGTGGGAGCTCTATGCCATGTGGGCCTGGATAGGCGGCTTCCTCTACGCCAGCTTCGCGCTGAGCATGAACCACGAGGTCGCCGCCCTTTGGGCCAAGCTGATCACCTTTATCACCATTGCGGTCGGCGCCCTGGGATGCCTCGCCGCGGGCTTCCTGGCCGACCGCCTGGGCCGCACGACCTTGACCATGCTGGCCATGGCGGTGAGCGGGAGCTGCGCCGTGGCCATCGGCTTCTTCTTCGGCGCGGCCCCTTGGCTCTTGATCGCGATCTGCATCGTTTGGGGTGTGTCCATCGCCGCCGACTCGGCGCAGTTCTCCTCGTCGGTGGCGGAGCTGTCCGAGCGCAATCTCGTCGGCACCATGCTGACGGTACAGACCAGCCTCGGCTTCCTGCTGACCCTGATCACCATCCACCTCATGCCCTATGCGGTGGACTGGCTCGGTTGGCGCTACGCCTTCCTGCCGCTAGCCATCGGCCCCTTCCTCGGCGTCTGGGCCATGGCGCGGCTGCGCGCCCATCCTGCCTCCGTCCGCCTGGCGAACGGCAATCGCTAGGCCGGTTCCGGGGCCTGCATGGCGGCATCGCGGTTGCGCCGCTTGCCTGGCCCCACAATTTAACTAGCGTTCGAAGCACCACGAAGAACGAGAAGGAGAGCAGGGGTGCAGCTGCAATTGGCAACCTGGCAAGAGGTCGAGGGCTATCTCAAGAGCTCGACCGCCATCATGATTCCCATCGGCTCGACCGAGCAGCACGGGCCAAACGGCTTCATCGGCACCGATGCGCTCTGTCCCGAGGTGCTGGCCAAGGCGGTCGGCGAAGAAACCGGAGCGCTGGTCGCGCCGACGCTCTCCATCGGCATGGCCCAGCACCACCTCGGCTTTTCCGGCTCCATCACGCTCAGGCCCACCACCTTGATCGCGGTGGTGCAGGACGTGGTGAACTCCCTGGCCCAACACGGCTTCGACCGCTTCTATTTCTTGAACGGCCACGGCGGTAACATCGCCACCCTGAGCGCGGCCTTCAGCGAGATCTATGCCGAGAGCAGCCTGGGCAAGGCGGACAGCAATCGTCCGCCCTTGGTCTGCCAGCTGCGCAACTGGTGGGACGGCGGCGGCATCAAGCGCCTCTCGGCGGAGCTCTTCGGCGACAAGGAAGGCTCCCACGCCACCTGCTCCGAGATCTCGCTGACCTACTACGCCTATCCCGACCACGTGAAACAGGCCGAGATGACGCCGGGCAAGGCACCGGTCGGCCCGATCTACGACAGCAGCGACTACCGCCGCCGCTTCCCCGACGGGCGCATCGGCTCCGACCCCACGCACGCCAGCGTCGAGGCGGGCGAACGCATCTTCAAGACCGCGGTGGAGGAGATTGCCGGCGACTGGCGGCGCTTCGCCGCCAACGGTGCGTCGGACGCCTGAGTCTTTGTTGGGCGCGCCAGTTCTGATTTGGCGCGCCGCCGACGGGTTCCCTCAGATTGTCACCCTTGGGCGGGGCCAGCGGCCCCGTCCCGAGGGTCCACGGGAGAGTTCCGTGCGGGCCGATGAGTGGATGCTCGGAACTCGGCCCTGGGCCTCGCCCAAGCATGACAGTCTGTGGTGCGGCGGCGCAAGGCGCCCTAGAAAAACTACCGGGCCGGTGCCGAACAAACCCTACTGCACCAGCTCCACCGCGTAGGTAGCCAGCGGCGGCTGGGGCTCGACGAGGCCGCGCCGCTGCAGGAAGGCGGCGAAGCGCTCGTAGCGTCCCTGGTCGAGCGCCGCTGGCCGGAGGGCGAAGCGCGGCAGGGTATCCCACCAGGCACGGCGGTTGAGCTCGTCGTCCAGGCCGGACTTGTAGGCCTTGAAGATCTCCCAGCTCTCCTCCGGGTGGTTGATCACGTACTGCACGCCGCGCTCGATGGCGCCGATGAAGGCGGCGATGCGCGGGTCCTCGAGATTGTCGTTGCGCGCCACGACGATCAGCTCGTCATAGGCCGGCACGCCGTGCTCCTCGGGGTAGAAGGCGCGGCCCTGGTAGCCCTCGATCTCCAGCTGGTTGAGCTCGAAGTTGCGGTAGGCGCCGATGACGGCGTCGACCTGGCCGGTCAGCAGCGCCGGGCTGAGCGAGAAGTTGACGTTGATCAGCTCGACGTCGTCGAGTTTGAGGCCGGCATTCTCCAGCATGGCGCCGAGCACCGCGTCCTCGAAGCCGCCAACCGAGAAGCCGACCTTGCGGCCCTTAAGGTCCGCGACGGTCTCGACCGGGCCGCCCTCCAGGGCAAGCAGCGTGGTGAGCGGCGTGGCGACCAGCGTGGCCACCCGGGTCAGCGGCAGGCCTTGATCGACCTGGATGTGGAGCTGCGGCTGGTAAGAGACGGCGAGATCGGCCCGGCCGGCGGCGACCAGCCGCGGCGGGTCGTTGGGGTTCGCCGGCTCGATCATCTCGACCTCGAGGCCGGACTCGGCGAAGAAGCCCTTCTTCTCGGCGATGATCAGCGTGGCGTGGTCGGGGTTGATGAACCAGTCGAGCAGGACAGTGAGCTTCTCGGCCTTGGCGGCGCCGGGCAGGGCCAGGACGGCCGCCAGGACAAGGGTTGCGAGAGCTTTTGAGAGAGTGGGCATGAGTCTGGACCTCCGCTATTCGACAAGGGAGATCCGGGGTGTGACGAAGGTGAAGGAGGACAGGTCCCGTTCCCTGCGCCGGCATTACCCGGATCAGGTTCGAAGGGTCACGGCGGGTGTCTATCCCAACCGACTCTCAGCCTCTTTCGAGGCCCCCCTAGGAACGAGTCGAAGGATTGGCGCCGGCGGCGGTGAAGTCAAGGTGAGTGGGTATTGTTGCTTTAGCTAGGTGCCAGCGCGCACCCCCGCCCGGCCGGCCGCCTCAGACTGTCATCCCGGCCAAGGGCGAAGCCCGCGAGCCGGGATCCATGGGTGGGCCGGGCACGAACTGCGGAACGATCAGCGAGGCGACCGCAACGCCTGCGCTCAACAACCCCATTCCGCGTGGGCGTAGAAATGGACCCCGGATCAAGTCCGGGGTGACAGGCTGTGGTGCTGCGAGGCCTGCGCCGACCTGGCTACGCCGCAGGCTTTGCCGAGGCGGGAGGCGCTTTAAAGAATCTCGAGCTGCGATCACTTGTTGCGCGCATCCCTGATCGCTTGGCGGGTCTTGGTGTGCTGCGAGATGCTGCCGATGCGCCAGGGCGGAACCACATGGCGCCGGCGTCGGCTGGGCAACGGTTGGAAGCCGTCCCCTTCCTTCGGCTCGTCGGTGGGATGGTGCTTGAACTGCGCGGCGCGGTGCATGGCCAAGGCCTTGCGCGCGCCTTCCATCGTGGCCGCCTTCGCTTCCAGCTTCCTGACCCGCTTGATTTCCTTGTTGACCCGTTTCAGGGCGCCGGCGAAGGCCTGCTTGCGCTGAAGCGGTTGCTCGGCGGTTCCGGGAAAGCTGGCTCCGCGCTGAGCCGCCTTGCCACGCACCTCTCTGCGCTTCTGCCGGGCCAGGGTCCGCTCCCGGTCGCGCAGCTTGCGCAGACGGTCCCGCGTCTCGTGCAACGCCTCATTGTCGAGCTGATAAATGAAGGGGTGATGCGTCTTGCGAACCAGCAAGTACTCTTCGAAGTCCAAAAGGCTGCGTTCGAACTTGCAGGGAAGCGACATGCTGAGTGCCTCACTTTTCGATAGCGAAGAAACGGCGATGGAGCGGTCTTGGACGGTAAGGATGGTGCGAAGCCTACCGGCCTTGGAGCGGGAGCATGACCGATAGGACAACCGCCCTCAAGTGAGATCGCCCGGTTGGGCAATCACAGGGGCCGCGCCTTGCTCCGCGAGTTCCCTCTCAGACTGTCATCCCGGCCAAGGGCGAAGCCCGCGTGTCCGGGCTCGCGCAGCGAGTTGCCGAAGGCATGGTTGGGCTGGGCACGAACTGTGGAAAGACGAGCGAGGCCACCGCAACGCCCGCGCCTAGCGATGCCATTCCGAGCAAGCTGAGAAATGGACCCCGGCTCAAGGCCGGGGTGACAGTTGGTGGTACTGCACGGGCGAGCGCCTTTGTCTCCCACTGTCACCCTTGGGCGAGCCGCGAAGCGGAGAGTTCCGAGGGTCCACGGCAGGGTTCCGTACAGGCCGATGAGTGGATGCTCGGAACTCGGCCCTGGGCCTAACGGCCCCGTGGGCCTCGCCCAAGCATGACAGTCTGAGGTGGCCGGCCGGCTGGGGGCTCGCGAAGCGGGGACGGAACCGTGCAGCGCCGGAGGGCGCCCCAGAAAAGAACAAGCCGCTTACGCCAACGCCTGCGCCAGGAAGCCCGATAGGCGGCGGGCGAAGGCGGCCTGATCGAGCGGGGTCTCGCCTTCCATGATGCGCGCCTGATCGAGCAGCAGGTGTGACGCTTCCTCGATGGTTCCGGCATTGCCGTTGCCGGCCGCGGCCATCTTGGCCAGGGACAGGATCAGCGGATGCTTGGGATTGATCTCGAGCACCCGCGGCGCCTCCGCATCGAGGCGGTGGTGCTGCTTCAGGAGGCGCGAGAGGTGCAGGTCCATGTCGCCGTCGTCGGCCACCAGGCAGACCGGGCTTTCGCGCAGGCGGTTGGAGATGCGGACGTCCTTCACCTTGTCCTTGAGGGTCAGCTTGACGAAGGCGACCAGGGTATCGAGGCCGCTGCTCTGCTCCTCGGTTGGCTCCTCCTTCTCCGCCGTCTCGGCCTCGCCCTCGATGCTGTCGAGGTCGGCGCCGCCGCGGGTCACGGACTTGAAGGGCTTGCCCTCGTACTCGCCCATCGCCGGCATCCAGAACTCGTCGACCGGGTCGGTCAGCAGCAGCACCTCGACCCCCTTGGCGCGGAAGCCTTCGAGCTGCGGGCTGCGCTGCAGCGCCGCCAGCTCGTCGCCGCTCAGGGTGTAGATGGCGGTCTGTCCCGGCTTCATGCGGGCGATGTAGTCGTCCAGGCTGACCCAGCCGTCGCCCTCGGTGCTGCGGAAGCGGGTCAGCTTCACCAGGCGCTCGCGCTGGTCCAGGTCCTCGTAGAGACCCTCCTTCAAGACCGGGCCGAAGGTCTCCCAGAACTGGACGTAGCTCTCGGGTTCTTTCTCGGCCTTCTTCTCCAGCTCGCCGAGCACGCGTTTGGTGATGGCGCGGCGCATGCGGCCGAGCAGCGGATTGTCCTGCAGCAGCTCGCGGCTGATGTTGAGCGGCAGGTCCTCGCTGTCGACGATGCCGCGCAGGAAGCGCAGATAGGGCGGCAGGATGGCCCGGCAGTCGTCGGTGATGAAAACCCGTTTCACGTAGAGCTTGACCTCGTTGCGACGCTCCGGGTCGAAGAGGTTCACGGGCTTGGCCGAGGGGATGAAGAGCAGGCCGGTGTATTCCATCGCGCCCTCGGCCTTGAAGTGCAGGCGGTCCCAGGGCTCGTCGAAGGCGTGGGCGACGTGATGGTAGAACTCGCGGTACTGATCTTCGCTGATCTCGGACTTTGGCCGGGTCCAGAGCGCGCCGGCGCTGTTCAGCGTCTCGCCGGGGCCTTCCGCCTTCACCAGGGTGATGGGAATGCCGATGTGGTCCGAGTAGGTCTTGACGATGCGGGCCAGCTCGGTCGGCTGGAGATAGTCCTTGGCGTCTTCCTTGAGGTGTAGGGTGATGCGGGTGCCGCGCGTCGGCGCGTCCTCGCTCTCGGCGACGGTGAAGCTGCCCTTGCCGTCGGACTCCCAGCGCCAGCCCTGCGCTTCGCCGGCCTTGCGGGTTTCCACCGTCACCTGGTCGGCCACCATGAAGGCCGAATAGAAGCCGACTCCGAACTGGCCGATCAGGTCCACTTCCTTGGCCTGGTCGCCCAGCTCGTTGAGGAAGGCGGCGGAGCCCGAGCGGGCGATGGTGCCGAGGTTGGCGACCAGCTCCTCGCGGCTCATGCCGATGCCGTTGTCGGCAATGGTCAGTTGCCGGCTGTCTGGGTCGCTTTCCAGCGTGATGCGGAAAGTCGGGTCGCCGGCCGTCAGCTCGGGATTGGTGATGGCGGCATAGCGCAGGCGGTCGCAGGCGTCGGAAGCGTTGGAGATCAATTCCCTCAGGAAGATCTCCTTGTTCGAGTAGAGCGCGTTGGCGACGATGTCGAGGAGGCGGCTGACCTCCGCCTGAAACTCAAGCTTCTCTTCGGTCGTCATGGCAATCAGCGGCAAACCCTGCTGTTTACTGGGAATGAAACCATTTTCCAGCGCATATGTGCTTTAGCGCTTGTCCACACAAGTCGGTTCGTGGGAGCGCTGTCGCCCTCGCGGAATACACACGGTGCGACAAGCTGTCCGTGACCGCGATCTCATATCTGGGTGGTCGAACGGCGGATTGCTACAGGACGAGGTCTGTTGTCGGTTGCGCGGGTCAAGCGAAGCGCAGGCCGACGACGATGAAATCGACCGCGCCACCGCCGGCCGAGAGAGGAAGAAAGATCTCCGTCGTCCCCGTCGTATGTTCCGCCGGGCCGATGTAGTCCAGCGATATGACCTTGGGCTGTCCCTCACGCTCGACCGCTTGGTAGGTGCTCCAGATCGTGCTGCCGCGCTGCTTGCTGGGAATCTGTGACAGTCGCTGCCCGGTGTAGCGTTGGTTCATCCGCTCATCCACATGGGTGCCGATCAGGCGGAAGCGGAAGTCTTCCACCTGGCCATCGGCTTGGTCGCGCAGCACTTCGACCAGGATCAGATGCGGCAGGAGCCGGGGTATGGCGACCGGGTCGAAATCGGAGCGGTTGGGCAGCGGCCGGTCGCCTCTGATGCTGTCCCAATAGCGAAAGAGCCCCCCGAGCGGGTCGGGCAGCCGGTCCACCGACATGTCCAGCGCTGTATTCCGCACGGCGATAACCCCACATCTTTGTCGTTTTTAGCCGCGGCGGACTTTAGGTTGGATAAAGTTGCCGCCAATTCAATGTCTCGATTGCACCGCGTGTCGCCCTAAGTTTGATTAGCGGCTTCCGCGACGCGGCAAAGCCTTGTATTTGAAAGAGCCAAGCCCGAATTTGGGGATGTTGTCATGGCTGGGCGTTCACGCATTCTCGCCGTACTGGGCCCCACCAATACGGGCAAAACCCACCTTGCGATCGAGCGCATGCTCGCCCGACAGAGCGGCATGATCGGCTTCCCGCTGCGCCTTCTGGCGCGCGAGAACTACGACCGGGTGGTGCGCGCCAAGGGCCCGGGCCAGGTGGCGCTGATCACCGGCGAAGAAAAGATCGTTCCGCCGCGCGCCCGCTATTTCCTCTGCACCATCGAGGCCATGCCGCTGGAGCGGGCGGTGGACTTCCTGGCCATCGACGAGGTGCAGCTCGCCGCCGATCTGGAGCGCGGGCACGTCTTCACCGACCGCCTGCTGCATGCCCGGGGCCAGGAAGAGACCATGTTCCTCGGCTCCGACATCATCCGCCCGCTGCTGCGCCGCCTGGTGCCTGACGCCGAGGTGACCTCGCGGCCGCGCCTCTCGCAGCTCAGCTATGCCGGGCACCGCAAGCTTTCCCGCCTGCCGCCGCGCAGTGCCGTGGTGACCTTCTCGGCCACTGAGGTCTACGAGATGGCGGAATTGCTCCGCCGCCAACGCGGCGGCGCTGCCGTGGTGCTCGGCGCGCTCAGCCCGCGCACCCGCAACGCCCAGGTCGAACTCTTCGAGAACGGCGACGTCGACTACATGGTTGCGACCGACGCCATCGGCATGGGGCTCAATCTCGGCGTCGATCACGTCGCTTTCGCCAAGCTGGTCAAGTTCGACGGCATCAGCCCACGGCGCCTGCAGCCGACGGAGCTGGCGCAGATCGCCGGCCGCGCCGGGCGCTACATGAACGACGGCAGCTTCGGGACCACCGGCAGCGCGCCGGGCCTGGACGAGGAGCTGGTGCAGGCCATCGAGGAGCACAGCTTCGAGCCCCTGACGGCGCTGCAGTGGCGCAACCGGGCGCTGGACTTCCGCTCGCCGCAGGCGCTGCTGCGCAGCCTGGAGCGCCGCCCGGAGCGGCCGGAGCTTATCCGCGTGCGGCCGCCCGAGGACCAGGCGGCCCTCGCCGCGCTGGCCCGCGACGAGCAGGTCGGCGAACGCGCCAAGGAGCGGGACCGGGTACGCCTGCTGTGGGAGGTCTGCCAGGTCCCGGACTTCCGCAAGACCTTGAGCGAACAGCACGTGCGCCTCCTGAAGACGCTCTACGGCCACCTCACCGAGGGCGAGGGCCACCTGCCGGAAGACTGGGTGTCCCGCCAGATCGCCAACCTTGATCGGACCGACGGCGACATCGACGCCCTGGTCACCCGCATCGCCCACGGCCGGACCTGGACCTTCATCACCCACCGCGGCGCCTGGTTCGACGACAGCGACTATTGGCAGGAGCGGGCGCGGGCGCTCGAGGACAAGCTCAGCGATGCCTTGCACACGCGCCTGACCCAGCGCTTCGTCGACAAGCGGACGGCAACCCTGGTCCGCCGCCTGCGCGACGGCGGGCGCCTGCTCGGCGCGGTCCAGACGAGCGGCGACGTGGTGGTCGAAGGACAGCATGTTGGCATTCTGCGCGGCTTCACCTTCCATCTCGACCCGACGGTCGGGCAGCAGGACCGCCGGCCTGTTCTGGCGGCTGGGCGGCGCGCCTTGTGGGACGCCATCCCGGGCCGGCTGCGCAGCCTGGAGCAGGACGAGGACGAGGCCTTCGCCTTGTCGCGGGAGGGCCGGCTCTCTTGGCGCAACGAGGCCATCGCACGGCTCAAGCGCGGCGACAGCGTATTGGCGCCCCGGATCGAGGTGCTGCACAGCGAGTTCCTGGACGGCCGGGCGCGGGAGCGGATACGTCTGCGCCTCGACGCCTGGCTGCGTCGGCGGTTGCGCAAGCTGCTCGGCCCGCTCTTCGCCTTGCGCGAGGCGGCCTTGGAGAGCCCGGAGCGCGGCCTGGCCTTTCAGCTCTCCGAGGCGCTCGGCCTGTTGTCCCGCCGCAGTGTCGCCAACCCCTTGAAGGCGCTCGACAAGCCGGCGCGGGCGCGGCTGCGCGCCCTCGGCGTCGTCTTCGGCATGGAAAGCCTCTATCAGCGCAAGATCGGCAGCCCCGACGCTCAGACCATGAAGGCGCTGCTCTGGTGCCTTTGGCATCATCACGAGCCGCTGGCGGCCACAGCCAGGCTCGGAGCCATGGTGCGGCAGCCGGAGCCGCCGGAGGCCGGCCTCTGGGCGGCGCTCGGCTACGTCATCGTCAACGGCAGCGACCGCCGCCTGGCGGTCCGTGCCGACCGCCTGGAGGCCCTGGCGCGGGAGGCCCGCAAGCTCAGCGCTGCCGGCCCCTTCGTGGCCTCGCCGGCACTCTGCAGGATCATCCGCGGCGGCCCGGAGGATGCCTTGGTGGCCCTGCCGGCGATCGGCTATTGGGCGGTCGAGGAAGAGGGCGCGGTCACCTTCCACCGCCGGCCACGCCGCGGCGCCAAACGCCGCGCCTCCCTGGCCCAGGCGCAGGGCAAGTCGGCGCGCGGCAAGCCGGCCGCCGGCAAGGCGCGTCCGGCACGCAAGGCGAGATCCGACTCGCCCTTCGCCGTGCTGCGCGACCTCAAGTTCGGCGCATGAGCGGCGGCGGAAAGCTCGATACGGTGGCTTCGCCGGGAGGCGACGACTGGGTCCGCGCCGACCGCTGGCTGTTCTTCGCCCGCTTCTGCAAGAGCCGCAGCATCGCCGCACAGCTCTGCCAGTCAGGCCGCCTGCGGATCTCCGGCCAGGTGGTCAACAAGGCCAATCACAAACTCCGGGTCGGCGACGTGGTCAGCTTTTCCCAGGGGCGCTTCCTGCGCATTGTTCGGGTCGAGCGCCTGGGTGCGCGGCGCGGGCCGGCCAGCGAGGCCCAGACCCTCTACGCCGATCTCAAGCCGCTGTCCGAGCAGACCCCGGTGCCGCGCAGCGCCTCGTCCGGCCTGAGGGAGCGCGGTGAGGGTCGGCCGACCAAGAAGGACCGGCGCGCGCTGGATAAGCTGCTGGGGTCTGAGTAGGCGCCGACAAGACCTCCGCTTGTCATCCCGGCCAAGGGCGAAGCCCGCGAACCGGGAACCATTTGTCAGCCTGTGCCCGGCTTTGAAATGGACCCTGGATGTCGCCTCTGACGAGGCTCCTCCGGGGTGACAATTGAAGGGAATGGCTAGAACGGTGCCGCACCTCCTCTCGTCACCCCGGACGCGTCAGCGATCCGGGGTCCAGCCACAAGCCCGGACCGTGCTTACCGCTGGATACTCGGGTCTCGCCGCACAGCGGCTCGCCCAAGTATGACAACGTGGGTGAGGCTACGGACAGCGCTGCACCCCTCGTTGTCACCCCGGCCCCCGAGCCGGGGTCCATTTCGCGGCCTGCACGGGATGCAGCCGTTCAGGGCGGCCGTTGCAGCCGTGCGCCTTCTTATTCCGCTGTCCGAGCCCAGCTTGACCATGGTTCCCGGCTCGCTGGCGCGGCCGGGATGACAAGCGAGGTGATGGGCAAGAAAGGGGAGCAACCGCCTGTCTGCCGCTACCCCTTCTCAAACCGCAAAAAGAAGTTGTTCGCCGGCATGGCGGCCACGTCCGCCAGGGCCAGCCCGTTCTGTCTGGCGAGTTCCTCGACGGCTTCCATCTCGCGGACGCCCCAGGCGGGGTTTTCCATCCGTAGGCCGCGGTCGAAGGCGGCGTTGCTGTCGGCGGTGTGCCGGCCTTCCCGCATGAAGGGACCGTAGATCATCAGCGGCGCGCCGGGCGGCAGCGCCTCTCCGGCCCCGGCCATCAAGGCCTCGGTGACGGCCCAGGGCGCGATGTGCAGCAGATTGACGCAGAGAATGGCGGCAACCGCGTCGACCGGCCAGGGTCGCCGGGTTACGTCCAGATCGAGCGGCGGCGCCAGGTTGGCCAGGTCGCTGTCCTGTCCATAGGCGATGATGCTCTGCCGCAGCATCGGGTCGGGCTCGCTGGGCTGCCAGTCCAGCTGGGGAAAGAGCCCGGCGAAGAAGCTGACGTGTTCGCCGGTTCCGCTGGCGATTTCCAGCACGCGGCCTTCCTCGGGCAGCGCCGTCTTCAGCTGTTCGGCGATGGCTTGGCGGTTGCGCAGGGTGGCGGGGGCATGGCGACGCGGGTCAGTCATGATCGTCTTCTCGTTGAGCAGCGGGCCGCTGCCTCCTAACTAGTGAGTCGGCCCAAGTGAATCGGCAGCGACGACCGAGGCATGGCGGCGCGGGCCTGTTGAAGGACCCCGTCCGAGTGTGCTAGGCGCCGCTGCTGGTCGTGTTGGTGAGGATTGGCGTGACAAGTCGAGTGGGAACTGTGCGATGACCTATGTCGTGACGGAAGCGTGCATCCGCTGCAAGTACATGGACTGCGTTGAGGTATGCCCGGTGGATTGTTTCTACGAGGGTGCCAACATGCTGGTCATCCACCCGGACGAATGCATCGATTGCGGCGTATGCGAACCGGAGTGTCCGCCGGAGGCCATTCTGCCTGACAACGATCCCTCAGCCGACGCCTGGCTGGAGTTGAATACGACCTACAGCGAGACCTGGCCCAACATCACCCGCAAAGGCGAGGCGCCGACCGACGCCGACCAGTTCAACGGGCAGAGTGGGAAGTTCGAGAAGTTTTTCGACCCCAATCCCGGGACCGGCTCTTAACCCTACCGCTCTAGACAAGTCGCCGAGACGGTAAGGATTACAAAGCCTAAGCGCGCCGTCCACGTTGTGAAGACCGACGATTTTGTGTATGATGGCCCATTGCCTGACGGAATCGCCGGGCGTGGACACAGCTGCCAACGGATAAGGCGGCAGGCGACAAGAGTGGTGATGCCGAATCTTCAGTTGGGGGCGATCTCGGTTTATCTCCACAGTGCTGGGCGCATTTGGCTCGCTCAATCGCTGGGCGAGGCAATTAAGGGCGCGTGTAAGCCGCCATGCTGCAGACGAGCGGGCGGCAAACGAGAACGATAAGGCTGGAGTGCGACCGACCTATGGCTAAGAAATGTGAGTTTTCGCCCGGTGATTACGTGGTTTACCCCGCTCACGGCGTCGGACGCGTCACCGACATCCACGAGCAGGAGATTTCCGGGATCACGATCGAGTTGATCGCGATTCAGTTCGACAAAGACCGGATGACCTTGCGGATCCCCGTGGACAAGGCCCACTCCTCGGGCCTGCGCCGCCTGTCGTCGCGCAAGATGATGGATGACGCGCTGACCACCCTGAAGGGGCGCAGCCGGGCCAAGAAGACCATGTGGAGCCGCCGGGCGCAGGAATACGAAGCCAAGATCAACTCCGGCGATCCGGTTTCCATCGCCGAAGTGGTGCGCGATCTGCACCGCGCCGACGACCAGCCCGAGCAGTCCTACAGCGAGCGGCAGATGTATCAAGCCGCCCTGGAGCGCTTGGCCCGCGAGCTGGCCGCCCTCGAAAAGATCGACGAGGAAACGGCTGCCCAGAAGCTGGAAAAGCTGCTGAAAGCCGCGTAACGCGGGCTCCTTCCCACTCGGTTCCCGATCGTTCCGACCCTGCCCTGCCGGAAAGCCGCTTGCCACTGCCGCAAGCCGCCAAGTAGAAGGCGAGTAGTCTTTCGGGGTGTTCAATGAACGATCAGAGGTTCGCGGCGATCACAGAGGCGCGCCGCGTTTGGGCAATCGGTGCCATTCACGGCGAAGCGGCGCGGCTCGAGCGCATGCACGAGTTGATCGCCGAGCGGTTCGAGCCCGGCGACTGCATCGTCTATCTCGGCAACATGCTGGGGCGCGGTCCCGACGTGGCGACGACCGTGGATATTCTGCTGGAGTTTCGCTCGGCCGTGATGGCTGTCGACCCGCGCGAGGCAGCCAGCGTGTTCTTTCTCCGCGGCAGTCAGGAGGAGATGTGGCAGAAGCTGCTGCAGTTGCAGTTCGCCACCAATCCGAAAAGCGTCATGGCCTGGATGCTGCAGCACGGCGTCGACGCCACTTTGCGCGCTTATGGCTGCACGGCGGAGGAGGCGCAACACCAGGCCTCGGTCGGCACGGTCGGCCTGACCCGCTGGACCCAAGGCCTGCGGGAGCGCATCCGCGGCCGGCCCGGCCATCTCGACCTGATGACCGCGCTGCGCCGCGCCGCCTTCGATGAAGAGGCGGGCTTGCTGTTCGTCAGCGCCGGCCTCGACCCGACCCGGCCGCTGGAGGCGCAGAAGGACAGCTTCTGGTGGGGCAGCGCGGCCTTCGACCGGATAGACGAGCCCTATGCCGGCTTTCATCGGGTGGTGCGGGGCTTCAGCCCGGAGAACCCGGGGCTGCACGTCACAGACGTGACCGTGACCCTGGACGGCGGCTGCGGGCGCGGCGGCAGCCTGCTGAGCGCCTGCCTGCTGCCGAGCGGCGAGATTGTCGAGACCTTGGAAGCCTAATAGGCTTCTGCCGACAAATTTAGCCAAGAGCAGCGGGCCAAGAGCAGCAGAAGGAGCGGCGCCGTGACGATCGCCTACCTCGACCACGTCAACATTCGCACCGGCGCGCTCGACCGCCTTGTCCACTTCTACTGCGAGATCATCGGGCTGACCGAGGGGCCGCGGCCCGATTTTCCCTTCAACGGCGCCTGGCTCTACTGCGGAGACCAGGCCGCCGTGCATCTGATCGAAGTGGATGAGACGCCGACGGCAGAGACGCCGTCGCTCGAGCACTTCGCCTTCGTCGGCACCGATCGCGCCGCCTTCGTCGGCCGTCTGGAAGCGGCGGACTACCCCTTCCGAAGCGTCTTCGTTCCCGGAACGAAGATCGAACAGATTCGATTGCAGGACCCGGACGGCAACCAACTTCACGTGGATTTTACCGAGTCCTGAGCTCGTTAGGGCGCCTTGCCTGGCCCCGATTCCTGATCCGCACCCCACCTCGGTACGTAACACCTACAACGATACCAGGGCGGGAGAGTTTGATGGCGCACACAGAAAGCGCAGAAGCAGTCAGGGCCGAGCGCAGCTTTATCCGCTATTCCATGGGCCAACCGCTGCTTTCGCGCGAGCGCGAACGCGAGCTGGCCATCGCCTGGCGAGAAGAGGGCGACAGCGAGGCGCTGCACCTTTTGACCCACAGCTATCTTCGCCTCGTCATTGCCATCGCGGCGAAATTTCGCAATTACGGCCTGCCGATGAACGATTTGGTCCAGGAAGGATCGATCGGGCTGATGCAGGCGGCCGAGCGTTTTGACCCCTACCGCGAGGTCCGCTTCTCGACCTATGCCTCCTGGTGGATCCGCTCCGCCATTCAGGACTTCGTGCTGCGCAACTGGTCGATCGTGCGCACCGGCACGACCGCCGCGCAGAAGTCGCTATTCTTCAACTTGCGGCGCCTGCGCGCGCGCATCGAGGAGCAGTCGGGGCAGATGCTCGACGAAGAAGGCCGGCAACGCATCGCCAGCGAGCTGGCCGTCGACATCAACGACGTGCGCATGATGGAAGCGCGGCTGAGCGGCTCCGACCATTCCCTCAACCTCGCCGTCGGCGAGGACGGCGAGGACGAGTGGCAGAGCTTCCTGCCGGACGAGCGCCCGGACCCGGAGGAGAATACGCGCCAGTCGCACGATGTCGCGGTGCGCCACACCTGGATCGCCCAGGCGCTGGGCGAGCTGGATCAGCGCGAGCGCATGATCATCGAGCAACGGCGCCTGCGCGACGAAGGCGCCACGCTGGAAGAGCTCGGCCGCGAGCTGGGCGTCAGCAAGGAGCGCGTGCGGCAGCTCGAGCATCGGGCGCTCGGCAAGATGCGGGTGGCGATCTCCAGCCGCACCGAGGCACCGCGGGACCTCTTCCTGGAAAACGTCTGAGCCACAAGCTGTCACCCCGGCCAACGGCGAAGCCCGAGTGTCCGGGCTCGCGATAGCGAGTTGCCGAAGGCAGCCCCAAGCGGGGATCGTGCCTATGGCTGGATTCTCGGGTCTCGCCGCTTCGCGGCTCACCCAAGAATGACGTTCAGAGAGGGCTACAAGCTTCGCCCTTGGTCGGGATGACACAATGAAGGTGGCCGCTACGGCGATGCTTAGTCGAGAAACTCGATCAGCCGGTGGTCGGACATTTCGATCAGCGGGCCGTCCTTTTCTTGGACCCAGCCGCGCAGCAGCACGCGACGGCCTGCCAAGCCCTCGACCGGGCCGACGGCTTCCTCCAGCAGGGCGGCGGCCCCTTCGTCGAGTCGCAGCGTGACATCGCTTTTCCAGTGATGCCCGAAATTCAGATAGGCGCCCCGGCGGACGCGATTGGCGCTGACGATGCGTCCGATCACCACCTGAAAGCGGTCACGCTCCAGGCGGTCCGGCACCGCCGGGCGGATGCGGTAGGCGGCGTGGGACCAAAGCCCCCGGCCGGCGCGCCGCGCGCCGCCCTCTGCCCTGATCATCGCCTCTGCCAAACCCGCGGCCTCGGGCAGAGAGACAAGGCGGGCGTGACCGGCGTGCAGCAGCGCGGCCTGGAGCAGCCGTCCATCGGCAAGGTAGGCGTGCCGCAGCAAGCGGCCATAGCGGTCGCGGGCCTCACCCGCCCCCTCCAGGCGGATATCTTGGCCGGCGACAAGGCGGGAGAGAGCGTGCCTTGCGTCCTCCGCCGGCAGCCAGGCGCTGCCGGCCGGCAGGTGCAGCGGCGGGACCGGCGCTTCGATGTGGGCCAGGCGCACCGCCCGGCCGTCGGTCAGAACGAAGGCATGGCCCGAGCTGACCTCCGTGACACGCGCGTCCACGGCCTCTTCGGTTTGGCTGGCGGCCGCCGCTGGCAGAAGCAGCAGCCCCAGCCAGGCAGCGAAGGCCTGGCATGACAAGGCCATCAGGCGCTTTCTCTTGAAGCGGCAAGCGCAACGGGGCAAAAGCTGAGCCATGGCTCGTGCGGACCTCTTTCCAGCCATCGAACCCTATCAACGGGGCACACTGGCCGTCGACTCGCGCCACACGCTCTATTGGGAGGAGGCTGGAGAGCGCGACGGCACGCCGATCGTGTTTCTGCACGGCGGCCCGGGCGCCGGCGCCAACGCGGAGCACCGGCGCTTCTTCGACCCGCAAGGCTATCGCATCGTCGTCTTCGATCAGCGCGGCGCCGGGCGTTCGACGCCCTTGGGCGATATCGAAGCCAACACCACGCAGCTCCTGATCGAGGATATGGAGAAGCTGCGCAGCCACCTGGGGCTGGAACGCTGGCACGTCTTCGGCGGCTCCTGGGGCTCGACCCTGGCGTTGGCCTATGCTCAGAGCCATCCCGAGCGGGTCAGCGCCCTCATCCTCCGAGGCATCTTCCTGTCGCGGGCCAGCGAGATCCACTGGTTCCTCTACGGCCTGCGCTCGATCTTTCCGGAGCCCTGGCAGCGCTTCGCCGGTTTCCTGCCGGAGGAGGAGCGCAGCGACATCCTGGGCGGCTACTACCGGCGCCTGCTCGACCCCGACCCCGAGGTGCATCTGCCGGCGGCGCGCGCCTGGAGCACCTACGAGGGCGCTTGCTCCACCTTGCTGCCGAGCCCGGAGACAGTCGCAGCCTTCGGTGAGGACGGAATGGCCCTGGGGCTGGCGCGTATCGAGGCGCACTACTTTAAGCACAGCAGTTTCCTGGCGGAAAACCAACTGCTCGACAATGTCGGGCGCATCCGCCGCATCCCCGCGGTGATCGTGCAAGGCCGCTATGACATGGTCTGCCCGATCGTCTCCGCCGATGCGCTGCACCGCGCCTGGCCGGAGGCGGAGTACCGCATCGTTCCGGACGCCGGCCACTCGGCCATGGAACCAGGCGTGAGACGCGCCCTGGTCGAGGCGACAGAGCGCTTCAAAAGGCTGGCCTGAGCTCATGTTGGGGCGACTGGCATGCTGCATCGGTCTGATGCTGCTTGCCGGCGCCGGCCAAGCCGAGGCAGGGCAACAGCTCGCCAACATTTTCTACGAGGACGACCGACAGGCTGAGGCGCGCAGCCTCGACAGCGATTTCGCGGCCGTCGGCGCCCTACAAATCCTGGACGACGGCAGATGGCGGGGACGTGGCGCCGCCACCCTGGTGTCTCCCTGTCATGTGCTGACGGCGCATCACATCGCCTTCGGCGGCGGCCGCGCGCCGGGCGATCCCCTCAGCTTCGCCTATGGTCCGCCGCGTGATGGCCGAGCCTTCGCTGAGCGGGTGCGCGCCTTTGCCGTGATCTGGGGCAACCGGGACCGGCACGTGCACGAGGACTGGGCGCTGCTGCGGCTCGAGCCCTGCATCGGCGAGAAGGTCGCTTGGTGGCCCCCTGTCTCCATGACCACCGAAGAGGCGGCCGCCTTGCCGGATGGCGTGATGCTCGCGGGCCTTCCCGGCGACCGGAACATCGATGCGGTTTCCGTCGACCCGAGCTGCCGCGTCGTCGGCAGCGATCTGCGCTTGCCGCCCGCTTGGCTGCACGACTGTGCCACGCGTATCGGCGATTCGGGCGGGGCGCTGTTCCGTATCGGCGAGAACGGGAAGCCGGTGCTGCTCGGCGTCGTTCATGCCGAAGGCACGCGCCGTTCGGAGATCCTGTCGGTCTGGACCCCCGCCCACAGCAACTTCGCCGTGCCGGTCGCCAACTTTATCGACCGCATCCACCCCTACCTGGCCGGCGCGCAGTAGGCCCAGGCCGCGATGAGCAGGCCTCATCGCGGCCCGTATGGCGTTCGGTCACGACACCGAACGCCAACGGGTAAGAGCTTACAGATCCATTACTTAAAGTGGATAAAATAAGCCATTAAGCGTCTTTTTAAGCCGAGGCCCTATTCTGGCGCTTCGATAACATTGTGAATCATAAGGGTTTACTGCGATGCTCTCCGGTCTCAGCGCGCGCATCAAACTGTCGCACCGCATCCTCAGTCTCGTTGCCCTCTCGGCCGTCAGCTTGGTGCTGATATCGGCCTACCTTCTCACCGACATGCGCCATGACCTCGTCGTGCAGAAGCGCGAAATGCTGCGTGCGCTGGTCGAAAGCGCCAGCGGCGTGGCTCAGGGCTATTACGACCGCGCCCAAGCCGGCGAGATGAGCGAAGAAGAGGCGCAGCGCGCCACCCTGGATGCCATCCAGGGCATGCGCTACGGCGACTCCGACTATCTCTGGGTCAATGACATGCAGAACGTCATGATCATGCACCCCATCAAGCCCGAGCTGATCGGCAAGGATCTGAGCGCGCTGGAAGATCCCTCCGGCTTCCGCTTTTTCGAAGCTCTCAATACCCTGGTGCGGGCCCAGGGCGCCGGCTTCGTTCCCTATCTCTGGCCCAAGCCGGGCTTCGAGGAGCCGATCGAGAAAGAGTCCTACGTTGCCGGCTTCGCGCCCTGGGGCTGGGTGATCGGCACCGGCATCTACATCGACGATCTCAACGCCATCTTCTGGCAGCGCGCGCAGTCCATCGGCGCCATCGTGGGCCTGGTCTTCATCGGCATGATCGCCTTGTCGGTGGTGGTCGCACGCAGCATCACCAAGCCGGTGCAGTCGATGACCGACTGCATGCGACAGCTGGCCGACGGCGATCTCGACGTGGACATTCCGGCCCGCGATCGGGGCGACGAGCTCGGCGCCATGGCGGCGGCCGTCGACGTCTTCAAGACCAACGCCCATGAGCGTCTGCGGCTGGAGAAGGAGCAGGAAGAGGCGGATGCCCGGGCCAAGGCCGAGAAGCGCCAGGCCATGCTGGACTTGGCCGACGGCTTCCAGGCCAGTGTCGAGGGCGTCGTCGACTCGGTCTCTTCTGCGGCAGGCGAGTTGAACTCCACGGCCGAATCCATGTCGCAGATGGCCAAGCGCAACGAGTCGCAGTCCGCCGCCGCGTCCTCGGCCTCGGACCATGCCTCTCACAACGTGCAGGCCTTGGCGGCCGCCGCCGAGGAGCTGTCCTGCGCCATCCAGGAAATCAGCCGTCAGGTGACCCAGTCCACGGCGATGACCAGGGAAGCGGCCGACAGCGCCCAGCGCACCAATGTGGAGGTCGAAGGCCTGGTCGAAGCGGCTTCGCGTATCAACGAGGTCATCAGCCTGATCTCTGACATCGCCGAGCAGACCAACCTCTTGGCGCTCAATGCCACCATCGAGGCGGCGCGGGCCGGCGAGGCGGGCAAGGGCTTCGCCGTCGTGGCCTCCGAGGTGAAGAACCTGGCCAACCAGACCGCCAAGGCGACGGAAGACATCTCGCAGCAGATCCACGGCATTCAGCAGGCGACCACGGGGGCGTGCGACGCCATCCGAGCGATTGGCGAGATCATCGCCAAGGTCGACGAAGTGGCCGGCTCCATTGCCGCCGCCGTCGAAGAGCAGACCGTGGCGACGCAGGAGATTGCGCAGAACGTGCAGGAAGCCTCCGCCGGCGTCAGCGAGGTCTCGCAGAACCTGGTCGGCGTTGCCGAGGTGGCGTCGGAGACCGGCGGCGCCTCGGGCCAGGTCCTGCAGTCCGCGACCGGGCTTTCCCAGCAGTCCGACGTGCTGCGCCGCGAGATCGAGCGCTTCCTCAGCACCGTGCGCGCGGCTTAACGTCCAGAGGTACCGGCTGGGGCGGCGCCTGCGCTGCGCTGTTCCGTGTCACTTCCCGCTCCGCGACTACGCCGAAAATGTCATCCCGGCCAAGGGCGAAGCCCGCGAGCCGGGAACCATTCGTCAGCCCGCGCGAACATCTCATATGGACCCCGGATGTCGCCTCTCGCGAGGCTCCTCCGGGGTGACGATTTGTGGTGCGGCACCGTGCGCGCGGCTTAACGTCCAGAGGTACCGGCTGGGGCGGCGCCTACCTCACCCTTGTCATGCTTGGGCAGGGCCGAATGGCCCTGTCCCGAGCATCCACTCATCAGCCCGCGCGGAACTCTCCCGTGGACCCTCGGGATGGGCCTTTCGGCCCACCCAAGGGTGACAGTTGGTGTGTGGCGCTTGCACGCCTTGTGTCTCCAGCCCGCAAGACACGGCGCGCTGTCTACAACCCTTCAGAACGTCATCCTTGCGCGAGACACGCAGTGTCGAGACGCGAGGATCCAGCAGTAGGCACGGTCGGTGCTTTTGGCAGCCGGGGTGACGACTTGTGGTGCGGTTAGCTCTGCAGGCGGTGCACCGAGGCGGCGGGACGGCTGCCTTTGCCGTCCTGGTCGGACTGCCGCTCGACCCGCTCGGCCGGCAGGCGCACCAGCGCCGTGGTGCCGAGCCCCTCCATGCTGTCGAGCAGGAAGCGGCCGCCGTGCTTCTCGACCAGGCGGCCGACGATCGCGAGGCCGAGGCCGGTGCCCTCGATCTGCCGCCCGTCGTGCTGACGGCCGCGCTCGAAGGGCAGCAGGATCCGCTCCAGATCGTCCTTGGCGATGCCGGGGCCGGTGTCGGCAATACGCACCTCGAGCGACGCATCGGCCCTGAGAGCGGCTGAGAGCGTCACCCGGCCGCCCACCGGGGTGAAGCGCAGCGCGTTCGACAGCAGGTTGATCAGGATCTGCTTGATCGCGGTCTCGTCGGCAAAGAGCGTGAGCGGCTCGGGCGGCGGGTAGACCTCGAGCTGCAGCTGCCCCTTGGCCGCCTGCTCCTCGAACAGCCCGGCCACCTCGGCCATCACCTGGCCGAGACCGAAGCGGCTTTCCTTCAGCTCCTGTGCGTCGACCTCCAGGCGCGAGAGATCGAGCAGATCGGTGATCAGCGCGAAGAGGTGCTGCGCGCTGGCCCGGATGTGCCCCAGGTAATCGCGGTAGCGGCTGGAGCCGAGCGGCCCGAACGCGCCCGAGAGCATCATGTCGGAGAAGCCGAGAATGCCGTTGAGCGGCGTGCGCAGCTCGTGGCTCATGTTGGCCAGGAACTCGGCCTTGACGCGGTTGGCTTCCTCGGCCGTGCGCAGCGCCCGGCGCAGCTCTTCCTCATAGCGCTCGACGGAAGAGGCCATGCCGTTGAAGCTGCGCCTGAGATGCAGGAACTCGGCCGGCACCATCAGGCCACGCATCGGCGGCACCCGCGCCTCGGCATCGCCGTCGGCCATGCGCGCGGCGGTGCGCGAGACGGAATGCAGGCGGTTGGTCAGGCTGTTGGCGATCAGCCAGCCGACCACGGCGGCGGCGATCAGGCCGACGATCACGACGATCAGTGCGCCGCGCCGGATGGAAGTGAGCTGGGTCTGAATCTCCTCGACCGGCTGCTGCACGATGACCCCCCAACGGGGGCCGGAGACCGCGGCATAGCCGGCCAGCATCTTCTTTTCCAGCCGCGGCGAATGGAAGGCGGCGACCCCGAGGTTGCTCTTCTGCAGGTGATAGGCCGGCTCCATGTAGGAGAGGTCTTCGATGGCGAGCTCCCAGGGGCGGTGCGGATGGGCCAAGGCGCGCCCGTACTGATCCAGGATGATCGCCCGGCCATGGCGGCCGAACTGGGCGTTGCGGGCGACGAGCTGCAGGTGGTCGGTCGCCATGGCGGCGATCAGGCGCTGGCCCCCGCGCTCGGCCGTCATATAGAAGCGCGGCGTGCCGTTCGGGCCCGGCAGCGCGCCGCTCAGCGCGATGTCGCCGCCGACGCCCAGGGTCAGCAGGCTGGTCAAATGCTCGGCCGGCGGCTCCTCGCTGCAGTCGGCGTGGCGGAAGCAATGGCTGTTGATCAGGCTGCCGCGCTCGGCGTCGTAGAGCCAGAGCTGTTGGAAGCCGTGCTGGCGGTAGACCGGTGCGGCCTGCCCGATCGTGCCCTGGTCGCGCAGGTGGAGGAACAGGGTGTCGAAGGAGACCTGCAGGTCCTCGTAGAAGTGGGAGAGGCCTTGCGCCAGGGTGTGGGCCAGGAAGAGGTGCTTGTCGCGGGCCATCTCCTCTTCGTTTTCCAGCGCCCGGGTATGCGGCCAGGCCCAGAACAGCAGCACCGGCAGGCCGGCGGCGAAGAGGAAGGCACAGAATAGAAGATCGCGCAGTTTCATCGGTCTCTCCGGGCCCGCTAAGGAACCCGCTCGTCGTCACTGCGCCTGCCCTGTGGATTGCTGCCCAGACCGTGCCCCTCTTACCGCTCCAGAGCCGCCAATCCTGGCGCTTCTTTGCCGGCTCGCTTGTTGCGCACCTCAGCGAACCTTCATGAGTTTCCCCGACCCAGGGCCGATTTGTCGCTAAGCAAAATGAAGAAAGGGTTAAGGGTGAAGGGAGTCTTAACCGAAAATGGGCAAAAATTGCCGGGTATGGGGGAGATGCCGGGGGATCTGCGTGCCGCGGCCTGCCGAGCCGAAGCAGCCACAGGTCCGCCTCCGCTTCTTCGAAGCTCCGGCGCGACAGCCTTCTCGCTAACCTCGCTTCGCTCGATAAGCTGCGAAGGGTATGGCCTGCCGAGCCGTAGCTCGCGGACGAAAGAGCCCGCCTTCGCCCTTTGGGCTTCGGCGCGGCAGCCTTCGCTCACTTCGCGAGCGAAGGCTGGTGACCCCGGCAGGATTCGAACCTGCGACCTACAGATTAGGAATCTGCCGCTCTATCCAGCTGAGCTACGGGGCCAGTCCATCGCGTGAAGCATGTGGATTGCCCAAGTGGGGCGCGTTGTCAGTTGACAGTGCCGTCGAACACGATCCGACCGCACAGAAACCTGCCAGTACTGCCGAGGCAGCTCAAGAGCGCTCGATCGATCTTGGAGATAGAGATGCTCCTATCGGGAACGATGCGCCCAACGAACACGTTGAAGTACTTTACCTCTTGAAGGGTCACGAGCTGCTGTACGAGAGCAAATTCCTTATCGTCGATCTTGTGCTCGTCCTCGGTAATGTAGGGGGTTTCCGAGCCGTAAATGTATTTCGCCATAAGCGGATAGAGAACTTTCTCGACCAGAGCGTTGCGTCTGAAATTCCGTTCGATCAAGCCGTGGGTGTAGAGTTCATCGCCGACGATCCGTCCCCCGGGCTTGAGAACGCGCTGAAACTCCGACAGCGTTTTCGGTATGTCCACGTGATGAAGGATATCTATACAAAGGACGACGTCGAAAAAGTTGTCCTCGTACGTCATCTTTTCGCTGGGCATCACGTCGAAGTGAACGTTCCGGCAATCAAACCTCTGCGCCCGTTCCCGACAAATCTCGACGCTGTCAGGGGAAATGTCGAAGCCATAGACCTCAGCCCCGAGGCTCGCGACCCGGATCGCGTCTTCGCCGAATCCGCATCCGGACACCAGAACCTTCTTACCGGCCAGATCCAGCTTCCGCAGCATGTCATAGGTTGACCAGTAGGCGTTCCACCATCTCCGGTCCGGGCTGGAAACAACATCCAAGGCCACGGCTTGCGCTGCCCGATGCTTGTGATCTTGGGCGCGTTGACGGTGGAACTCCTTTTCCCGTTGCTGTCGTTCTGTGAGCGAAGCATCCATAGAGTCTAACTCGTCTCGAAGGTTTCAAAGAAAGAGCTAGGGTCTTCCTTGGTGAGATAAAACCCACTCTGCTTCTCGCCAGGAGCGGCGAACCGCCAGCTTGGCATACCCCCGCAAGCCGTGGGGGCGATGCCGGAGCCATTGGTCAAGCGGGCCACGCCAGCCTGGCGACCGCCCTCCGTGGAGTAGCAGGCGCCAATCCCTGCATTCGGCCCTTCGACCATATCGTTAGATGTGCTCTTCGCGCCCATGCTTGACCTTGTCGCAAAAGCGCTCCGTCAGAATGGTTCCCTGTCATCAAGAGACGTAGTGTTTTTAGTACGGCAATGACAACAGCAACTTAAAATGTACGCTGCCGCGCACGGAAGAGTTCGACCGTGCGATCGGGAGAC
The DNA here is from genome assembly GCA_028279885.1 of Rhodovibrionaceae bacterium. Taxonomy (GTDB): domain Bacteria; phylum Pseudomonadota; class Alphaproteobacteria; order Kiloniellales; family DSM-21159; genus JANQMX01. The sequence continues at coordinate 43,756 of JANQMX010000001.1, read as the reverse complement.
GAGGACTCTGCCGCAGCAATCAGCTGAGCAACGGGGCCGTCGCATACGCGTCACGCACGATAGCACCGCCGCTGGCAGGGCGGAAGCGGGGGGTGATGCCGCATCGGGACTGTCGGAAAACTTTACAGTTTTTCGGGAAATCTCCGGAATCCGCCAAAAACTGTCGGTATACTTTACAGTCGGCGTTTTTGGCTGCCGCGACTTTTACGCTAAAGCATTGAGATGTAACGATACCCTTAAGCTGGCACCGTTTTTGCAATTATTTTCCTGAGCCTGCGGGCACACGGCCAATCACGGCGTCGTCAGCGGTGGGCACGCAGCACAGAGATAGACCCGTATAGGTGCCGGGCGGTCAGGCTTTGGGGGGCTTGGCCGCCTGTTTTTTTGAACTGCGCCTGCTGTTGAGATCCGTTACTCATCGGGCTTGTTGCCGCGAAGACTCTGCAACCGGTCCGATGCACTCTCTTGTCTTGCCAAGGCCACGAGCTCGTTCGGCTCGACCGTCTTGCCGATCGGGAACAAGGCCGCCCCGGCGAGCTTGACGTGCTGGATGGCGAAGGGGATGCCGATGATCGTGAGGGCGAGCGCGACTGCCCAGAAGAGGTGCGAAAGCGCGAGGACCCAGCCGAACAGAACAAACCAGATGACATTGCCGATCACGCCAAGGGGGCCGGTTCCGATATCATCTTCACCGCTCAGGTCCTTGCGGGAGATCACGTCTCTGCCGAAGGGCGCGAAGGTGAAATTGCCGAGCATGAAGCAGGCGCGCGCCCACGGCAGGCCGACGATCGTGAGGGCCATGATCAGCCCGGCGAGATACCAGAGCAGTCCGGACAGCAGACCGCCGAGAACAAACCACAGGATGTTCAGCACAAGGCTCATCGATCGTTGCTCCGCTCACAACTGTTGGCGCCGCTCGAGCTGCGCCGACAGGGCCGCCCAAGCTTCGTCGGTGATCTCGTCGACCGGGCGCAGACCGCCGGCCCCGTCTCCCTCCTTGGCGCGGCAGTCGATCACCTGCCAGGGGCCGAGGTTGGCGAGAGCGCCGTCTTCCGACTGAGCGGCGGCCTCCACCAAGCGCAGGTAGGCCTGCCTTACGGCGCCGAGAAAGTCGCCGTCGCGCTCGTGCTGGTCCATCTCGCCCTCGACGAAGTCGCGGGCGGCCTTCTTCAGCACGTTGTCCTGGGCCTCGGCCGGCGAGAGGTCGAGCAGCAGGGTGAGGTCTGGCCGCGGAATGGCGAAGATGCCGTACTCGATCTCGGCGATGTCCTCGGCCAGGGTGCGCGCGGCTTCGGGCGCCAGCCGCGCGGTCTGATAGGCCATGTTGGAGGCGGCGTAGCGGTCGACGACCACCAAGTCGTGTTTGGCCAGCAGCTTGCGTAGGGCGGTCGCCTCCTCGAAGCGCTCTGCCGCGAAGAGCAGCGCCGGAAACAGCGGATGGCTGGCTTCCTTGGGGCCGTAGCGGCCGTTGAGGTAGTCGGTGATCAGGCGCGAGAAGAAGGACTGGCCGTAGCGCGGGAAGGCGAAGCTGGCGACCGAGAGACCGGCCGCCTCGGCCCGCGCCACCAAGGCCTTGGTCTGGGTGCCCTTGCCGGCGCCGTCCAAACCCTCGATCGCCAGAAAAAACGCCCGCCCAGCCTGTTTGTGCGCCGGCGCCGGCTCAGGCACCGGTCTGGCGCTCGCTGTACACCTTCTGGCCGGTCTTCAGCGTCCAGCCGACGAGCTCCTTGAGCACCTGGCCCAGGGCCACGTCGAAGGCGTTGATGATCTCGTCCATGCGGTCGGCCGTGGCCGGGACCAGGGCTCTGAAGCCCTGATTGCCGACGATTTCGCGCCGCGGCATGGCAACCAGGCGGGACGCAAAGGCGACGTGGGCGTGGGGCAGGGGGTTCTGATGGAAGTACTCGGCCTGGAACTCGCGCACCTCGGTCTTGAGCAGGAAGTCGGCACGCAGGCCGATCAGTTCGCGACCGACCGAGACGATATGGCCCGAGTTGTCGAAGGACTCCAGCATCAGGGTCTGCAGCATCTGCGGCACCCGGTCGGTCCAGTTGGCCCGGGCGTAGTACTCGATCTGCACCGGGTTCTGCATCAGGGCGATGCGCAATTGGCTAAGGCCGGCGTTGGCGACGGGCGTTTCCACGACCAGCTGCCAAGTCACCGTCGGCAGGCCGGGATCGAAGGTGCTCTTCGGCGTCAGGCGATAGAAGTCCGGGTCCTGCCGCTGGCCGGGCAGGATGTTGAGGTCTGCACAGCCGGTCAGGGCCAGGGCCGTGCCGGCGCCTAGGCCGGCCAGCAGCGTGCGGCGGTCGGGTGAGATCGCCGCTCCTTGTGCGCTTGGAAACTCAATTCGGTGGTGTTTCATAGCCGCCTTGCGGATCTCCGAAGATAAAGCGCGCCGGGTCGCGCTCGACCTCGGTGGAAATACGGTTCAGGTTGTCGATCAGGACGCGCGCCTCGACCAGCATGGCACTGAATTCGTAAAGACCGGTGTTGACGAAGTCGGAAATGCCGGGGCGGTTTTCCTTGGCGATGGCATCCAGCTCCTGGCCCAGGGAGGCAAAGGACTCGGCGGTGCTGCGCACCTCGGCCAAGGTCGCCCGCACCTCCTGCTCGCTGTTCAGCAGCGTCTTGTCGAGATTGCTCGACAGCCGCTCGATGGAGACCAGGGTCGCATCGGCGCTGCCGATCAGATTGGCGATGTCGTTCTTCAGGCTGTCGGATACGCCGACAAAGTTCTCGCTTGCCCGATTGACGTTCTCCAAGGTCTGCGACGCATCGACGATGATCTGGTCGATCTCCTGTCGGCGGCCGGCCAGCGTGTCGCTCAGTTCGCGCAGGTTATGGATCGTCTCGCTGATGTTGGTCACATTGCGGTCGGAGAACAGCATCGTCGCGCGATTGATCAGCGTGCTGATCGCCGCGGTGATCTCCGGCGCATCCTCCATCAGCGCGCTGAGCGCGGAAGGGCTGGCCCGGATGACGGGCGGCGGCTCGCCCGGCACCGGCCGCAGCATGGGCGCGCCTTCGGTGCCGCCGCTCATCAGCACGTAGAGGCCGCCGGCCAGGCCCTGCAGCTCCAGGGTGACCTTGGTGTCGGTCCGGACCGGGGTGTCGGGTTTGACGGCGATTATGACGTCGACCTGGCCCGGCACCTTTGGGTCCAGTGAGATGCTCTCCACCTGGCCGACCGGCACGCCGCTGTAGCGCACCACGCTGCCTTCGGTCAGGCCGGTGACCGAGGAGCCGTCGACGATGATGCGGTAGCGCATGGTATCCGCCTGGCGGTCGAAGCCGGCGAGCCAGATGATGAAGCCGACGGTTCCGATGGCCAGGACCAGCACGAAAAGACCGACCAGAAAGTAGCTGGCGCGCGTCTCCATGCCTTCAGCGGTCCTCCGCTCGTTCCAGGGCGGCCGAGGCGGCGCGCCCTCTTGGTCCTCCGAAATAATCTTTCAGCCAGGCGTTGTCCATCGCGCTCAACTCTTCGATCGTGCCGACGGTAATCCGCTTGTCGAGCAGTACGGAGACACGGTCGCAGACCGTATAGAGGCTGTCGAGGTCGTGCGTAACCATGACGACCGTCAGGCCGAGGGCGTTTCGGAGGCCTAGGATCAGTTGATCGAACTGGCTGGCGCCGATGGGGTCGAGGCCGGCGGTCGGCTCGTCGAGGAAGAGAATATCGGGGTCCAGCGCCAGGGCACGCGCCAGGCCGGCGCGCTTGCGCATGCCGCCGGATAGCTGCGAGGGGTACTTGTGCGCGGCATCGGGCGGCAGGCCGGAGAGCGCGATCTTCACCTCGGCAATCTCTTCCATCAGCGAGGTCGGCAGGCGCGTCTGCCGCTTGAGCGGCACCTCGATGTTCTGCATCACGGTCAGAGAGGAGAAGAGGGCGCCGTCCTGAAACAGGACGCCCCAGCGCCCCTGCAGCGAGCGCGTCTCGCGCCGGTCGAGGCCGCGCATCTCCTGGCCTAGAACCATGATGCGGCCGGCCTTGGGGCGGTTGAGGCCGATGATGCTGTTCAGCAGCACCGACTTGCCGCTGCCCGAGCCGCCGACCAGGCCCATGATCTCGCCATAGCGGACCGAGAAATCCAGGTTGTCGTGCACCACCTGGGTGCCGAAGCGGTTGACCAGTCCGGTGACCTCGATGGCCAGGCCCTTGCCCGGTCTTCTCGCACCGTTCCCGCGTGGGCTCGCAGCGTTTTCTTGTGCCATCGACGTCGTCCTCAGATGCCCACGATCGAGAAGAGGATGGAGAAGAGGGCGTCGAGGACGATGACGATGAAGATCGACTCGACCACGGCGCGGGTCGTGCGCAGGCCCACGGACTCGGCGTTGGAGGAGACCTGCAGACCCTCGTAGCAGCCGACCAGCGCGATGATGAAGCCGAAGATCGGCGCCTTGATCATGCCGACCCAGAAGGTGCTGAGCTGAAGCGCCCCGCTCAGCTGCTCGATGAACTGCCGCGGCGAGACGTCCAGCAGGGTCCAGGCCATCACGCCACCGCCCATGAGGCCCAGGATGTTGGCATAGAAGGTCAGGAGCGGCATCACCAAGGTCAGCGCGATGACCCGCGGCATGGCCAGCACGAACATCGGGCTGAGGCCGATGGTGCGCATGGCATCGACCTCCTGGTTCACTTTCATGGTGCCGATTTGGGCGGTGAAGGCGCTGCCCGAGCGGCCGGCGACGATGATCGCGGTGATCAATACGCCCATCTCCCGCAGCACGGCGATGCCGACCAGGTTGACGGTGAAGATCTGGGCGCCGAAGCGGGCCAGCTGATCGGAGCCCTGGTAGGCCAGCACGACACCGATCAGGAAGCTCAGCAGGCCGACGATGGGCATCGCCTCCAGCCCGGTCTTCTGCATGTGGTAGACGATGGCGATGGGCCTGAGCTCGGCCGGTCGGCGCGCCAGGTGGATGACGCTCATGATCGTCTCGCCGAGGAAGCTGATCAGCGCGCCGGCCTCGCCGAAGCGGGCAAAAGTGCCTTCGCCGATGTTGGTGACGAAGCTTCGGAAGGTTGAGGGCTCGGGCGGCTCGGGCTCGCACTCCTTGCCGTCGGCCACCGCCTGGATCAGCACTTGATCGCTCTCGGAAACGCCTTCGTAGGCGACCTTGCAGCCGGCGTGCTCCAGCCGCCGCTGGCAGCGCACCGCAAGCCAGGCGCCGGCGCTGTCGAGCGCGTCGATGGCGGCGAGGTCGAACACCACGTTGCGATGGCCGTTCGGCTGGACACCGCGCAGCGCCTGGTCGACCCCGGCCAGGCTCGGCGTCAGCCAACTGCCGAGGAAGCGCAGGCGGAAGGCCTTCGCGTCCTCTCTGACCTCCAGGCTCGCCGCGTCTTGCGCCCGTTGCCTTAGCATGGGGCGCCTTCCGCGGCGGCGAGCACGGCGGAGAGCTCGCGCTGATGGGCGGCGGCGGCCTCGGGTCCGCTGTCCGGCCCGTCATAGCGCGACAGGGTCCGCAAGAGGTCGAAGTAGCCGCGCTGCGGCAGAGGGCCGGTGCGGCTGACCACCAGGGACGCCAGGAGTGGGCGGCCGGCCGCATGATCTTCGCGCATCATGGTTTCCAGCATCTCGGTCATTCGGTGGATGCGGTGGGGCGGAGGGAAGTTACTGCGTTCGGCCAGTTCGGCATAGGTCACGGTGCGCCCGGTCTGAGCACAGCTCTCCAGTTCGCCGCGCAGCCTGGCGAGGAGCGCGTCGTCATCCACCATGGCAAGTCCTAGTGCGGCAAAGGCGCTCAATCGGCATCATCCCCGCCATTGTGGCAGGGTGGCCCCGCGCCGGTGAAAGCGTTGCTCCCTCCATGGCGCCATGCTAGCCAACTCCGCCAATTCGACAAACCGTCGACAAACACGAGAGCGTCCGCGAGGAACCCCATGAACAGCATCCACCATTTCATCGGCGGCAAGGTCGTGCCCGGAGAAAGCGGCCGCAAGCAAGCGGTCTTCAATCCCGCGACCGGCGAGCAGATCGGCGAGGTCATGCTGGCCAGCAAGGCCGAGGTGGACAAGGCAGTCGATGCGGCGCAGGCGGCCCTGCCGGGCTGGTCGGCGACCCCGCCGCTGCAGCGCGCGCGGGTCATGTTCCGTTTCAAGGAATTGGTCGAGCGGCACCGCGCAGAGCTGGGCGAGATGCTCTCCAAGGAGCACGGCAAGGTCGCCGCCGATGCGGACGGTGAGCTGACCCGCGGCATCGAGGTGGTGGAGTTCGCTTGCGGCATCCCCCATCTCCTCAAGGGCGATTTCAGCGAGAATGTCGGCACCAACGTCGATGCCTATGCCATGCGCCTGCCGCTTGGCGTCTGCGCCGGAATCACGCCGTTCAACTTCCCGGCCATGGTGCCCATGTGGATGTTCCCCATGGCCATCGCCTGCGGCAACACCTTCATTCTGAAGCCCTCGGAGCGCGATCCCTCGGTCGGCATCCGCCTGGCGGAGTTGATGCTCGAAGCCGGCGCACCGGCCGGCGTGCTGAACGTGGTCAACGGCGACAAGGAAGCGGTCGACGGCATCCTGACCCACCCGAACATTCAGGCGGTCAGCTTCGTGGGCTCCACGCCGATTGCCGAGTACGTCTATCACACCGGCACCCACCACAATAAGCGGGTGCAGGCCTTGGGCGGCGCCAAGAACCACATGATCGTCATGCCCGATGCCGACATGGATCAGGCGACCGATGCCCTGATGGGCGCCGGCTACGGCTCGGCCGGCGAGCGCTGCATGGCCATCTCGGTGGCCGTGCCGGTGGGCGATGGAACCGCTGAAGCGCTGCTCGAGCGCCTGGCGCCGCGGGTGCGCGGCCTCAAGGTCGGTCCCTACCATGACCCGGAAGCCGAGATGGGCCCGATCGTTACCAAGCAGGCGCATGAGCGCATCGAGGGGCTGATCGACAGCGGTGTCGAGGAAGGCGCGGAGTTGGTCGTCGACGGCCGCGGCCTCAAGCTGCAGGGCTACGAGAACGGCTATTTCATGGGTGGCTCGCTGTTCGACAAGGTCACCACCGACATGCGCATCTACAAGGAAGAGATCTTCGGCCCCGTGCTCTCCATGGTGCGGGCCGACAGCTACGGCGACGCGCTGCAGATGGTCAACGACCATGAGTACGGCAACGGCACGGCGATCTTCACCCGCGATGGCGATGCGGCGCGGGACTTCGTCATGAATGCCAAGATCGGCATGGTCGGCGTCAACGTGCCTATTCCCGTGCCGGTGGCCTATCACTCCTTCGGCGGCTGGAAGCGCTCCCTGTTCGGCGACCACCACATGCACGGGCCCGAGGGCGTGCGCTTCTATACCCGGATGAAGGCAGTCACCAGCCGCTGGCCGACCGGCATCCGCTCCGGCGCCGACTTCTCCATCCCGACGATGCGGTAAGTCCGATGCCCGAGGGTACAGGGGTTCTGCGCGACCCGGTCGCTCTGGCTCAGGCGCTCATTCGCTGCCCCAGCGTGACGCCGATCGAGGGTGGCGCGCTCGACCTCCTGCAGCGCGAGCTTTCCGCGCTCGGCTTCCAGTGCCATCGCCTGACCTTCTCGGACGAAGGCACGCCGGACGTGGAGAACCTCTACGCCCGCCTCGGCACGGCGGCGCCCAACCTCTGCTTCGCCGGCCACACCGACGTGGTGCCGGTGGGTGACGAGCAGTCTTGGAGTGCCGGGCCTTTCGACGGGGAAATCCGCGACGGCGAGCTCTTCGGCCGCGGCGCCACCGACATGAAGGGCGCCATCGCCGCCTTCGTCTCAGCCGTCGCTGCCTATCTCGCCGAGCGTGGCGCGCCGGCCGGCTCGATCAGCCTCTTGATCACCGGCGACGAGGAGGGGCCCTCGATCAACGGCACCCGCAAGGTGCTCACCTGGCTGGCCGAGCGTGGCGAGCGTCTCGACGCTTGCATCGTCGGCGAGCCGACCAACCCGGCTGCACTGGGGGAGATGATCAAGATCGGCCGCCGCGGCAGCCTGCAGGCCAAGCTGGAGGTGAAGGGCGTGCAGGGCCACACGGCCTATCCGCATCTCGCCGACAATCCGGCGCACCATCTGGTGCGCATGCTGCACGCCGTAACGGCTCAGCCGCTCGACGAGGGGACCGAGCATTTCCAGCCCTCGACCCTGCAGATCTCGACCGTCGATATCGGCAATCCGGCCGGCAACGTCATTCCCGCCCAAGCCAGTGCCGCCTTCAACATCCGCTTCAACGACAGCCATACGGGCGCGGCCCTGGAGGCCTGGCTGCGCGAGGTCTTCGATCGGGAGATCGCCCAGGCGCCGCAGGCCAGCTACGAGCTCAACGTTCGCGTCTCCGGCGAGTCCTTTCTCTCGCCGCCGGGTCCGCTCTCGGACCTGCTGGGCGACGCGGCTGAAGCAGTCACCGGCCGGCGGCCGGAGCTTTCCACCACCGGCGGTACTTCGGACGCGCGCTTCATCAAGGACTATTGCGCCGTCGCCGAGTTCGGTCTGATCAGTCAGACCATGCACCAGGTCGACGAGCGGATCCCGACCGCGGCGGTGCAAGAGCTCTCAGAGATCTACCGCCGAGTGCTGGAAGGCTATTTCGCCTGAGCCCTCTCTGTCGCCCTTGGGCGAGCCTCGAAGAGGCGCGTTCCGAGGGCCCACTCCTCGGCCACTACGATAATCGGGTGTTGAGCACACTGCTGTTCGGTTCAGTGCGGAAATGCCTTTTACTGCACGCGGAGCGGACAAGAGGAGGCGCAACCCCACAGGCTGTCATCCCGGACGCGATAGCGAGCCGGGAACCATGTGGCGGCCCGCGCCGAGCTTCGAGATGGACCCCGGCTCGCGGCCTTCGCTCGCGCGAAGCCCTTGGCCGGGGTGACGAGAGGAGAGGGCGGAGGGGCCAGCGCCGGGAGGGGGACTGGCGCGCAGCGCCAATCATGGCTTTGTTCAAACGGAAGCTTCCTGCTCCTCGATGGAAAGCGTCTTTGCCATGCGGCAGTTCCTCAGTGTTTGGCCGTTTCGTCCCACCTCTTGCTCGGCAAGGCGGCGAAAGCCGTGCCGCTGAAAGAAGGGCTGCGCCGTCAGGCTGGCATCGGTGGTGATCCCGCTCTGCCCGGTGATGGAGGCGCGCTCTTCCATGGCGGCCAGCAGCGCGCTGGCGATGCCCTCGCCTTGATGGTCCTTGTGGACGAAGAGCATGTGCAGATGCCCCTCCGCGGTCAGCTCGGCAAAGCCGACGGTCGCGCCGTCGATCTCGGCCAGCAGGGTGTGGTGCTCGGTCTGGCGGGCGGCCCAGGCCGCTTCGTCGATCTCCGCCGGCGCCCAGGCAGCGAGCTGCGCCGGGCTGTAGTCACGGCGGTTGACGCTGTGGATGGTCTCCCGGAACAGGGCGATCAAGGCTGGCGTGTCACCTTCTCGAAAGGGGCGTAGGTGGAGTGGCATCAGCGCCCGCCGCGCAGCACGAAAAGAAAGAGGATGCTGTAGGCGACGGCCATGACTCCGGGTAGCCCGTGCGGGCCGAAGAGATCCATGGCGCCGCCGCCGAGCGGCCCGCCGAACAGGCCTCCGATGCCCCACATCAGCGCGAAGGCGGCGTTGCCGGCCAGCAGCAGCTCGCCGGTGAAGCGGTCGCCCAGCTCGGTCAGTGCCATGGTGTAGACGCCGAAGCCGGCGGCGCCGAGGCAAAGCACGACCGGCCAGACGAGGGGGCCGGCGTCGACCGCGTAGGGCAGCAAAAGGCAGAGCCCGACCGTCGCCAGGGCGCAGCCGCCCATCACCTTGCGGCGGCCGATCCGGTCGGCGACCCAGCCGAGCGGGATTTGGAAGATAATGTTGCCGGCACCGAGCGCCGCCAGCCAAAGCGCCGCCGCCTGCTCGCTGTGGCCGAGCGCCAGGCCGTAGACCGGCAGCAGCGCAAGCGCCGCCTGATCGAAGAAGGCCAGGATGCCCACGGCCAGAATCAGGATGGGGGCGAGCGGCATGAAGCTGCGCACCGAGGCTTCCCGGGTGATGGGGAATTGCGGCAGGCGCCCGCCCAGCGGCAGCAGGACCAGAGCCCCCAACGCGCAGATGCCGGCGCCGACCAGAAAAGGCGTCAGGCCGACCGACCCGACCTGGACCAGCAGGAAGGGGCCGAGGGAGAAGCCGGCGGCCAGCACAGTGGTGAAGAGGCCCATGATGCGGCCGCGGTTGTGGTCGCTGGCCAGGGAATTGATCCACATCTCGCTCAGCACGAAGAGCGTGCTGGTGGCGACGCCCATGAAGAAGCGCAAGGGGAACCAGGCCCAGATGTTGGGCCACAGCCCGTAGGCGAGGAACAGCGCGCCGGTCATCAGCGCGCTGCCCACCGCCAGGCGATGGGTGCCGACGATGCGCGCGGCATGGGGAATCAGGAAAGAGGCCACCACCAGGCCGAGCGGCAGCATGGCGGCGTTGATGCCGATGGCGCTGGGGCTATGGCCCTGGCGCTCGAGCACCAGCGAGAGCAGCGGATAGGAGAGGCCGAAGACGATGGCGAAGATCGAGATGGAGGCGATCACCCCCATCAAGAGTCCCCACTGGGTCCGTACTACGACCGCGTCTTCCGACATCGTCACCTCCTGCCGGTCCCTCATATCGCGGGGCCCGAGGGCCGACTATCCTCAGTGGGGGCAACCGTCCCATGCCCCAGGGGCATATCCGCGGGGCATAGGGGTGACTAAACTCTCGTTTCAGTCGTAGCGCACTTCGGTGAGATAGAGGCCGTCGGGCGGCGCCGTCGGCCCCCCGGCCTTGCGGTCGCGGGCGGCCAGGGCGCGGGCCATGTCTTGGGGCTGCCATTTGCCCTCGCCGACCAGGCGCAGGGTGCCGACTATGTTGCGCACCTGGTGATGCAGGAAGGAGACGCCCTCCGCGACGATCTCGATGGACTCGCCCTGGCGCCGCACGTCCAGGCGGTGCAGCACGCGGACCGGGCTCTTGGCTTGGCAGTAACTGGCCCGGAACGAGGTGAAGTCGTGGGTGCCGACCAGCGCTTGGGCGGCCTCGTGCATCGCATGTTCGTCGAGCGCCTGGGGTATGAACCAGGCCCGCCCGCGGTCGAGCGCCAGGTGGGCGCGGCGGTTGACGATGCGGTAGAGATAGCTGCGCCCGGTCGCCGAGAAGCGGGCGTGGAAATCCTCGCCGACCGCCTCGGCGCGGAGCACGGCGATGGGGTTCGGCTTGATGTGGAAATTGATGGCGAGCGGCAGCTTCTCCGGCGCCATGGCTTGCGGCAGGTCGAGGTGGGCGACCTGGCCCAGGGCATGGACGCCGGCGTCGGTGCGTCCGGCGCCGTGGACCGTGCGGTGCTCGCCGCAGATCGCCGTCACCGCGTCCTCGATGGCGGCCTGCACCGAAGGGCCGTTGTCCTGTCGCTGCCAGCCGACGAAGGGCGTCCCCTCGTACTCGATGGTGAGCTTGTAGCGCGGCATGCGCTAGCTGAGCTGCGTGCCCGGCGGGACGGCGAAGCCGCGCAGCAAGGCGGCGGTCTCCATCGGCGCCTTTCCGGCGCGCTGCACGCGCAGCGGCCGCAGGGCGCCCTCGGCGCAGGCAATCGTCAAGCTGTCGTCCAGCACCTGGCCCGGCGGGCCGCTGTCCTCGGTCACCTCGGCGGCCAGCACCTTGATGCGCTCGCCGTTCACCTCGAAGTAGGCGCCCGGCCAAGGAAAGAAGGCGCGCACCTGGCGCTCCAGCGCCCGCGCATCGCGCTGCCAGTCCAGTCTGGCCTCCTCGCGGCGCAGCTTGTCGGCGTAGGTCACCCCCTCCTCCGGCTGCGGCTGGGCGGTGCCGTGCCCGCCTTGCAGCGCCTTGACGATAAGCTGCGCGCCGAGGGCGGCGAGTTCGTCGTGCAGGCTTTCGCCGGTGGTCTCGGCGGTGATGGGCAGGCTTTCCTGCAGCATCATGGCGCCGGTGTCGAGGCCTTCATCCATCAGCATGATGGTGATGCCGCTCGTCGTGTCGCCGGCCAGGATGGCGCGCTGGATGGGCGCCGCGCCGCGCCAGCGGGGCAGAAGCGAGGCATGTACGTTGAGGCAGCCGCAGAGCGGTGCCTCCAGAATGGCTTTGGGCAGGATCAGGCCATAGGCGGCCACCACGGCCACGTCCAAGCCCAGCGCGCGGAAGGCCGCCTGCTCCTCCTCGCTCTTGAGCGTACGGGGCGTACGCACGGGCCAGCCGCGCTGCTCGGCGGCCGCCTGCACGGGGCTCGGCCGTTCCTTGTGGCCGCGCCCGGCCGGCCGCGGCGGCTGACTGTAGACGGCGACGATCTCGTGGCCGGCTTCGGCCAGCGCGAGCAGGCTCGGCACGGCGAAATCGGGCGTACCCATGAAAGCGATGCGCATAGGACTGGGTTACCGGCTGCGGTAGGAGGAGGAAAGGCTTTCGTCTGCTGCAGGGTTTCTGATTATCGTCTTGGCTCGCGAGCTCCGCCCTTGGCCGGCATGACAGGGAGTGGATTGGCCAAGACTGGCGCTCTTACCTCCCTTCGTCACCCCGGAGGAGCCTCGCCAGAGGCGACATCCGGGGTCCATGGCTAAGCTTGGAGCGGGCTGCGGAATGGACCCCGGTTCGCGGGCTTCGCCCTTGGCCGGGGTGACGAGATGAGGGGCGGCGCCAGCCGAAGCCTTTCTCAAGATGTCATCCTTGGGCGCGCCGAGTAGCGGCGAGACCCGCCTGCGGAGCCGAAGCCCTTCGGCGCGGCGAAGGCCCGAGGATCCAGCAGTAGGCACGGTTCGGGCTTGTAGCTGGGGTGATACGTGGTGAAACGCGCTACGCCACCGCGGCCTCTTTGCTGGCCTGGCGCGCCTGTTCCTTCTTCAGCTTGGTCAGCTTGCGCAGGATCATGTTGCGCTTCAAGGCCGTGATGTGATCGACGAACAGAATGCCGTCCAGGTGGTCGATCTCATGTTGGATGCAGACGGCGAGGATGCCGTCCGCATCGATCTCCCGCAGCTCGTTGTTGCGGTCGATGTAGCGGATACGCGCGGTTGCCGGCCGCACCACCTCGGCGAAATGCTCCGGCAGCGAGAGGCAGCCTTCCTCGTAGCTCGCATCGCCGTCGGAGACCGAGACGATTTCCGGATTGGCCATCTGCATCGGCTGCGGGTCTTCGCCTTCCCGGGCCACGTCGACCACGATCACCCGTTTCAGCACGCCCACCTGGGGGGCGGCCAGGCCGATGCCGGGCGCCTTGTACATGGTCTCCAGCATGTCATCCATCAGCTGGCGGATCTCGTCGTCGACCTGCTCAACCGGCAGGGACAGGCGCTTCAGGCGAGGGTCGGGCGCAACGATGATGGGCAGGAGGGCCATGACGGACTCGGCGATTGCGGTCGGCGTTTAGAATCGTTCGAAAGGATTATGTAGGCGGTTGACGAACCTGTTCAACGCCCGCTCAGGCGTTGGCGTAGATGCCGGCCGCCTTGATCTCTTCGCCGACGTAGGGCTCGAACTGCCGGAAGTTGACCTCGAAGCGCTTGGTCAGCTCCCGCGCCGTCTGATCGTAGGCACCCTTGTCGGACCAGGTCGCCTTGGGATCCAGCACCTCCGCCGGCACCTCCGGGCAGCTCTGGGGGATGGCCAGGCCGAAGTCGGGATGGCGCACCGTATCGACGCCGTGCAGCCGGCCTTCCAGCGCCGCGCGCAGCATGGCCCGGGTGTGGGCGATCTTCATGCGCGCCCCGACGCCGTAGCGGCCGCCGGTCCAGCCGGTGTTGATCAGCCAACACTTGGCGCCGGTCTTGGCCATCTTGTCGCCCAGCATGCGGGCATAGGTGCTGGGGTGACGCGGCATGAAGGGCGCCCCGAAGCAGGTCGAGAAGGTGGCTGAGGGCTCGGCGCCGAGGCCTTTCTCCGTTCCCGCCACCCGCGCGGTGTAGCCGGAGAGGAAGTGGTACATCGCCTGTTCCGGCGTCAGCTGGGAAATCGGCGGCAACACGCCGAAAGCATCTGCCGTCAGCATGACGATGTTGTCCGGCAGCCCGCCCATGCCGCCTTCGGCAATGTTCGGGATGAACTCGATGGGGTAGGAGGCACGGGTGTTCTCGGTGAAGACCGCGCTGTCGAGATCGAGGGTACGCGTCGCCGCATCCATGGCGACGTTCTCAAGGATCGTACCGAAGCGCCGGGTGGTGGCGTGGATCTCAGGCTCCGCCTCGGCCGAGAGACGGATGACCTTGGCATAGCAGCCGCCTTCGAAATTGAAGATGCCGCGGTCCGACCATCCATGCTCGTCGTCGCCGATCAAGGCGCGCGTCTGGTCGGCGGAGAGCGTCGTCTTGCCGGTCCCCGAAAGGCCGAAGAAGATCGCCGTGTCGCCGGCCTCGCCGATGTTGGCGGAGCAGTGCATCGGCAGCACGTTCTGCGCGGGCAGAAGGTAGTTGAGCACCGAGAAGACGGACTTCTTGATCTCGCCGGCATAGGAGGTGCCACCGATCAGAACCAGGCGGCGCGCGAAGCTGACCAGGATGAAGCATTCGCTGTTCAGGCCGTCCCGCTCCGCGTCGGCCTGCAGGCCGGGCACCTGGACTACGGTGAACTGCGGCGAAAAGGCATTGAGGGCCTTCCGCGCCGGCTGAATGAACATGTTGCGGGCGAAGAGGTTGTGCCAGGCATTCTCCGTGACCACACGGACGCTCAGGCGATACTCCGGGTCCGCGCCGGCGAAGCAGTCCTGCACGAAGACGTCGCGGTTCTGCAGATAGGCCTGGGCCTTGCCCCACATGGCCTCGAAGCGGTCCTCGTCGATGGCGACGTTGACGTCGCCCCACCAGATGGAGTCGCGCGAGCCCGGCTCATCGACGATGAAGCGGTCCTTGGGCGAGCGGCCGGTGTGCTGGCCGGTGTAGGCGAGCAGGGCGCCGCCGTCTGCCAGGACCGCCTCGCCGCGACGCAGCGCTTGCTCGTAGAGCGCCGGTGCGGTCAGATTCCAATGGACTTTCTTGAGATTTTCCAGGCCGTTCTGCTTAAGCCAAAGCGTCCCTGCCGCCGTTTCGACGTTATCCAAGGTCTTATTTCCTCCCATGAGACCTCCCCGTGCCGAGAGGTCCACCCCACCTCACGCGCGAAAACCCCGTATATGGCGTTGGAGGGGGCCGAGAGCAAGAAAAGCCTATGGTTAAGCGCCTATCGGCGTGCCGTTGTACTTGCCCCTATCGGTCTCCGGGGCCGCTCTGGGGCAGGCCCGTTGTCTCTTCCTTGTCATTGATATGTTTGCTGAATGTACCCACTTGACCGGGTTAAGGTTGACTCATCCCATCTTCGCCCCGTCGGTGCCGCAAAACCGCCACGGTGGCGACCTATAGGATTGTGCTATGTCACAACCAGCCTCTATGGAGCGTGCGCCGGCCTCGGCAAGCGAGGAACTTTGGAGCACGCAACCGACCATCGCCCTGGTGGACGATGATCGCAACATCCTGACCTCGGTTTCCATGGCTTTGGAGACGGAGGGCTTCCGCGTCCGGACCTACACCGACGGCTCCGAAGCGCTGCGCAGTCTGTCCATCCAGCCTGCCGACCTGTGCGTCCTCGATATCAAGATGCCGCGCATGGACGGCATGGAGGTCCTGTCCCGTTTGCGCGAGAGCTCGAACGTGCCGGTCATCTTCCTGACCTCCAAGGACGATGAGATCGACGAGTTGCTCGGCCTGCGCATGGGGGCGGACGATTACATCAAGAAGCCCTTTTCCCAACGCCTTCTGATCGAGCGGATCCGCGCGCTGCTGCGCCGCGAGCGCTCGGCCAAGGACGACGGCGAAGAGGGGCGCGAGGCAGCGCTGGTGCGGGGCGATCTGATGCTCGATCCCGGGCGGCACCTCTGCACCTGGCGGGGCAAGCCCGTCAACCTGACCGTGACCGAATTTCTCATCCTGCAGGCGCTTGCGCAGCGGCCGGGTCATGTGAAGAACCGCGACCAGCTGATGGACGCAGCCTATGGTGAGCACATTTATGTCGACGATCGGACCATCGACAGTCACATCAAGCGGCTGCGCAAGAAGTTCCGGCAGGTTGACTCGGACTTTTCACAGATCGAGACTCTCTACGGCGTCGGCTATCGATACAAAGAAAGCTGACGCGCTGAAACCCGGCCTCGCACGCTGCGCCGCAAGCGCCGCGGGCGGGCTGTTTTGATCAACCTGGCGGCGGTCAGATGAGCGCTGATACAGTAGCCGAGCTCGGCAACCTACGGCGCGAATCGCTTCCGGCGCAGGTCCCCGAGGTCGACGAACAGCAGGATGCGCAGGCCAGGCAGCGCAGCGCCGAGGCCAAGCGTCTGCGCCCGCGGCGTGCGCCGTGGCGTTCGCCCCTGACCCGCCGCATCCTCCTCGTCAACGTCTTGGTTCTGGTGGTGCCGATCCTCGGTCTGCTCCACCTGGACCAGTACCGCCAAAGCCTCATCCGCTCCGAGCTCGACGCCATGGTGACCCAGGCGCGGACCTTTTCCCTGGCGCTGGGCTCGACGGCCATCCGCGACGGGCAGAACGGCCAGCAGGTCCTGTCGCATGAGAGCATTCGCCAACTGATGCGCGTGCTGCTGGGCGGCACCGGCGTGCGTGCCCGCGTGTTCAGCCGCGACGGACAGATGGTCGGCGATTCCTTCTTGCTGAGCGGGCCCGGTGGCCAGGTCCAGGTCATCGAGCTGCCGCCGCCCGACCAGGGCTCCCCGCTGGTGCGCTACATCAGCGAGATCTACGACTTCCTGTTCGAAGGCCTGACCGGCCGTTTCAACGCGCCGATCTACAAGGAAAACCCGATTCAACGGGCCGCCGACTACAGCGAAGTGCTGGCCGCCTTGCGCGGCGATGCGGTGGGGACGGTGTGGGCCGACAAGGACGGCGGCCTGCTGCTCTCCGTCGCCGTTCCGGTGCAGCGCTATCGCCAAGTCCTCGCCTCCTTGATGATCACCAAGGACGGCGGCGACATCGAGCGGGCAGTGCGCGACCGGCGCCACGACGTGCTGATCGTCTTCGGCATCGCGCTGACCGTGACGATCTTCATGTCCTTCTACCTCAGCCGCACCATCGCCTCGCCCATCCGCAAGCTGGCCGAGGCGGCAGAGCGGGTGCGTCTCGGCAACGCCGGCACCGCCAGCGGCAATGGCATCCCGGATTTGCACAGCGGCAACGACGAGATCAGCGACCTGGCCAGCGCGCTCAGGGACATGACCTCGACCCTGCAGGATCGCTTGACGGCGATCGAAGCCTTCGCGGCCGACGTGGCGCACGAGATCAAGAATCCCCTGTCGTCGCTGCGCAGCGCGGTCGAGACGGTGGCGCGCCTGGAAGATCCGGCCCGGCAGAAAAAGCTGATGAACATCATCGTCGATGACGTGCAGCGGCTGGACCGTCTGATCAGCGACATCTCCGATGCCTCGCGCCTCGACGCCGAGTTGGCCCGCAGCGAGTCGGAGACGGTGGATATCGGCCGGCTGCTGCAGGCCATGATCGAGGTGCACAAGGCCGGCACCGGCGAGCACGGTCCGCGCTTTTCCCTGCTGCTGCCGGACAAGGAAAAACTGGAGGTCAACGGCATCGAGCTTCGCCTCGGCCAGGTCTTCCGCAACCTCCTGGCCAACGCGATTTCCTTCTCGCCCAAGGACGGCCTCATCGCGCTGGCGGCCCGCCGCGAGCGTGACGCGGCCGGCCGTCCCTGGATCACCATCACGGTCGGCGACGAGGGGCCGGGGTTGGTGGAACAAAAGCTTGAAGCGATCTTCGACCGCTTCTATACGGAACGCCCGGAGGGTGAGAAATTCGGCACCCACTCGGGGCTTGGGCTGAGTATTTCCCGTCAGATTGTCGAGGCGCACGGAGGCGAGATCTTCGCGCGCAACCGAGAGAAAGACGGCGGTAAAACCGGCGCCATATTCACGGTACGCTTGCCAGCGGAATAATATATGCCGATCGAACGCCTGCACGGTACCTGCATCGCGATAGAGACAGATCAGGGGCCGGTTGGCGCATTGCTGCGCGCCGACCCAGGCGGCGGCAAATCGGATCTCGCCTTTCGCCTCATCAACAAGGGTGCCAAGCTGGTCGCCGACGATCAGGTCGAGCTGAGCTGCGAGGACGGCGTCGTCATGGCGCGCGCACCGGAGAACCTGAAGGGGTCTCTGGAGGTCCGCGGCTTTGGCGTCGCCGCCGTGGCCCATGTCGATCGGGCGCCGGTCGCTCTGGTGGTCGACCTGGTCACCGCCGACGAGGTCGAGCGCCTGCCGTCTGATCGCAGTATTGATCTTGTCGGCCAGTCCGTGCCCGTCATTGCGCTGGCGGCCTTCGAGGCCTCGACCGAGGACAAGGTGCTGCTCGCGCTCAGGGCGCGGGCCAGCGCCATGCCGCCGGCGCCGAGCGCCGTGACGCACGGCGAGCAAGCGGGCGCGCCGCCGGACGGCGCTGTCAACGTCGTGCTGGTGACCGGCCTGTCGGGCGCCGGACGCACGACCGCGCTCAAGGCCTTGGAGGACCAGGGCTACGACGTCATCGACAATCTGCCGCTCAGGCTGGTCAACCCGGTCATCCGGCAGACCCCGGAGGTGCAGCCGCTGGCGGTGGGGGTCGACAGCCGCAACCGGGATTTCTCGCTGGCCGGTCTCTCGACGACCATCGACGAGCTCCGCGCCGACGACAAGGTCGCGCTCAGGCTGGTTTTCCTCGAGGCCGACGAAGAGACCCTGCAGCGACGCTTCACCGAGACGCGCCGGCGCCATCCCATGGCGGAAGGGCGGCCCCTGCGCGACGGCCTGGCGGCAGAGCGCAACCTGCTGGAGCCGCTCAGGGCCAAGGCCGACGTGGTGCTCGATACCTCGCTGATGACGGCCCGCGACTTCGCCCAGAAGCTGACCGGCGTGCTCGAAATCGACGCGGGCGACGCCATGACCATCTTCGTGACGTCCTTCTCCTTTCGCCGCGGCATCCCGCGCGAGGCCGACATGGTCTTCGACGTCCGTTTTCTGCGCAATCCGCACTACGAGCCGGCACTGCGCAACCTGACCGGGCTGGATGCCGAGGTCGCCGACTTCGTCGCCGCGGACCCCGGCTATCCCAGTTTCTTCGAGCACCTGACCGGCCTGATCGAGCCTTTGCTGCCGCGCTACCAGGCGGAGGGAAAGAGCTATCTGACCATCGCTTTCGGCTGCACCGGCGGGCAGCACCGCTCGGTCACCTTGACCGAGCGCCTGGCCCTATGGCTGGACGGCAAGGGTTGGCCCTGCACGATCGGGCACCGCGATCTTCCGACGGGGCTTTAAGACCCACGGGTCATGCCGCGTCGCCGGACGACGGGGAACGGAACAGTGAAAGCGTGCAGGCGTGACGAGACCGGCAAGCTGGGCTACCAATAGCCGATCCGAAGGGTGCCTCGCGGCAAGAGGCCCGGCGAAAGAGAATCATAGTGTCGTAACCGCTTGTCGACTTCGCGCCGCTGGCGAGAGAAGCTGACGGCTCCAGGGAGGCACAATAAGGAGACGCCATGATCGGAATCGTCCTCGTCACCCACGGGCGGCTGGCCGAGGAGTTTCTCGCCGCAACCGAGCACGTGGTCGGCCCCCAGGCTGCGGCCGAGGCCATCTGCATCGGTCCCGACGACGACATGGAGCAGCGGCGCGCCGACATCATCGCCGCGGTTCAGCGGGTGGACGGCGGCAGTGGGGTGATCATCCTGACCGACATGTTCGGCGGCACGCCCTCCAATCTGGCCATCTCCGTCATGCAGCCCAAGAAGGTCGACGTGGTGGCCGGCGTCAATCTGCCGATGCTGATCAAGCTTGCCGGCGTGCGGGCCAACAGCGATCTGGCCACCGCCGTTTCCCAAGTCCGCGAAGCCGGACAGAAATACATTCACGTGGCCTCTCAGCTTCTGGCCAACGGAGTTTCTGGATGAGGCAGGCCTCCGCCGAGAGCCAGCCGCTGGTCCGCCAGGTCACAATCGTCAATCAGAAAGGATTGCATGCCCGGGCGGCGGCAAAGTTTGTTAAGCTAGCCGGGACCTTTCAGGCCGAGATCCTGGTGATCAAAGGCGACATGGAGGTTTCGGGCCTGTCGATCATGGGCTTGATGATGCTGGCGGCCGGCCCTGGCTCGTCGCTGGAACTGCGCATTACGGGCGCGCAAGCAAAGGAGGCAATGGCGGCGCTGGAAGAGCTGGTGGCGCGCAAATTCGATGAACGTTGAGCCGCAGAAACAAGCCGGGCGGGAAAGCCGCTTCCAAGGGCTTGCTGTCTCGCCGGGTATCGCGATCGGGCCGGTCCATGTGCACCGCGCCGGTGCCGTCACTGTTGTGCAGCGCGCCATCGCGGCCGAGGACTTGGACGCCGAAAAGCAGCGCTTCCTGGATGCCTTGGAGCGCGCACGCCTGCAGCTTGAGAAGATTCGGGCCAAGGCTTCGCGCCTGCATGGCGTCGCCGGTGAAGAGCTGAGCTTCCTCTTGGAAGCACATTGCCAGATGCTGTCCTCCCGGCGTCTGAGCGACGGCGTGCTGCAGCGCATTTCCGGCGCTCGCATCAATGCGGAGGCGGCGGTGGAAAGCGAGGTGGGATCCATTTCCGCCAGCTTCGCCGAGATGGACGACCCTTACCTCAAGGCCCGCGGCCGCGATATCGAGGACGTCGGCCAGCGCGTCCTGCGGGCCCTGAGCCGGGTGAGCTTGCGCGGCTTCGAGGGGCTTGCCTCGGGCAGCATCGTGGTGGCCGAGGAGATTACGCCGGCCGATGCCGCCCTGATGGACCCGCGGCAGATCGCCGGCTTCGCCTGCACCTTGGGCGGCATCGAGGGGCATACGGCGATCATGGCACGCTCTCTCGGGCTGCCGGCCGTGCTTGGCGTCGCCGGCTTTCTCGAGGCTTGCCGACCGGGCAACACCATCGTGGTGGACGGCTCGAGCGGTTGCGTCGTCGTCAACCCCAGCCCGGAGACGCTGGGCAGCTACCAGGACATACAGGCGGCTCTGGCGGAGGAGACTGCGGTGCTGGCGCGATTGCGCGACCTGCCGGCGGTGACCCGGGACAGCCATCGTATCCTGCTGCAGGCCAATCTCGACCTGCCGCGCGATGCCGGCGAGGCCATCGTTGCGGGCGCCGAGGGCGTCGGCCTGCTGCGCACCGAGTTCATGTTCATGAACCGCGAGGATCTGCCGAGCGAGGATGAGCAGGCGGAGGTGCTCAGCGATGTGGTGCGCGCCATGGCCGGCCGGCCGATCACCATGCGCACCTTGGACGTGGGCGGCGAGAAGCTGGTGTCCGGCCTCGATGTCGACCAGGCCGCCGGCGCCAACCCGGCGCTCGGCCTGCGCGCCATCCGTCTCTCGCTCAAGCAGCCGGAGCTTCTGGAGGCCCAGTTTGCCGCCATGCTCCGGGCCGGTGCCCTGGGGCCGGTGCGTATCCTGCTGCCGATGATCTGCAGCATCGGCGAGGTGCGGGCGGCGCGCGCCTGCCTGGAGCAGGTGGCGGAGCGCCTCAGCCAGGAGGGCGTCGCCATTGCCGACCCGCTGCCGCCGCTCGGCGTCATGATCGAGGTGCCCGGGGCCGCCCTGGCCGCCGACAGCCTGGCGCGGGAGTCGGACTTCTTCGCCATCGGCACCAACGACCTGATCATGTACACCCTGGCGATCGACCGCGGCGAGGAACGGGTGGCGCACCTCTACGACCCGCTCCATGCGGCGGTGCTGCGGCTCATCCACTTCGCCGTCGAGGCGGCCTTGCGCCACGACAAGCCGGTGTCGGTCTGTGGCGAGATGGCGGGCGACCCGCGCTATACCGCGCTTTTCGTGGGCTTGGGCGTGCGCGAGCTCTCCATGCACGCCAAGGCGCTGCCTCGGGTCAAGGACCAGATCCGCCGCATGAACAGCGCGGCGGCGGCCAATTTGGTTATGGAAAGCGTTATTCGCAGCGATTCGCGGGACGTTGCGCGTTTGCTGGATGTCTTCAATGCGATGGCGGGCAATAGCTAAATCCTAGATGCCTCCCCATGTATAATTCTATTATCGGCTGACCGATCTCGCCCTTATATCTCCGTGATCGGAGTTTCCCCCTTTGCTATAGAGAAATTATGTCGCAGCAGCGCACCCCGAGTGACTACATCTACGTCGCCCTGGACACGGCAGAGGCCGCCAAGGCGCGTGCTCTTGTGGATGCCCTGCGCGGCAAGGTTGGCGGCTTCAAGGTGGGGATGGAGTTTTACACGGCGCTGGGCGCGCAAGGTGTGCGCGACGTGCTGGGCGACGTTCCGATCTTCCTCGATCTCAAGCTGCACGACATTCCCAATACCGTGGCGGGGGCCGTGCGCGCCCTGGTTGGCCTCAAGCCCAAGATCTTGAACGTGCATGCCTCCGGCGGCACGGCCATGATGCAAGCCGCCGTGAAGGCCGCCAAGCAGGGAGCCAAGAGCAACCGCGTGCCCGTGCCTTGGGTCATCGGCGTCACCGTCTTGACCAGCCTTGACGAGGGCGACCTCGGCGCCATCGGTCAGAGCATCCCCGTGGCCAAGCAGGTCGTCCGCCTGGCGACCTTGGCCAAGGATGCCGGCCTTGACGGCGTGGTCTGCAGCCCGCGGGAGATTTCGCTGGTGCGCGGCGCCTGTGGCGACGACTTCAAGCTGGTCACGCCGGGGATTCGTCCGAGCTGGGCGGTGCGCGGCGACCAGAAGCGCGTTATGACCCCCCGCGATGCGGTCGCGGCCGGTGCCGATGTCATCGTCATCGGTCGGCCGATCACCGGTGCGGACGATCCCGTCAGCGCCGCCGAGCGCATCGCCGAAGAAATCGAAGGCGTCACCGTTTGAGTCGTACCGTTAAGCCATGAGCCAGTCCGCCGCCCCTCCGCCTCAGCCCGTTCGCGAGCTGCCCATCGCCGAGACGATCAGCGAGGCCTACAAGAGCGTGTTCGAGAATTTCGGCATGTGGCTGCGTATCATGTTGGGCCCGGCCATTCTCTCCGTCCCGATCGCCGTATTCGGCCAGATGATGATTGCCGATGAGCTGGCCATGCTGGAAGAGCAGGGGCTGGAAGGCCCGGAGGCGACCACCGCGATGATGAGCGCGGCCTGGCCCGAGCTTCTCGTGGCCAACCTGATTTCCTTCGTGCCCTACGTCCTCTTCGCCGTGGCCTGGCACCGTTTTCTGCTGCTCGGCGAGAAGCCGAGTTCAGCCTTGGCACCTCTTTTCCCCTCGCTACGTCACGTCCGCTTTTATCTCTACATCCTACTACTGTTGCTAGTGGTCGGCATGGCCGCCGCCTTGGTGGGGAGCGTCGGCGCTTTGGTCGCCGCGCTGCTGTCCGGCGCGGCGGGCGCCAACGCCTTGCAGGCCCCGCTCTTCCTGCTGCTGTTCATGCTGACCCTCTATGTCGCGGCCAGACTGCAGTTCACCTTTCCGGCCCTGGCGGTCGATGAGCACTACGGATTCGGGGATAGCTGGCGCAACACGCGCGGGCAGGGTTGGCGATTCCTTCTTGTCCTGTCCTGCTGCTTTGTGCCGCCGCTGTTTTTCAACCTGATCATGTCTCTCATCCTCGGCGGTGCGACGGGCTTCTCCATCCTGTTTTTCGTCAACGCCTTCATTTTGGCGGCCATAGGCCTCTTGACGACGGCCATCCTCATCTCGGCGATCTCCGCCGCCTTCCGCACCTGCACCGGCTGGATCCCGCCGCCCGCCAACCAGCCGCCGGCCAACGTTTAGCGCTGTCATGCCCATCGAAGTGAAGCTCTGCGGACTCAACACGCCGGAGGCTATGGACGCCGCGGTCGCGGCCGGTGCCGACATGATCGGCCTGAACTTCTATCCGCCGAGCCCGCGCGCGGTGACGACGGAAGAGGGCGCGCGCCTGGCGCAGCGTGCCGGTGGCCGTGTCCGCAAGGCCGGCCTGCTCGTCAACCCGGACGACGAGCTGCTGATCAGGGTCACCCAATCCGTCCCGCTCGACCTGCTGCAGCTGCACGGCGCGCTTCCGCCCGAGCGCGTTGCCGAGATTCGCGCGCGCTTCGGTCTGCCGGTGATGCTGGCGCTGCCCATCGCACGCGAAGAGGACTTTGAGGCGGTCGCGCCTTTCGAGCCGGTGGCGGACCGCTTTTTGTTCGATGCCAAGCCGCCCAAGACCATGAAAGACGCACTGCCCGGCGGCAATGCCGTCTCCTTCGACTGGCAGTTGCTTGCCGGGCGCAGTTTTCGGCGCCCCTGGATGCTGGCCGGCGGCCTGACGACGGACAACGTCGCGCAAGCGGTCGAGATCAGCGGCGCCAAGGCGGTCGATACCGCCTCCGGCGTCGAGGAGGCGCCGGGCAAGAAGAGCGTGGAGAAGATCAAGGCCTTCGTCGCTGCGGCCCGTGCTCTCTGAGGCGCCTTTCGGGACGGATTGCGGTTGAGGCTCGCTTGCGGCAGTCTCAGCGGCGCTTTTCGAGATGGAAGAACGAATGACAGAACCAGCTCCCGGCGGGATGGGCACCCCCAATACTTACCGCGCAGGCCCCGACGAGCGCGGCCACTTCGGCCGCTACGGCGGGCGCTTCGTGGCGGAAACCCTGATGCCCCTCATTCTCGAGGTCGAGCAGGCCTACGAGGCGGCCAAGCAGGACAGCGCCTTCAAGCAGGAGATCGAGTGGTACGCCCGCCACTACGTCGGCCGGCCGAGCCCGCTATACTACGCCGAGCGCCTGACCGAGCACCTCCGTCTGCAGTCGCGGAACGGTGGCGGCGCGAAGATCTATTTCAAGCGCGACGAGCTCAACCACACAGGCAGCCACAAGATCAACAACTGCATGGGCCAGATCCTGCTGGCCAAGCGCATGGGCAAGAAGCGCATCATCGCCGAGACCGGCGCCGGCCAGCACGGCGTCGCCGTGGCCACGGTCTGCGCCCGCTTCGACCTGCCCTGCGTCGTGTACATGGGCGAAACCGACATCGAGCGGCAGCAGCCCAACGTCTTCCGCATGAAGCTGTTGGGCGCCGAGGTCCGCCCGGTGACCAGCGGCACCGGCACCTTGAAGGATGCCATGAACGAGGCGCTGCGCGACTGGGTCGCCAACGTGGAGTCGACCTTCTACATCATCGGCACGGTGGCCGGGCCCCACCCCTATCCGGCGATGGTGCGGGACTTCCAGTCGGTGATCGGGCGGGAGACCCGCGACCAGGTCATGGAAGCGGAAGGCCGCCTGCCCGACTGCCTGGTCGCCTGCATCGGCGGCGGCTCCAACGCCATGGGCCTGTTCCATCCCTTTCTGGACGACCGCGACGTGCGCATCATCGGCGTCGAAGCGGCCGGCAAGGGCATCGACACCGGCGAGCACGCCGCCTCGCTCAACGGCGGCCGGCCCGGCGTGCTGCACGGTAACCGCACCTACCTGCTGCAGACCGGCGACGGCCAGATCATCGATGCCTACTCAATCTCGGCCGGCCTCGATTATCCCGGCATCGGCCCGGAGCATTCCTGGCTCAACGACATCGGCCGCGTCGAGTACGTCTCGGTGACCGACCAGGAGGCGCTGGCGTCCTTCCAGCTCTGCAGCCGGCTGGAGGGCATCATTCCCGCGCTGGAGCCGAGCCATGCGCTGGCTCACGTGGAGAAGATGGCGCCCGACATGGCACGTGACGACATCCTGGTGATGAACCTCTGTGGCCGCGGCGACAAGGACGTCTTCGCCGTGGCCGAGCGACTGGGTGTTGAGCTGTGAGCCAAGACCTCTCCAACGTCAGCCGGCTGGAGGCGCGCTTCGCCGAGCTGAAGGCGGCCGGACGCGGTGGCCTCGTCACCTTCGTCACCGCCGGCGACCCGGACGGCGAGACCAGCCTCGCCCTGCTGCGCCGCCTGCCGGCGGCGGGCGCCGACATCATCGAGCTCGGCATGCCCTTCTCCGACCCCATGGCCGACGGCCCGGCTATTCAGGCCTCGTCGCTCAGGGCGCTCAAGGCGGGCGCCACCCTGGCAAAGACCTTGGAGCTGGTGCGCCGCTTCCGCGAGGAGGACCAGAGCACGCCGATCATCCTGATGGGCTACTACAACCCGATCTACAGCATGGGCGTGGAGGCTTTCCTGGCCGAAGCCACCGCGGCCGGGGTCGACGGCCTGATCATCGTCGATCTGCCGCCGGAGGAGGACGACGAGCTTTGCCGCCCGGCGATCGAGGCGGGGTTGCACTGGATCCGCCTCGCGACGCCGACCACCGACGATGCGCGGCTGCCGGTCGTGCTGACCCATACCTCCGGCTTCCTCTACTACGTGGCCATCATGGGCATCACCGGCACCAAGTCCGCCGACGAAGATGAAATCCGCCGGGCGGTGGCGCGGCTCAAGGCCCACACCGAGCTGCCCGTCGCCGTCGGCTTCGGCATCAAGACGCCGCAGCAGGCGGCGGTCGTCGCCGAAGCGGCCGATGCGGCCGTGGTCGGCTCGGCCCTGGTCGAGCGGATCCGCGTGAATCTCGATGATGGCGGCAAGGCGCAAGAGGGCTTGGTCGAGGACGTCGTGGGCTTCGTCGGCAGCTTGGCCGAAGGCGTGCGTGGCGGGCGGGCCGCGGCATGAGCTGGCTTACCAACTACGTGCGCCCCAAGATCCGGGCGCTGGTCTCCAAGAGCGACGTTCCGGACAATCTCTGGACCAAGTGCAGCAACTGCGGCCAGATGATCTTCCACCGGGACCTGACCGCCGGGAACAAGGTTTGCCCCAACTGCGATCACCACATGCGGCTGACGGCCGAGGAGCGGCTGAAGCTGCTCTTCGACGGGGGAACCTACGAGCTGCTGGAGCTGGCGGAGACGGTGCAGGACCCGCTGCGCTTCCGCGACCAGCAGCGCTATACCGAGCGTTTGAAGAAAGCCCGCTCGGCCACCGGCCTGAACGACGCGATCCAGGTCGCCGTCGGTGAGATCGGCGGCCAGTCGGCCGTGGTCGCCGCCTTCGACTTCCGCTTCATGGGTGGCTCCATGGGGGTCGCGGTGGGGGAGGGCTTTATTGCCGGCGCCCGTGCGGCGGTCGAGCGGAAAGCCGCCTTTATCGCCATCCCCGCCTCCGGCGGCGCCCGCATGCAAGAGGGCATCCTCTCTCTGATGCAGATGCCGCGCACGGTGATCGCCGTCGAAATGGTCAAGGACGCCGGCCTGCCCTACATCGTCATCCTGACCGACCCGACGACGGGCGGCGTCACCGCCTCCTTCGCCATGCTGGGCGACGTGACCCTGGCAGAGCCGGGCGCGGTGATCGGCTTTGCCGGCACCCGGGTTATCGAGGAGACCATCCGCGAAACCCTGCCTGCCGGCTTTCAGCGGGCGGAGTACCTGCACGAGCACGGCATGGTGGACATGGTGGTGCCGCGCAAGGCACTGCGCGCCACGCTCTGCCGCGTGCTCGACCTCTTGATGGTGCCCCAGGCGCCGGAGGCGACCGAAGAGCCGCCCGCGGAGACAGCCGCAGAGCCTGCCGAAAGCGAGGCGCCGGACGAAGTGGCCGAGGAAGCATCGGACACTGCCCCCAAAGCGGCCCCCGAAACAGCCCCCGAAACCGCTGGCGAAACGACAGGCGAGACGGCTCCCGAGCCGGAGGATAGTCAACGGGCCGCCCAGTGAGCGACGGCAGCGATGCCGTTCTCGCGCGGCTGACCCGGCTTCATCCCAAGATCATCGATCTCTCGCTCGGACGGGTCGAGCGGCTCTTGGCGCGCCTGGGCCACCCGGAAGCGGCGCTGCCGCCGGTGGTGCATGTCGCCGGCACCAACGGCAAGGGCTCGCTGATCGCCTTCCTGCGCGCCATGCTGGAGGCAGCCGGCCAGCGCGTTCACGTTTACACCTCGCCGCATCTCGTCCGTTTCCACGAGCGGGTGCGCCTGGCCGGCAGTTTGATCGAGGAGGCCGAGCTGCTCGCCCTTCTCGAGGAATGCGAGGCGGCCAACGGCGAAGAGCCGATCACCTACTTCGAGATCACCACGGCGGCCGCCTTTCTCGCCTTCGCGCGCACCCCGGCCGATTATCTGCTGCTGGAAACCGGTCTGGGCGGCCGTCTGGACGCCACCAACGTGGTGGCCCAGCCGCGGCTGACGGCGATCACACCCGTCTCCATGGACCACATGCAGTACCTCGGCAACAGCCTGGCCGAGATCGCCGGGGAGAAAGCAGGGATCCTCAAGCCTGGGGTAGCCTGCGTGGTCGGCGAGCAGATGCCCGAGGCCCAAGAGGTCATCGCGGCGCGGGGCGAGGTGGTCGGAGCGCCCATCTTCCTGGCCGGCCGAGACTGGGCCTGGCGGCAGGAGCACGAGCGCCTGGTGATCGACTGCGGCGGAGAGAGCGCCATCGTGCTGCCGCTGCCCTGCTTGGGTGGCCGGCATCAGCTTGCCAACGCCGCCCATGCGGTGGCCTGCATGGCTCATCTGGCCGACATCGCGGTGGGGCCGGACCACATGGCGCAGGGCCTGCAGAGCGTCGAGTGGCCGGCCCGCCTGCAGAAGCTCTCTCGCGGGCCCTTGTTCGAGGCTCTCGGCGAGGGATGGCAGGTCTGGCTCGACGGCGGGCACAACGGTGCGGCGGGGAGAGCCTTGGCCGAAACCCTCGCGGCAGGGCCGGGCAATGGCGAAGCGCCGCTGCATCTCGTCTTCGGCATGCTCAACACCAAGACCAGCGATGCCTTCCTGGAGCCCTTCGCCGGCCTGGCGGAGAGCCTGATGGCCGTCGCTATCCCCGGCGAGGCGGCCTCGCTCTCGGCCGAGGAGGCGGCCGCGGCCGCCCGCGGCGTCGGCCTTCAGGCGACGACGGCGGAAAACGTACCGATGGCCGTGCGGCAGATCGCCGAAGCGCATCCGCCGGACGGGCCACCGGGCCGTATTCTCATCTGCGGCTCGCTCTACCTGGCCGGGCAGGTCCTGCGCGACCACGGTTAGGGCTTTCATGGCACGGACAGTGCCGCCCCACCGCTCGTCACCCCGGCCCTTAGGCGAGCCCGGGACTGCTTGCAGTCCCGGCGCGCGAGCCTTGGCAGCCGGGGTCCAGCCACAAGCTCGAACAGTGCCTACCGCTGGATACTCGGGTCTCGCCGCGCTGCGGCTCACCCAAGGATGACATGGTGATTGAGGCCGCGGACGGGGCAGCACCACAGACTGTCACCCCGGCCTTGAGCCGGGGTCCATCTCGAAGCTGGGCGCGAGCTGATAAATGGTTCCCGGCTCGCGGCCTTCGCTTGCGCGAAGCCCTTGGCCGGGATGACAGTCTGTGGGAGGCCGCGGACGGTACGGCACCCCTACTCGTCACCCCGGCCTTGAGCCGGGGTCCATCTTGAAGCTTGGCGCAGGCCGAGACATGGATCCCGGCTCGCTTGCGCGGCCGGGATGACAGTCGTTAGTTCTGTTCACGGTCAGGGGGTTTCCGCCTCGCGGAAACTGCTCTTAGGGCGTTCTTGTTGTTCGCTGAGAGCCGTTGCCGGAGATCTTCCGGTCAAACCTGGCCCTAGAGGTTGGACTCGACCCAGTCTTTCAGCTGGTTCTTGGGCAGGGCACCGACTTTGGTCGCGGCGACCTGGCCTTCCTTGAACACCATCAGGGTCGGGATGCCCCGCACGCCGTACTTCTGCGGGGTCGTGGGATTTTCATCGATATTGATCTTGGCAACCGTGATTTGCTCGCCGAGCTCGGCGGCAATCTCTTCCAAGGCAGGCGAGATCATCTTGCAGGGACCGCACCACTCCGCCCAGAAGTCGACGACGACCGGCCGGTCGGCCTGGAGGACGTCCTGATCGAAGCTGCCGTCCGTGACGGGTCTCGTGGCCATAGACATCACCTCATTTCGTTAAAACCGAGGCGCAGCTTAAGTCGGGGGATTCGCCGCGCCAGACCTGTATATGAGAAGGCGTTTCGCCCAGCGTCAAGGGAAGTGGCGGTCCAGCCAGTCCTGCGCAATGGGCATGATCCGCGGCCCATGGGTCCAAAGCAGCAGGCACTCCACTGGAAGATTTGGATAAATTTGCCGGATCACGGCGCGGTAGAGCGCGAGCTGGCGCAGATAGGCGGGCGGGACCCGCTCGGCCTGCTCCGGCGGGGGGCGGTTTGTTTTGAAGTCGAGGATGAGGACCTTGTCCGAAAGGATAACGAGGCGGTCGATCTGCCCCGAGACGACCTGCGGGCCGCTGCGGGTTTCGACCAGGCCGCTGACCGCCACCTCGGCCCTGCCCTCGGGGCCGAAGAGGGCGGCCGTTTCCGGCGCCTCCAGCACCGCCAGAGCCTCCGCGGCCCAGCTTGCCGCCGTCTCCGCATCCAGGCCGTGGACCGGGTTGGCCAAGAGGCGCTCTGCGGCCGCCTGGCGTGCCTCGGTTGGCAAGGCCGGCAGGCTCTGCAGCAGCCTGTGGATAAGCCGTCCGCGCAGCGGCCCGGTCCCGGCTTCGTCGAGGGGAGAGAGGGCGGGCGGTTCCTCCTCGCCGCGCGAAGGGGCCAAGGGCCTGGGCGGCTGCGCCTCGGCCGGCGCGGGGGCCCGGAGGGCGGGCGGCGGCACCAGCTCGGCGGCCTCGACGGCGCGGCGTTCGGTCTCGCCCTCATGCTCCGGCTCGGCGCTCTGCACGCCCTGCAGGGACAGCCCGTCCTCGCCCCAGCCGGCACCCGTCAAGTGCGGCGCCTCGAGCGGGCGTGCCTCCGGCAGCCGCCGCATAGCCTGCCGCGTCAGGTCGTACCAGGAGCCCTCCGGCACCGCGCCGCGGTTGTTCCAGCCGCAGAGATAGAGACGGTCGCGCGCTCGCGTCAGGGCGACATAGAGCAGCCGGCGGTACTCCGCTTCGGCGGCCGCGTTCTCCAGCAGCAGAGCGTCTTCGGCGGCCAGCGCCGCCAGTGCCTTGCGCGGCAGCCAGAGCGGCGCGCCCTCGGCCGAGGGCCAGAGCAGCCGCGGCGCCTTGCTGGAGGCGGCCCTGGCGGCATCGGGGAGGAAGACGACCGGCGCCTCCAGGCCCTTGGCGCCATGCACGGTCATCACCCGCACGCCGCGGCTCTCCACCTCCATGTCGCGCTTGATGGTGGTGGTGCGGCTTTGCAGCCAATGGAGGAAGCCCTGCAGGGAGGGCGCATGCTGCTGCTCGTAGAGCAGGGCTGCGGAGAGGAACTCGTCGAGCGGGTCGGCGGCATCCTCGCCCAGGCGGGCGAGCAAGGCCCGGCGCGCGCCGCCGGCCAGCAGCTCGGCATAGAAGGCGTAGCTGGAGCCGAAGTCGGCGCGGGCCATCCACTGGCTGAGAGAGTCGTAGGCTTCGGTGAAGTCTTCCCGCTCGTTGCGCCGGCTGCGCAGCGCCTCCCACAGCGTGCCGGCGCGGTCGTAGGCGAGGGCGAAGAGCGCCTCCTCGGAAAAGCCGATCAGTGGGGAGCGCAAGACGGTTGCCAAGGTCAGGTCGTCCTCGGGCAGCAGCATGACCTCGCCGAAAGCAATCAGGTCCATCACGGCGAGCTGCTCGGTCAGCACCATGCGATCGGCACCGGCGACGGGGATGCGGCGGCTCTTGAGCGCACGGATCATGGCCTCGAAGAAGCGCTTGCGGCTCTGCACCAGGATGAGGATGTCCTCGGCCCGCACGGGCCGCGCCACGGAGGAGAGCCAGGCTTCATGGCCCTCACCGTCCGGCGCGGCGTCTAGCCAGCCGGCGATGCGCGCGGCAATGGCTTCGGCCAGGCGGATGTCCGCCGGCTCGGCGCCGCGACGGGTGAGCGGCGGGGTCCAGGGCTCTTCCTCGGCGTCTCGCTCCTTGAGCGCCAGGGGCCAGAGCTCGACCCGGCCGGCCTGGCCGACCCGCACGGCCTCATGGGCGATCCAGTCGCCGTCCAGGGCGACGCCGCGGTGCACCGCCGGCTCCTGGAAGACGGCGTCGACCAGGCCCAGCACCGCGTCGACCGAGCGGAAGGAGTGGCTGAGCGGCACGCTGTCCCAGGCCCGCTCGGCGGCTTTGACCCGCAGTGAGAAGGTCTCCCGCATGCTCACGAAACTCTGGGGGTCAGCGCGCTGAAAGCGGTAGATCGACTGCTTGACGTCACCGACGACGAAGAGCGTGCGGTCGAGCGGCCGGTCCTTGTCCTCATAGGCGCCTTCGCCGACGAAGAACTCCTGGGTCAGGGCCTCGATCACCGCCCACTGCTCGGGGCTGGTGTCCTGCGCCTCGTCGATCAGCAGGTGGTCGATGCCGCCGTCGAGCTTGAACAGCACCCAGGCGGCACGGCCTTGCTGCGAGAGCAGGCGCTTGGCGGCGAGGATGAGGTCATCGTAGTCCAAGAGCGCGCGGCGCTGCTTGGCCCGGTCGAAGCCGGCCAGCACGGCCAGCGCCACCTGCAAGAGCGCGGCCGAGGCTTCGGCGAGCTGCAGGGCCTTGAGGCGTTCGGTCAACGCCCGCAACCGTTCGGTCTCGGCGGCGATGACCTCCTCGGCGTTGGGCAGCCGCGCCAGGCTCGCCTTGTTGGCAAAGCGCTTCAGCGGCTCGCCGGCCGAGGTGAAGTAGGTCTTCCGATAGTCCTCGAAATGGCGGCGGCGTAGGTCCGGCCGGGCCCCCAGCCAGGCGCCTAGGGTCGCGGCCTTCTTGCGCTCGGGCTCGCTGCCTTCGGCCATCACTTGGCAGAGTTCCCGCAGGGCCGGGCCGTCGAAAGCCTCCTCCGCACAGGCGGCGGCGAGCAGCGGCTCGACTCGCTCGTCCGGGTCGAGACTTGCGCTCCGCCAGACCTCACGGCGCAGTGCCTCCGGTCCGGTGAGGCGCGCGCGAAGCTTGCGCAGGCGCTCCCGCTCGCGCAGCAGGCTGTCGAGCAGGCCGGCCAGGGTGCCCTCGTCGGTCTCGGCGCTGACCCGGGCGACGGCGTCGGCCAGCGGCCCCTCGGCCCCGGCGAGCACCCGGTCGCGCTGCTCGGCGAGTAGCTCCGCTGCCTCCCGTTCCTCCAGCAGAGTGAAGTTGGGGGCGATGCCGGTCTCCAGCGGAAAGCGCCGCAGCAGGGACTGGCAGTAGGCGTGGATGGTCAAGATCTGCAGGCCGCCGGGCGTATCCAGCACGCGGGCGAAGAGGCGCCGGGCCAGGGTCCGCTCGTCCTCTTCCGGCACGCGGTCGAGCAGCCCGTCGAGCGCCGTATCGAGCTCTTTGTCGGAACAGGTGGCCCAGTGGCGCAGGCGCTCGGCCAGGCGCTTGCTCATCTCCGCCGCGGCGGCGCGGGTGAAGGTGATGGCCAAGAGCCGCTCGGGCGCAGCCCCGGCCAGGAGCAGCCGCAAGACCCGGTCGATCAGCACGCGGGTCTTGCCGGTGCCGGCGGCGGCGGCGACCCAGACCGAGCGCTCCGGGTGGCTGGCGCTGCGTTGCGTGCGGCTGGCCTCCCCGGTGCGGCGTTGGCGTTCGGCCTGGGCGCTCATGAATCCTCCGCCGCTGTCAGGGACCACTCCTGCAGGCGCTCCAGGTGGGCGTAGTCGTTGAAGCGCGGCTGCCGCTCGGCGGCGGGCACGGCATGATAGGCGGTGGCCGGGTCGGCAAAGGCGGCGATCAGGCCGCGCAGGCCCTCGACGGCTTCTTCCGGCAGGTTGCGCTTGCTGAGATCGATCGCTTTCTCCTCGCCGATCTCCTTGCCGCCGGTCAGGCGCCAGAACAGCAACTCTTCGGTCGGTGCCGGGCCGATCTCGGCGAAGGCGCCGCGGGCTGCCATGGCGGCTTCCAGGGGAAGCTGCGGCGCCAGGCCCTTGGAAACGTCGGCCGGGCTCGGCGGCGTGCCGGTCTTGTAGTCCAGGATGGCGAGGCCGCCGCTCGTAAGCCGCTCGATGCGGTCGGCGCGGGCGCTGAGAGTGAGGCCCTCCAAGGTCATCTCCCCGGCCAGCTCGCAGAAGATCTGCTCCAGTCGCGCCCGGCGTCCGGCCTCCCGTTGCGCAACCCAGCCCGCGATGCGCGCGAAGCGCGGCCACCAGTAGGCTTGCACCGCGGGATGCAGGGCCAGCGCGCGAAAGACCTCGACGCCGATCTCCAGCAGGACGGCTTCCGGGTCGGGGGGAAGCGCCCGGGGGTAGCGCCGCACGAACTCTTCCATCGCCGCGTGGATGAGGATGCCCTTGTCGGAGGCGTCCGGGGCGGCATCCAGCGGGTCGAGCTTGCGCAGCTTCAGCACGTGGCGCGCGTAGATGGCGTAGGGGTCGCGCATCCAGGTCTCGATCTGGGTCACCGACAGGCGCTTCGGCCGCGCCTCCAGCGGCGGGGCGAAGCCGGCCGGAGCCATGGGGCGTGGCGGGCCCTCGGGCGCATCGAGCGCCGCGCCCCAGGCCTGATAGACCTCCGTGCGGTCGGCCACGGCATTGGGGATGCCGCAGGCCTGCATCAGGGCCTCCAGCCGCAGCAGCCAGCGCGAGGGCACGCTGGGTCCGCCGGCGCTGCGCGCGGTGCGGGTCAGAACCACCTCGCGGGCGCCCAGCGCCTGGACGAAGTCGTGGGCGGCGAGACCCACGGCGCGCTCCACCGGCGGCAGGCCGAAGTCGCGGCGCATGGCGCGGCTCAGCCAGGGGCCGGGGTCGGTCTCGCGCGGCCAGACCCCTTCGTTGAGTCCGCCGAGCACCAGCAGATCCGGCTGCACCAGCCGCGCTTCGAGCGGACCGAGGATGGCGAGGCGCGGATGGCCGCCGTAGTGCGGCCGCACCACCTGCCCCACGAGCAGGCCGGTGAAGAGCTCGGCATAGTCGCGCAGGGTCACGGGCAGGCGGGCGCTGCCCTTGGGGCGGCTGGCTTGCACCAGGTCGCCGAGAAAGAGCGCCAGCGTCTCCCCGGCTTCGCCGGCCCAGAGTCGCGCTTCCCCCGGTTCGCTGTCGGTGGCGCAGAGCGCCTCGGCCGCGGCGATGTGCCGGCGCAAGAGGTCGTCCAGCTCATCGCTCTCGCCGCTGCCCAGCGCCGCCAGCGGGCCAAGCCGCACGTCCAGCTCGTCAAGCAGGGCCGCAAGCTCCTCCGCCTGCCATGCGCTGAGGCCGTCGCTATCCTGCCTGTGGGCCAGCGCGGCGCGCAGGCCGTCCAGACCGGGCGCTGGGCGCGGCCCCCGCAGCAGCTTGGCTTCCAGCAGCCGCACGCGGGAGAGCAGGGCCGTCCGCGCCATGCCGCAGCCGGCGAGCGGATGCTTCAAGGCGGCCAGGAGGGCGACCGGCGCGAAGTCGCTCGGGACCATGTCGATCAGCAGGCGCAGCAGGGTTGCCGGGGCACTGGCCGCCAAGGGCTGACCGGCCGAGTCGTCGATGCTGAGACCCCAGCGCTTCAGCTCGCTGGCGACCCGCCGGGCGAGATCGCGGTCGGGGGTGACCAGGGCGGCGGTGCGGCCGGGCTGCTCGACGGCCTCGCGCAGCACCAGCGCGATGGCCAGCGCCTCCTCCTGCTCGCTCTTGGCGTCGATGCGCCTCAGCCCGTTCAAGGCGGCGGCCGTCTCCCCGGGGTCGAGCCGTTGAGTGCGGTCGCGCCAGTCGGCCGTGGCCTCGGCCGGCGCCAGGGCGAGATTGACGAAGGCCGCGCGCTTTGCCGGACGTAGCTCCGCCGTGCCCCAGGGCCAGTCGGCAACCTCTTCGCGGGTCGTGCCGAGCTGTACCAGCAGCCGGGCCAGGCCGTGCTGGGGATGCTGCGGGTCTTCCGTGATCAGGTCCCAGGTGGCCTCGTCGGCGCTGCGGTCGAGCCCGGGGAGCACCACCTCACCGGCGGGCAGGCCGGCGATCGTTTGCAGCAGCGCCGCCGTCGCCGGGATGGAACCGGTGGAGCCGGCGGCGATAACCGGCGTGGCCGGCGGGGACTCCCGCCATTGCCGCGCCTGTGCTTCCAGCAGCAGCCGGCGACGCTCGGCGGGTCCGATGGCCCCTTCCTCGGCCTGGATGGCGGGCCAAGCCTCCCCGGCGATCTCGAGGAACTGGAGGGTGATTTGCCAGTGCTCGGCCAAGCTGTCGGGCGCCAGGCGCTCCAGCTCGGCGAAAGACAGGCCCTCGGTATCGACCTGGTCGATCAGCCGCGCCAGCTCCCGTGCCAGCTCGACGGCCTGGGCCGGACCGATGGCGGCGGTTTCGTCGTCAGGGCTCTGGCGTTGCGACCAGTCGAGCACCAGGCGGGTCAGCAGGAACTCGCGGCGTAGGGGCGGCATGGCCGGTGGAATGCTGAGCTGCTCTGTCGCCGCGAGTCCGGGCTCCTCGCCCAAGGCCAATTCCTCGTCGTCGACATCGCCGAGCGGGCGGATCTGCGGCAGGATGAGCGGCTGGCCGTCGCTGGCGCGCAGGAAGGCCTCGCGCAGGCTGCGGCAGGCCCGCCGGGTCGGCAGCAGCACCAGGAGATCGGCGCGGGGCAGGGGGTCGGGAAAGCGGGCGATCAGCCCTTCGGCCAGGGCGTCGAGGAAGGAGACACCGGTGGGGATGTTGCTGATCTTGGCTGGGTCGGTCACCCGGCCATATCCAGCGAGCCGAGCTCGTAGGCGAGATACTCCTCGACCTCCCCGATCGCCTCCGGCGTGCCCACGTGGTACCAGAGCCCGTCGTGGCGTAGGCCGAATAGCCGCTCCTCCAAGATCGCCATGTCGTAGAGCAGATTGAGCGAGAAGGGCCCATCCGGCGCGCTTTCGAAGAGGCGCGGGTGCAGGATCTGCACGCCGGCGAAGACAAAGGGCGCGATCTCATATTCGCGGCGGCGGCGCAGCTCGCCCTCCGTGCCCATGACGAAATCGCCCTTGCCCTCGTAGCCCACCGCACTCACCGTCGGCTGCAGCAGCAAGAGCGCGTCCATGCGCTCTTCGTCCCAGGCATCCAGCAGGCGTGAGAGCGCCGGAACCTGGCCGTCGAGCCAGACGACGTCACCGTTGGCGACGATGAAGGCGGAGTCGCCGAAGTGCGGCAGGGCCTTGGCGACGCCGCCGCCAGTATCGAGAATCTCCGGCTCGTCGGAAAAGCGGATGTTGGGTGTCGCGCGCCCCGAGAGATGGCTGCGCAGCTTTTCGGGCAGGTGATGCAGGTTGACCACCGCCTCGGTCACGCCCGCGTCGGTGCAGCGGTCGAGCACGTGGTCGATCATGGCCTGCCCGCGAATCTGGACCAGCGGCTTGGGGATGCTGTCGGTGATCGGCCGCATCCGCTTGCCGAAGCCGGCGGCCAGGATCATGGCCGGTGGGACAGCTCCGGCCTTGCCCTTTTCCGTTGCGCTCATGCCTTCCCGTCGCTTGCGAAGTCTTTCAGCCAGTCGGCGCTGCTCGCCCGCCAGGCGCCGCGCGGCGTTAGTGTCGCTCGGCGGCCGCCGTCCGTCGCATAGGCGAAGGCAAGGTCAAGCCGGGTCTCGGGCAACAGGGCACCCAGGCGTTCTGGCCACTCGATCAGCATCGCGGCCTGGTCATAGCCCTCTTCCATGCCCAGCTCCAGGCTCTCCTCGGGGCCGCCGAGGCGATAGAGATCCACGTGCCAGATCTCCAGTGCGCCGCGCCGATAGGTCTGCACCAGAGTGAAGGTCGGGCTTGGGACATCCTCGGGCCCGCCGGGCAGGGCGTTGATGAAGGCGCGGGCGAAGCTGGTCTTGCCGGCGCCGAGGTCGCCGAACAGGGCATAGACGTCGCCCCGTTGCGCCTGCGCCGCCAGGCGTCCGGCCAGGGCGGCCGTCGCCGCCTCGTCGGGCAGGTCGAAGACGGCGCTCTCGGCTGCGGGAAGGGCGTTGGCCGCTTGGGTCATGGGCAGGCTTCTAGCGCTCCGGGTGCCTCTCTCGCAAGCTGTTGGAGGAGAGTCTTTCTAGGGCGCGCCTTCACCTTCAGGGCTCGTTGTCGACGTGCTGAGGCGCGCCGCACTGTTCCGTCCCACTCCTCCTCCCGACCAACCCATGGCATGGTACCCTAGTGGGTTGGCCGGGAGGGGGTGCGGGCCCTGGGCGTCGATGCACCCTCGACCGTCACCCTTGGGCGAGGCCCACGGGGCCGAGACCCGAGGGTCCAGCGGTAGGCACGGTCCGTGCTTGTGGCTGGACCCCGGCTGCCAAGGCTCGCATGCCGGAACCGCAAGCGGTCCCGGGCTCGCCTAAGGGCCGGGGTGACGGCTTATGGTGCGTAGCAGAGGAGGGAGTGCGGGCCGGTGCCGCATCAACTATAGCCGCTGTTGCCAAACAGCGGCGGGCTCGCCAAGTTTCTGCGCCGATAGTGCGGAAGGAGAGCGAGGCCTGTGAGCGCGGTAGAGACGGCAAGGGTGCACGGCAACGAAGACCGGAACCTGGTGGAGTGCGACGTGGCCATCGTCGGCGCCGGGCCGGTGGGACTCTTCGCGATCTTCGAGTGCGGCATGCTGAAGATGACCACCTGCGTGATCGACGCCTTGGACAGCGTCGGCGGGCAGTGCGCCGCGCTCTATCCCGATAAGCCGATCTACGACATTCCCGGCTTTCCGCGGGTCAACGGCCAGGACCTGGTGGACCGTCTGGCGGAGCAGGCGGCCCCCTTCCATCCCAACTACCGCCTCCGGCAGCGGGTCGAGACGGCCGAGCGCCACGAGGACGGCTGGCGCCTGACGACCTCGGCCGGCACCCGGGTCGAGGCCAAGGCGGTGATCATCGCCGGCGGGGCCGGCGCCTTCGGTCCCAACCGCCCGCCGCTGGAGGGCATCGAGGCCTACGAGGGCGACAGCGTCTTCTACTACGTCAACAAGCCGGAGCGTTTCCGAGACAAGACCCTGGTGATCGCCGGCGGCGGCGACAGCGCGCTCGACTGGACCCTGGCGCTGGCGGAGATCGCCGCCAAGATCTACGTCATCCACCGCCGGCCCAAGTTCCGCGGCGCGCCGGACTCGGTGGCCAAGCTGCATCGCCTGGCCGACGCACCGGACGGCAAGGTGGAACTGGTTATCCCTTATCAGCTCGACTCCCTGGAGGGCGCCGAGGGGCGCCTGGAAGCAGTGGTGGTGCGCGACTTCGAAGGCGGCACCCGCCGGCTGGAGGCCGATGCCCTGCTGCCCTTCTTCGGCCTCTCCATGGACCTGGGGCCGATCGCCGAGTGGGGCCTCAATCTCGACAAGCACCATATCGAGGTCGATCCCACGACCTGCGCCACCAGCCTGGACGGCATCCACGCCATCGGCGACATCGCGACCTATCCCAACAAGCTGAAGCTGATCGCCACCGGCTTTTCGGAGGCGGCCATGGCGGCGCATGCCATCTACCCGCGCATCTTCCCCGACACCGAGCTACACTGGGAGTACTCCACCACCAAGGGCCTGCCGGGGAGTTAGGGGTGTCCCACCCCGTTTGCGGCCCCAAGAAATGTCATCCCGGCCAAGGGCGAAGCCCGCGAGCCGGGATCCATGGTCGGGCTGGGCACGAACTGCGGAACGATAAGCGAGGCCGCCGCAACGCCCGCGCTGAATGTCTCCATTCCGCGTAGGCCGTGGGATGGACCCCGGCTCAAGGCCGGGGTGACAGTCTGGGGTGCTGTGCCGTCTGCGGCCCCCCTCGGCTTATCCGGGCCTGACGGCCCAGCGGGCCTCGCCCAAGCATGACAGTCGTGGGAGGGCTGCAGCATGGAAGCTAACAGGGCGCCGTCTGTGCGATCCCTCTCAACAGCACTGTTGGCGTGCTATGCAAATTCGATTGGCGCTACACGTTTTCGCATAGGCTAGCCTTCGGGGAATTCCGCTCCCAACCATCGACGAGCGCGCCCATGTTCTTCGACAGCCGACTTTGGATCTTCACCCGCGGGGTGCGCGGCCGCATCCTCGCTTCGGCCGCCATTGGCCTCCTGTCCTCCCTCTTCGGCGTGGCGCGCCTGGCCCTGCTGGGCTGGCTGCTGGCCCTAGTCTTCGCCGGCGAGCCGCTGAGCACCCTGCTGCCGGCGGCGGCGGCCGTGGCCGCGCTCATCCTGCTGCGCGGCGGGGTCGAGTACTGGCGCATCGCCATGGCCTACGACACGGCCTCGCGGGTACAGCTCCACCTGCGGGCGCAGCTCTACGACAAGGTCCTCTCGCTGGGGCCGGCCTACTTCGGCCTAACCCGCAGCGGCGACGTCATCACCTCGCTGGTCGAAGGGGTCGAGCACCTGGAGGTCTACTTCGGCCGCTACCTGCCGCAGCTCCTGGTCGCGGCCCTGACGCCGCTCGTGATCTTTGCCTTCGTCGCCTTCCTCGACCTGCCCGTCGCCCTGGTTTTCCTGGGCTTCGCCTTTCTCGCCCTGCTGGCGCCGGCGGTCTTCCAGACCTGGGACAGCCGCGCTTCGCTCGCCCGCTCCAAGGCCTACCGCGCCTACGCCGCCGAGTTCCTCGATGCCGTGCAGGGCTTGGCGACACTGAAGGCCTTCGGCCAGAGCAGCAGCCGCGCCCGGTTGCTGGCCGACAAGGCCGACAAGCTCTTCAAGAGCACCATGGGTGTCTTGATGACCAGCGCCATGACCCGCGGCATCACCGACTGCTGCATCGCGCTGGGTGCCGCCTTGGCGCTGGCGGTCGGCATCTGGCGCTACGACGAGGGTTTGCTGCCCCTCGCTTCGCTGCTGGTCATCCTCATGCTCGGCGTCGAGGTCTTTCGCCCGATGCGCGACCTCAGGGAGCTGCTGCACGCCGGCATGCTCGGCCGCTCCGCCTCCGAGGGTGTCCTCGGCTTGCTGAAGCAAACACCCTCGGTCACGCAGGAGGCCGGCGCGGTGGAGCCGTCTTCTCCGCTCAGCCCCAGCATTGCCTTCGAGGAGGTGCGCTTCAGCTACCCCGGCGGCCGCGGCGTCGCCCTCGACGACCTGAGCTTCAAGGTCGCGGCAGGCGAGCGGGTGGGCATCGTCGGGCCCAGCGGCAGCGGCAAGTCTTCGATCCTCAAGCTGCTGCTGCGCTTCTACGACCCGCAGGCCGGCACGGTCCGGGTCGGCGGCCAGGATATCCGCGACCTCAGCTTCGATGCCCTGCGCGGCCAGTTCGCCATGGTCAGCCAGGATACCTACCTGTTCCACGGCACGGTCGAGGACAACCTGCGGCTCGGCAAGCCGGACGCCACCCAGGAGGACTTGGAGGCGGCCGCCCGCGCCGCCAACGCGCACGACTTCATCGAGGCCCTGCCGCAAGGCTACCGCACCGTGATCGGCGAACGCGGCATTCGCCTTTCCGGCGGGCAGCGCCAACGGGTCGCCATCGCCCGCGCCCTGCTGCGCGACGCGCCGATCCTCATTCTCGACGAAGCGCTCTCCGCCGTC
The DNA here is from genome assembly GCA_028279885.1 of Rhodovibrionaceae bacterium. Lineage (GTDB taxonomy): Bacteria > Pseudomonadota > Alphaproteobacteria > Kiloniellales > DSM-21159 > JANQMX01. Next base: position 2,699 of record JANQMX010000001.1, on the reverse strand, counting down.
GACGCCGAGAACGAGGCGGTCATTCAGGAAGCGCTGGACCGCCTGATGGAGGGCCGCACGACCCTGACGCTGGCGCACCGCCTCTCCAGCGTCATCGGCTCCGACCGCATCCTGGTCATCGCCGAGGGCCAGGTCGTCGAGCAGGGCAGCCACAGAGACCTGGTGGCCAAGGGCGGCGTCTACAGCCGCCTGATGGCCGAGCAGCTCGAAGAGCGAGCCGCCGACGAGGAGGATCCGATGCTGCCGGCGGCGCTGCAGACGACCCCGGCCCTGGACAGCACTGCGGAGCCTATAGCTGCGGCCGAGCCCGAAAAGCCAGAGGCTGCCGAGGACGCAATCATCCGCGCCGAAGGTCTCGGCTGGGGCGGCGTGCTCAAGCAGCTGCTCGGCTTCATCGCGCCCTGGAAGGGGCGCCTTACGGTCACCTTCCTGCTCGGCGTGGCGCGGGTGGTGGCCTTCATCGGGGTCGGCGTGCTCTCCGCCCTGGCCGTGGCCGGGCTCAAGGCCGGCGAGACGGTGGACGGATTGCTCATCGCGCTGCTGCTGCTGGCGCCCGCCGCGGGCCTGTTGCACTGGCTCGAATCCTGGATCGCCCACGACATGGCCTTCCGCCTCTTGGCCGACCTCCGGCGTCAGCTCTTCGCCAAGCTGGACGCGCTCGCCCCCGCTTTCCTGGTGCGGCGGCGCACCGGCGATCTGGTCTCGATGGCGACGCACGACGTGGAGATGGTGGAGTACTTCTTCGCCCACACCGTGGCTCCGGCCTTCGTCGCCGTGCTGGTGCCCAGCGCGGTGCTTGCCACCCTGATCGTCTTCGACTGGCGCCTGGCCGCGGCCCTGGTGCCCTTCCTGGCCCTGGTCGCCCTGACGCCGATCTTCCTGCGCCGGCGCATCGACCGCCTGGCGGCCAAGACCCGCGAGGCGCTGGGCGACCTCAACGCCCAGGCCGTCGACAGCGTCCAGGGCCTGACCGAGATCCTCGCCTTTCAGCAGAGCGGCAACAAGCGCGCCCAGTTCCTCGAGGGCGTCAAGAAGCAGCAGGACCTGCGCCTCTCCTTCCACCGCGAGCTTTCGGCGCAGTCGGCGCTGGTCGAGGTGGCCACTGTCTTCGGCGGCCTCGCCATCGTTGTGACCGGTGCGCTGCTGGTGCAGCAGGGCGCGGTCGATCCCGCGCTGCTGCCGCTCTTCACCCTCATGGCCATGGCTGCCTTCCTGCCGATCTCCGAGATCGCCGAAGTCGGCAAGCAGCTCGCCGACACCCTGGGCGCGACCCAGCGCCTCTATGCCGTGGAGCATGAGCCGGTGCCGGTCACCGACGGCCCGCTGGAGGCCGTGCCGATCGGCGACGGCAGCGCGGCCGGTGGTGTAGGGGCAGGCGGTGTCGAGGTCGCTTTCCAGGATGTCGGCTTCACCTATCCGGGCCAGCCGCGCCCGGCGCTTGAGGGTGTCAGCTTCGCGGTGCCGGCCGGGGCCAGCGTCGCGCTGGTCGGCTCCTCCGGCGCGGGCAAGACGACCATCGCCCAGCTCCTGCTGCGCTTCTGGGACCCGCAGCAGGGCGCCATCGACCTCGCCGGGCACAAGCTCGATGCCTATCGGCTCGATGCGCTGCGGCGCTGCGTCGCCCTGGTGGCGCAGGACACCTACCTCTTCAACGACACGCTCGGCGCCAACATCCGCATTGCCCGGCCGGAAGCGAGCGAGGAGGAACTGGCCGATGCCGTGCGTCAGGCCGCTCTGGAGGAGTTCGTCGCCGGGCTGCCCCAGGGGCTCGACACCCCGGTGGGCGAGCGCGGCATGGCCCTTTCGGGCGGGCAGCGCCAAAGGGTCGCCATCGCCCGCGCCTTCCTGAAGGACGCGCCGCTCCTGGTGCTCGACGAGGCGACCTCCCATCTCGATGCCTTGAGCGAGCGGGCGGTGCATGGGGCGCTTTCCAAGCTGATGCAGCACCGCACCACTATCGTCATCGCCCACCGCCTCTCAACGGTGCGCGACGCCGACTGCATCCTGGTCATGGACAAGGGCCGGGTGATCGAGGAGGGGCGGCACGAAGACCTGCTCGCCCGCCGCGGCCCCTACGCGCGCCTGGTCGGCCGGCAGCTCGCTGCGGGGCAGCTTGCCGCCGGGCAGCATCTCCCCGATGGGCGCGCGGCGGAGTAGCACTAATCGTCACCCTTGGGCGGGCCGGAAGGGTCGCAGACCCGAGGGCCCGTCCCGAGGGCTCGCGTAGCGAGTTGCCAAAGGCACGGCCGGGTTCTGCGCGAGCTGATAAGTGCCTTCGGCATCTCGCTCCGCGAGCCCTCGGAACTCGCCACTAACGTGGCTCGCCCAAGGATGACATTACGAGAGGGACAGCGGGCGTCACCGCACCACAAACTGTCACCCCGGCCTTGAGCCGGGGTCCATTCCTCAGCCGCTCCGGACTGCTCTCGTTGCGCGCCGGCGTGGCAAGGTCCGGCTCTTCGTGCCACAGGCCGTGCCCGGTCGGCTATGCCTTCGGCAACTCGCTGCGCGAGCCCGGACACGCGGGCTACGCCCTTGGCCGGGATGACAACGGTAGGGGCCTCTGACGGCACAGCCCCACGAACTGTCACCCCGGCCTAGAGCCGGGGTCCATATGTGGACGGCCCCCTTTTTGCCAGAGCGTGAAGTTGGTTTTGACCGGGTCGCTTGCATCCATATGTCCGGCCTGTTTGCGCGGC